>NZ_JAMXMB010000025.1 GCF_024055635.1 Microbacterium yannicii
GGCGACGGCACTTCGTCATCTCGTGGTGCCTGAGACCTTCGGCAGGGCACCGCCGGCGGCGGCGTTGCGGTCGGGGCGGAAGTTCGAGAAGTCTGCGCCGGGCACGTCGGTCACGAGGGCCAGTTCGTCCTCGATCATGGCGGCCTCCCACTCCTCCGGGCCCACCAGCGGCAGGCGCACGCGCGGGCTGCCGATGCGTCCGAGGCCGTGGAGGATGTACTTCGCCGACACCGTGCCGGGCACGTGCGTCATGACCGCGCGCACGAGCGGCTCGAGCTGGCGGTGTGCCGCGGTCGCGGTCTTCAGATCGCCGGCGTTCACGGCGTCGACGATCGCGCGGTACGGGGCGGGCGCGATGTTCGCCGTCACGCCGATGAGCCCGGTCGCCCCGATGGCGAGGTGCGGCAGCACGTTCACGTCGTCGCCCGAGAAGTACATCAGGTCGGTCTGGTTCAGCACGCGGCTGACCTCGCTGAAATCGCCCTTGGCGTCTTTGATCGCGAGGATGTTGGGGTGCTTGGCGAGCCGCAGGATCGTCTCGTACTTGATCGGCACGCCGGTGCGGCCCGGGATGTCGTAGAGGATGACCGGCAGATCGGTCGCGTCGGCGACGAGACGGAAGTGCGTGAGGATGCCGGCCTGCGTGGGCTTGTTGTAGTACGGCGTGACGATCATGAGGCCGTCTGCGCCGACCTTCTCACTGGCCTTGTAGAGCTCGATCGCATGGGCGGTCTCGTTCGACCCGCCACCCGTGATGATCTTCGCCCGTCCCGCCGAGACGTCCTTGCCCACCTGGACGAGACGGATCTTCTCCGCGTCGGTGAGCGTCGACGTCTCACCCGTGGTGCCGGTCACGACGATGCCATCGGCTCCCGCGGTGATGACGTCGTCGATGTGCTTCTCGACAGAGGGCCAATCGACCTCGCCGTCGGCCGTCATGGGGGTGACGAGCGCGACGAGCACCTGTCCGAAGGGGTTGCCCGTATGCGTCATGCCTTCAGGTTATCGGCTCGGGGCCCGCCACCCCTCCCGCAGCCTGTCCGGCTGTCGTCAGGCGTCTACCGGCCGCGCTCGCCGATGCGCGCCGCCAGCGACGGCGGCGCGAAGCGCGCGAGCCCGACGAGGATCTTGTAGCGGCGCGACGGAATCGACACCGCTCGGCCGCGGGCGACGTCGCGCAGGGACTCGGCGACGACGTCCCGCGCATCGAGCCACATCAGGTCGGAGACGCCCTCCTCACCGGGGGCGAGCCCGAGGCGCTCGTGGAAGTTCGTGTGCGTGTACCCCGGGCACACGGCCGTGACGGTCACCCCACGTGGCGCGTAGCGCCCGTTCGCCCAGCGGCTGAAGCTCACGAGCCAGCCCTTGCACGCTCCGTAGGTGGACCGCGGGATGAATGCCGCGACCGACGCGACGTTCACGATCCGCCCGTGGCCGCGCGCCAGCATCCCGCCCAGCGCGGCGTGCGTCAGCCGCATAGGCACCTCGACGTGCAGGTGCAGATGGCGGACCTCGTCCTCGATGTCGTTGGCCTCGAAGGCCAGCGGCAGTCCGAATCCGGCGTTGTTGACGAGGATCTCGATCGGCTGGGCCTCGTCCGCCACACGGGCCTCGACCTTCTCGCGGTGGCGGGGCTTCAGCAGGTCCGCGACGACGACCTCGACTTCGACTCCGTATGTGGACCGCAGCCCGGTCGCGAGCCGCTCGAGCGCCTGCCGATCGCGGGCCACGAGCACCAGGTCGGCGCCCTTCGCGGCCAGCTGCCTCGCGTATTCCGCGCCGAGCCCCGAGCTCGCACCGGTGATGAGCGCCGTTTTCGCCATGCGCGCCAGCCTAGGGGCGAGGGCGTCCGGCGCGGTGCTCAGGGGGCACCATTCGCACGAACCGATAGCGGATGCCGGAGCTCGAGGTGCGCCAGCCCTCGGCCGGATCCGTCGACGCCGTGCGCCAGCCGGCGCGGTCGGGCGCGCGGGTGTCGCCGGCCACCTCGAGGTCGAGCTCGGTGACCTCGAGGAGATCCGCGAGCTCGATCGCGTCGAGGAAGAGCTGTCCGCCGCCGATCACCCAGATCCGCTCCGGGTCGCCCTCGGCGGCCAGCGCCAGTGCGGCCTCGAGCGAGCCGGCGCGCTCGGCGCCGTCATCCGCCCACTCCTCCTGACGGGTGATCACGATGTTCCGCCGACCTGGCAGGGGACGGAATCGAGCCGGGAACGACTCCCAGGTGCGACGGCCCATGACCACGGGCGCCCCGAGGGTGAGCTCCTTGAAGTGGGCGAGGTCTTCGGGAACGTGCCACGGCATGCCGCCCTGGGCGCCGATGATGCCGTGGTGCGCCTCCGCCCAGATCAGGCCGATCGACGCGGTCATACCGCGACGGCGCCGCGGATCGCGGGGTGGTGCTGGTAGTCCTCGACCACGAAGTCGTCGTAGCGGTAGTCGAAGATCGACTCCGGAGTGCGCGCGATGCGCAGCGTCGGGTACGGGTAGGGTTCGCGGGTCAGCTGCTCGCGCACCTGCTCGAGGTGGTTGTCGTAGATGTGGCAGTCGCCGCCGGTCCAGACGAAGTCCCCCGGCTCGAGACCTGCTTGCTGCGCGACCATGACGGTCAGCAGCGCGTAGGACGCGATGTTGAACGGCACGCCGAGGAACAGGTCGGCGCTGCGCTGATAGAGCTGACACGACAGCTTGCCGTCGGCGACGTAGAACTGGAAGAGCGCGTGGCACGGGGCGAGGGCCATGTCGGGGATGTCGGCGGGATTCCAGGCCGAGACGATCAGGCGCCGGGAGTCCGGGTTCGCGCGGATCTGATCGAGCACGAGCGCGATCTGATCGATGTGCTCCCCCGACGGCGTCGGCCACGACCGCCACTGCACGCCGTAGACCGGGCCGAGCTCGCCCGCGGCATCCGCCCATTCGTCCCAGATCGTGACGCCGTTCTCCTGCAGCCAGGCGACGTTGGACTCACCGCGGAGGAACCACAGCAGCTCGTACGCGATCGACTTGAAGTGCACGCGCTTGGTGGTGATGAGGGGGAAGCCCTGCGAGAGGTCGAAGCGGATCTGGCGCCCGAAGGCACTGGTGGTGCCGGTGCCGGTGCGGTCGTCCTTGTGCGTGCCGTTCTCGAGCACGTCTCGCAGCAGGTCCTCGTACGGGGTCGGGATCGGCGTCGTCACGGCTGCCACGATACCCGCGGCTCCCGACGCCCGGGTCGCGGCCGCGCCGCTGACGGCGGACACCATCGCCGTGTTACGGCGAACGCGACATATCCACACGTGCGGCCCACCGACCGCGGAAAACGGTTAGCCTGATCTGCTGTGACCCTGGTCGGAGCGCTCATCACCCTTGCTGTGCTTCTTGCGGCGACGGTGGCACTCGGTGTCTTCGTGAGCTGGCGTCAGCCCCGCGCCCGTCACAACGTCGAGCACGAGGTGATCGAACCCGCCCGCCTGGGCGCCGACGGACTCGGAGAAGTCGCAACGCTCCTGCAGTTCAGCACCGAGATGTGCGCGCGCTGCCCCGGGGTCCATCGCACGCTCTCGCAGATCGCCGACGGGCACGACGGCGTGCGCCACCTCGACATCGATCTCACGCACCGCCCCGACATCGCCAAGCACTTCCATGTGCTGCAGACGCCGACCACGCTCGTCCTCGACCGCGACGGCGTCGTGCAGACGCGTTTCGGCGGCGCCCCGAGCCGCGACGTGCTCGAGCTCGAGCTCAACCGGCTGATCGCGGAGGACGCGAATGTCTGACGGGGTCCCCACGCCCCCTCCAGACGCCGCTGGCGCGTCGTCCGGAGCCTCCGGGCGCGTGGGCCCAGCCGCGGCCGCGCGCGGTATCGACCCCCGCGGTCCGCGCTTCGTCGCCGGCATCACCGCCGTGCTGCTGCTGGTCGACGTCTTCCTGGGGCTCACCGGACTGTCGACGGCGCAGCTTTTCGACCCGGCGCCCTTCGGGTTCTTCGGCTTCGGCGAGCCGGTCGACTTCATCTTCGTCGCCGGCGGCACCCCGTGGCTCATCACGTTCGTGTCCCCGCTGCAGCGCTTCCTCGACCCCGCCTTCCTCCTCCTGCTCGTAATCGCGCTCCTCTTCCTGTGGGGCGTCGTATCGCCGCGGACCGCGCCCTGGGGCGCGCTGTACCGCAAGGCCGTCGCCCCGCGACTGGCGCCCCCGAAGGAACTCGAAGACCCGCGCCCGCCGCGCTTCGCGCAGGGTGTGGGCTTGTTCGTCTCCGTCGTCGGGCTCGTTCTGCATCTGCTCGGCGTCCCGTGGGCGCTCACCATCGCCGCCGCGGCGGCGTTCGTCGCCGCCTTCCTGAATGCGGTCTTCGGGCTCTGCCTCGGCTGCCAGCTGTATCTGCTGCTCCAGCGCGCCGGCGTCATCGGGCGCGCCCGCCCGGCGTCCGCCTGACGCCCTCGCTCGAAAAGGCACGAAGGTCGCGACACGAGCCGGGCGAACCGTCGCGGCGCGGCATCCGACGCTTTAGGCTGACGCGAGACGCCCACGACCCGGGCGCACCGCGAGCGAGGAGGCCCTCATGACTGTCACCAGCGAAGCCACCACCGCCTGGAAGGGCGCACTGTTCGACGGGGCCGGGGAGGTCAGCCTCGTGTCGTCGGGCCTCGGCAGCTACCCCGTCAACTGGAAGGCGCGCAGCGAGGGATCGACCTCGGTCACGACTCCCGAGGAGCTCCTCGCCGCGGCGCATTCGTCGTGCTTCAGCATGGCCCTCTCGCTGGCGCTCGCCGAGAACGGCACTCCCCCGGACTCGATCGACACCACCGCCTCGGTGACCTTCAAGCCGGGCACCGGGATCACGGGCAGCCACCTCAACGTCAACGCGGTCGTGCCGGGCATCGAGCCCGAGGACTTCGAGCGCATCGCGCAGGGCGCGAAGGCCGGGTGCCCGGTCTCGCAGGCACTCGCGGGCATCGAGATCACCCTCGAGGCGACGCTTGCCTGAAGCCGCCTCCTCCGATGACGGCCGGCGGGTCGTCGTGGCGGGAGCGTCCGGACTCGTCGGCGAGGCGCTCGTCGAGAGCCTCCGGACCGACGGGTTCACGGTCACGACTCTGGTGCGTCGGCCTGCCGAAGCCGCCGATGAAGTCGAGTGGCTCACGAACGCGGAGCCGCTCGATCCCGCCGTACTGGCGGGCGCCGTCGCCGTCGTCGGTCTGAACGGCGCGAGTATCGGCCGGTTCCCCTGGACCGGAAGCTACAAGAACACCCTGCTGTGGTCGCGCATCGCGCCGACGCGCGCTCTGGCCCGGGCGGTGCGCGACCTGGGCACGGACGCTCCCCATTTCGTCTCGGCATCGGCGGTCGGCTACTACGGCTCGCGACCCGGTGCACGGCTCGCCGAGGATGCCCGCCGGGGCGAGTCGTTCCTCGCGGACCTCTGCGGCGAGTGGGAGGCCGCGGCATTCGGCGCGGGAGCGGATGCCGCGGTGGCCGTCCTCCGCACCGCTCCGATCGTGCACCCGCGCGGGGTGCTGAAGCCGCTGCTCCTGCTCACCAAGGCCGGACTCGCAGGCCCGATCGGCCGGGGGACGCAGGTATGGCCGTGGATCTCGCTGGAGGACGAGGTGCGCGCCATCCGCCACGTCATCGACGCGCGGCTGACCGGCCCCGTGAATCTCGCAGGCCCCACGCGCGCCACGGCGAACGACCTCGGCTTCGCTCTCGCGGTGCGGATGAACCGCCCGTTCCTGCTGCGCGCGCCGGTGTGGGGCATGAAGCTGGTGCTCGGTCCCGATGCGACCGACGCGCTCCTGACCTCGGACGCGCACGTCGTCCCCGAGGCGCTCCTGCAGTCGGGGTTCGAGTTCACCCACTCGACCGTGGAGGACGCGGTGGCGGCCGCCGTACCTGCGGCGGCCTGACCGGCTCCCCCGCGTTATCCCTTGGGGGCGCGAGCGAGCGAGGCGTCAGCCGGCGTCTCGAGATCGGTCGGCGGGCTCGAGGCGGATGGCTTTGCGCACCGCCTCGCGGGCACGACGCCGATCGCCGGCGGCGTCGTAGGCGAGCCCCAGCCGGTACCAGGCCCGCCAGTCATCCGGGTGCGCCTCGGCGTCGGCGCGGTACGCCGGGAAGACGGCATCCCCGTCCTCGCGCATCACACGCCCGCTCGGACGCACCGTCACCTCATCGGCCGGGAGCCCACCCTCTGCCTCCAGACGGCGGCCGAGCTGCTGTGCGCGCACGCCGAACCACAGTTCGCGGCCGAGCGCCCACGCGGCGATGACCGGCAGGACGACGAGGGCGACGCCCATCGCGATGCCGACGGGATCGCCGCTGAGGACCAGCAGCCATGCCCGTTGGCCGACGAGCACGATGTACAGCGCGAGCAGCGCCGCCATGACGACGACGCCGATGCGGGCGGTCATGCGCCTGTCGCGCGGGCGACCTGGCCGGGTACCCCGTCCTCCTCGACGGGAGGCGCGTCTACCGCGACCCGGCGGCCACCGATGCCGATGTCGATGAGGCTGTCGAGGCCGACCGTCACACCGGTCGCGTCGCGGGCTGCCGCCAGAGCGAGACGGATGCCGGGACCATACGCCTGCGCCGGCTCCACCGTGTCGTGCACGATGGTGAGCGACTCCCCCGCCCCGGAGAGGATCGTCTCCTGCCGGGCGATGACGCCGGGCCGCCGCAGCGAGTGGATCGGCACGCTCGCGACCTGCTGCCCGCGGGCACGCTGGTCGACGTGGGGCGACTCGACCGGCCCGACCGACGTCCGTGCGGCCGCGATCAGTTCCGCGGTGCGCACGGCCGTACCGCTCGGCGAGTCGATCTTGGTCTCGCGGTGCGCCTCGACGATCTCGATCGAGGGGAAGAAGGGGGCCGCCGCCGCAGCGAGTGCCGAACCGAGCACCGACCCGATCGAGAAGTTGGGAATGAACACCACGCCGGTGCCGGCTGCCTCGACCAGCGGGCGCACGAGCGCGATGCGCTCGGCCGACCAGCCGGAGGTGCCGACCAGCACGTTGATGCCACGCTCGATCGCCGCACGCACCACGTCGATGGACACTGCCGGCGTCGACGCGTCGACCACGAGGTCGGCGCCGTCGAGCTCGGACAGCTCGGATCGCGACGACAGCACGCCCGCGACCTCGAACCCGGGCTCGGCCTCGACCGCGTCGCGGATGATCGCGCCGAGCTTCCCGGTGCCGCCCACGATGGCCACGCGTGTCGTCATGGATCCATCCTAGGCGGCGCCCGAAGAGGGCTCCGGCCGGCGGCGGCCGCGCCGGCGCCTACCCTGGAAGGGTGGTGAAACTGCGCTCCTCCCCCGTCGACGCACCCGATGCTCACGCCCTGCTGGCCGAGTACTTCCAGGTCCGGACCGAAGGGTTCGCGGTCCAGGGCGTCTCGTACCGCACGACCTTCCCCGATCCGGCAGCGTTCCTGCCGCCCGCCGGCGTCTTCGTCGTGCTCGACGACGACGAGGGCGGCGCACAGGGATGCGGCGGCATCCGTCTCATCCCGGAGGGGCCGCTCGGCACCCGCTACGAACTCAAGCACCTCTACCTTCGTCCGGTCACGCGCGGCCGCGGCTGGGGCCGCCTGCTCGTCGAAGACCTGGAGCGGCGCGCGCGCGACTTCGGCGCGGCCGAGCTCGTGCTCGATACGCACCACTCCCTCGAGGCGGCCGGCGCCCTCTATGCGCGCACCGGCTTCGCGGCCATCGAGCCCTACAACGACAATCCCAACGCCTCCCGCTGGTACGGCAAGGCGCTCTGAACGGGACGGTCGCTCAGACCGGATAGACCTCGGGCAGGCCGGTGCGCAGCTCCACGGGCAGGTGAGCCATGTCGTTGTGCGACAGCAGCGTCCACGGACGCCCCTGCTTCTGCGCGATGACGCTCAGACCGCAGTGGGCCTGGTTCAGCGTCATCCACCGCCAGTCCGGCGCCTGCAGCACTTCGCGCACGAACCAGGCGATGACGAAGTTGTGGGTGATCAGCAGCTCGTGCACCTCCCCGCGCTTGCGGGCCAGGAACTCGCTGGTGGCGTCGGACATCTGCGCGCGGCCTGCCTCGACCTCGGCCTCGGTGACCGAGCCGAAGAACGGCTCGAACGCCGCGGGCGTCTCGTCGGTCATGCCGGTCGGCACGCAGTCGAACAGGAGTGCCGACGGCTCGGGCGACAGCGACGGCATCCTCTCCGCGACCGCGCGCGCCGTCTGACTCGCCCGTTCGAGCGGTGAGTGCCACACCGCGTCGAACGGCACTCCTGAGAGGCGATCAGCGAGCAGGGCCGCCTGTCGGCGCCCGCGCGGCGAAAGGGGCCCGTCGACCAGTCCGTGCTGGGCGTCCTGATGTTCACCGTGCCGCACGAGATAGATGTAGTGCGTCACGCAGCTCACTCCGTCGGGGGTCACATGCCTGGGGGAAAGGCACCTCATCCACACTACGACACGTCGGCGCCGTGGCCCATGAGCCTGTGGACGGGCGCGTCGGATGCGGCCGGCACCGCCGCCTGGGGCTACTCCGAGGCGCGCGCGATGTCGGACAGCTGAGCGCGGCTGAGGCGGACGCCGACCCCCTGCACGAGCTCTTCGACGTGCTGCGGCGCGTAGGCGTTGACGATGGGCGCGACGACGAGCTTCTGCGCGAGCAGCCACGCCATCGCCACGGCCGCGTCGGGAACACCGAGCTCGGCGCCGACCGTGTCAAGCGCCCGCAGCGTACGACTGCCGCGACGATTCAGGTTCGCCGCCAGCTGCGCGCCGCGCACTGACAGGGCACCGCGGAGCTTGGACCGCTGCCGGCCGGCGAGGAAGCCGTGCTCCAGGGCGTGCGACGGCGTCACGACCATGCCCTGGGCTCCCGCCACGAGGCGCAGGTCGGCGTCGAACTCGTGCCGCCGCAGCACGTTGAAGGGCACGTCGAGCACGGTGATGCGCGGGTAGCCCGCGGAGGCGAGGATGCGCGCCTCGACCAGCTGTGCGGCGGTGTAGCCGATCACGCCGAGCGCTCGCACCTTGCCGGCCTCGACCAGCCACTCCGCCGTGGCCAGGGTGTCTTCGAGCGACGAGCCGGGATCGGTCGTCGCATCGAGGTAGAGCACGTCGATCCGGTCGGTGCGCAGACGCGTCAGCGACGCCTCGACGGCGCGGACCAGGTTCACGGGGCCGAGTCCCGGGTTGTCGGCGTGACCGCCGACGCGCACCGCGAGGACGATGTCGTCACGCAGGCCGCGGGACTGGAGCCACTGGCCGATGATGTGCTCACTGCGGCCGCTCGAATAGCTGTCGGCGGTGTGCACCGCGTTGCCGCCGAGTTCGGTGTAGGCGTCGAGGATCGCGTGGCTCGACTCCAGGTCGACGTTCCATCCGAACTCCGCGCCGCCGAGGATCAATGGGAACACGTCGGCGCCGCTCTCGCCGAGCGCGACGCGGATGCCGTTGCCCACGGCGGGACCCTGAACGGGGATCGGTGCCGACGGATGCGGGCCGCGTACTGCGGTCTGAGACGCGGCAGCGGCTGCGGCAGCATCCGGGCTCGCCGGTGGGAGCGTCGAGTCAACGCCGAAGTAAGCCATGTCCCACCCCCCACGACTGCCCCGCGGAGCTTTCGTGATCACTGTCCGCGCGCCCCCCGGCGCGTACTCACAGGCTAGGACAGTCCGGACAGCGCGCCGGTCACTGAGGCGAACTGTCGATAAACATTACATAACGGTTTCATCACGAACCGTTGATCCTTGGGGTTCTGTCCCCCTTTCGGGGGACGCGCCGAGCATTCTGCCGACCGGACGACGGATGCCCGCCCCTCGGTGAGGGACGGGCATCCGTGAACCTGCGGCCCGCTTCATCGCCGAACGGATTCAGCGGTCGGACGGGCCGTCCGGCGGGACCGTTCAGCCTTCGGCAGGAGCCTCCGGGCCCTCGCTGGCGGCGGAGCGACCCTCCTGATCGGCGGGCTCCTCGAGCACCGGCTCGAGCGAGAGCTTGCCGCGGTCGTCGATCTTCGTGATCTTAACGAGGATCTTCTGACCGACGTTGAGCACGTCCTCGACGTTCTCCACGCGCTTGCCACCGGCGAGCTTGCGGACCTCGCTGACGTGCAGCAGTCCGTCCTTGCCCGGCAGGAGCGAGATGAACGCGCCGAACGTCGCGATCTTCACGACGGTTCCGAGGAACTGCTCGCCGACCTCCGGGTTGGTGGGGTTGGCGATCGCGTTGACCTGGGCACGGGCGGCCTCGGCCGACGGGCCGTCGGTCGCGCCGATGTAGACGGTGCCGTCCTCCTCGATGGAGATCTGCGCACCGGTCTCGTCCTGGATCGCGTTGATCGTCTTGCCCTTCGGGCCGATCAGCTCGCCGATCTTGTCGACCGGGATCTGCACGCTGATGACGCGCGGTGCGGTGGGCGCCATCTCGTCCGGAGCGTCGATCGCGGCGTTGAGCACGCCGAGGATCGTCAGGCGGGCGTCGCGGGCCTGCTGCAGCGCGGCGGTCAGCACCGACGACGGGATGCCGTCGAGCTTCGTGTCGAGCTGGATCGCCGTGACGAACTCGCTCGTGCCGGCGACCTTGAAGTCCATGTCGCCGAGGGCGTCCTCGGCGCCGAGGATGTCGGTCAGCGCGGCGTAGCGCGTCTGCCCGTCGACCTCGTCCGACACGAGACCCATCGCGATTCCGGCGACGGGGGCACGCAGCGGCACACCCGCGTTCAGGAGCGAGAGCGTGGACGCGCAGACCGAGCCCATCGACGTCGAGCCGTTGGAGCCGAGAGCCTCGGACACCTGGCGGATCGCGTACGGGAACTCCTCGCGGCTGGGCAGCACCGGCACGAGCGCGCGCTCGGCGAGGAAGCCGTGCCCGATCTCGCGACGCTTCGGCGACCCGACACGGCCGGTCTCACCGGTCGAGTAGGGCGGGAAGTTGTAGTGGTGCATGTAGCGCTTGTGCGTGACGGGCGACAGCGAGTCGATCTGCTGCTCCATCTTGAGCATGTTCAGCGTCGTGACGCCCAGGATCTGGGTCTCACCGCGCTGGAAGATCGCAGAGCCGTGGACGCGCGGGATGACCTGCACCTCGGCGTCGAGCGGACGGATGTCGGCCAGGCCGCGGCCGTCCATGCGGACGCCCTCTGCGAGGATGCGACCGCGCACGATCTTCTTGGTGACCGACTTGTAGGCCGCCGAGAACTCGAGCGTCGCGACAGCCGGCAGCTCGCCGGACTCGACCGCGGCGAGGAGCTCTGCCTTGACGGCATCCTTCAGCTCGTCATCGGCGTTCTGGCGATCCTGCTTGTCGGCGATCTGGTAGATCGGGACGAGCTTGTCGTACGCGCGGTGGGCGACGAAGTCGTAGGTCTGCTGGCTGTAGGGCAGGAAGACCGGGAACTGCTTGATCTCCTTGGCCGCCGTGTTCGCGACGACGTTCTGCGCGGCGACCAGCTGCTTGATGAAGGGCTTCGAGGCCTCGAGGCCCTCGGCCACGACCTGCTCGCTGGGCTTGACCGCGCCCGCCTTGATGAGGTTCCACGAACCCTCGGTGGCCTCGGCCTCGACCATCATGATCGCGACATCTTCGTTGCCGTCGGCGTCGGTGATGACGCGACCGGCGACGATGAGGTCGAAGACGGCCTCCTCGAGCTGCGACACGGTCGGGAACGCGATCCACTGGTCGCCGTGCTCGCCGTGGCCGGGGATGAGCGCGAGGCGCACACCGGCGATGGGGCCGGAGAACGGCAGACCCGAGATCTGCGTCGACAGCGAGGCCGCGTTGATCGCGAGCGCGTCGTAGAACTCGCCCGGCGCGATCGAGAGCACGGTCACGACGATCTGCACCTCGTTGCGGAGGCCGTCGACGAACGACGGGCGCAGCGGGCGGTCGATGAGACGGCACACCAGGATGGCCTCGGTCGAGGGGCGACCCTCGCGGCGGAAGAACGAGCCGGGGATCTTGCCCGCGGCGTACGAGCGCTCTTCGACGTCGACGGTCAGCGGGAAGAAGTCGAAGCCCTCGCGGGGCTGCTTGCTCGCGCTGGTGGCCGAGAGGAGCATCGTCTCCTCGTCGAGGTACGCGGCGACCGCGCCCTGCGCCTGCTGCGCGAGTCGTCCGGTCTCGAACCGGACGGTGCGGGTGCCGAAGCGGCCGTTGTCGAGAACGGCTTCAGCGGCGGTGATTTCAGGACCTTCCAAGAGGTCTCTCCTTCTTTGTTTAGGCTCGCACGCGCGTTTCGCGCACGAGCTTGTGCGAAGGAGCAGGAACAGGCAGATCTCGGCGCGCGGCCTTGCCGCGATTCGCGCCAGCACTGGCCACCAGTAGAAATCCACCCGGCGCCGATGCGACGAGGAGACCACCACAGGGGACCAGCTAGCTGCCGGCCTGCTCCGTGAGCTCATGTTGAATTGAGCGGATGCCCGAGGGCAGCCTGTCCGATCCTATCAGTGGTACCCGTCCCGGCCCCACGGTCGGCCGGAGGCGGGGGAAACACCGAATGACATCATCGTCGGGCGTGCGTAGGGTGGGAGTCATGAGCACCGACGAGAAGCCGGCGGGCGCGGCATCCGATGAGATGAAGCGCAAGTTCAAGGAAGCACTCGACAAGAAGAACGCGCAGCACCGCGACGGGGAGTCGCACCTGGACGGCGAGTCCTCGATCCACGGGACGCACGGCGCCGTGACCAAGCGCGAGTTCCGCCGCAAGAGCGGCTGACGATCGGAGGCGGGCGATGAGCGACTTCCGTGAGCGGATCCCCGACGACGACCGGGACGTCCCGCTCGACGACGACGCGGAGTTCGAGCTGCCGCCCGCGACGCTCGACCCGATGGAGTCGGTCGAGAAGCAGGTCGACGAGCTCGACCTCGAGGAGCGCGAAGCGGCGGTCGAGTCCGGCGCGATCGACCCCGACGCGTGAGCGACGGCGCGCCGCAGAGGCGTGACGACAGCCCTCCGGCAGGCGATGCCCGGGCAGAAGACGCGACGCCCGAGGCGGCGCCTGTCCGCGTGAGGCGGCTGCGGCGTGAGGCGTGGGGCTTCGCGATCGGCTCGCTCTGCTTCTTCGCCGGCGCACTGCCCGCGTACGCGCAGTGGGCCGGGGCCGTGTGGACGGGCGTCACCTTCTTCGTCGGCTCGGTGTTCTTCACCGTCGCGGCACTGATCCAGCTGCTCCTCAGCGGACGACGCCCGCCGAGGGAGCACACGAGCCGGCCCGACCGCGCCGACTGGTGGTCCGCCGCGATCCAGTTCGCCGGGACGCTGCTCTTCAACGCCTCGACGCTGGTCGCGCTGCTCGCCGCCATGGCCCGCCCCGACGCCGTGGGGGTCGGATGGCGCCCCGATGCGTGGGGGTCGCTGGCGTTCCTGGTGTCGAGCTTTCTGGCGGTCGAGGCGACCCGCGGGCGCGAACGGCTGTGGGACCGCGACGCCCGCACCTGGCACGGCACGGGGCTCGGCATGCTGGGGTCGATCGCATTCGCCGTCTCCGCGGTCGCGGCCTACGTCGTGCCGTCCACGGGCGAGCTCGTCAGCGTGCAGTGGACGAACCTCGGCACCGCGATCGGCGCGCTCTGCTTCTTCGGCGCGGCCGTGCTGTCGCGCCGCACGATCCACCACGGGGTGATCCGCCGGCACCTCCACCGACGCCAGCCGGCCTAGCGTTCCCGCCGCTGCACGTGCCGGCGCTGGGTGTGCGGCAGGCGTTCCCGCGGCGCGCACGGACGGATTCGGGGTCGCGTCGGCGAGACGGCGCCTGCGCCGGAAAAGAGGAAGCCCCGACCGTTACCACACAGCCGGGGCGAGACGAATGAGAGTTCGCCTATCGGGGACCACTCTACCGCATGCCTGAGGGGTCGGCGCTCAGCGCGAAAGCCGAGGTCGCCCCCCGCCCACGATCCGATCAGCACGGCCGCCCGGCCTCTCGCATCGACGCGGGACGGACGCCCTCACGACGCGCGTGTCGGTGCGCGCACGTCGCCGCGGCCGCCGATGACGATGTAGTCGGAGTGCTTGGGCGCGATGCCGTCTCCCGCCGTGCGCCCGCGGAGGCGGCGCCAGACCCACGGGAGCAGGTCCCTGCTGAGCCAGGTTCCGTGCACCACGGGGTCGTCATCGGCGTGAAGAGCCGCATCGAGCCCGCCGAGCGCCTCGGCGTCGGGGACGCCGAGCACCTCGGCGGCGCGATACGCGAGGAACCGGTGGCCGCGCGAGCGCAGGTGGACCCGGTCGTACGCCCAGAGGTCGAGGTTCCCGATTGCGGGGATCGCGTCGAGGTCGAGCAGCATCGCACCGGTATCGGCGGCGATCCGGCGCAACTCGGAGGCGAACGCGGCGAACCTCCGCTCGAACACCACGGCGGCACGCCGACGCGGAAGGAACGGTGTCACCAGCAGCACGTCGATGCCGGCGTCGCGCAGTGCACGAACTGATTCCTCGAGCTCGGCCGCCAGCCGCGCGATGTCGACACGTCGGCCGACGAGGTCGTTGGCGCCCATGAGGATCGACACGAGGTCTGGGCGCAGCGCCAGGGCCTGCGGAAGCTGTTCGGCCGTCAGATGGCGCACGCGACGACTGCGCACGGCAAGGTTCGCGTAGCGGAAGGGTCCCGCTTCGGATGACTCGTGCGCGAGCAGCTGCGCCAGCCGATCCGCCCATCCGCGGTGCTGTCCAGCAGGCATCCGCGACGTGTCGCAGAGGCCCTCGGTGAGCGAGTCGCCGAGGGCGACGTACCGCGACCACCGCGGTCGCACCGCCGCCCCGGCGGACGGCGTGAACGGGCGGATGCCGGCACGCCGGCGCAGTGCGTCGTCGATGGGGCGCAGCATCCGCGCGTCCTCGTAGTGCTCGACGAGCTGGCCGCACAGGGCGTCCCACGTGCGGTGGCGCACTGATTCGTGAGCGGATGCCGCGAACGCGCGCCGCTTGCCCGCGTCGCCGACCAGGTCGGCCACGCGGGCCCGCAGGTCGCGCAGATCGCCCGGGCGGTAGAGCCAGCCGTCGACGCTCGAGCGCACCAGGTCGACCGGTCCCCCGATCCCGGTCGCCACCACGGGAACGCCGCTGGCGAGCGCCTCCTGGATCGTCTGGCCGAACGTCTCGCTCTCGCCGGGATGCACGAACACGTCGAAGCTCGCCAGCGCCTCGGCGAGCGCGTCGCCGGTGAGGTGTCCGGTGAACACGGCATCGGGCAGCGCGCGCTCGAGCGCCTGCCGGGCCGGCCCGTCGCCGACGATCACGAGGCGCGTGCCGTCGAGGCGCGCGAGCGCCGCGAGATCCTCGACCTGCTTCTCGGGGGCGAGGCGACCGACGTAGCCGACGATCGTCTTCCCCGGCGCGACACGCGCGCGCCACGCGCCGCTGCGCCGCTCCGGCCCGAAGCAGGCGGTGTCGACGCCGCGCCCCCACCGGCGCAGGCGGTCGACGCCGAGCGCCTCGAGTTGCTGCAGCGAGGCCGTCGACGGAGCGAGGGTGAGGGTGGCGCGTCGGTGCAGGCGGGCGACGTGGCGGCCCACCAGCGCCGCGGCATGCGGCATCCCGTACTTCTCGGCGTACGCGACCACGTCCGTCTGATACACCGCAACCGCAGGCACGTGGAGCGCATCGGCAGCCGCGAGTCCCTGCCAGCCGAGCACGAACGGCGATGCCAGGTGCACGACGTCGGGCCGGAAGTCGCGGAGGATCGCGGTGAGCCGTGCGGCGCGCGCGAACACGACGCGTACCTCGGGATACGAGGGCAGCGGCGCCGAGCGCAGCAGCTCGGTCCGGGCGCCGTGGAGGTCGGTCGTGATCTCTCCGGCGCGCGGCGCGATGACGAGCGTCTCGTGCCCCTCAGCGGCGAGATGGCGCAGGACGTGGAGCACCGACCCTGTCACCCCGTTCATGTGAGGCAGGAACGATTCGGCGAGCAGTGCGACTCTCACGCCTCCAGGGTGACGGCGCCGACACGGGAGGATGCCGCGAACCGGCGCTCGCGCGCAAGTGTTCACCCGATGCACCGCGTCAGGTCACCGGACGTGCCCCGTTCCGTCGCCGTTCATAGCGGGCGACTAGCAAGGAGACGTGATCGACGAGCTGCTGACCGAGGTGGCGAAGAGCGCGTGGGCGCTGCCGCTGCTCTTCGTGCTGGTGCTCGGCGACGCGTTCCTCGTCGTGGTCCCCGGCGAGGCGGCGGTGACGGCCTTGGGTGCGCTGGCGGTGTCGCAGGGCGAGCCCGCGGTGGGGGCTGTGATCGTCGTCGCAGGGGTGGCCGCTCTCACCGGCGATGCGGCGTGCTACCTCGTAGGACGGACAGTGGGACTCGAACGCTGGCGCTGGATGCGGACGCCCCGCGTCCGCGCCGCGTTCGCCTGGTCGCGCGCGCGGCTGGAGCGTCGCGCCGCGCTCGTGCTCTTCACCGCGCGGTTCATCCCGTTCGCACGGCTGGCCGTGAATCTCACCGCCGGCGCCGCCGGGGTCAGCGCACCGCGCTTCTTGGGCATCGCCGGGCTTGCTGCGCTCGCCTGGTCGGCGTACCAGGCTCTGATCGGCGCGGCGATCGCAGCGATCCTCCCGGGCGGGCCGGTCCTCGCGGTGGTCGTCTCGGTTGCGCTGGCGGTCGGGATCGGCTTCACGATCGACGCGATGCTCGCCCGTCGCCTGCGTGGCCGCCCGTGAGGGGGACGGCGTCCCTGTCGCCACGAGCCGCCAGGATGGAGCGGTGACAGACGTGACCTCGGACGCATACGACGACCTCTTCCTCGGCATCCCGCTGCCGCTCCCCCGCCCTGCGGACGGACGCGAGGTGCGCGATCTCGCGTATCCGCGGTTCACCGTCCTGCTCGAGCCGGTGCGGCGTCTCGCGGTCGTGACGGCGGTGAACATCGACGGCTCGGAGCTGCACGACCTGCCGCGCACGGGCGAGTGGCAGCTGGATGCGCGGGTTCCCGCAGCCGAGCAGACCGGGCCGGCGGTGTATGCCGCGAACGACCTGGATCGCGGGCATCTCGTGCGACGCCGCGACCCGGGTTGGGGGTCGACGGCCGAGGCGCGGGAGGCGATGGAGGCGACCTTCTTCTACCCCAACGCCGCCCCGCAGGCGAGCAGCTTCAATCAGTCGAAGGAGCTGTGGCTCGGCCTCGAGGACCACGTCCTGCAGTTCGCCGACACGACCGGCGAGCGCGTCAGCGTATTCACGGCACCGGTTCTCGCCGACGACGATCCGCCGTATCGCGGCATCCGGATCCCCCGCCGGTTCTTCAAGGTCGCCGCGTGGGCGACGCAGGAGGGCGGGTCGTCGCATCTTGCGGCGGCAGGTTTCCTGCTCGACCAGTCGGAGCTCATCGACGTCAGTCAGGGAGCACTCGCGGTGCCGGCACTGGGAGCGTTCCGCACCTTCCAGGTGCCGATCGCGGACATCCAGGAGCTTTCGGGCGTGGATCTCGGCGAGCTCGTCGCGGCCGATGTGCTGCCGCGCTTCGACGGGCCCGGCGCGCCGGTGCGCGGAGAGGCGGCATGGCGTCCTCTCCGCGCTCCGGCGGACATCGTGCTGAGCTGAGGACTACTCCCCCGCGAGGCCGCCGAGCAGGTGGCCGAACGAGCGTCCCTCACCGAGGTAGTTGTCGGGGTCGAACGGATCGGAGTCCGTCGCCGGCTCCCGACGCGCGATCGCCTCGGCGAGCTCGCGCGCGCCCCGGTCGATGCGCTCTGCGAGCGGTGCGATGTTGTCGGCCGATGCTCCCCAGTCGCTCGACGCCGCGAACACGCCGGTCGAGACCGGTTCGGCATGGAGGTAGGTGAAGAGCGGGCGGATCGCGTAGTCGATCGCGAGCGAGTGGCGCGCGGTGCCCGCATTCGCGCCGATCAGCACGGGCTTGCCGGTGAGGGCATCGGGGTCGAGCACGTCGATGAACGACTTGAACAAGCCCGAGTAGCTCGTGGAGAAGATCGGCGTCACTGCGATGACCGCGTCGGCCGAGACGACCGCGTTGATCACGGACTCGAGAGCCGGCGGGGCGAACCCCGTCAAGAGGTTGTTCGTGATGTCGTGCGCGTAGTCGCGCAGCTCGAACACGTCGACCTCGATCTCGATGCCGCGCTCCGACAGCTGCTTCGTCGTCGCGGCGGCGAGCCGGTCGGCGAGCATGCGGGTCGAAGACGGGTTGGACAGCCCCGCCGAGATCACGGCGATGCGGCGAGCGGTCATGTCACGCCTCCTTCCGGCCGAGGCCGAACGCGGCACCCGCGGGCGCCCCAGCGGCGGAGCCTGCCGTCGGCACTGCGTCCTGGTACGGGCTGGTTCCCACGAGGTTGTCGCCGCGGTTCGCCCCCGGCACCGCCTGGCGCGGCGCCTCGCCGCCGTACGCCGCAGCCACGAGGTTGGCGTGGGTGGGGGCATCCGGAACCTCGGGGGCACGGTTCTTCTGCAGCTCCTTGCGCAGCACCGGGACCACCTCGCCGCCCAGGATGTCGAGCTGCTCGAGCACCGTCTTCAGCGGCAGGCCGGCGTGGTCCATCAGGAACAGCTGGCGCTGGTAGTCGCCGTAGGTGTCGCGCATGGCGGCGTAGCGGTCGATGACCTGCTGGGGCGAGCCCACCGTGAGCGGGGTCATCTCGCTGAAGTCCTCGAGCGACGGCCCGTGGCCGTAGACCGGCGCGTTGTCGAAGTACGGACGGAACGCCTTCACGGCGTCCTGCGACTTCGCGGCCATGAAGACCTGACCGCCGAGCCCAACGATCGCCTGCTCGGGCGTGCCGTGGCCGTAGTGGGCGTAGCGCTGGCGGTACAGCTGGATCAGGCGCTGGTAGTGCTCCTTCGGCCAGAAGATGTTGTTCGCGAAGAAGCCGTCGCCGTAGTAGGCGGCCTGCTCGGCGATCTCGGGCGTGCGGATCGAGCCGTGCCAGACGAACGGCGCAACCCCGTCGAGCGGTCGCGGCGTCGAGGTGAATCCCTGCAGGGGCGTGCGGAACTGCCCCTCCCAGTCCACGACGTCCCCGCGCCACAGGCGGTGCAGCAGGTTGTAGTTCTCGATCGCGAGCGGCAGGCCCTGGCGGATGTCCTTGCCGAACCACGGGTACACCGGGCCGGTGTTGCCGCGCCCGATCATGAGGTCCGTGCGCCCGCCCGACACATGCTGCAGCATCGCGTAGTCCTCGGCGATCTTCACCGGGTCGTTCGTGGTGATGAGCGTCGTCGCGGTCGACAGGATGAGGCGCTCCGTCTGCGCGGCGATGTACGCGAGCGTCGTCGTGGGCGACGAGGACCAGAACGGCGGGTTGTGGTGCTCGCCGAGGGCGAAGACATCCAGGCCCACCTCCTCGGCGTGCTTCGCGATCCGAAGCGTCGCCCGGATCCTCTCCGCCTCACTGGGCGTGGTGCCGTCGGTCGGGTCCTGGGTGATGTCGCTCACCGTGAAGATGCCGAACTGCATTCCCGACCACGTGGTGCTCTCGCTCACGATCGCTTCTCCGCTTCCCCTGACTCAGGGCTCCGTTCGCCGTGCGGGATCTCCGTCGCGGACGAATCTATGCAAATGAATGTATCTCGTGCAACGTGTCCGCTCAAAGGTTATTCCCGAACGGATGCCGCGGCCTCCGGCATCCGCTGGATTCATCGCTGGTCCGGCACCGCTCCGTGTGATTCCCGCAGCACCACGGCCTCCCACGGCCGAAGGCGCAGCACCCCGTCGGCGATGTCGGGCGCATCGTCGTAGTTGCCGACCACGAGTTCTGCCGACTCGGGAGCGACGCCCTCGACCTCGATCTCCTGCGGGTCGCCCGAGAAGCTGCCGGCGACGAAGAGCGTCGGACCGCCGCCCGAGCGCGTGAAGGCGTAGACGTGGGGGTGACCGGGCGCGACCAGCGCGAAGTCGCCGAGCCGCACCACCGGGTCTTCGTGCCGCAGCGCGATGAGGCGGCGATAGTGGTGGAAGACGGATGCCGGATCCCCGCGCTCGGCCTCGGCATTGACCATCGCGTGGTTGGGGTTGACCCCGATCCACGGTTCGCCGGTCGTGAAACCGGCCGCAGGACTCCCGTCCCACTGCACCGGCGTGCGCGCGTTGTCGCGGCTGCCCGATCCGAGCGCCGCCACCAGCTGCTCGTCGGTGAGCCGCCCGTGGGCACGGGACTCCGCCGCGTAGCGCAGGGACTCGATGTCGCGATAATCCGACAGCTCGCGGAAGTGCGCGTTCGTCATCCCGAGCTCCTCGCCCTGGTACACGTACGGCGTGCCGCGGTGCAGGTGCAGCACGGTCGCGAGCATGGTCGCGGACTCGCGGCGATACGCGCCGTCGTCGCCGAACCGCGAGACGCTGCGGGGCTGGTCGTGGTTCTCCCAGTACAGAGAGTTCCACCCGGCGTCGAAGAGCCCGTGCTGCCAGCGCGCCATCGTCGCCTTCAGTTCGCGCAGGTCCAGCCGACGCAGGTCGAACCGGCCACCCGGACCGTGATCGATGTGGACGTGCTCGAAGGTGAACACCATGTCGAGCTCTCGGCGGGCGGGGTCCGTGAACAGGCGGCCATCCTCGACGGTGGCGCCGGGCGTCTCCCCTACCAGCAGCAGGGCTTCGCGGCGGCCCTCGAACACCTCTCGGTGCATCTCCTGCAGGAACTCGTGGAGGCGCGGGCCGTTGACCGTCTGCAGACGGCTGTCGCCGAAGCGCCCGTCGACGACCTCGCCGTCGGCAAGCGACCCGTCGGCGCCGACCGCTTTCGAGATGAGGTTGATCACGTCCATGCGGAAGCCGTCGACGCCGCGATCGAGCCACCAGCGCATCATGTCGTAGACCGCCGCGCGCACGTCCGGGTTCTCCCAGTTGAGGTCGGGCTGCTTGCGGCTGAACAGGTGGAGGAAGTACTCGCCCGTCGCCTCGTCGAGCTCCCAGGCGGGTCCCGAGAACGCGGATGCCCAGTTCGTCGGCTCGGCGCCCGGCTCCCCCGCCACCATGCCTTCGCGCGGTGGGCGCCACCAGTACCAGTCGCGCCGGGGCGAGTCCTTCGACGACCGGGACTCGACGAACCACGGATGTTCGTCGCTGGTGTGGTTGACGACGAGATCCATCACGACACGGATGCCGCGGCCATGGAGCGCGGCGATCACCTCGTCCAGGTCGGCCAGTGTGCCGAACAGCGGGTCGACGTCGCAGTAGTCGCTGATGTCGTAGCCGTTGTCGTCCTGCGGGCTCCGGTAGATCGGCGAGAACCACACCACGTCCACGCCGAGTTCCACAAGGTGGTCGATGCGCTGCAGCACGCCGCGCAGGTCGCCGATGCCGTCGCCGTCGGAGTCCTGGAACGAGCGCGGGTAGATCTGGTAGACGACCGCACCAGTCCACCAGGCGGGCGGGTCGCCAGCAGTGCTGTGTGCGGATGCGGTCTGGGGGTCGAGGCTCATGAGGGCGTCCTGGTCGGTGAGGGGTCAGTCGAGTCGCAGTCGATCGACGGCGGCTTGGATGGAGACGGCAGCGGCACCACGTGCCCATGCCGTGAATCCGGAGTCGTCCACGTAGAGGCGCACCGGCTCGGCGCGGGGATCGCGACCTGCGGCGATGGCGGCTCGCACCCTGTCCTCGGCGATCGCGAAGAGCCCGATCCCTTCGCCGGCCAGCACCGCGGCGGTCTGAAAGGTCAGATTCGCCGCCAGGGCGATCAGTCGGCCGAGCGCATCCGCCGCGGCCTCCACGACGGCGGCGGCGGCCGGATCGCCGGCCACGGCGCGTTCGAGGGCCTCGTCATACGTCACCGGGCGTTGCAGCGCTGCCGAGACCTGCGCCGCGATCGAGCCCGATGTGAGCAACGCCTGGGAACAGCCGCGGTGCCCGGCCTGGCAGAGCGGACCGTTGTCGTTGAGCGGGATGTGTCCGCCCAGTCCGAGGCCCGCTTCGGCCGAGCGCACGACCTCGCCGCCCACCACGAGGCCGTAGCCGACCCCCGCGCCGATCGTCAGGACGACGAAACCCGGAATGCCGCGGCCGAGACCGAACCAGCGCTCCGCCTCGGCAAGCGCCACGAGATCGTTCTCGAGCGCGACCGGAACCCCCAGCTCTTGTTCCAGGAGGGAAGCGAAGCGCACGTCCTCCCACTCGAGGAACGGGGCGTAGCGCACGGTGCCGCCATCCACGGCTCCGCCCAACGCGACGCCGACGCCGACCAGCGCCTCGACCTCCAGCGACCGGATCACCTCGGCGATGCGCGAGGCGACCCCGTCCGGCTCATGCGTCTCGAGCGCGGCGGTGCGCTGAGCGAGCAGTGCGGCCCGCACGTCGGTCACGACCACCTCGAGGGCATCGCCGGTGACTTTGACTCCGGCGAATCGGCCGAGTCCCGGCGCGACGTCGAGCGGTCGGACGGGACGCCCGACCGACCCGTCCGCGAGGTCGTCGAGCTCGATGAGATAGCCGCGATCGAGGAAGGGCTTGGCCAGCCGCGTGAGGCTCGCAGGCGAGAGGCCGAGGCGGTTCGTGAGCGCGCTGCGGGCGATGGGCCCGTGGATGAGCACCGCTCGCGCGAGCGCACGTTCACTGTCCGTCAGCATCCTCGGCGACCCCTCCCCTGGGTAATGGTTCCATCTTGGCACGAATGAGGCTGTCTCAGCGAGATTCGACGGCCGATTCTTGCCCTTGTCGTCACCATTACTTCCATGCTAGAACTAATGCCATGCACAGCACCGGTCCGCTGCTCGACGCCGAGCACACCGCCCGCCCCTCGGACGCGCGGGTGCTCCACCTCACCCGCGGCGGCACGAGCGTCGTCGTGGACCTCGATGCGTCGGCGGCGCCGACGATCGTGCACTGGGGCGCAGCGCTCTCCGACTCCACGCCCGACACGCTCGCGGGGCTCGCGATCGCAGCCCGCGGCCAGCGCGTCTCCGGCGGCCTCGATGCCGCCCCGGCTCTGACACTCGTGCCCACGGGCGCCGAGGGCTGGTTCGGCACACCTGCTCTGGAGGGCCACCGCGACGGCTCGGGGGTCAGCATCCTCCTCACCATCGCCGATGTGCAGGCAGGCGAGCACCGGGCGAGCATCGCCCTCGCCGATGCCGAGGCCGGCCTCGCGGTGCGCGCCGAGCTGCGCATCGGACCGAGCGGTCTCTTCCACCAGCGCATCACGGTGCGCAACACCGGCGCCACCCCCTACGTCCTGCAGACCGCGCAGCCGACCTTCCCACTCCCCTGGGACGCGACCGAGATCCTCGACACCACTGGACATCATCTGCGCGAGCGCTCGCCGCAGCGGCGGGAACTCACCTTCGGCTCCCACGTCCGCGAGAGCCGTCGCGGCCGCACCGGCGCGGATGCCTCGATCCTGCTCGCTGCGGGTCGCCCCGGCTTCGGCTTCGAGCGAGGGCGCGTGCACGGCATCCACGTGGCGTGGAGTGGAAACCATCGCGTCGTCGCGGAGCGCAGCGTGAGCGGCGACGCCTTCCTGGCCGGCGGCGAGCTTCTCCTGCCCGGCGAGATCGTCCTGCCGGGCGGGGCGGCATACAGCTCCCCCTGGGTCATCGGCTCCTGGGGCGAGGGTTTGACCGACCTCTCACGGCGCTTCCACGACGAATGGCGTGCGCGTCCGCAGCATCCGCGGCGCCCGCGCCCCGTCACACTCAACACGTGGGAGGCCGTCTACTTCGACCACTCTCTCGCTCACCTCACCGCCCTCGCCGACGCCGCGGCATCCGTCGGCGTCGAACGGTTCGTGCTCGACGACGGGTGGTTCGAGGGCCGCCGCGACGACACCGCCGGGCTCGGCGACTGGACGGTGGACGGAGAGGTGTGGCCGGACGGCCTGCACCCGCTGGTCGATCACGTCCGCGCCCTCGGCATGGAGTTCGGACTCTGGGTCGAGCCCGAGATGGTCAACCCCGACAGCGACCTCGCACGCCGGCATCCCGACTGGATCCTGCGGGGACGGATGTCGCTGCCGCCGTCCGCGCGGCAGCAGCAGGTGCTCGACCTCTCGCATCCCGAGGCGTACGCCCACATCGCCGAGCGGCTTCACACCCTCCTCGATGAATACCCGATCGCGTACCTCAAGTGGGACCACAACCGCGATCTGGTGGATGCCGCAAGCGGCCCGGCCGGCAATGCGCGCGTGCACGAGCACACCCTGGCCGTCTACCGCCTGCTCGACGAGCTCAAGGCGGCGCACCCCGGGCTGGAGATCGAGAGCTGCGCTTCGGGCGGGGCGCGCGTGGATCTCGGCATCCTCGATCGCACCGACCGGGTGTGGACCAGCGACAGCCTCGATCCCCTGGAACGCCTCGACAACCAGAAACACACCGGCATCGTCGTGCCGCCCGAGATGCTCGGCATGCACCTGACGAGCCCCGTCGTCCACTCGTCGGGGCGCACGGTCTCGCTCGGCCTGAGCGGCGCCGTCGCGCTGTTCGGCCACTTCGGCATCGAGTGGGACCTCACGACCGTCGACGACGCCACGCGCGCCGCCATCGCGGACTGGGTGGCGCTCGCGAAGCGCCTGCGTCCCGTCATCGCATCCGGCCGCGTCGTCCACGTCGACGGCGCCGAGCCGGGCATCGATGTGCGCGGCATGATCGCCGCAGATGCGGCATCGGCCGTCTTCACGATCGTGCAGACGGCGACGGGCGCCGCCTATCCCCCGGGACGGATCCGCCTGCCCGGACTCGATCCGGCACGCAGCTATCGACTGCGCGTGCTGATGCGTGACGGCGCCGACGCCGGGCAGTCGCCGCTCGCCTGGGCGGAAGCTGCGCCCGTGCTGACCGGCCGCGAACTCGCCGAGGCGGGTGTCCGTGCCCCGGTGCAGCGACCGCAGCAGGCCATGGTCGTCGAACTCACCGCCGAGAACTGAACACCCTCACCGACCCCACGCGCAAGGAGGCGCACGATGAGAACAACTCACCGACGATGGATCAGACCGCTCGCGGTCGCCGCCATAGTCGCAACGGCCGCCGCTGTCGGCGGCTGCGCACAAGAGCCGGCCGACGGCGTCACCACTCTGAACTTCTTCCAGTTCAAGGGTGAGGCGCTCGAGGACTTCACCGAGATCATCGCGGAGTTCGAGGCCGAGAACCCCGACATCCGTGTCGTGCAGAACCAGGTGGCCGACGCTGACACCGCGATCCGGACCCTTCTGGTGAAGGATCGGGTGCCCGACGTCATCACGCTCAACGCGAACGGCAACTTCGGCCGGCTCGCCCAGGCCGGAGTGTTCTACGACTTCTCGGACGAACCGGTTCTCGACACGATCAACCCTGCCGTGCAGGAGATCCTCGCCGACCTCGGCACGTACGGCGACGAGGTGAACGGCCTCGGCTACGTGAACAACGCCAACGGCATCATCTACAACCAGGACATCTTCGACGAGCAGGGTCTCGAGGTTCCGCAGACCTGGGACGAGCTCATCGCCGTCTGCGATGCGCTGATGGATGCCGGCATCCAGCCGTTCTACGGAACCCTGGCCGATTCGTGGACGGCCATCCCCTCCTGGAACGCCCTCGGCGCGTACCCCGCGCAGGACGGCTTCTTCGACAAGATGCGCGAGGAGGGTGCTGACGTGGGGCCGGAGTCCGAGGTGTCGTTCGAGAAGGACTTCGCCACGGCGATGGACCGGCAGTACCAGCTCTACTCCTACATGCAGGAGGGCTATCGCGGAAAGACGTACGACGACGGAAACGCGGCGTTCGCCCGTGGCGAGTCGGCGATGCTGCTGCAGGGCATCTGGGCCACCAACCCGATCAAGCAGGTGAATCCCGACATCCGGATGGGGATCTTCCCCTACCCCACCGACGAGCCCGGTGAGAGCCTGCTCGTCTCCGGCGTCGATGTCGTGTTCACGCTCGGCAAGGACAACCCGAAGCACGATGCAGCGATGCGATTCATCGACTTCGTGTTCCAGCCCGACGTGATCGAGCGCTTCGCCGAATCTCAGAACATGGTGCCCTCCGTCGAGGGGGCCGAACTCAGCGACGATCCCGCACTGCAGTCCGTGCGGCCCTTCTTCGAAGACCAGAGGATCACGGGCTTCATCGACCACCAGATCCCGCCGGCCGTCCCGCTGATCCCCACCGACCAGCAGTTCTTGTTCGACGGAGACGCCGAGAAGGCGCTTCAGACCCTCGACAGCGAGTGGGCCAAGGTGGCCGCGCGCACGATCCCCGTGACAGGAGAATGACATGGCCACCCTCACCGAAGCCGTCCGATCCACGCCGGCCGGGACGACTCGTCGCCGTGCCGCCCGCACGCGCACGGACTCGTCGCGCGCACCCGCGACCTACTACTGGATGGTGTGGCCGGCGGTCATCGCGTTCGCGGCCTTCCACACCCTCCCGGTCGTCGTCGGCATCTTCTTCAGCTTCACGAACTACGCCGGCTACGGCGCATGGAACTTCGTGGGCCTGTCGAACTACCTCAACCTGTTCCGGGACGATCGCGTGCTGCAGGCGTACGGGTTCTCGTTCCTGTTCGCGATCGTCGCGACGATCCTGACGAACGCGTTCTCGCTGGCCATCGCGCTCGGGCTCAACGCCAAGATCAAGGCGCGGAACTTCTGGCGCGGCGTGTACTTCGTGCCCTACATCCTGGCCATCCTGGTGATCGGCTACGTGTTCCAGTTCTTCTTCTCGAACTCGCTGCCGAAGATCCTGTCGGGGATCCCGCTGTTCCGAGACAACATCCTGACCAACGAGACGTGGGCCTGGACCGCCATCGTCGCGCTGGCCGTGTGGCAGGCCTGCGCCTTCGCGATCATCATCTACCTCTCCGGGCTGCAGACGATCCCCGCGGAACTCTACGAGGCGTCCTCCCTCGACGGGGCGTCGCCCTGGCGGCAGTTCCGCTCGATCACCTTCCCGCTCATCGGCGCGTTCTTCACCATCAACGTGGTGCTGAGCCTGAAGGGCTTCCTGCAGGTCTTCGACCCGATCGTCGCGCTCACCAACGGCGGACCGGGCACGTCGACCGAATCGGTGACGCTGCTCATCTTCCGGGGTGGCTTCTCAGGCGGCGAGTTCGCCTACCAGACGGCCAACGCGGTGGTCTTCTTCATCGTGATCACCGTCGTCTCGCTCTTCCAATTCCGGGTCCTTCAGCGCAGAGAGGCCGATTTCTGATGACCACCATGACCAACACCTCGTCACAGCTCGAACAGGACGCGGACGCGATCACGCCGACTGTCCGGCGCCGGCGCCGCAACGTGGCCGACGACGACACCCGCAGGACCAACTGGTGGGCCACCGCCTTGATAGCGGTCTGCTCGCTCACCGTGCTGATCCCGCTGTACCTCGCGGTCGTCGTCGCCCTGAAGACGCCGGAACAGCTGACGCAGGGCACGGGGTTCGAGATTCCCAACCCGATCCGCTGGGAGAACTTCGCAGACGCCTGGGTGCGCACCAGCTTCCCGCAAGCGCTGCTGAACACGGCGATCATCACCGTCGGCTCGGTGGTCTTCACGCTGCTGACGAGCTCGATCGTGGCGTACGCCCTGGCCCGCAACATCCACCGGCCGTTCTTCAAGGGCGTGTTCTTCTACCTGCTCGCCGCGCTGTTCATCCCCTTTCCGATCATCATGCTGCCGCTGGTGAAGCAGACCTCGATCCTCGGCCTCGACAACCAGGCCGGCATGATCATCCTCTACACGATCTACGGGCTGTCACTGAACATATTCATCTACACGGCCTACATCCGCTCGATCCCGATCGAGCTCGAGGAGGCGGCTCGCGTCGACGGCGCCTCCACCTGGCGGACCTTCTGGTCGGTGATCTTCCCGCTGCTGATGCCGATGAACGCGACCGTCGGCATCATCACGTGCGTCTGGGCGTGGAACGACTTCATCATGCCCCTGGTGGTGCTGACCGAGCCCTCCGCACGGACGCTCTCCCTCGCGCAGTACGTGTTCCAAGGGCAGTTCAACACCGACTACACCGTCGCGTTCGCTTCGTACCTCATGGCGATGGCACCGCTTCTGATCGTGTACATCTTCAGCCAGCGCTGGGTGATCTCGGGCGTCACGCGCGGCTCGATCAAGTGACGTGAAGAGCGGATGCCGCACGCAGCGGCATCCGCTCCCGTCAGTGCGCGTCGGCGAACAGCTGCAGCATGTCGCGCACGAGCTGGTGCGGCGCCGTCTCGCAGGGCGCATGCCCCGTCGCGTACGTCGCGACGCGTGCGCCGATGCGAGCCGCGTACGCGTCGTGCTGCGCTTGCGGCCAGAGATCGTGCTCGCCCACGGCGATGAGCTTCGGGATGTCGATGGCCGCCACGTCGCCGGCGAAGTCGGGGGTGTCCATCATCAGTCCGACCACGTCGTCGATGCAGGCGCGTCCGGTGACGCCGAGCCGCTCGCGCACGAACGCGATGCGTCCCGGAGCGGTGCGGTTCAGGTTGTAGCGGATACCCCACAGGATGAGTCCTGCCGCCCGGTGCGGCGACATGTCGGAGATGGGGCCGATGTGCTTCACGCCGCGGAACACCTGGCCGGTCGCCGGCGGCGCCGCCATCAGCGTGAGGCTGCGGAACAGGTCGGGGCGGGCGACCAGGGCGAGCTCGGTCACCAGGCCCGCGAAGCTGTAGCCGAGCACGTGCGCCGGTCCGCCGTCTTCGAGGATGGCGACCAGGTCGTCGACGAACAGCGGATAGTCGTAGGAGTCACGCGGCGGCTCGAGATGTTGCGGCCCCGCGTCCACGGACTCGTAGTGCCCGGCGATGTCGTACGCCTCGACGCGGTAACCGGCCGCGGCCAGGAGTGGGAACAGCAGGACGAAGTCCTCCTTCGACCCCGCCACTCCCGGGACGAGCACGACGCGCGGCGCGCCAGGATCCCCGAGCCGCACGCGCGCCAGCCCGCCGCTGGGGGCAGGGAACACGTCGCGCTCGGTGCCGGCGGGGAACACATGCCAGTCGAGGTCGGGGAGGGCCTGGTCGCGCGCGAGCGCGTCGTCGATCGTCGTCATCGCGACTGTGAGACTACCGCTCGGGAAGGCCGTCGAGCTCGTCCTGACGCGGCGCGTAGTCGATATGGCCGCCGTCGGCGTCGAACGCCTGCACCGGCCGGCGGCTCGACCACGCCTCCCAGCCCGGATCGCCGCTCAAGACGAACGAGACCCAGGCGCGGTGCATCGCGTCGGCGAGCGCCTGCGGACCGTCCGGACCGCCGATGCCGATCGCATCCGGCTGCGCGAGGCGGTCGAAGACGAAGCCGAGCTCCATGACGTGCGCGGCGCCGAGCCTGTCGACGGGGCTGCGCCACCGGAACTCGTACACCCAGGTCCCCGCATCCGCCGCCGATACCCGGCTGTCGGCGAACCGCGTGATGGGTCCCCGCAGCAGGATGTCGGTGACCACCTCGCCGAGCACCTCGCCCGGGGAGGCGTCCGGACGACGCGCGCGATGCGCGCGCACGATCCGCGCGGGAACGCGTGCCGCAAGCCGCGCCGCGGCCACAGTGAGCCACGTGGCCTTGTCGACCGCACCGGAGGGCACGAGCCACAGCCGGTACTCCTCGCTCGTGGATCCGATGAGGACCGGGATGCCGCGACCCGCCCCCGCCAGCAACGCGTCCAGGGGATTGCGCGGGACGGCCTCGCCGCCGATCGCGAGCGCGACCGTCGGACCGCCGCCGAGGGGCGA
The DNA here is from genome assembly GCF_024055635.1 of Microbacterium yannicii. Classification (GTDB taxonomy): domain Bacteria; phylum Actinomycetota; class Actinomycetes; order Actinomycetales; family Microbacteriaceae; genus Microbacterium; species Microbacterium yannicii. The sequence continues at coordinate 29,531 of NZ_JAMXMB010000025.1, forward strand.
TCCTCCAGCAGCCACCGCGGTCTGCTGCGCCACGAGGTCGGCGGGCGGCACGGCTGCGAACGCCTCACGCGTGGCGGCGACCTTGAGCCGCTTCGCGATCTCACGCGTCATGCGCGCCGCCTTCGTTCGGGGCTGCGCCACCAGCGGCCCGGACTGCAGGATCGCCCGGTCGAACAGCTCCCCCGCGTGCGGCTGAGCGAGGAGCGCTGTCAGCGTGTTGGCCCCGGCGGAGTGCCCCATGACCGTGACCCGGCCCGGATCGCCTCCGAACGCCGCGATCTCGCGGCGTACCCAGCGCAAGGCCGCCTGCTGGTCGAGGACGCCGAGATTCTGCGGCACGTCGTCGAGCACCGCGAAACCCTCCTGGCCGAGGCGGTACTGGATCGACACGTACACGATGCCGTGGCGGGCGAACCGCTCGCCGTCATAGGTGGGCAGCGCGGTCGTGCCGCGGGTCAGCGCACCCCCGTGCACGAACACCAGCACCGGAAGCGCCGCTTCAGGTGGGCGGTCGGCGGGTGTCCAGACGTTGACGGTCAGGATGTCGTCGCCCGGCACCTCGACGGTGGCGAGGTACGTCGCGATCGCCGGGGCGTACGGGCGCTGCGGGGCCGTCGAGCCGAAGGCCGTGGCATCCCGCTGGCCTGTCCATGCGGGTGAGGGCACCGGAGGAGCGAAGCGGAGATCGCCGACCGGCGGAGCCGCGTACGGGATGCCGAGAAAGCGTTCGATCCCGCCCTCGCGGCTGCCGCGGACGCTGCCCGCGCTGAGCGTCACCACCGGCGGAGCCGACGCCGATGGGCTCGCGAGGGCGTCGGTCGCAGCATCCGTCATCTCGTCCCCTCTTGGCGGGCACCGTCGCGCGCTCGTACTCACATTCGGCCAGCGTGGGACTCAGTGTCAAGCGAGGGCACTCCCGCGTCGGCCGGGCTAGTCTGGTCAGCGCCCCGGCGAGAGGTGACGATGACCGGCAGCAGCGTTCCCCCCACCGCGACCACCGCGGCGGGGTCCACCGGCCGCCAGCGACGGCGCACGCCCTTCTGGGACAACGCCCGCTTCGCCTGCATCGTCCTGGTCGTGTTCGGCCACGCCGTGCAGCGCCTGACGTACGACTCCGACATCGCACTGAGCCTCTACCTCGTCGTGTACGCGTTCCACATGCCGGCGTTCGCCGTGATCTCGGGGTACTTCTCCAAGTCGGATGCCCCCACGAGGACGCAGATGGCGCGCGTCATCACCGACATCCTGCTGCCGTACATCGTGTTCGAGGGGCTGTGGACCCTCACGAAGTGGCTCGTCGAGGGGCAGGCCAACCCCAACCTCACCGAGCCGTCGTGGACGCTCTGGTTCCTGCTGGCGCTGGGCATCTTCCGCGTCGTGCTCCCCTACCTCGCGCTGCTGCGCTGGCCGCTGCTCTGGACCGTCGCGATCTCGATAGGGGCGGGATACCTGCCCAACATCGACTCGACGTTCTCGCTGTCGCGGACTCTGGGGCTGCTCCCGTTCTTCACGCTCGGCTGGTGGCTGCGCGAGCACGACATCGTCGCCCGACTGCGGCTGCTGGACCGCCGCCCGTGGTGGGTGGTCGCCGGCAGCGTCGGCCTGTTCGCCGTCGCGGCGTGGACAGCGTGGTTCTTCGTCGACGACTGGCGCGCCATGAACCTGCGGGAGTGGCTCTTCTACGACGAGAACTACGCGTCCATCGGCGGCACCGAGTGGTGGGCCGGCGGCGTGCGCCTCGCCCTCATGATCGTGGCGGTCCTGCTGTCGGCGGCGTTCTTCGCGCTGCTGCCGCGGGACAGCCACTGGTGGACCCACTTCGGCCAGTACACGATGTACGTCTACCTGCTGCACTCGTTCGTGCTGTACCCGTTCCGTGAGAACGGCCTGCTGCGCAACGCCGAGCCCACCTGGCTCTGGCTGCCCCTGGTCATCGTCGGCTCCGTGCTCATCGCGCTGGGTCTCGCGACGCGTCCGGTGCGGCGGCTCTTCCGCCCGCTCATCGAGCCGCGCCCGCGGTGGCTCTTCGCGGACCCCGCCCTCACTCGGCGGGAGGGGCGGCGCAGCGACCCGACCGGGTCCCGCCGACCGCGCGAGCAACCGCGGACGCCGCGGCCCGACCCGCGCCAGAACGGCTGACGCCGCGCGTGGGAGCTCAGGCGAACAGCGCGGCTCCGACGAAGGAGCCAGGCTCGGCGCCTGCCGGAACGGCCCACAGCCCGGAGCCGACGTGGCGGATGTACTCGTTCATCGTGTCGGTGGACAGCGACCGCTGCAGCCGCACGAACTGCGCGGGCGAGCGCTGATACGACAGGAAGAAGAGGCCGGCATCGAGGCGGCCGAGCTCGTTGTTGCCGTCGACGAAGTTGTAGCCGCGCCGCAGGATCCGCGTGCCGTCATTGAGGTCGGGGTGAGCGAGCCGCACGTGACTGGTGGTCGCGATCGCCGGCAGTCCGTCGGCGCCGGTGGCGTCGAGGTCGGGTTCGGTGAACTCGTCGCCGCCCGACAGCGGCGCCCCCTCGCCCTTGCTGCGGCCGATGATCGACTCCTGCTCCGAGAGGCGCACGCGGTCCCAGGTCTCGATGAGCATCGCGATCTTCCGTGCGACGAGGTATGAACCGCCCGCCAGCCAGGCGGGCTCGTCCGCGGCGCCGACCCACACATGGTCGGCGAGCGCCGCATCGTCGGTCGCGAGGATGTTCGCGGTGCCGTCCTTGAACCCGAAGAGGTTGCGTGGCGTCGCCTGCCCCGCCGTGGTGCGCGATGTGCGCCCGAAGCCGAGCTGCGACCACCGCAGGCGCGCGCGTCCGAAGGCGATGCGGCTGAGGTTGCGGATCGCATGCACGGCGACCTGCGGGTCGTCCGCGCAGGCCTGGATGCACAGGTCGCCGCCGGAGAGCGCGGGATCGAGGTCGTCACCGAGGAACACCGGCAGCGGCGCGAGCCGCGCCGGGCGCCGGGCCGCGAGGCCGTAACGATCGCCCTCGCCGTTCTCGAACAGCGTCGGGCCGAAGCCGAACGTGATCGTGAGGCCGCTCGCCGCGAGCCCGAGCGCCTCGCCGGTGTCGTCCGGCGGCGCCTCGGGCGATCCGCCCACGGCCCCGGTCGCGCTGACGTCGAGCCCCTGCGTCATGCGGGCCGCGGCATACGACCAGTCCTGGAGGAGCGTCACCAGGTCGTCGCGGTCGGTACGCGCCATCATGTCGAACGAGGCGAAGTGCAGATGATCCTGCACGGGCGTCGTGATGCCGGCCTGATGCGCGCCGTAGTAGTCGAAGACGGATGCCGCGGCATCCTGTTCCCTCATGCGCCCGACCGCGACGCCTGCCGTGGCACCCGCCCCGGCGCCGAGCGCGAGACCGGCCGCACCCGCCCCGAGCGCCAGCCCGAGCACGCCCCGCCGTGAGAGACCGGTGCCCACCACCGGCGCTCCCGCGGGAGCGGGAGCGCCGGCGGAGCCGGTCGACGGGTCGGTCACGTCACGCCAGTACGGTGTTCGTGAGCTGGGCGAGCGGCTCGGCGAGGGCGTTGATCAGATCGGTCAGCTCGCGCTTGTCGTCGTCGGTGAGCTCGGTGTACACAACGAACCCGCCGTCGAGCGAGCCGTACTGCGCAAGCGCGGCCTCGAGGTCGGCGTAACCGGCGTCGATCTCGTCGGCGAGCGCCGCGCCGTCGTCACCCTGCGCCACGGCGAAATCGCGTACCAGCGAGAACGCCATCTTGGAGCCCTCGACGTTGGCGGCGAAGTCCGAGAGGTCGGTACCCGACCACCAGTCCTCCTCGCCCTGGATCTTGCCGTTGGCGACCTCATCGAGGAGCGCGATGGCGCCGTTGGAGATGCCGGCGATGCCCTGGGCGTCGAGCGACTCCTGGAAGTCGTCGGAGTGCACGTAGTCGTACAGCTCCTGCACGTCGGCGATCAGCTGGTCGCCGAACGCCGCGCGCTCCGCCTCGGTCGACGGGGCCCAGTCCTGCCAGGCGGGCGTCGCGCCGTCGGCGTTGAGCGCGTCGGCGGCCGGCACCCACAGATCCTTCTCGATGCGGTGGAAGCCGGTCCAGTCGAGCTCTTCGGCCACCGCATCGACCTCACGGTAGTCGATGCGCGGGTCGAGATCGCCGAGCGCCTCGGCGACGGGTTCGATGCGCTCGTAGTACGCGCGCACGAGGGCGAACTGGGAACGCGCGGTCTCGTCGTCGCCGGACTCGTACGCGGCGACGAACTCCGACACTGCCGGGGCGAGCTGCCCGACCTGGTCCTTGACGAAGGCGGCGTAGAGGCCGACCGCCTGCTCCTTCTGCTCGGCATCCTCGCCCGAGAGCTCGACAGCATCGCCCGACACGGCGAAGGCCGCGCGGCCGACGCCGTCGCCGATCATGCCCGGCTTGCACACCGTGAAGTAGTCGCCCGGCTGCGCGACGACCGTGAGGGTGCGCGATGCGCCGGGCGCGATGTTCTCGACCTCGCCGACGATCCGCAGGCCGTCGTCGGCGAGCAGGTAGAACTCGGTGACCTCGTCGCCGTCGTTGCTCACGTCGAAGCTCAGCGTCCCGCTCTTCGCAGCGTCGCCCGAGACCTCGCATCCGGAGGCCGTCGACGACACGCTCAGCGCGTCGGATGAGGCGGCCTCGCTCTTCGCGACGCAACCGGACAGGATGAGGGCGCCGAGGCCGGCGACGGCGAGCGCCGGTATGAGACGACGGGCGGTCATGCTTCTCCTTGCGGGGACGGGACGGAAGATGAACGGTGAGGACCGGTCACCGAGGATGCGGACGTGGGCGACGCAGCGGTCGCCGCTACGGGCGCCGCCGTCGGGGCTGCAGGCGCCGCCACGGCGGCTGCGGGTGCGGGGCGGGCGGCCGGGCGCGAGCGCAGCTGCCCGCGCAGCCAGATGCCGCCGACGATGCCGACGTAGAGCACCCAGGCGGTGACCTGCAGCCACGACATGCGCGGCATGAAGCCGACGGTCGCCTGCAGGATCGCGGCCACGGCGCTGCCGGGGGCGATCGAGGCGGTGACATCGAAGGCCCACCCGAACGGGAAGGCCGCCCAGCCGATGGCGACGTCGCCGGTGGCGGGATCGACGGGCGCGGCGGCCGTGAAGGGGCCGGGCAGCGCTCCGGCCTCCTGCAGGTCGTGGATCGCATAGGCGAGCACCCCGGCGGCCACGATCACGAGGAAGGCGCCCGTCCAGCCGAAGAAGATGCGCAGGTCCAGTCGCAGCATGCCGCGGGCGAGGGCCCAGCCGAGCACCACGGCGGCCAGGAGGCCCAGGAGGGCGCCGGCGAGCGCCGCCGGAGCCTCGCCGAAGGACTGCACCATCGACCAGAGCAGCAGCGTGGTCTCGACGCCCTCGCGCGCCACGGAGACGAACCCGATGGCGACGAGCGCCCAGAGCCCGCCGGTGGCGAGCGCGCGGTCCACGCCGCCTTCGAGCGTGCGCTTGAGGGTGCGGGCGGTGCGCTGCATCCAGAAGATCATCCACGTGACCATCGCCACGGCCAGGAGCGACAGGGTGCCGCCCAGCAGCTCCTGCGCCTCGAACGTCAGCGAGTACGCCCCGAAGGTCAGGACGGCGCCGATCACGAGCGCCAGGGCGATGGCGAGCCCGACACCTGCCCAGAGCCGCGGCAGGACGTCGCGCCGGCCGAGCCTGGACAGGTACGCGACGAGGATGCCGACGACGAGCGCGGCTTCGAGGCCTTCACGCAGGCCGATGAGGAAGGTGGCGAGCAACGGGTTTCCCAAGATGGTGCGAAATGACGCGGCGCCCCGTCGCGCCTCGGCACTCCTGCGGTGTGATGCGCGTGGCGGTTCGACGTAAGGTGAGCCTTACCTTCGACGCTACCGGACACCATGCCGGATTGTCCATTCCGTGACCGCGCCCGCGGGCTCAGCCGGCAGCCCTCGCGTATCGCTCGGCCAGGCGCTGCAGGTGGGGCACGAGTGCGGCGGGAGAGTCCACGGTGAAGTCCATGCCCAGCATGCCGATGTACGCCGCGATCGTCTCGAGACTGTCGGCACCCGTCACCAGCACGGACGTCGTCGGCCCCACTGCTTCCACGACGCCGACGGTCGGGTTGATGCGCGCGATCACCTGCGCTGCCGGCGCGGCGATCCGCAGCCGCGCATGCACGTTCCAGCCGCCGGCCGCGATCGAGCGCAGCGCGAAGTCGGTGAAGTCTCCCCCGGGCACGGGGACGGGGTCGAAGCGGCGCCGCGTGGGCATGCGGGGTTCGATCCAGTCCAGCCGGAACGTCTCCCACTCCTCGGTGTCGGGATCGCGCGCCACGAGGTACCACCGACGCTGCCAGCTGAGCAGCCGGTACGGCTCGACACGCCGAGCGGTACCGCGGTCGTCGAAGCGCAGCCACTCCCCCGCATGCACCGCCTGCGCGACCGCACTCAGCACGCGCGGATCGACCTCGGGATCGGGTGCGTCGGTGCCGACGTTCTCGGGGCCGCTGTCGATGGTCGCCGCCACCGCATCGACAGTGGGCCGCAGACGCTCGGGCAGCACCTGCAGCAGCTTCGCGAGGGCGCGCGCGCCCGCCTCGTCGACGCCGGCCACCCCGCGCGCCACGCGCAGGCCGATGGCCACGGCGACGGCCTCTTCGTCGTCCAGCAGCAGCGGCGGCAGCTTGCCACCGGCGGCCAGCCGGTACGAGCCGGCGCGGCCGCGCTCCGCCTCGACGGGGTAGCCGAGTGAGCGCAGGCGCTCGATGTCGGTGCGGATGGTCCGCACCGACACGTCCAGTCGCGTCGCCAACTCGGGACCTGGCCACCGCGGCCTGCTCTGCAGCAGCGCGAGGAGTGCCAGCATCCGCGCAGAGGTGTCGGCCATCTCGCTCGATTCGTCGAAGTGGTCAGATATCAGGAAGATAACCTGCCTGTTTCGACCGTAACGTCGAAGACATGAACACCGAAACCACCGCCAGCACCGACATCCGCCCCTTCCGCATCGACGTCCCGCAGGCCGACCTCGACGACCTGAACGATCGGCTGGTGCGCTCCCGGCTCCCCCAGCCGGCGCCGTCCGACGACTGGGAGTCGGGAACGCCGAACCAGTACCTCGCCGATGCCGTCGCGCGCTGGCGTGACGGCTTCGACTGGCGCGCCGCCGAGGCGCGAATGAACGAGTTCCCGCACTTCCTCACCGAGATCGACGGACAGCCGATCCACTTCGTGCACGTGCGCTCGCCGCACGAGCGGGCCACGCCGCTGATCCTGGCCCACACGTACCCGGGCTCATTCGTCGACTACCTCGACATGATCGGTCCGCTCGTCGACCCCGTCGCGCACGGCGGCCGCGCCGAGGACGCCTTCGACGTCGTCGTGCCGAATGCGCCCGGGTTCGGCTTCAGCCAGCCGGTCACGCAGGCGGGCTGGACCACCGCGCGCGTCGCGTCCGCCTACGACACGCTGATGCGCCGGCTCGGATACGACTCGTACGGCATCCACGGGAGCGACAACGGGGCGATGGTGGCGCGCGAGCTCGGTCTGCTCGCTCCCGAGGGCTTCCTCGGCCTGCACGTGCTGCAGCTGTTCTCGTTCCCCTCGGGTGATCCAGCCGAGTTCGAGAAGCTCGAGCCGCAGGACTATGCCGGGCTCGAGCACATGCAGTGGTTCCAGTCCGTCGGCGCGTACAACACCATGAATGCCGCCCGTCCGCAGACGATCGCCGCGGCGCTGTCCGACTCCCCCGTCGGCCACCTGGCGTACGCCGAGCTGTTCAACTCCTTCGGCAACGGCACCAGCCTCGTCCCGCTTGACGCCATCCTCACCGAGGTGAGCGTCGCGTGGTTCGCCAATGCGTCGGCCGGCATGAGCCGCGCCTACCGCGAGAACGCGCTGGCGGATGCCGAGCCGCGCGTGAGCGGCGCGCGCACGGGGGTGGCGGTGTTCAAGGACGACTTCCAGACGATCAAGGTGTTCGCCGAACGCGACAACACGAACATCGTCCATTGGAGCCGCTTCGAGCGCGGCGGGCACTTCGCCGCGCTCGAAGTGCCCGAGCTGGTCGTCGGCGACATCCGCGCCTTCTTCGCCCAGTCGTGAGGTGGCAGCGGGTCCGGCGGGCGTACCCGCCGGGCCCGCTTAACCCTGCGCAACAATCCGAGCGGATGCCACCGCATCCGCCTACCCTCGCCTCATGACCGAGCTCAATCTGCCGATCCTGGACCTCTCCCGGCTCGACGCGGGTGCCGAGGCGGCCGCGCAGTTCCGCGACGACCTGCGCGCGGCGACCCACGACGTGGGGTTCTTCTACCTCACCGGAACCGGCGTCTCGTCCGAGCTGGAAGCACGGCTCCATCGCGTCGCCCGTGAGTTCTTCGCCCTCCCGGAGGCCGACAAGCTCGCGATCGAGAACGTCAACAGCCCGCATTTCCGCGGATACACGCGCATCGGCGGCGAGCGTACGCAGGGCAAGGTCGACTGGCGCGAGCAGATCGACATCGGCCCCGAGCGCGCGGCCGTGACCGATCCGGATGCCCCGGACTTCGCGCGCCTCATCGGGCCGAACCTCTGGCCCGATGCGCAGCCCGAGCTGCGCGACGTCGTCACGGAGTGGCACGATCACCTGTCGGGCGTCGCGCGGAAGCTGCTGCGCGCCTGGGCGCTGTCGCTCGGTGCGCCCGAGAACTACTTCGACGAGCACTTCGGCGAGCCGTCCACCCTCATCAAGATCGTCCGCTACCCCGGCAAGGAGGACCCCACGCCCCAGCAGGGCGTCGGAGCCCACAAGGACTCCGGCGTGCTCACGCTGCTGTGGGTCGAGCCCGGGAAGGGCGGACTCCAGGTGGAGCGGGAAGGACAGTGGGTGGACGCTCCCCCGGTCACCGGCGCCTTCGTCGTCAACATCGGCGAGCTGCTGGAGTACGCCACGCAGGGCTACCTCATCGCGACGAAGCACCGGGTCATCTCGCCGAAGTTCCCCGACGACCGCATCTCGGTCCCGTTCTTCTTCAACCCCGCGCTGGACAAGCGCCTGCCGCTGATCGAGCTGCCGGACGAGCTCGCCGAGCGGGCCCGCGGCGTCACGCAGGACCCGACCAACCCGATCCACGCCCTCTACGGCGAGAACGCGCTGAAGTCGCGGCTGCGCGCCCACCCGGACGTCGCTGCGATCCACCACGCGGATCTCGTCACGTCGCGGGCCGCGGCATCCGCCTGAGCACTTCTTGCAGGTCTCTTGCGAGGGTGCAAGGGGGTGCCGGAGCGTCCGGCGGCCCGCCTAGCGTGGCCGTATGAGCGACGTGACGATCTTCGCCCCCTCGCCGACGCTCACCGTCACGGTCGAGGAGCACGACAGCGAGCCCGACATCCATCTCCATGCCGGCGGTCAGGGGGTGTGGCAGGCGCGCATGCTGCTGCGGCTCGGGGTCTCGGTGACGATCTGTTGCAGTCTCACGGGCGAGATCGGACGGATGCTGCGGCATCTGCTGGAAGACGAGGGCCTCAGCGTCGCAGGGGTCGAGCGCCCGGGGAAGGGGTCCGCGTACGTGCACGACCGCCGCGGCGGCGAGCGTCGGATCATCGCCGAGACGGGCGGCGACCCCCTCGCACGGCATGATCTCGACGAGCTCTACGGCATGACTCTTCGCGAAGGACTCGCCTCGGGCCTGGCGATCCTCAGCGGGCCGGCCGGCGACGCGACACTCCCGGCCGACACCTACCGTCGGCTGGCCGCCGATCTGCGTGCCGGCGGCGCCCAGGTCGTCGTCGATCTGTCCGGCGCCCGGCTCCAGGCCGCCCTGGACGGCGGGATCGACGTGCTCAAGGTCAGCGACGAAGAGCTCGCGCAGGATGCCCTCGTCGACGACGACAGCAGCGCCGCCATCATGGCCGCGATGCGACGCCTGCATACGAGCGGAGCGGGTGCCGTGGTCGTCTCGAGATCACCCGAGCCCACCCTGCTGCTGGACGCCGACGGATTCCTGGAGGTGCGCCCGCCCCGCATGGAGGTCGCCGACACGAGGGGCGCCGGCGATTCGCTGACGGCGGGCATGGCTGCCGGCATCGTGAGGGGCGAGGGACTGCGCGACGCGATCGTGACAGGCGTCGCCGCGGCGGCCCTCAACGTCACCCGGCACGGGTTGGGCACGGGCGACCCCGAGTCGATCGCCGCGCTGCGGGCAGCCGTGACGCTGCGGGAGATCCTCGACGACGCCGGCGCCGGGATGGATCAGCCCATCACCGGCCACGTCAGCCCGGACGGGCTCGCCGCACTGGCCGAGCCGCGGACGCAGCCGGCGAGTGGCCCGTCGGCCGATGTCAACGAGCCCGCGCACCCCGACATCACGCAGCCGCGACAGCCCGGAGCCGGAGAGCAGCGATGACCCGCGCGCTCATCACCAACGACGACGGCATCGATGCGCCGGGGCTGCACGTGCTCGCCCGCGCTGCTCGTGACGCCGGCCTCGACGTGACCATCGCGGCGCCGGTCCGGCAGTCCAGCGGCTCCAGCGCGTCGATCGTCGCCGCCGAGGAGGACGGCCGCATCGCGATCGAGAAGCGCGAACTGGCCGGACTCGACGGGATCGCCGCCTACGCCGTCCGCGGCGGACCCGGCCTCATCGCCCTCATCGCCGCGCACGGCGCCTTCGGCGAACCGGCAGAGCTCGTGCTGTCGGGCGTCAATCACGGCGCCAACGTGGGGCGCGCGATCCTGCACTCGGGCACCGTCGGCGCCGCGCTGACCGGCGGGCTGAACGGCGCGTGGGCCGTCGCGGTCTCCTTGGACGTCGGGATGAATCCGACGCAGTTCCACTGGGAGGCCGCCGCCGCTGCTGCGGTGGGAGTCCTCCCGTTCCTGCTCGAGCGCCCCCGCGGCACTGTCGTGAACCTGAACGCCCCCAACGCGGCGGCGAACCGGGGAGTCGTCGAAGCGGGCCTCGCTCCGTTCGGCATCGTCCAGACCACTCTGAGCGAGCGGGACGCGGGCCACATCCGCCTGGCGGTCGAAGACCTGCCGAATACGCCCGAGCCCGGCAGCGACGCCGCGCTCCTGGCTGACGGGTGGGTGACGCTCACCGGCCTCGACCCGGTGTCACAGCTGCCGCTCGGCTTCGACGCGTCCATGGCATCCGCGCATCCGTCGTGACCTGCCCCGCGCGCCACATCGTGACACGGTGCGGGGCGGACGGGATGCGGAGGCGGTCCGGCGGGAGAGCCAGGATTCTCGGAACCGGCCGCTTCGGGCGGAAAGGGTGAAGGCCTCCCCACACCGTGGGGAGGCCTTCCAAGAATGTTTTGCGCGATTGTACGCTGGCTGCGATTAGCGGCGCAGTCCGAGACGCTCGATCAGCGACCGGTAACGGTTGATGTCGATGTCCTGGAGGTAGCCGAGCAGACGACGGCGCTGACCCACCATCAAGAACAGACCACGACGTGAGTGGTGGTCGTGCTTGTGCTCCTTGAGGTGCTCGGTGAGGTCCTTGATGCGCTGCGTCAGCATCGCGACCTGCACCTCGGGGGATCCGGTGTCACCGGGGTGCGTCGCGTACTCTTCGATGATCGCCTTCTTGGCATCGGATTCGAGTGGCATAGATGGGATCCCCTTCCTGGTCGTTGCGCGGCGCTCGACGCCTGATGCGCGAGCTCTCTTTATCCGCGGCCGATCTAACGGCAACCTGAAGAGTCTACCAGCGAACGGATGCTGCGGCGAACGCCGCGTGTGTGCCCGGGTACGCTCGAATCCGTGCCTTTCCGCCCCCGCATCGAACGCCGGAGCCGGCGCGAATCGGGCACCGCGTCGAGCATGAGCGGCGAGGCGCATCGCAGCCACCTCATCGATCTGCGCCCGTTCCGCACCAGTCCCGCGTTCACGCGGATGTGGATCGGCTCGACGCTGGCCGGCCTCGGCGGACAGCTGACGATCGTCGCGATCATGCTGCAGATGTATGACCTCACCGGGTCGACGTTCGCCGTCTCGATGATCGCCGTCGCCGGCCTCGTGCCCATGATCATCGCCGGCATCTACGGCGGCATGCTGGCCGACGCCTTCGACCGGCGCGCCGTCGCGCTGATCGCCGCCACCGTGACCTTCGGCTCGACGGCGCTGCTCGCCGCCCTCACCTGGGCGGACCTCGAGACGGTGTGGTGGCTCTACGCGCTCAGCATCGTCAACTCCGCCGCCAACTCGATCGTGCTCGCCACGCGGCAGGCCATCGTGCCGCGCCTCCTCCCCCGTGAGCTGCTCGCCGCCGCATCCGCACTGGGCGGCATCACCGTCGGCATCATGGTGATGGCCGGCCCGGCGCTCGCCGGCGTGCTGGTGGCGCTCACCGGCTACGCCTGGACGTACACGCTCGACGTGATCCTGATGACCTCGCTGTTCCTCGGCCTGTGGACGCTGCCGGCGCTGCGCCCCGAAGGCGAGATCGTGCGGCCGGGGCTGGAATCGCTGCGCGACGGCTGGCGGTTCCTGCGGCGGGCGTCGAACATCCGGCTCCAGTTCATCCTCGACATCATCGCGATGACCTTCGGTCAGCCGCTTTCGCTGTTCCCCGCCATCGGCGCGGTGCTGCTGGGCGGCGGGCCGATCACCACCGGACTCCTCACCGCGTCGGTCGCGGCGGGCGCGTTCGCGTCGAGCCTGTTCTCCGGGCGGATCGGCGGCGTCCGCCACCAGGGACTCGGCATCCAGCGAGCGATCCTCGTGTACGGCGGCGCCATCGCCGCACTCGGCCTCGTGCTCGCCGCCGCAGCCCTCGGCTGGCTCGCACCCCCCGCCGTCGACGCCGACACGCCCAACGTCGTGCTCATCGGGCTCGCATGCCTCGTGCTGGCGGTCTCGGGCGCGGCCGACAACATCAGCTCGATCTTCCGCAACACCATGGTGCAGGCGGCCGTGCCCGACGCCATCCGTGGTCGGCTGCAAGGCATCTTCATCGTCGTGGTCGCGGGGGGCCCGCGCCTGGGCGCGCTCTACGCCGGCACACTCGCGACGCTCACGGCGCTGTGGTTCCCGCCGCTGCTCGGCGGGTTCATCATCATCGCGCTCGTCGCGACGCTCGTGCGCGCCAGCCCGCGCTTCCGCGCCTACGACGCCGAGAACCCCGTCCCCTGACGGGCGGCCGGGTCGTAGTCTGAGCGCCGCACATCGGCGGATTTCGGACGTCGCATCCCGCCGGGAGTCCTCGGGTCGGAGCACGCGCGTACCGTTGGTCCGTGACCTCGACCCGAACCAGCCCGGCCCTTCGTGCGGAGAACCCCACCTCTGCCCGCTGGATCACGGTGCAGTTCGTGCTCGCCGGCATCGTGTGGGGATCGAGCTTCCTCTTCATGAAGGTGTCGCTGACCGGCATCTCCCCCGCCCAGGTCGCGTGGACCCGCATCCTTCTGGGCGCGGTCACGCTCGGCGCCCTCGTGCTGCTGCGCCGCGAGCACCTGTCGCGCAGCCTGCGCGTATGGGCGCACCTGCTCGTGCTGGGACTCACGTTCTGCGTCATCCCGTTCCTGCTGTTCTCGTGGGCGCAGCAGCACGTCAGCTCGGGCGTCGCCAGCATCTTCAACGCGACGACGCCCATCATGACGGCGATCATGGCGTGGCTGGTCTTCCGCGTCGAGCGGCTCAAGGCCCTGCAGGTCGCCGGCATCGGGGTCGGCATCCTCGGTGTGATCGTGATCATCGCACCGTGGCAGGGCATCGCGTTCGACGGCAGCCTCGTCGCCGAGCTGACGATCCTCGGTGCGACTGCGAGCTACGGCTTCAGCTTCGCCTACATGCGCCGCTTCGTGTCGAACACCGGGATGTCGGCCCTCGCGTTCACGTTCGGCTACATCGCCATGGCGGGGGCGGTGATGGTCGTGCTCACGCCGTTCCTCGTCCTGACGCCGGTGCGCCTCGACGCGCCCATCATCGTGAGCCTCGTCCTGCTCGGCTGCCTCGGCACGGGGATCGCGTACGTCTGGAACCAGAACACCGTGCGCGCCTGGGGTCCCACACGCGCCTCCACCGTCACCTACATCACCCCGGTCGTGGGCGTCATCCTCGGCATCCTGATCCTGGGTGAGACGATCAGCTGGAACGAGCCTGTCGGCGCCCTCGTCGTCTTCCTGGGCATCCTGCTCGCTCAGGACCGCCTGCGCCTTCGCCGGCGACCGCGCTCCTGAGACGCGGGACTGCTCGCGTCAGGCCGCGGCCCGGCGCACGCGCCCCGGCGTCTCACCGGTCACGCGCGCGAACGCGCGGCTGAACGCGGCCTCGGAGCCGTACCCGTGCGCGGCGGCGACCGCCGCGACGCTGCCGCCCTCGGCGAGCATGGCGCGCCGCCCGCATCCGCGCGGCCGACACGTAGGTCATCGGCGGTGTTCCGACCACCGCGCTGAACCGCGCTGCGAAGGCCGAGCGCGACATCGTCGCACGGCGCGCCAGCGCGTCGAGCGTCCACGGGTGGCCGGGATCGCGGTGGACGGCGGCGAGCGCCGCGCCGAGCTGGGGATCGCGCAGCGCAGCCAGCCATCCGCTCGATTCGGACTGCTGGTCGGCCAGCCACGCGCGGACCGTCTCGACGACCAGCGACGACCGGGTGCGGGAGACGGTGTCGGTCTCCGGCTGACTCCCGCCCTCACGCGCAGAAGAGCGGATGCCTCGGGCCGAGGCATCCGCTCTTATGCGGTCTTCTGCGACCGCCGCGCGTCAGTGGCGCTGCAGGTCAGTCCTGCTGGAGCGCACCCTGCAGCTCGAGCGTGATGGTGACGTCCTTGCCGACCAGCACGCCGCCGGTCTCGAGGGCGGCGTTCCAGGTGAGCCCGAAGTCCTCACGGTTCACAACGGTCTTCGCGGTGGCGCCGGCCTTGTAGTTGCCCCACGGGTCGGTGCCGAAGCCGCCGAAGTCGAACTCGAAGGTCACCGGCTTGGTCACGCCGCGGATGGTCAGGTCGCCGTCGACCAGGAAGTCGCCGTCAGCGATGCGGGCACCGGTGGAGCGGAACTCCATGGTCGGGTGGTTCTCGACGTCGAAGAAGTCACCGGAGCGGAGGTGGTTGTCGCGCCCCTCGTCCTTGGTGTCGACCGAGGTCACGTCGACGCTCGCCTCGACCTGGGCGTCCAGCGGGTTCTCGGGGGCGACGAGCGTCGCGCTCTTCATGCCGAACGTGCCGCGCACCTTCGAGATCATCATGTGGCGCACGCTGAAGGTGACCTCGCTGTGCGCGGGGTCGAGCACCCAGGTGCCCGCCTTGTAGCCGGGAACGTCGATCGTGGTGGTGTCCGTCATGGTCGTCCTTCGTGTGGGGTGGATCACCGCAGGTGCGGCGATGGGCTCGATAGACGTCAACGCACAGCAGTCCACGATCTATTCCTGTGAATGAAAAAATTCTCACGATGTGCCCGGTGCGGAAGCGCCCGGACATGACGAAGGGAGCGGATGCCGCGGCATCCGCTCCCTGGAGAACGTCCGGTGTGGCGGGCTCTCAGCCGACCTTGATGAGGTCGATGACGAAGATCAGGGTCTTGCCACCGAGGAAGTGGCCGCCGGCGGGACCGTACGCGAGGTCCGGCGGGATGACGAGCTCGCGACGCCCGCCTTCCTTCATGCCGGGGATGCCGTCCTGCCAGCCCTGGATCAGGCCGCGGAGGGGGAACTGGATGCTCTCGCCGCGGTTCCACGACGAGTCGAACTCCTCGCCGGTCTCGTACTCGACGCCCACGTAGTGGACGGTCACGGTGTCGCCGGGCTTCGCCTCGGCGCCCTCGCCCACGACGATGTCGCGGACGACCAGGTCGGACGGCGCCGGGCCGGCGGGTGCGTCGATCTCGGGCTTGGTGCGGTCGTCAGTCATGACACCATCCAACCACCCCGCGATCTCGGACGCCGGAGGATTTCGCCGTCAGGGGAACCGCCGCAGGCTCTCTTGACAGTCGCGCGGGCCCCCGGCATCCTGGTCGCAGACCAACTCAGCGCTCGGTAGACACGCAGGCATCGCCGCGGCACCGAGCGCTGAGTCTTGCTGCGAGGGCCTCCGGCTCAGGGTGCGAACATCGCCGAGCGCGTCGCGGCCGTCTTCGCCAGCAGGTCGTGCTCCTCGACGGCCGCCTGCGGATCACGCCCGGTGATGGCACGCTGACGCGTGGCGGCGAGGGCTGTCGCGTCCGTGATGAAGCTCTTCATGAGCCCGGTGCGGTCGCCCCGCAGCGAGCGCGCCCACGCCAGCGCCGCCTTGCGGCCCGCTGGCGTGGCCAGCATGTCGACCTCCTGGGGAGTGAACCACCCGGCAGCGGCGTAGTCGCCCAGCCGGCGCCGGGTGAGGCGCGTCTCCTCGCGTCGGAGCGCGACGATACCGAGGATGAACCCGATGAAGAGCGGCACCTGGAGCGTCAGGTAGAGCACGAAGAAGTCGCCGAACACCGCCGAGCCGTTCCAGAAGGCGTGCAGCGCAATGGCGCCCGCCAGGCCGAGCAGCCAGGGGCCGACCGCCTGTCCCGTCGAGAGTCCGCGACGGGCGGCGAGTCCGAGGGCGAATCCGGTGACGCTGGTGAACATGACGTGGGCGAAGGGCGAGAGGATGCCGCGCAGGAAGAACGTCGTCGACGTCTCGGCGGCCCCGCCCTCGATGAAGCTCACGGCGAAGTACTGGATGTTCTCGGTGAAGGCGAAGCCCGCACCTACCAGTGCGCCGTAGACGATCCCGTCGACGGGTCCGTCGAAAGCCCGGCGGGCGGTCGCGAAGATGAGGAAGACCCCCAGTCCCTTGGCGAACTCCTCGACCACCGGAGCCTGCACCACCGTCTGCAGCACCTCACGGGTGCCGGTCGCGGGCCCGAAGACCACGGAGAGCAGCAGATCGATGCCGAGCGCGATGCCGACGGCGGCGATGGCGCCCCACGCGATCGCCAGAATCAGCAGGCCCTTCGGTTCCGGCTCCCAGCGATCGACGATGCGCACCGCGAACAGTACGCCGACGAGCGGCACGAGAGCGAGCAGCATCCCCAGGAGCGAGGCGCCCGGACCCAGCGCGTTCAGGAAATAGCCGACCAGTGCGATGAGGATCAGCACGAGGACGCCGGCGATCCAGATGGAGGCGCTGCGACCGCCGCGGGCGACGACGGCGCTCGGAATCTGCACCGGCGCGGGCGACGTCGCCGGCGGCGTGATCGCCGCGGCAGCCGCGTGACGGGGCTGCGCGAGGGCGGAGGCGAACTCGGGGGGCGTGAGCGAGGGCCGCGGGCGTGCGGCACCGGGGTCAGGCGTCATGCGCACAGCCTATGACCGCCCGCGGGTGGCCCGGCGACACGAGGCTCCGGCTAGGTTGGGGGCATGCGCTTCGCCCATGTCGTGCCACCGGAGTCGGGCGGGCCGAGGCTCGCGGTCGTCCTGGGCGACGAGGCGGTCATCGTCGAGAGGCTGTTCGCCGGAGCCCCGCGCACCCTCGAGGAGCTCATCGCCGGCGGCGACGAGCTGCTCGCACGCGTGAGGGATGCCGCAGACCGAGGGCCACGGCATCCGCTCGACTCGATGCGCTACGCGTCGGCCGTCCTCGCGCCGCCGGTGATCCTCGCGATCGGCCTCAACTACGCCGCGCACTCGAGCGAACTGGGGTTGAAGACCGACTCCACGCCCACCGTCTTCGTGCTGTGGCCGAACTCGCTCGCCGGCCACGACCACACGACTGCGTGGCCGCGGTCGCTCAGCGAGTCCGTCGACTACGAGGCCGAGCTCGGCGTCATCATCGGCACGCCGGCCAAAGACGTCTCGCCCGAGGACGCACTCGCCCACGTCTGGGGCTACACGGTCGTCAATGACATCACCGCCCGCGACATCCAGTACTCCGAAGCCCAGTGGTCACGCTGCAAGTCGTTCGACGGCTTCACCCCCACAGGGCCCTTCGTCGTCACCGCCGACGAGGTGCCCGACCCGCAGGATCTGCACATCTGGACCGTCCTGGACGGAACGACCTTGCAGGATGCGACGACCGGCCAGATGGTGCGCCCCGTCGCCACCCTGATCTCGCACCTGTCAAGGTCGGCGACGTTGCTCGCGGGCACCCTCATCTCGACCGGCAGCCCCGGAGGCGCCGGCTACTCGCGGGATCCGCAGGTGTTCCTGCGCGACCGGTCGACGGTGACGGTGGGGATCGACGGGATCGGCGCCCTCACGACCCACTGCCGCATCCTCGACTGAGGACGAGAACCGCGCCACCACCGCGCGTTCACCGGGACACACGAGGGGCGGGCCCGCCGTGCGGACCCGCCCCTCGTTCGCGTTCAGCCGGACGCGACGCCGGCGTCAGTTGCAGGTGATCGTGCCGCCGTTGTCGAGGTCCCAGACGCCCGGACCGAGTTCGTTGCACGCCGCGGCGAGGCCGCCGAAGATCAGACCCAGCACGACGATCGAAAGGATGATCCCGATCACGAGCAGCACCGCGCCGATGATGATCGCCGCGAGCGCGAACCCGTTCTTCACGCCCGCCTTCCGGCTCTGCACGAGGGCGACGATGCCGAGGATCAGACCGACGAGCGGGGCGATGCCCCACACGACCACGCCGGCCAGCGAGACGATGAATGCGACGAGCCCCAGGGTCTTGCCCGGGACACGGGCGTCCGCCGGTGCACCGTAGGCGGCGGGCGGGGCCGTCGGGTAGGCCGGCGGAGCGGCCGGGTAGGCCGGCGGAGCGGCCGAGTAGGCCGGCGGAGCCGCCGGGTAATCGGACGGGGCCGCCGCCGCGGACGGGGCTGCGTACTCCGGCGCGGCCGGCGCCGCGGCAGGGCTGGGCTCCGGCTCAGCGGGGGCAGCGTACTCCGGAGCGGCGGGTGCGGCCGGCACCTCAGCAGCCGCAGGAGGCGCGTCGGCGGGCGGCTGAGGCGCAGTCGGCTCCCCCGCGGGCTGCTGAGGCGGCTCGGGTGCGGCCGGGTTCTGCGGATCGGTCATTTCTCGCCTTTCGTTCGAGTCCCCCCGACGTTATCGATCGGGAGGTGCCCGCGGCAACCGCTCAGCGGGAGTCGGCGCGGTGCTCCACGACGACGTCTTCCGGCGCCTGCTGGATGGGGATGGCGGCCGTCACCGTCTCGAGGCCCGACAGCCGCGCCGGCGAGAGCTGCTTCGCGACCTCGTCACGCGACATCAGGCCGGCCTCGACGACGAGGTCGGCGACGCTGTGCCCGGTGAGCAGGGCGGTCTTGGCGAGCGCTGCCGCAGCGGCGTAGCCGATGAAGGGGGTGAGCGCCGTGATCACGCCGACGCTGTTCCCGACCATGGCGCCGAGACGCTCGCGATTGGCGGTGATGCCTTCGACGCAGTTGACGCGGAGGGTGAGCATCGCCTGACGCAGCCAGGTGATCGACTGGAAGATCGAGTGCGCGATCACCGGTTCGAACGCGTTCAGCTGCAGCTGACCGCCCTCGACCGCCATCGTCACCGTGAGGTCGGACCCCGCGACGGCGAACGCCACCTGATTGACGACCTCGGGGATCACCGGGTTGACCTTGCCCGGCATGATGCTCGAGCCCGCCTGCCGCGCCGGGAGGTTGATCTCGCCGAACCCGGCTTGCGGGCCGGACGAGAGGAGCCGCAGGTCGTTGCAGATCTTCGAGAGCTTGATCGCGTTGCGCTTTAGCGAGGACGAGAACGACATGAACGAACCCGTGTCGCTCGTGGCTTCGACCAGGTCGCTCGCCGTGGCGAGGTCGAGGCCCGAGATGTCCCGCAGGTGGCGCAGGACGGCAGGAGCGTAGGACGGGTTCGTGGTGATGCCCGTGCCGATGGCCGTGGCGCCCATGTTGATCTCGTACAGGAGGTACGCGTTCTCGGTGAGGCGCTGGTGGTCGTAGCCCAGCGTTGTCGCGAAGCCGTGGAACTCCTGCCCGAGCGTCATCGGCACGGCGTCCTGCAGCTGCGTGCGCCCGACCTTCAGGACGTCGTGGAACTCCACCGCCTTGGCGAGGAACGCCCGGCGCAGCAGGTCGAGCTCTTCCAGCAGGCTCTGCAGGTCGAGGCCGAGCCCGACCTTGATGGCGGTCGGGTAGACGTCGTTCGTCGACTGGCTGCGGTTGGTGTCGTCGATCGGAGACAGGAACGCGTAGTCGCCCTTGGGCCGGCCGGCGAGCTCGAGCGCGACATTGGTGATGACCTCGTTCGCGTTCATGTTGGTCGACGTGCCGGCGCCGCCCTGGATCACGCCGACGACGAACTGATCGTGGAACTGGCCCTCGATGACGAGCTGCGCCGCGCGGTCGATGAGGTCGGCCTTGGCGGGATCGAGGACCCCGATCTCGCGGTTGGCGCGCGCGGAGGCCTGCTTCACCATCGCGAGCGCACGCACCAGATCGGGATAGACCGAGATCGGCCGCTTCGAGATCGGGAAGTTATCCAGCGCCCGGGCGGTGTGGATGCCCCAGTACGCGTCGGCGGGGATCTCCATGGATCCGAGGGAATCGGTCTCGATGCGGGTTCGCGTCATTGCGTCCAGTGACATGTGTGTGGTGTCCTCGTGGGTCGTTCACAGCGGTGTGCCGGGATGCTTCGAGACTACTCGCGCCCCCTGAGGACCCCCCTATACGCGGCGTACAGCGCACGCCATCGCGACGTACACCGCGGTGGCCGTCAGAGCGGCCCGGCCGCTCACGAACGTTGCTGCTCAGTGGGGCTTGCGCGAGAACGCCTCGAGACGCTGCTCGGGCGTGAGGCGCGACATCCGCTCCACCCATTCCGCGGAGAAGACGTCGGCGGTGGGCGCCTGCAGGACGGGGACGACGGCATGCGTGATGGTGTCGTCGTACACGTGCACGAGGTGGAAGGACTGGCCGGCGTCCATGCCGTTCACATCGACCGCGGCCCGCGCGAGATTCATCGTGTAGCAGGTGGCGGCGGCGACACTCACCGGCACGCCCGCGAACGTGCCGCTCGTCGAATAGTGCAGGTGTCCGGCGAGGATCGCGCGCACGTCGGTGCCCGCGATCACCTCGGCCAGGCGCCCCTGATCGCGCAGCTCGAGGATGTCGAACAGCGGCACGTGCGACGGCAGCGGCGGATGGTGGATGGCCAGGATCGTGCCGA
Source organism: Microbacterium yannicii (assembly GCF_024055635.1). GTDB lineage: Bacteria > Actinomycetota > Actinomycetes > Actinomycetales > Microbacteriaceae > Microbacterium > Microbacterium yannicii. The sequence continues at coordinate 50,528 of NZ_JAMXMB010000025.1, forward strand.
GCGGCGCGGGCGTCGCGAGCACGTCACGCAGCCACTCCAGCTGTGCGGAGTCCACATCGCCGTGGTGCCACCCCGGCACCGTCGAGTCCAGTCCGACCAGCCGCAGTCCGCCGAGGTCCCACACGCCGGTGACGGGCTCCTGCGTCGGCTCCAGGCCGAGCAGGTCGCGGCGCAGGGCCGGCCGCTCGTCATGGTTGCCGGCCAGCCACACGATGGGCGCCCCGAGCCGCTCCGCGACGGGCTCGACCGCTTCGCGCAGCGCTGTGTACGCCTCGGGCTCGCCCAGATCCGTCAGATCGCCCGTGAACACGATGGCGTCGGGACGGATGCCGGTGGCCTCGGCCGCGATCAGCGTCTGGGTGAGGTTCGCCGCCGTGTCGAAGCGTCCGCCGAGCGGCACGTTGCCGGCGAGCAGGTGGGTGTCGCTGATGTGCAGCAGGGTGCGCCGCGCCGGCGGGTGCTGGCCGAACTGCACCGTCGCGGCGGGGCCGCCGCGCCCGGGGGCACCTGGCGACGAGCCGGAATCGTCGGGACGGGGCAGGGAGGCCATGGGCCACAGCCTAGGCGCTCACTCCGACACGCTGCACCCGCCGCACCCGCGCCGGCGGACAGCGAAGGGGCCCCGCCGGCGGGCTCAGCGTCGACCGCCTCAACGTCGACGCGACCGCGACGGCCGTCAGTGGTTGAACAGGATGAGCAGCAGGCCGCCGAGGACGGCGGCGGCGCAGACGGCGAAGCAGACGTAGGCGGTCACGAGCGCGAGGCGCTTCTGCCCGTCCGTCAGCGGGCTGCGCTTCGCGGCCTTGGCGGCGGCCTTCTCGGCGCGGCGCGCCTCCTTCTCGGAGATCACGGTGATCGCGTCGGTGAACTCGGCCGGTGCGACGACGGGCGCGCGTCCGGCGCGGACCAGCAGCCGCAGACCGAGTGAGTAGAAGCCGACCACGAGCACCGCCGAGACGAAGGCGGCGATGAAGACCTGCACGAAGGAGTCCCAGTGGATGGTCATCGCGGGCCACCGTTCTTCGGGCCGTTCGCAGTTCGCTCGGCGGCCTTCGCGGCCTTCGCCGCCTTCTTCGCCGCCGTTTGGGCCGCACTCTGCGCTGCCGCGACGCGGCGCGCCTCTTCGCGCGCGAGCGCACGCTGACGACGGGTGGGCGGCGGGTTGCGCTTGACCTTGACGGCGCGACCGGAGTCGGCGACCTCGCTCATCGCGTTGGCGGCCGTGACTTCGTCGCGACGGGAGCGGAGGAAGAGGAACGTGATGATCCCCACGGCGAGCAGCGCATCGATGATGACGCCCCAGACGGGGAGCCACACGACGATCAGGGCCGCAGCGGCACCGACGGCGCCGGCCGCGGGCAGGGTGAGGATCCAGCCGACCATGATGCGGCCCGCGGTGCGCCACCGCACCTGTGAGCCCCGACGACCCAGGCCCGACCCGATCACCGAGCCCGACGCCACCTGAGTGGTCGACAGCGCGAACCCGAGGGCGCTCGAGGCGAGGATCGTCGAGGCGGTCGACGCCTCGGCCGCGAAGCCCTGCGCGGGCTTGACCTCGGTCAGTCCCTTGCCGAGCGTGCGGATGATGCGCCAGCCGCCCATGTAGGTGCCCAGGGCGATCGTGATCGCGCAGGCGAACACCACCCACAGCTGCGGCTCGGGGTTCGACGCCGACTGCAGGCCGGCGGTGATGAGCAGGAGCGTGATGATGCCCATCGTCTTCTGCGCGTCGTTGGTGCCGTGTGCGAGGGCGACGAGCGACGAGGTGAAGATCTGCCCGAAGCGGAAGCCGTCGCGCCCGTCGGGCTTGCTGTCGTAGCGACGGGTGAGGACATACGCGAGCTTGGTGGCCGTGAACGCGATGATGCCCGCGGTCACCGGGGCGATGAACGCCGGCAGGATCACCTTGGACATGACCACGCCGAAGTTGACCGCCGTGAAGCCGACGCCGACGATGGTGGCACCGATGAGGCCGCCGAACAGCGCATGAGACGACGACGAGGGAAGACCCAGGAGCCACGTCAGCATGTTCCACGTGATGGCGCCGATGAGGCCGGCGAGGATGATCTCGGGAAAGATGTTCGCCGAGATCTGATCCTCGTTGATGATCCCGCCCGAGATGGTCTGAGCCACCTCTGTCGACAGGAACGCACCGACGAGGTTGAGCACCGCGGCGAGGAGCACGGCGGTCTTGGGCTTGAGCGCGCCGGTGGCGATCGGCGTCGCCATCGCGTTCGCCGTGTCGTGGAAGCCGTTCGTGAAGTCGAAGAACAGCGCCAGCGCTATCACCAGAACGATGATGAGGGTTGCGGTTTCCACCGTTCGCTTTCGGTGAGGAGGAGTGGAGAGATGGTGCCGACGAGATCGGCGCGACGAACGAACAGTTCACCAAGGGTTCAGGTACCGGCAACCGGCCAGGAAGAATCCTACATCGGCGACCCTGACGGTCAACTCGGAGGCGACTAGCGTGGAACGGTGACCCTCAGCGACCCCGTACCCGCCACATCCGCCCCTGACGCCGGCATCCGTCCCCCCGTCGCCGAGAGCAGGATCAGCGTCCGCTCGCACCACGGCGACGACGTCGAGGACCGCTACGAGTGGTTCCGCGCGAAGGAGGACGCCGCGGTCATCGCCCACCTCGAGGCCGAGAACGCGTACACGCAGCAGCGGACGGCCCACCTCGAGGGGCTCCGCGAGCGCATCTTCGGCGAGATCAAGGACCGCACGCTCGAGACCGACCTCTCGGTGCCCACGCGGCGGGGCGGCTGGTGGTACTACGGACGCACGGTGGAGGGCAAGCAGTACGGCATCCAGTGCCGCGCCCCGCTCGCCTCCCCCGACGACTGGACCCCGCCCGAGCTCTCCCCCGACGTCGAGGTGCCCGGCGAGCAGATCCTGCTGGACGGCAACATCGAGGCCGACGGCCACGAGTTCTTCTCGCTCGGCAGCTTCGAGGTCTCCAACGACGGCACCCTGATGCTCTACGGCGTGGACGTCGCGGGCGACGAGCGCTACACGGTGCGCGTGCGCAACCTCGTCACGGGCGAGCAGCTGCCCGACGAGATCCCCGACACGTTCGCCGGTTCGACCTTCTCCCCCGACGGCCGCTACATCGTCTACACCACCGTCGACGACGCGTGGCGGCCCGACACCGTATGGCTGCACGAGCTGGGCACCCCGGTCGCCGACGACGCGAAGCTGTTCCACGAGCCGGACGAGAAGTTCTGGGTGGGCGCCGGGTTCACGCGCAGCGACCGCTTCCTCGTGATCGGCCTGGGCTCGTCGATCACGTCGGAGGAATGGCTGCTGGATGCCGACGACCTGCGCGGCGAGCCGCGCGTCGTGTGGCCGCGCACCGAGGGGGTCGAGTACGACTCCGACCACGCCGTCGTCGACGGCGAGGACGTGCTGTTCGTCCTCCACAACGACGGCGCCCTGGACTTCGAGCTGGTACGGGTGCCGGCATCCGATCCGACCGGCGAGCGCTCGGTCGTGATCCCCCACCGTCCCGGCGAGCGCCTGCTGGGCGTGTCGACGTTCCGCGACTGGGGCGTCGTCGGCTACCGCCGAGGAGGGCTCGCCCGGCTCGGCATGCTCGACTACGCGACCGGCGATGTGAGCGAGATCGCGTTCGACGAGCCGCTGTACTCCGTCGGCACGGGCGGCAACCCCGAATGGGCTCCGCCGCTCCTGCGCCTGGGCTACGGCTCGTTCGTCACGCCGGGCACCGTGTACGACCTCGACGTCGCCACACGCGAGCTGCACCTGCGCAAGCGCCAGCCGGTGCTGGGCGGCTACGAGCCCGACGAGTACGCGCAGGCGCGCGTCTGGGCGACCGCGCAGGACGGCACGCAGATCCCCATCTCGCTCGTCTACAAGCGGTCGTTCGGCGACGCGGGCGCCGCGCCGCGCCCCGTGCACCTGTACGGCTACGGGTCGTACGAGCACTCCATCGAACCCGGATTCTCGGTCCCGCGCCTGTCGGAGCTCGACCGCGGCGTCGTGTTCGCGGTCGCCCACGTGCGCGGCGGCGGCGAGATGGGGCGTCAGTGGTACGAGGACGGCAAGCTGCTCAGCAAGCGCAACACGTTCACGGACTTCGTCGACTGCGCCCTGCACCTCATCGACCGCGGATTCACGACGCCCGCGCAGCTGGTCGCCGAGGGCGGCTCGGCCGGCGGCCTGCTGATGGGCGCAGTGTCGAACCTCGCGCCGGAGCTCTTCGCCGGCGTCCTCGCCGACGTGCCGTTCGTCGACGCGCTGACGACGATCCTCGACCCGTCGCTGCCGCTCACCGTCATCGAGTGGGACGAGTGGGGGGATCCGCTGCACAACGCGGACGTCTACGCCTACATGAAGTCCTACTCGCCGTACGAGAACGTGCGGACGGATGCCGCGTACCCGCGCATCCTCGCCGTCACGTCGCTCAACGACACCCGCGTGCTGTACGTCGAGCCGGCCAAGTGGGTGGCGCGCCTGCGCGAAGTCGGCGCCGACGCGCTGCTGAAGTGCGAGATGGTGGCCGGCCACGGTGGCGTCAGCGGGCGCTACAACGCCTGGCGCGAGCGCGCGTTCGAGCTCGCCTGGCTGCTGGACGTCCTCGGCGTCGCCGACGCCTGAGAGCCGACCGGTCCGGCGCGCATCGAACCAAGGGATCTGCGCCGAGAGCGAGGACGTCGTCCCGGGTTTCGGCGGGGATCCCCCGGCTCGGTGATCCGCGCGGCCGCGCGACGCGAGGATGGGACGGATGCCGCGGGCCGCGGCATCCGTCCCGCCGTCGAGTTCCCCGCGGGCCGGTCAGCCGAAGAGGGCGGCGGCTTCCTCATAGCGGTACAGCGGGACGGTGTTGAGCTCGCCGAGCGCCTCGGCGAAGGGCACGCGCACGATGTCGGTGCCGCGCATCGCGACCATCTGGCCCCAGGCGCCGTCGACGACGGCGTCGGCGGCGTGCAGCCCCAGGCGCGTGGCCAGCACGCGGTCGAAGCCGGACGGCGATCCGCCGCGCTGGATGTGGCCGAGCACGGTCGAGCGCGTCTCGATGCCGGTGCGCAGCTCGATCTCGGGCGCGAGGACCTCGCTGATGCCGCCCAGGCGCGGACGGTTGAACGCGTCGAGGCCCTTGTCGCTGAACGCCTCGTCCATGCCGGTGAGCGTGAAGCCCTCCGAGACCACGACGAGCGGCGCGCGCCCGCGGTCGTGGGCCTTCGTGACCTGGGCGCAGATCTCGTCGATCGACATGGGCACCTCGGGGATGCAGATGGCGTGGGCGCCGGCGGCCATGCCGGCGTGCAGGGCGATCCACCCGACGTGGCGCCCCATGACCTCGGCGACCATGCAGCGCTGGTGCGAGTCGCCGGTCGTGCGCAGGCGGTCCATCGCGTCGGTGGCGATGTTCACGGCGGTGTCGAAGCCGAACGAGTAGTCGGTGGCGCGGAGGTCGTTGTCGATGGTCTTGGGCACGCCCAGGACGTTGATGCCGTCGTTCGCGAGGCGGTTGGCCGCCGCCAGGGTGCCCTCGCCCCCGATCGCGATGATGCCGTCGATGCGGTGGCCGTACATCGTCTTCGCGATGTTCTCGGCGCCGCCGCGCGGACCCTCGTAAGGGTTCGTGCGGCTGGTGCCGAGGATCGTGCCGCCGACCTTCGACAGCCCCTTCACCTCGTGACGCGTGAGCGGGAAGAAGTCGCCGTCGACGACACCCCGCCAGCCGTCGCGGATGCCGACGAACTCGAGGTCGTACGTGGTCGTGCCCTTGAGCACGACGCCACGGATGACCGCGTTCAGTCCGGGGCAATCGCCGCCGCTCGTCAGGATGCCGATCTTCATAGCTGTGTTCCTCGCTGTCGGGTGAAGAGAGTCGGCGACGCTGCCTCCCCCGACATTAGTGCCGGGCGGCCCGCCCTGCCACACGGATCGCTCGGGTCCGCACCGACGACGAAGGGCGGCGCGAACCCGCGCCGCCCTTCCCCGGTATGCGGACTACGCCCCGCCGAGCGCCTGCCGCAGCACGTGCATGAGCGCCGACAGCTGAACCGAGTCGCTCGACTGCGGGTCGACGGCCTCACCGTCGAGCGCCCGCGCCGCGAGCCCCTGCTTCGAGTCGATCAGCTCGGCGATCTTCGTGTCGATCGTGTGCGCCGCGATGATGCGCCACGCCGTGACCGGCTCGTCCTGACCGATGCGGTGCACGCGGTCGATGGCCTGCGTCTGCTCGGCCGCGGTCCAGGAGAGCTCGGCGAGCACGACGTTCGACGATGCCTGCATGTTCACGCCGACGCCTGCAGCGGTGAGCGAGCAGACCGCGATGCCGACGTCGGGATCGTTGTTGAACGCGTCGATCGCGCCCTGGCGCGCGACAGACGTCTGATCGCCGCGCAGCGACACGGTCTTGAGCCCTGCCGCGGCGAAGTGCGCCTCGGCGGCATCCATGACGTCGATGTGCTTGGCGAAGAACACGACCTTGCCGACGGAGCGCTGCAGCTGCACCGCGTAGTCGGCTGCGAGCACGGCCTTGGCCTGACCGATCTTGCGCACCATCGTGAAGACGTTCTCGGATCCCGTGCCGGCGGCCTTGGACTCCTCGAGCTCGTTCTGCGCCACCAGGCGCACGATGTCGTCGTCGATGTGGCCGGGACCGTGGCCGCGGTCGCCGCGGGCCTCGATGATGCGGCGGTAGCGGGCGGCGAGCCGCTCGCCGAGCTCGCGCTCGGCCTGACGGATCGAGCGGCCGAATTCGTCGTCGAGCTGCACGGGCAGGTCGGCGATCAGCTTGTCGGGCAGATCGGCGGCGACATCCTTCTTCTTGCGCCGCACGATCCCCATCGAGATGACGGCGTCGCGCGCCTCGGGGTAGAACGCCTTGTCGGCCGGCGTCAGGCCGGTCTCGTCGAGCTTCTCCATGAGCTCCGAACCCGGCTTCTCGCCGTTGGTCCAGCCCAGGAAGCGCCAGATCGCGTCGAAGTCCTCGACGTCGTTGATGAGCGGCGTGCCGGTGAGGGCCAGCAGGAGCGGATCGCGCACCTGCTCGCGGATGCGCGTCGCCAGGGCGAGCACGTTCTGCGATCGCTGCGACGTGAGGTTCTTGATGAAGTGCGCCTCGTCGACGACCATGCCCTTGAGCCCGATCGAGCTGAGCCACGAGAGGTGGCGGTCGAGGATCTCGTAGTTGACGATGAACACGTCGGCGAACGCGTCGATGTCTTCGCCGTCGCCCTGGATCACCGTCGCGCGACGGTGCGGCGTCCAGCGCTCGACCTCGCGGGCCCAGTTCATCTTCACGACGTTGGGAACGACGGCCAGCAGCGGGTACGCGTTGGCGACGGATGCCGCGAGCACCGACTCCGCGGTCTTGCCGAGGCCCGGCTCATCGGCGAGGAGGAAGGTGCGGTGTCCCGCACGCACGGACTCGAGGAACCGTGACTGGTGGGGCATCACCTCGAGACCCCGGGGCGACAGGCGGTCGAACTCGGGCACGGGCGGAAGCTCCATGGTGGCGCTGCCGCCGCCGGCGCCGGTCTCGAACGCCTTGTACAGCGGGCCCATGAGCTCCCAGCTGTCCAGACGGCGACGAGGCGTCTCTTTGGACGGACGCGCCGACAGGTCGGGCGCGAGGAAGGGGTTCGCCTCGCGGCGCGCCACCACCTGCTGCGGCACCACCTGGCGCTCGACGAGCGCGGCAGGAACGACGGGCGTCGCGACCGGCGCGACGTCGGTGATAATCAGCTCGTCCGGTGCGAGCTCGGCGCCCGACTCGAGCAGCCAGTCCCGCCGCATGCGACGCGCGACCGGCGAGGCGGCCTGATCGACCTCGAGCAGCTGGATGAGCGACGTGTCGCGGGCGGCCGTCTTCGCGAGGATGGTGGCGACGCCGTCGAGCCGCTTCAGCAGCTCTGCGCGCGCGGCATCCGTCAGCTCAGTGTCGCCCTTCACCCGGGCGCGCTCCTCGCGCACCAGGAACGCGATGACCTGGAACTTGACGCGGTTGGTCGGCCCGAGCTTCCCGCGCTGGGCCTTTGCCTCGACCTCGCGCACCTTGCGGGCGAGGATCGGGATGATGGGCGCCTCGTCGTCGCGACGTGCGGACGAGGTCTTGCGGCGACGCTGCGCCGTCTGGGCGGGTGCCGTGGTCGGCATGCTCCTCCTGAGCGTGAGTGCCGGTTCGGGACCGGCGAGGATCGGATGACACCGATGGTTCTGCGTGCTCCCGCGGGCGGCGCGAACGCCGTCGCGAACGCGGGATCGGGGACATTGCGCCGACGGTCGCGGGCACTCGCTTCTGCGAGCTGCGACATCGTCAGCGGTTCTTCCCTCCGGCCATTCTATGCGACGAGCGCCCTGTCGAGGGAAGCGGGCCCGCCGAAGGGATGCAGATTCGAGACACAGACGCCCGCGGGGGTTACCCGAAGAGCGTTGCGACCACGTCCTCGGTATAGCCGTCGGGCGCGAAGTTGATCCAGGCCGTCGTCACCACCGCGCCGTCGCCGACGTAGTGCGTCTCGCCGCGGGTGTACTCCTTGTCGTCGAGCGTGACGCCCTTCTGCTCGATCCGGCACACGGTGCCGTCGCCGAGCGCCTCGCAGCCGAAGCCGGCCGCCGGGAGGGCCGTGAGGATCGCGGCGGCCTGATCGTCGTCGATCACCGTGACGTTCGTCGCGAGGCCGTACTCGCTCGGCTGGCCCCACGAGCAGCGCAGCGTCGGAGCGCCGCCATGGATGATCTCGAGCAGGTCGGCGTTCTCGGTCGACAGCATCGTGACGCCGGGGTCGTTCAGCGGCGGGTTGGCCGACTGGAGACTCGCGAGCATGGCGTCGGAGTAGATCTCCTCGCACGCCGTGGGGAGCTCGAAGTCGGCCTGCGGCTTCTGGGTCTCGATCGGCGAGACGGAAGGGGACGGGGTCGTGTCCTTCATCGTGATCGACGGGCTGCTCGAGGGCGTCGCCGCCGGCTCCGGACGGCATCCGCTGACGACGACCACGAGCGCGATCAGCGCGACGCACCCGACCGCGACCCGCTTCGCCCGGCTCTGCTGGACCGTTCCCACGTCACCCGTCCTCTCGCGCCGCCACGGGACGCCGCGATATGAACCCTAACGAGAGGGATGACGGGATGCCGCGGGCCACGCCGCGGCTGCCGCGTCACGCCGGAGCAGCTCAAGGCCCGGCGTAGGCGCTCTGCCATTCCGAAAGCGTGTGAGGATCGTCGGTCACGATCCCGTCGACGCCGAGCGCGGTGACGGCATCCCACTGCGTGTCGCTGTTGAGCGTGTACACAACCACACGGGCGCCGGCCGCATGCAGCTCGTCCACAATCCCCGGGCGCGCCAGCACCGCCTTGCGGCTGACCACCACGCCGCGGGCGCCCGACTCGGCGACAGCGCTGACGACGTCCGACGGCAGTTGCTTGAGGATGAGCAGGCGCGAGAGCACGTCCGACTCGGCCGCGGCGAGCGCCAGGGTGCGCGCGTCGAAGCTCGCGAACACCACCCGGGATTCCAGCGCGCGTGCGGCGACCTCGGCCACCGCCGCGTCGACGGCCGCGGCATCCCATCCGCCCTTCAGCTCGACGATCGCGCGCCCATCGGCCGCGAGCAGCGCATCGAGGAACTCGGTGAACGTCGGCACCGGGGTTCCGGCATAGGCGGGATCGAACCACGATCCGGCATCGAGGGCGCGCACATCGGCGAGGGCCAGCGAGGCGAGTCGCCCGTGGCCGTCGGTGGTGCGGTCGACGGTCTTGTCGTGCATCAGCACCGGGTGCCGGTCCGCGGTCAGCGCGACGTCGACCTCGACGTAGTCGAATCCCGCGTCGAGGGCGGCGGTGATGGCGGGGAGCGTGTTCTCGGGCGCCGTGGCCGCCCCGCCGCGATGGCTTGCGATGAATGCGGCGTCGCCAGGCGTTCTCTCGTCACCCATCAGCTCACGCGAACTGACGCGCGCGGGTGTCGCGCCGAGGACGGCGATGACGATGCTCGCGATGGCGAGCACGCACATGACGGACAGGGCGTGGATCCGGTCGCGCGAGCGATCGGATGCCGCGGAGTAGGGCATCGGGCATGTCCTCCGAGGTCGTGCACCACGTCATCGTCGACGTGGTGCGGACCACTCTACATGCGCCGTTACTGTTTCGTTACTTAGGATTCGCGCTGGTTCGCCTCACGGCGACGACCGCGTCCCAGAGCGCCTCGGCGACGTCGGCCTTGCTCCCGCGGCGCGCCGCGACGACCTCGCCGTCAGCGTCGATGACGGTGACAGCGTTGTCGGCGGTCTCGAATCCCTTGGCCCATCCGACCTCGTTCACCGCCAGGAGGTCGGTGCCCTTGCGCGCGGCTTTGCGGCGCCCTCGGTCGAGCAGCGTCTCGCCCTCGCCCGGCGTCTCGGCCGCGAAGCCGACGATCGTCTGGCCGCGGCGGCGACGGCGCACGAGGCCGGCCAGGATGTCGTCGTTCTCGATCAGGTCGAGCGTGATCCCGCCGGCCGGCGCCGCCTCCTTGGAGCGCTTGAGCGGCGACACCTCTGCCACCCGGTAGTCGGCGACGGCAGCCGCCATGACGATGACGTCGGCCCCATCGGCCTGTGCCTCGACGGCGGCGGCGAGCTCCGTCGCGGTTCCCGCGCGCACGACCCGCACCGAAGGGAGAGCGGATGCCGCATCCAGCACGCCGTCGTCGACATGCGCCGCGACGAGCACCACGTCGGCGCCGCGGTCGGCGGCCACCAGCGCCACCGCCACCCCCTGGCGGCCGCTCGAGCGGTTGCCGATGAACCGCACGGGGTCGATGGGTTCACGCGTGCCGCCGGCGCTCACCACGACCCGGAGTCCGTCGAGGTCGCCGGTTCTCCCCCCGGCCGCCGCGAGTGCAGTGGAGAGGATCGCCTCGGGCTCCGACATCCGTCCGGGTCCGCTGTCGCCACCGGTCAGCTCGCCGCTCTCGGGACCGACCACGATGACGCCGCGCTCGCGCAGGGTCGCCATGTTGTGGGCGGTCGCGGGGTGCCGCCACATCTCGGTGTGCATCGCGGGGGCTACGACGACCGGTGCCGTGGTGGCGAGTAGGGTCGTTCCGAGGAGGTCGTCCGCGAGTCCTGCGGTCATCTTCGCCAGGGTGTTCGCCGTCGCGGGCGCCACGATCACGAGGTCGGCCGCCTGGCCGAGCGCGACGTGTCGGACCCGCGCGACATCATCGTGGACGGAGGTCGTCACGGGGTGGCGGCTGATCGACTCCCACGTCGGCAGCCCGACGAAGCGGAGGGCGTCGTCCGTGGGGACGACATGCACCTCGTGCCCCGCCTTGACCAGCAGGCGCACGAGCTGCACCGTCTTGTAGGCGGCGATGCCACCGGTGACCCCGACCACGACGAACACCCTCCGATCTTGGCACGCCCGCTCGACTCCCCGGCCCCACGGCCGGATGACACCCCCGAGGAGACCCTCATGTGCACCGTCGTGATCCGCGTTCCGGCGTCTGCCGACGAACCCACGCGCGTGCTCGCGATCCGCGACGAGGACCCGGAGCGGCCGTGGAATCCGCTCGGCCGGTGGTGGCCCGAACCGCACGACGGCGTCGTCGGTGTCCGCGACGTGCGCGCCGGCGGCGCATGGCTGGCGGCCGACCCTGCAGCCGGCCGGCTCGCCGTGCTCCTCAACCGCGCTGACGAGTCGACGCGACCCGAGTCCGAGCTGGTGTCCCGGGGCGGCATCGTGCTCGACTCCGTCGCAGGGCGCTCACCGGAGGGTGAGCCGCCGACGCACGGCTTCAACCTCGTCGAGGTCGAGGGCGCGCACGCACGCGTGCTCACGTGGGACGGCGCGGCACTGCGCACGGTCGAACTCCCGCCCGGCACGCACATGATCGCCCACGACGACGTCGACGACGGCGGAACGCCGCGCATCGCCCGGTGGCTCGGCGCGTTCCGCGCGGCCGAGCCCGCGAGTGAAGGACGCTGGTGGATGCCGTGGGCCGACGTGCTCGAGCGGTCGGCCGAGCTCGCCCCCACCGACGACGGTGCGATCATCCGCGACAACCGCCCCCATGGCTACCCGACGCTGTCCCTCCTGGCCTGCGTGGCATCGGTGTCGGCCCACGATGTGGACGTCCACTACGGCGAGCTCGCACATCCCGGCGAGTGGGGCGGGCTCGAGCTGGAGTAGCGCACGGGGCGGGCCGAGGTCTGCGCCGCGTCCGAGGCGTTTCGTCTCGGTCGCTGGCGCTCGCTCAACGACCGGTTCCCCACGCCCCGGTGGTCCCGTTCCCGGTCGTTGAGCGAGCGAGGAACGAGCGAGACGAAACGCCCTGCCCGGTCGTTGAGCGAGCGAGGAACGAGCGAGACGAAACGCCCCGAGCTCCGCACGCGGCGGCTCGAGGCGCTTCGTCCGGCTCTCCGCCTCGTGCTAGACGAGGCTCTTGGGGTGCCACACCGTCTTCGTCTCGGTGAACGCGGTGATGCGCGAGAGGCTGGGGGCCGCGGCATCCGTCCCGTTCTCGGGAGGAAGCACGCGCGTCAGCGTGTCGGCCGCCGCGATCTGCAGGTCGATCCAGTCGAGCTCGCCGGCGCCGACGAGGTCGAGCGCATGCACATCGGGGTGGGATGCCAGCCACGGTGCGATCTCGGCGGGTGAGCCGGTCAGCACGTTGACCACTCCCCCGGGCACGTCGCTGGTCGCCAGCACCTCGGCGAGCGAGATCGCCGAAAGCGGATAACGCTGCGACGCGACGACGACGACGGCGTTGCCGGTCACGAGCGCCGGCGCGATCGCCGAGACGAGACCCACGAGCGCCGTGTCCTGCGGGGCGACGACCCCGACGACTCCCGTCGGCTCGGGCACCGAGATGTTGAAGTACGGCCCGGCCACGGGATTGCCGTTGCCGGCGACCTGCGCGAACTTGTCGCACCAGCCGGCGTACCAGACCCAGCGGTCGATCGACTCGTCGACCTCGGCGGCGGCCACGGATGCCGAGACACCCGTCTGCTGCACGATCTCGTCCACGAACTGCGCGCGACGGCCTTCGAGGATCTCGGCAACCCGGTAGAGGACCTGGCCGCGGTTGTAGGCCGTCGCCCCCGACCACCCCTTGACGGCGCCGCGGGCCGAGACGACGGCATCCCGCGCGTCCTTGCGAGACGCGAGTGCCGCATTCGCGAGGAACTCGCCCTTCGGGGTCGCGACCTCGTAGGTGCGGCCCGACTCGCTGCGCGGGAAAGCGCCGCCGATGTAGAGCTTGTACGTCTTCGGCACGGTCAGTCGCTTGCTCATGCGGAGACCTCCTTCTTCGAGCGGGCGGGTTCGCGTTTCGTCTCGCTCGTTCCTCGCTCGCTCAACGACCGGGGGGATACGGATGCCGCACCCTTGAGGTAGGCGGTCAGGCCGTGGCGGCCGCCTTCGCGACCGTAGCCCGACTCCTTGTAACCGCCGAACGGCGACGACGGGTCGAACCGGTTGAACGTGTTCGCCCACACCACGCCGGCCCGCAGGCGGTCGGCGACGGCGAGGATGCGCGAGCCCTTGTCGGTCCAGATGCCGGCGGAGAGACCGTACGGCGTGTTGTTCGCCTTCTCGATCGCCTCCGCGGGGGTGCGGAATGTCAGCACCGACAGCACCGGGCCGAAGATCTCGTCACGGGCGATGCGATGACTCGCCTGCACGTTGGTGAAGATCGTCGGGGCGAACCAGAACCCGTTCTCGGGGATGACACACGGCGCGCTCCAGCGCTCGGCGCCCTCGTCCTCGCCGACCTTGCTGAGCTCGCGGATGCGATCCAGCTGCTCGCGCGAGTTGATCGCACCGATGTCGGTGTTCTTGTCGAGCGGGTCGCCGAGGCGCAGCGTCGACAGGCGGGACTTCAGGCGGTCCACGACCTCGTCGTGGACCGACTCCTGCACCAGCAGACGGCTGCCGGCGCAGCAGACGTGACCCTGGTTGAAGAAGATGCCGTTGACGATGCCCTCGATCGCCTGATCGATCGGCGCGTCTTCGAACACGATGTTCGCGGCCTTGCCGCCGAGCTCGAGCGTCAGCTTCTTGTCGGTGCCCGCGACCGCCTTCGCGATCTCGCGCCCGACCGCGGTCGAACCCGTGAATGCGACCTTGTTCACATCGGGATGCCGCACCAGCGCCGCGCCGGTCGCACCCGCACCCGTCACGATGTTGACGACGCCCGGCGGCAGGTCCGCCTGCTGCAGGATCTCCGCGAAGATGAGCGCCGACAGCGGAGTCGTCTCGGCGGGCTTCAGGACGACGGTGTTGCCCGCGGCGAGCGCGGGAGCGATCTTCCACGCCAGCATGAGCAGCGGGAAGTTCCACGGGATGATCTGACCGGCGACACCGAGGGCGCGCGGGTCGGCACCCAGGCCGGCGTAGTCGAGCTTGTCGGCCCACCCGGCGTAGTAGAAGAACCACGCGGCGACGAGTGGCACGTCGACGTCGCGGCTCTCCTTGATCGGCTTGCCGTTGTCGAGGCTCTCGGCGACGGCGAGCTCCCGCGCGCGCTCCTGGACGAGCCGCGCGATCCGGAACAGGTACTTGCCGCGGTCGCGGCCGCTCATCTTCGACCACGTCCGGTCGTAGGCGCGCCGCGCCGCGGCGACGGCGGCGTCGACATCGTCGTCGCTCGCCGAGGCGATCGTGGCGATGTGCTGCTCGTCCGCGGGCGAGATCGTCGCGAAGGGCTCGCCGGATCCGGCGCGGAAGTCGCCGTCGATGAACAGCCCGTACTCGGGCTTGAGGGACAGGATGGCGCGCGACTCGGGGGCGGGCGCGTATTCGAGGAAACTCATGCGGGCATCTCTTTCGGTTGCTGAGCCTGTCGAAGCATCAGTCGATGGTCACGTAGTCGGCACCGGAGTAGTGGCCGGTCTTCAGCTTCTGGCGCTGCAGCAGCACGTCGTTGAGCAGGCTCGACGCGCCGTAGCGGAACAGATGCGGCTGCAGCCACTCCTCGCCGACGGTCTCGGCGACCGTGACGAGGTATTTGATGGCGTCCTTCGACGTGCGGATGCCGCCGGCCGGCTTCACGCCGACCTTCTCGCCGGTCGCACGGTGCCAGTCACGCACGACCTCCAGCATGAGGAGCGTGACCGGCAGCGTCGCCGCGGGCTGCACCTTGCCTGTCGAGGTCTTGATGAAGTCGCCGCCAGCGAGGATCGCGAGCCAGGACGCGCGCTTGATGTTGTCGTAGGTGTTGAGCTCGCCCGTCTCGAGGATCACCTTGAGCGACGCGTAGCTGCCGTCCTCGCGACGGCACGCCTGCTTCACCCGCGCGATCTGGTCGAAGACGAGACCGTAGCGCCCTGCGAGGAAGGCACCGCGGTCGATCACCATGTCGATCTCGTCGGCTCCGTGCGCCACCGCGTCGGCGGTGTCGGCCAGCTTGACATCGAGAGACGCCCGGCCGCTCGGGAACGCGGTGGCGACAGCGGCCACACTCACTCCGCCATCATCGGGGTCGCCGTGGGCCGAGCCGAGCGCCTCGACGGCGTACGGGACCATGTCGCCGTACACGCAGACGGCGGCCACGCGCGGGCACGTCGGGTCCGAGGCATCCGGGTTCAATGCCTTCGCCACGAGCGAGCGCACCTTGCCGGGCGTGTCGGCGCCTTCGAGCGTCGTGAGGTCGATGAGCTCGATGATCTTGTCGAGGGCCCACGCCTTGGACGTGGTCTTGATCGATCGCGTGCCCAGCGCTGCTGCTCGCTGCTCGAGACCGACGGCGTCCACGCCGGGGAGACCGTGCAGATATCGCCGCAGCGTGGTGTCGTCGGGCTGCCCGCCGAGCAGCTCGACGGCCCGCTCGGGGAGCGTCACGATGGAGGTGCCTGACATGTCCTGACCTGGCTTTCGTATGTGGGTGGGATGGTGAGACGGATGCCGCGGGCGATGTCACCCGTCGAGCAGATGATTTGCCGTGGATTCGTCGGTGACGAGCACCGAGCACAGTCCTGAGGCGACCACCGCTGCGGCGATCTCTCGTTTGGACTCGCCTGCGATGACGGCGATCGCGACGTCGGCGGCGCGGAGCTCGTCGAGGGAGATGCCCACCGTGCGGGCGTCCAGGTCGTGATCGACGATGCGTCCGTCCGCGCCGATGTAGCGCCCCAGCACGTCGCCGACGGCGCCGGCGGCTACCAGGCGGTCGATGTCGGCCGGAGTCAGATAGCCACTGTCGACGTGGACCGAGCGGTGATCGGCGGCGCCGGCGCTGAAGAGGTACGCGGCCGCGGAGCGCGCCGTCTCGAGGACGCGTGCGACCATGCGGTCCGCCTCGATGGCCTCCCTGGTCGCACGGTGCTCCAGGATCGCAGGGCTGGGCAACAGAGCCGCAGCGCCACCGCCCTTCTGGGCGATGCTCACGGCGGTGGCCGCCGCCGTGCCGGGCCGTTGACTCATGCTGACGCCGCCGTTGATCTGTACGACGTCGGTGCCGGATGACCAGCCGTCGCGAAGGTGGTGGGCGATGTCGGACAGTGTGCGCCCCCAGCTGACGCCGAGCACACGCGGGCTGGGCCGGAGGGCGGTGAGATAGTCGGCCGCCGCCTGCGCCACGCGCTGCTGGAGCTCGTCCTCGTTGCGCACGCCGGCGCGTGAGACGACGACCGCGGCGACGTCGCGCTCGTCGTGGAGCCGGCGCTCGAACTGCGGACGGCGCGCTCGCGAGTGCAGGATCTCGATGCGGACGAAGCCCTCCTCCTTGGCCTGCGTGAGGAGGCGGCCCACCTTCCACCGCGTGATCTGCAGGGTCCGGCCGATCTCCTCCTGCGTGAGGTTCTCCTCGTAGTAGAGCTCGGCGGCTCGGATCGAGAGAAGTTCGTCGACGGCGTCCACGATCCTCCCTTCGTCGTCCACTCCAGGCTGACACACGTGTGCGACCGTCGCCAACATCTGAACGAATCTTGCTCAGATGAGCAGGGCCGAATGGTCGCTCGTGGGATCCGCTGGCCTCAGCCACCCGGTTCGCCGGGACCCGATGCCGCGGTGGTCGCCTTCGTCTGCCGCAGCATCACGACCACCCCGATGCCGACGACGACGACGAAGGCGATGGACAGCGTCGTGAACGCGAACCAGTTGCCGTCGAGCACCAGGACGATCGCCGCCGACACCACCGCGATCGCCGCGGCGATCAGCTTCGAGGCGAACTTCATCCCGATGCCCGGGGTGAGTCGGCCGGCGGGTGAACCGCCGCGCGCGAGGATCAGATCGGCGAACGCGTCGAGCGTCGCCAGCAACGAGGCCGAGAACGCGACCGCGCATCCGAGCGCGCCCCAGAGATTCGGACCGTCGGAAGCCGCTGCGTCGGCGGCCATGAGGACCAGCGCGTGCACGCCTCGATCGTAGGCCGCGCACGCGCGCCGGTCTACGGCAGCAGAGCGAGGCGGCCGGCGCGCACTACCGCGGCGGGGGCTCGTACGCCGGAGGCGGCTCGTACACGGGAGGAGGCTCGAACGACGCCGACCGCAGGAGATCGTCGACCAGCTCGTCGGGCGTGACGCCGCGCCGTCCCGCCTCGGCGCGCAGCAACGCGAGCGACGCCGGAGACACCGTGGCATCGTGCGGCTCGCCGCGCGGGTCAGCCGGGCGTTCGCGCAGGAGCAGCGACAGCACGGGGAGGACGATCGCACCCAGCGCGGCGAGGATCGAGACGATGCCGAGTACGCGGGAGTAGAGCTCCCCACCGTACTCGTCGGTCCAGATCGGAGCGACGACCATCACGAAGACGATCGCGAACAGCGCGAGCGTCACGATGAGTCCGACACGGATCGTCGTGCGGCGCCGGTCCGCCAGCAGAAGGAGCAGTGAGGCGAACGAGAAGGCGACGGATGCCGCCACCGCCGTCCACAGCGCATCCCAGAACCCCTCCGCCTCCCAGGTCGGTTGGCCCCACAGCGCGACGAGCGCCAGCACGGCACCGACGACCGACACGCCGGCGCCGACGTACCCGAACGCCTGCAGCCGCCGCCCCACGAGCGAGGCGCAGCACAGCACGGCCACACTGAAGGCCCCGACGACGGACGTGGTGCTGAGCACCCTCCACGCGGTGGGACCGAGCTCGGCGCCGAGCAGCACCACGATCCCGCTGATGGCGGCGGCGCTGAACGAGATGACGATGACGGCGACGATGATGCGGCGAGCGAGCGACACGGGTGTGCGCGTGCGGCCCGCCGTATCCGTCATGTCAGCTCCCCACGCACCTTTGCGACGTCGGCGGTCATCGTCTGGATGAGCGGCTCGACCCCCTCGAACGCGACCATACCGCGAATCCGCGACACGAACTCGATCTCCACGATGTGGCCGTACAGGTCGAGATCCGTCTCGTCGAGCACGTAGGCCTCGACCTGGCGCACATCGATGTCGTCGAACGTCGGATTCGTGCCGATACTGATCGCGGCCGGATAGCGCACACTGCTGCGCGGCGCGGACGCCCCGGTGTGCGGCATCCCCTCGTCGACCAGCCAACCGGCGTACACACCTTCGGCGGGGACGAACCCTTCGAGGTCGGGCGCCAGGTTCGCCGTTGGGAATCCGAGCTGGCGTCCGCGCTTGAGCCCGTGCACGACCTCGCCGCGGACGGCGTGAGGGCGCCCGAGCAGGCGCGTCGCGCCGGCGACGTCCCCGGCGTCCAGGAGCTCCCGCACCCACGTCGACGACACGCGGCGCCCGGCGTCGATCGCGCGGACGTCGTCCACGACATCGACCTCGAAGCCGAACTCGGCACCCAGCTCGCGCAGCAGCTCCGGGTTGCCCGCACCTCCACGGCCGAAACGGAAGTCGGCGCCGACCATCACGATCCGCACGCCCAGCGCGCCGACGAGCACATGCTCGACGAACTCGCGGGCACCCAGGTCGGCCAGCTCGCGGTCGAACCTGAGCATCAGCGTCGCGTCGACCCCCGCATCGGCGAGCAGGCGCAGCTTCTGGTCGACGCCGACCAGGCTGTCGGGGCACAGCTCGGGGCGCAGCAGCGCGAGCGGGTTGCGGTCGAACGTGACGGCGACGACGCGCGCACCGGAGGCCTCGGCATCCACTCGTGCCCGGTCGATGACCGCACGGTGTCCCGAGTGCACGCCGTCGAACTTGCCGATCGCGACCACCGACGGGCCGAAGCCCGCAGGCACCTCACGCGGGTCGCGGAAGACGATCACGACGCCACCGCCACAGGGCTCGTCGCGGTCGTCTGCGCGGCGGGGCGATGAGTCGCCAGCCACCAGAGACCCAGGAACGGCAGCACCAGCGGCACGAACAGGTAGCCCATCCCGTACCAGGACCACACCGTCGGGTGGGCGAACAGCTCGGGCATCACGAAGCTCAGCGTGCCCACGATCAGCACGCCGACGAGCTCGAAGGCGATCGCCACCCACGCCACCACGTACCACCCGCGGCGCCCGGCGAACACCAGGGCGAGGGTCGCCACGATGTACACCAGCGCCGAAAGCGCCGAGAGCGTGTAGGCGAGCGGCGCCTCGTCGAAACGCTCGACGATCTGCACGAAGGAGCGACCGGTGGCACCGAGCGCCATGATCGCGTACACGATCACAAGCACGCGGCCGATGCCGGTCATGCGGGGGCGGGCGGAAGTCGACATAACCAGACGAGTTTAGTTCGTGCCGCGGGGGCCGGTTCCGCCACGACGCCCCACGGCGGCATTCCGCATCGGCGATCCCGACACGGACCCGGACCCGGGCCCGCGTCGCCTTGCGCGCATCAGGTGAGCTGAACGGTCCAGATCACCTGCATGCGCCAGATCATCACCGCGATCGACAAGGCCGCGATCCCCATGATCACCGTGCTCCAGCGGCTGCGTTCCAGCAGGGCCCACGCGACTGCTCCGACGGGCAGCAGCACGGCGGACACGAGGTAGACCCAGAACTCCAGGAGGCTCCCCGACGGCGGGTTGCCGGCGAAGGGCGCGACGATCGCGATGACGACCTGCGCGAGCAGCAGCAGCTCGACCAGCGCGAGTGCGCCGACCGTCCAGTCGCTCGGCCGACGCCCGGCAAGTCCGGCGATGAGGCAGAACAGCCCCGCCGCGACGGCGACGACGACCTGGACGATCGTGAACCACAGGATCACCGCGCGGCATCCTCGGGCATATTCATCGTGCTCTTGACGTCGTCCCCCCGCCGGTCGACGATCCCGACGAGCCGACCGTCGGGGTCGATCGCCGCCGCCGGCGCCGTGGAGATGCGACCGGCGGCTCCGAGCAGCCGCTTGCCGTGGCGCAGGTCCCGCGCTTCGTCGGCGGTCACCTCCACGCGGCCCAGCACAGCACTGGCCGCCGTTGCGGGGTCCACCATCGTCGCGGCGGCGAGGTCCTCGACGCCGGGCGCACCGGCGACATCGAAGGGGCCGATGCGGGTGCGCCGCAGCGCCGTGAGGTGTCCCCCGACACCGAGGGCTGCGCCGAGGTCACGGGCGAGAGAGCGGATGTAGGTGCCGCTCGAGCAGTCGACCACGACATCGAGATCGATGACGCCCGGCGGAACGGGTCCGGCGGACCCCGCCGCACCCGCGGCGATGTCGCTCACGCCGGGATCCGCCATCGCGGAGCCGGAAGGGCGCCGTTCCGCGAGCACCTCGAACCGCGACACCGTGACCTCGCGGGCCTTCAGCTGCACGTCCTCCCCCGCCCGCGCCAGGTCGTACGCGCGGCGCCCGTCGACCTTGATCGCGGAGTAGGTGCTGGGCACCTGCGAGATGCGTCCGGTCAGCACCGCGATGCCGGCAGCGATCGCGTCGGACTCGAGGAACGAGGCATCGGTCGCCCCTGTCTCCTGGCCGTCGGCGTCGTCGGTGTCGGTCGCGACGCCGAGTCGGATCGTCGCCTCGTAGGTCTTGTCGAGCCCGACGATGAAGGTGAGCAGGCGGGTCGCGCCCTCGACGCCGAGGACGAGCAGCCCGGTGGCCATCGGGTCGAGCGTGCCGGCGTGGCCGATCTTGCGTGTGCCCCGCGCGCGGCGGGCGCGGGCCACGACGTCGTGCGAGGTGATGCCGCCGGGCTTGTCGACGAGCAGGATTCCGGACGCCGCCATCAGCTGCGCCCCACGATGCGGGGGTGTGCGAGATCGGAGTTGTCGACGATGACGGATGCCGCCTCCCGAGGACGAGCCTCGCGCAGGTAGATCTCCTGCCCCTTCCGGTACCGCGCATTCGCCTCGGCCTCGGGATCGGGGTCGGACCCGTCTCGGAGCGCCAAGCGGGCGTACGACGTCTCGAAAGGCACGTCGAGCCAGACGGACCAGTCCCAGAGGTCCTGCAGCTCGGGCCGGTGCAGGAAGATCCCATCGACGACGAGGACCGCGTCCAGCGGTGCGGTCACCCACTGCGACTCGACGGGCGCATCACGGGCGACGTCGAAGGCCGCGAGCTGGAAGCCCGTGGTACCGCCGGTCTGCGCCCCATCGCGGAAGGGGTCGAGCAGCACGCGCCGGAAGGTCGCGTAGTCGTACGAGTCGCGGTAGAAGCCTTCGGGGCTTCGGCGCCCGCGCAGGTAGCGCTGCGCACGCGGGCGGTGGAAGCCGTCGATGCTCGCGCGGAAGACGGCATCCCCGGTCTCGGCGAAGACCTCTGCGAGGCCGTCGGCGAACACCGTCTTGCCGGCCCCGTCGAGCCCGTCGACCGCGACGACGACGCGCCCGGCGCGGTAGCGCCGACGCACCCTCTCGCGCAGCTCGCGCCACAGCGTCGTGGTCGGCGTGACGGGAAGGCGCATGCATCCAGCCTAGGTGCCGCGACCGCTCGCCCCGCGCCGCGGAGATCTCCCCTTTCGCGCTTCCGTGACGCGCGAAAGAGGAGACTTCCGCACGTACGCTGGAGCGCATGCCCGAGCTCGCGATGCCCTCCGATCTCGCGGAGCCGCCAGGACTGGCGAGCTCGCGCGATCTCGTCGGTCCGCTCGTGGAGTGGTACCGAGCTAACGCGCGGGACCTGCCGTGGCGGCGGCCCGGGTTCGGGGCCTGGGGCGTGCTGGTCAGCGAGTTCATGCTGCAGCAGACGCCCGTCGCGCGGGTGATCCCCCACCTCGAGGCATGGCTCGAGCGGTGGCCGACCCCGGCGGACCTGGCGGCCGCGCCGCCCGCCGACGCGGTCCGTCAGTGGGCGAACCTCGGCTATCCGCGGCGGGCGCTGTGGCTGCATCGCGCCGCCGTGGAGATCCGCGACCGCCACGGCGGGATCGTGCCGAGCGACGTCGACGCGCTCCTGGCACTGACCGGCATCGGCGACTACACCGCGCGCGCGGTGGCCGTCTTCGCCTACGGCGACCGGCATCCCGTCGTCGACACGAACACGCGACGAGTGCTGGCACGCGCGATCGACGGCAGGGCGCAGCCGGGCCCGCCCTCGCGGAGGGACCTCGAGGCGATGGCGGCGATCCTCCCCCACGACCGCGAGATGGCCGCCGTGGTGAACGCCGCGGCGATGGAGCTGGGCGCCACCGTGTGCATCGCACGCGTGCCGCGCTGCGACGCATGCCCGCTGCGCGGCCGCTGCGCCTGGCGGGCGGCCGGGTATCCCGACACCGGTGACGACCGCCGCAAGCAGGCGCGCTACGAGGGCAGCGACCGGCAGGCGCGGGGCGCGGTGCTGAAGACGCTGCGGGATGCCGCGACCCACGCCCTGCCCCTGGCCGAGGTCGTCGCCGATTGGCCCGACGCCCTCCAGCGCGACCGCGCCATCGACTCGCTGATCGCCGACGGGCTGGTCGAAGTCTCGGACGGACTCCTGCACCTGCCGCTCTGAGGCGGTCCGCCCCTCAGACGACGAACGCCGCGACTGGCGGACCGGTCGCGGCGTGTCGATGGGATCGAGGACTCAGTCCTCGTCGTCGAGCTCGCGCGGTTTGACGTAGGGGTCGGCGTCGCCGGCGTAGGTCGCCGACGAGGCGAGACCCGCCACGGCGGCATCGCGCTCCTGCGCTTCGCGCAGCAGATCGGCGATGTGCCCCGCGTTCTCGGGGATGGCGTCGGGGATGAACTCGAGCGACGGGGTGAGGCGCACGTTGAGGTGCTTGCCCACCTCCGAGCGCAGCATCCCGGTCGCCGACTTCAGCGCCGCAGCGGATCCTTCACGCTCCTCGGGCGAACCCAGCACCGTGTAGAACACCGACGCGTGCTGGAGGTCGCCGGTCACGCGCACATCCGTGATGGTGACGAATCCGAGCCGCGGGTCGCGGAGGCCCTTCTCGAGCCTCTCCGCGAGGATCACGCGGATTCGATCGCCCAGCCGGGCCTGACGTTCGCTGGCCATGGTTGCTCCTTGAGGAAGTGATTCCGGATGCCTCGAGCGAGGCATCCGGAATCAGGACGCGGACTCAGCCGCGCGGCTTCTCGATCATCTCGGTGGTCTCGATCTCGTCGCCCACCTGGATGTCGTTGTACTTGCCGAGGCCGATACCGGCTTCGAAGTCCGTGCGGACCTCGGTGACGTCGTCCTTGAACCGGCGCAGCGACTCGATGGCCAGGCCATCGGCCAGGACCACGCCGTCGCGGATGACGCGCGCCTTGGCGTTGCGCGTGATCGTGCCCGAGCGGACGATGACACCGGCGATGTTGCCGAACTTCGAGGAGCGGAACACCTCGCGGATCTCGGCGACACCCGACTGGACCTCTTCGTACTCCGGCTTGAGCAGGCCCTTGAGCGACTGCTCGACGTCGTCGATCGCGTTGTAGATGACCGAGTAGAACCGGACATCCACACCCTCACGGGCGGCGCGCTCGCGCGCCTTCGTGTCGGGACGGACGTTGAAGCCGATGACGATCGCGTTGTCGATCGTCGCGAGGTTGATGTCGGACTCGGTGATCGCACCCACACCGCGGTGGATGATCCGCAGCTGGACGGAGTCGTCCACCTCGATCTTGAGCAGCGATTCCTCGAGCGCCTCGACGGCACCCGACACGTCGCCCTTGATGATGAGGTTGAGCGACTCGACCTTGCCCTCTTCGAGAGCGCGGGTGAAGTCCTCGAGCGAGATGCGCTTGCGAGCCTTCGCCAGCTGGGCGTTGCGCTCGGCCGCCTCACGCTTCTCAGCGATCTGGCGGGCCGTGCGGTCCTCCTCGGTCACGATGAACGTGTCGCCGGCGCGCGGCACCGAGTTCAGACCCTGCACCTGCACGGGACGCGACGGGAAGGCCTCCTCGACCGGGTCGCCGTTCTCGTCGGCCATCGCACGCACGCGGCCGTAGGCGGTGCCGGCGACGATCGCGTCGCCGACGCGCAGCGTTCCGGACTGGATGAGCACCGTGGCGACCGAACCGCGACCCTTGTCGAGCTTCGCTTCGATCGCGACACCGCGCGCGTCCTTGTTCGGGTTGGCCGTGAGGTCCAGTCCGGCGTCAGCCGTGAGCAGGACCGCGTCGAGCAGCTCCTGGATGCCGGTGTTCTGGCGAGCAGAGACATCCACGAACATGACGTCGCCGCCGTACTCCTCGGCCACCAGCCCGTACTCGGTGAGCTGCTGGCGCACCTTGGCCGGGTTGGCGTCGGGCTTGTCGACCTTGTTCACCGCGACCACGATCGGCACGTTGGCCGCCTGGGCGTGGTTGAGCGCCTCCACCGTCTGCGGCATGATGCCGTCGTCGGCGGCGACCACCAGGATCGCGAGGTCGGTCACCTGCGCACCGCGGGCACGCATGGCGGTGAACGCCTCGTGACCCGGGGTGTCGATGAAGGTGATCGCACGCTCGATGCCGTCGTGCTCGGTCCAGACCTGGTACGCACCGATGTGCTGCGTGATGCCGCCGGCCTCGCCCGCGACCACGTTGGTCTGGCGGATGGCGTCGAGCAGTCGCGTCTTACCGTGGTCGACGTGACCCATGACGGTCACGACGGGAGGCCGGATCTCGAGGTCTTCCTCGTTCTCCGCCTCCAGCTCGGCCTCGAGGTCGAGACCGAAGCCCTCGAGGAGCTCCTTGTCCTCGTCCTCGGGCGAGACCATCTGGATCTTGTAACCGAGCTCGGCGCCGAGCACCTCGAAGGTGGCCTCGTCGAGCGACTCGGTCGCGGTCGCCATCTCACCCAGGTTGAACAGGATGGTGACGAGCGTGCCGGGCTGCACGGTGTAGCCGCGCAGTGCCTCGAGCTTGTCGGCGAAGTCGGCGATCGATGCGCCACGGCGCAGGCGGATGATCTCGCCGTTGCCCTTCGAGACGTTGACGCCGCCGACGACCGGCGCCGACCGCATCTCGAATTCCTGCCGCTTCGCCCGACGCGACTTGCGCTGCTTCGACTTGCCGCCACCCTTGCCGAAGGCGCCGGCGGTGCCACCGCCGGGGCCGCGGCCACGACCGCCGCCACCGCCGGGACGACCGGCGAAGCCGCCCGCGGGCGCTCCACCGGGAGCACCACCGGGACGCTGGAAGCCACCGCCGCCGGCGCCACCGGGACGACCGGGGCCGCCGGGACGCTGCTGGAACGGGGCACCGGGACGACCGCCGCCACCGGGGCGACCCGCACCACCCGGACGCGGGGCGCCGGGCCGAGGAGCACCCGGGCGCGGAGCCTGGGGGCGCGGGATGTTGCCGGGGCTCGGGCGCTGGCCCATGCCCTGGGCCGACGCGAACGGGTTGTTACCCGGACGCGGGCCGGCAGGACGCTGGCCCATGCCCTGCGACGACGCGAAGGGGTTGTTGCCGGGACGGGGCGTGCCGCCGGGACGCGGAGCCTGTGATCCCGGGGCCGCCGGGGCCGCAGGAGCAGCCGGCGTTGCGGCGGCGGGGCCGGGCTTGGGGCCACGGGGAGCGGCGGGCGCCGCGGGAGCCTGTGCCTCCGGCGCCGCGGGAGCGGGCGACGGCGCGGCAGCCTTGGCAGCGGGAGCGGCCGCGGCGGGCGCGGCAGCGGGTGCCGCGGGGGCGGCCGCAGGGCGCGCCGGACCGGGCTTGACCGCGGGACCGGGCTTCACGGCGGATGCACCGGGCTTGGCGCCGGCGGCGGGCGACGCCGCTGCGGGCTTCGCCGCGGGGGCCGCGTCAGCCGTCTTGCTCATGCCGTCGGCTTCGAGTGCAGCGCGGAGCTTCCGCGCTACGGGGGGTTCGATGGTGGACGAGGGGCTCTTGACGTATTCGCCGAGCGCCTTCAGCTTCTCGAGCGCGACCTTGCTGTCGACGCCGAGCTCGGAAGCGATCTCGTGCACGCGTGGTTTGGCAGCCACAAATTCTCCTGTCTGGGTCCACCCAGACAGGGCAGACCGTTAATCGCGGACGGGTCTCATTTCGAGCCGTTCACTTTGTTTCCATAGCCGTTCAGCCTTTTGTTCGCTGTAGGTACTGGTCGATGGTCTGCGTGTCAAGCGGGCCTGACACACGCAATGCTCGTACGAAGGCACGGCGCCGGAGTGCGGCATCCATGCACTCCGGTGTCTCGTGCACCCACGCGCCTCGTCCGGGCATCGATGCGCGCTCGTCGAGGACGAGGACGGAATCGATGGACACCACCCTGAGGAGAGTGGACCGGGGAGCACGCGTGCGGCATCCGACGCACGTTCGTACAGGTTCCATTCTACACCCCGGGGCCTGATGCCCCGGACCCCCTTCGCCTGCCACCGGGGCGATATGCCCCAGATTCCTCGTCTCAGCTCTCCTCGAGGATGCTGTCGGGCTGGATGTCGATCTTCGCGCCGGTGAGCTTGGCGGCCAGGCGGGCGTTCTGGCCCTCCTTGCCGATCGCCAGCGACAGCTGGTAGTCCGGCACGAGGGCGCGCACGGCCTTGTTCGAGGCATCCAGGATGAAGCTGGAGGTCACCTTCGCGGGCGACAGCGCGTTCGCGACGAACTTCGCCAGTTCGGGGTCGTAATCGACGATGTCGATCTTCTCCCCGCCGAGCTCCTCGGTGACGGCGCGCACGCGCCGGCCGAGCTCGCCGATGCAGGCGCCCTTGGCGTTGATGGACGGGTCGTTCGCCTTGACGGCGATCTTTGTGCGGTGGCCGGCTTCGCGCGCCAGTGAGACGATCTCGACGAGCCCTGCGGGGATCTCGGGAACCTCGAGCGCGAACAGCTTGCGCACGAGACCGGGGTGCGTGCGTGACACCGTGATCTGCGGTCCCTTGGTGCCCTTGGCCACCGACGTCACGTACACGCGCAGGCGGGCGCCGTGGGCGTAGTCCTCGCTGGGGACCTGCTCCTCGGGGGGCAGGATGGCCTCGACCGAGCCGAGATCCACGTGCACCATGCGGGGGTTCGGGCCCTGCTGCACGATGCCGGCGACGATGTCGCCCTCCTTGCCGCGGAACTCCCCCAGCACGGCGTCGTCGGCGATGTCGCGCAGACGCTGGCTGATGACCTGCTTCGCGGCGAACGCGGCGATGCGGCCGAAGTCCTCCGGCGTCGACTCCTCTTCGCCGATGACCGCGCCTTCGTCGTCGAGGACGGGGATGAACACGGCAACGTGACCGGTCTTGCGGTCCAGTTCCGAGCGCGCGCCGTCCGGCAGCTCGCCGGTGGGCGAGGTGTGCTTGGCGTAGGCGGTCAGGATCGCCTGTTCGATGATGCGCACGAGCTCGTCGAAGGGGATCTCCTTCTCGCGCTCGACAGTTCGCAGCAGTCCGAGATCGATGTCCACAATGGCCTCCGTATTCAGCTCTCACCGGCGCGTCGACGCACGCCGGAACCCTCCAACATTACCGGATGCCGCGGCCCGCGGTTCCGGACCCGGCGAGGGCCCGCGACCAGTGTCAGTCGGGGCAGTCGTCGACGTGGGTGTCGGCGTGACGGAACCGCGCGTCGGTCCACGAGATGAGCACCGGGATGAAGTGCGATCCCGGCAGCAGGGTGCGCAGGTGGTCGTAGCCGCGGTACTCCAGGACGCGCACCTGGTTGCCCTCGGCGCACAGTCGCTGCACGAACTCGTGCTGGAGGTGCGCCGGAATGACCTCGTCCTCGTCGCCCCAGGCGATCAGGATGGGCTGGTCCCACGGACCGGTCGGCGTGTTGTCCTCGAGACGTCGGCCGAGCGCGCCGGCCGTGAGGTCGCCGACGAACAGCGGGCGGTCCTCCGAGACGCCCAGCGCCGTCGCCACCGACACCATCACGCCCGGCTCCGTCGGGCAGCGCTGCGTCATCTCACGGACGATCGCCTCGGACCCCGGCGCGATGTAATCGGTGAGATCGATGTCGTCGTACGTGTCGGCATACGGCACGAGCACCCATGAGATGAGGATCGACAGCAGCGCGTTCGCATCGCCGCTGGTCAGCTCTTCCGCGAGCTCCAGCGGCTGGCCCGCCGGCGCCAGCAGCGCCGTGCCGCGCACGTCGATGTCCGGCGCGTAGTCACCGGCGATCTGCGATGTCCACAGGGCAGCGTGACCGCCCTGCGAGTGGCCCCACACCACGGTGCGGCGCGACAGGTTGAGCCCGTCGATCTCGCCGGCGGCCAGGATGGCGTCGAGGGAGGACCGCGCCTCGCCGCGGCCGATCAGATACGGGAACACCCCCGGCGCCCCCTGACCCGCGTAGTCCGACGCCACGACGACCCACCCGCGCGCGACGGCCTCATCGAGGCCGGGGATCGCCCACTTGGTGGCGGAGGCGTCGCGCAGGCTGGGCGCGCACCCGCGCGCCACGCCGGTCGTCCCGTGGTTCCACGACACCACCGGCCGCGGACCGGGGGGCGCCTCGTGCGGCACGATCACGAGCGCGCTCGCCACCGCCGGCTGCCCGTTGGCGTCGCGGGTCGTGTAGAGGATGCGTCGCACGTCGGCACCGGGCGGCTTCTGCCCCGAGAAGTCGTCGATGCGGATCAGGCGGCCGTGCTCGTACGGCACGACGGCCGGCGGATCGTAGAACGCGTCGACGACCTGGGCGCCGTCCTCGAACCACGAGTTCGCCCACCAGCCGCCGGCGGCGAGCGCGATCAGCAGTGCCGACAGTGCATAGCGCCCGGCGGCCAGCCACGCCGCGCGCACACGGCCACGGCGGCCCGCGGCGGCCGAGGCGGAGGGCGAGACGGATGCCGCGGCATCCGTCTCGGCACGGTCAGGCGCCGGCTCGCCCGTCGCGGGGACCGAGCCCCGGCCTTCGACGAGCGCTCGCACCGCGCGGACGAGCATCGACGCGCCGAAGACCACCGTTCGCACCCCGAAGACGACGGCGACCACGAGCACCGTCACATCCGGCCATGCGTACGACAGGATGGCGAACGCGATCTGCGCGCCGCCCCAGACGCCGGCCAGCACGCGCTGGCTGACGCTGCCGCGCCGCAGCGCATCGTAGATCGACGCCAGGCCGCCGAGCACGAGCAGCACCGCGATGATCCCGGGCAGCAGCTCCAGAGTGCGACCGAGACCCAGGAGGATCGCCAGGCCGAGCGCGATCCAGACGGCCCCGAATCCGATGCGGGACCACAGGGCGGTCTCCGGAGCGGAGAGCATCCGTGCGACGCCGGAGAAGATGGCGCTGAGTCCGACGTAGACCGTCAGCAGCACCAGGGAGGTGAGGGGCCGGGTGACGATCAGGAGCCCGACCAGGAGTGAGAGCGCGCCGACCACGACGAGCACCACTGGCGGTGCCCCGCGCACGAGGCGCGGCACCACGCTCCAGCCGTACACGGGGGTTCGACGGCCCTCGCGGATCATCCGCCCCATCATAGGTGCGGGTGCCGGTGGGCGCCTCCGCACGCGGACGGCGAGCCGCATGCCTCGACGGGTCCGCACCGCCCCGCGGGCCGCTCGCCGCATGCGTATGCCCCGCGCAGTCCGCGTCAAGCCCCTCCGGCCGGTGAGCGTACGGTCTAGCGTGAGGACGTGAAAGCGAACGCCAAGCACCTGGCCCGCGAAGCGGAGTCGAGTGCGGTCTTCGAGGCGATGGCTCGTGCGGGATACGTCGCCAACGGCGTCATCCACATCCTCATCGGGATCATCGTCATCGTGCTGGCATCGGGCGGCCGGGGCGAGGGCGACCAGGCGGGCGCGATGAAGGCCGTGGCCGGTGCGCCGGCGGGCTTCGTCGTGCTGTGGCTCATCGCGATCGGCCTGTGGGCGCTGGGCGTGTGGCGTGCCGCGGAAGGACTCCTCGCGCGCGACCGGTCCGGCGACGCCAAGGGCGCCGCGCGCAAGTGGGGCCGGCGGCTGGCGGAGTGGGGGCAGGCCGTCGTCTTCCTCGCATTGGGCGCAATCTCGGCGGCTGTCGCGATGGGCGCACGCCCGAACGCCGAGGAGACGGCTGAGGACGCCAGCCGGGGCCTGCTGCACACGCCCGGCGGCGGCATCCTGCTCGGGCTCATCGGTCTCGGGATCGGGATCGGCGGCGTATCGTTCGTCGTGATGGGGATCATGCGGAGCTTCCGCACACGCATGCGGATCCCGGACGGCAAGCGCGGGCGGACGCTGACCACACTCGGCGTCGTCGGCTTCGTCGCGAAGGGCGTGGCGCTGACGATCGTCGGGGTGCTGCTCCTCGTCTCCGCGGTCGGCACCGACGCCGAGACGGCGGGCGGGCTGGACGGCGCGGTCGACGCGATGCTCGCCGTACCGCTCGGACCGGCGCTCGCCTATGTGGTCGGCGTCGGCTTCCTCGCGTACGGGGTCTTCACCATCGCCCGCGCGCGCTTCGCGCGCATGTGAGACGGCACTCCCGCGACCTGGGCCACGCGGGACCTGCGGGGCTGTTCCGAGCGCGCTGGGGCGCGGCATCCGTCCTGTCAATGCCCTGGAGCAGATCCGCGAGATCGCCGAGTCTGGGGGCATGACACATACAGAAGAGGATCTGGTCACCGGCCCCGAGGCGATCGCCCGGGTCAAGGAACTGGTCGAGGACATCGACTTCACGATGCTCACCACCCGGGATGCCGCGGGCAATCTCGTGAGCCGCCCGATGAGCACGCGGCAGATGGACGACGCGGGCGACATCTGGTTCTTCACCCTCGCCGGGACGGGCAAGGTCGCGGAGGCCCAGGCCGACCCGCAGCACGACGTGGGCCTGTCGTACCTCGATTCGAAGGGGCACCGCTACGTCTCGGTCGCGGGGCGCGCCGAGGTCGTGCGCGACGAGGCGAAGATGAAGGAGCTCTACTCCCCCAGCCTCGACATCTGGTTCGAGGACGGACTCGACACCCCCGGCATCGTGCTGCTGCGCGTCACCCCGGTCGAGTGCGAGTTCTGGGAGCCCCGCCACGGCAAGCTCGTCGCCGCAGCCGGAATGCTGAAGGCGCTCGTGACGAAGGACACGCCCGACGACACCATGTCGCACGGCAAGGTCACCTGCTGACCACGGCGGCGGATGCCGCGCCGCCGGACATACGGCGGCGCGGCGGGGACAGCTCAGAACGACGCACCCCTCCCGCACTGCCCACAGCGGGCCCTCTCAGGCGGCCGGCGCGGACTCGAGCGCGTTGACGGCCCCGATCAGCCGGTACAGCTCGCCCACGCGGAACTGGTTCAGCCGCAGCACCAGTCGCGGCAGCTCCACGCGATCGTCGTCCTCACGCTCGATCGTGAGCGCGCCGCGGCGTTCGATGCGTCCCTCGACGAGAAGGGCGCCGAACTCGGCGTTCAACGCCGACACCTCGGCATCCGTCGGCTCGTTCTTCAGCCGCAGCACCAGGCGTTTGCCGACCCACCGCAGCGAATCGTAGTTCCGGTAGAAGCCGGTCAACGCGGCCACGGCGGACTCGATCGAGTCGGTCACCACGACGCGATCGAAATCGCCCGGTGAGATGACTCCCGAGGGCAGCAGATGGTCGTCGACGAACCGGCGGAGTCCCGACCAGAACGTCCCGCCCGGGGCATCCAGGAGCACGATCGGCGTCGGATCGGCCTTGCCCGTCTGCTGGAGGGTGAGCAGTTCGAACATCTCGTCCAGCGTCCCGAAGCCGCCGGGAACGCACACGAAGCCCTTGGACTCCTTCACCAGCATGAGCTTGCGCGTGAAGAAGTACTTCATGGTGACATTCCGCGCGTTCTCGCCGACGAGCGCGTTGGGCTTCTCTTCGAACGGGAGCCGGATCGAGACGCCGAGCGAGTTGCGCACGCCTGCACCCTCGGCCGCCGCCTGCATGATGCCGGGACCGGCACCCGTGACGACCATCCAGCCGTGTTCGGCGAGCGCCGCCGCCACGTCCGACGCCTGCCGGTACAGGGCGTCCTCGGGGAGCGTGCGCGCAGAGCCGAAGATCGTGACCTTCGGCACGTCCTCGTAGGGCGCGAACAGCTGGAACGCCGCGCGCATCTCGGTGAGCGCCGAGCTCGCGATCTTCAGATCGAGTCGGTCGGCGCCGTCGATCCCCAGACCGATCCCGGTCGCGAGGATCCGTGCGATCAGATCGGTGTTCTCGCTGATCCCGGCGTCGGCGAGGATCCGGCGGATGTCCTCGGTCACTTCGGGCGGCACCGCGGCGCTCTGGTTCATGCCTCCACGTTGCCACGTCCGGCCCGGATCCGGGCCGACCCGAGCGGAGCCCGGCTCAGCCGACTCCCGCAGAACGCCCGGCTCGGCCCGACCTCCGCGCGCTCCGACGTTCAGCGCACCGTCAGGCGCGCCACCGCATCCGCGCGGGACACGGTCTCGCGCTCGCCGGTGCGGCGGTCCCAGAGCTCGACCTGGCCCTCGGCGGCGCCACGGCCGACGATGACGATCTTCGGCACTCCGACGAGCTCGGCATCGCCGAACTTGACGCCGGGCGAGACCTTGGGGCGGTCGTCGTAGAGCACGTCGAGGCCGGATGCCTCGAGCTCATCCGACAGCTGCGCCGCGACGTCGAACATGACGGCCTCGCGGCCGGCTGCGACGACGTGCACGTCGAACGGCGACACCGACGCCGGCCAGATGAGACCCTTCTCGTCGTTGTTGAGCTCGGCGATGATCGCGAGGATGCGCGTGACGCCGATGCCGTACGAGCCCATCGTGACGGTCACGAGCTTGCCGTTTTCGTCGAGCACCTTGAGGCCGAGCGCGTCGGCGTACTTGCGGCCGAGCTGGAAGACGTGGCCGATCTCCATGCCGCGGGCGAGCTCGACCGGACCCGAGCCGTCGGGTGCCGGGTCGCCTGCGCGCACGGTGGCGACCTCGACGAAGCCGTCGCCGACGAAGTCCCGGCCGGCGACCAGGGTGTGCACGTGCTTCTGGTCGATGTTCGCGCCGGTGATCCATGCGGTGCCGTCGACGACCCGGGGGTCGAGCAGGTAGCGGATGCCGGTAGCCGACTCCTCGCCGAGCACCGCCCCAGTCTCGGACCACGGACCGATGTAGCCCTTCACGAGGAGCGGGTTCTTCTCGAAGTCCTCCGGCGTCGCGGGCTCCACCTCGGCCGGAGCGAACACCACCTCGACGCGCTTGTCGTCGATGTCGCGGTCGCCGGGAACACCGATGATCACGAGTTCGCGCGTGCCGTCGAGGTGCTTCAGCGCCACCACGACGTTCTTCAGCGTGTGAGCCGCCGTCCAGCCGGTCGCACCATGGGTCGCGGGCCCGCTGATCCCCGACGCGGGCGCGTCGAGGTGCGCATTGGCGTGGTCGACCAGCGTCTGGATCGTCGGCGTGTTGGGCGAGTCGAAGACGACCGGCTCCCCGAGCCCGTCGAAGGGGATCGCGTCGGGAACCACGGTCGTGAACGCCTCGACGTTGGCCGCGTAGCCGCCGGCCGAGCGCACGAAGGTGTCTTCGCCCACCGTCGTCGGGTGCAGGAACTCTTCGGAGCGCGAACCGCCCATGGCTCCGGCATCCGCCTGCACGATGACGTATTCGAGACCCAGCCGCTGGAAGATGCGCTCGTAGGCACCGCGCTGCGCCATGTAGGAAGCGTCCAGCCCGGCGTCGGACGCGTCGAACGAGTAGGCGTCCTTCATCGTGAACTCGCGCCCGCGCAGGAGGCCTGCGCGGGGGCGGGCCTCGTCGCGGTACTTGTCCTGGATCTGGTAGATCGTCAGCGGCAGATCCTTGTAAGACGAGTAGAGGTCCTTCACGAGCAGCGTGAAGGCCTCTTCGTGCGTGGGGGCGAGCAGGTAGTCGGCGCCCTTGCGGTCCTGCAGGCGGAAGATGCCGTCGCCGTACTCCTCCCAGCGGCCGGTCACCTCGTAGGGCTCGCGCGGCATGAGCGCCGGGAAGTGGACCTCCTGAGCACCCGCGGCGCTCATCTCCTCGCGGATGATCCGCTCGAGCCGCCCCTTGACCCGCAGGCCCAGCGGCAGCCACGCGAAGATACCCGGCGCCTGGCGCCGGATGTAGCCGGCGCGCACGAGCAGCCGGTGGCTCGTGACCTCCGCATCGGCGGGGTCTTCACGGAGCGTGCGGAGGAAGAAATGCGACAGACGGGTGACCACGAGGGTCAAGTCTAGGGCGAGCGGATGCCGCGCCTCGCGGCGGTCGGCCCGGAGCAGGCGTCCGCACGCCGGGCTGATGTCAGAGCGCCGGCAGCCCGTCGAGCGAGACCGCGTTCTTCTGGGCCCGGTAGACGTCGAGGCCGTCGGGTCCCTTCTTCTCGGCCCACGGCCGGATGATGTCGCGATCTGCGACGAAGTCCATCTGCGGCACGCCCCACCCGCACGAGTCCGAGACGCGTTCGACATCGACGACGATCACGGCCCGCGCGCCGAGGTGCCCGGGGTGCGCGGCATCCATCCGGTCGAACAGGTCGTCTCGCGGAACCACCACCCGCCCACGGCCGTGCAGCCGCACGATCCGCGGCCTCGCGTCGAATGAGCAGAACATGAGCGTGATGCGCCCGTTCTCGCGCAGATGCGCGATCGTCTCGGCGCCGCTGCCGGTGAGATCGAGCCACGCGACGGTGTTCTCGTCGAGGACGCTCAGGGTATCGAGTCCGCGCGGCGACACATTCACCCGCCCCTCGGCGCCGAGCGGCGCGGTGGCGACGAAGAAGAGGTGCTGCGCGGCGATCCACTCCTGCAGCGATGCGTCGATGCCGTCGAAGACCTTGCCCATGGTCCGAGTCTGGCACCCGGAGCGGCGTCGCCCGAAACGCGAGCCGCGCCGCGGGACGGCGACCGCGTGCGAACGCTGCACTTTCCTGCGACCGCGCCGTCGGGCGACGCCGCGCGTGCAGGAAAGTGCAGCTCTCGTGTTGCGCGGGTCAGCGGGCCGCGGCTGCGACTGATTCCGCCGCGGCGGTCACGGTCGCGACGATGGCCGCCCGCCGTGCCGCGATGCGCGCCTCGCGGTCGCCGGCATCGGGGACGATGAGCGCATCGAGCTGCGGCAGCACCGGCCACGCGTTCACCAGGGTGACCAGCGTGAGCAGCAGCTCCCCCGCCTCGACCCGGCCGAGCCCGGGCAGCATCCGCTGCATGCGCGTCACCTTCTCGGCGTGGAACGCCGCGCGCGCCGGGCTGTCGGCTGCCGCGGTGCCGCGCTCCAGCCCTTCCCAGTACACGAGTCTCGGGATCTCGCCGTGCGCCATGTGGTGGTCGAACAATCGCGCGGCGTAGTCTCCGACGGCGGCCGGGCCGGTGCCCTCCGCGTCGACGGCCTGCAGGGCGGCCTGCAACGCCTCCGACAGCACTGTCGCGAACAGCTCGTCCTTCTTGCCGAAGTACTGGTAGATGCGCTCCTTGTTGACCCCCGCGGCGGCGGCGATGCGGTCGACGCGCGCGCCGGCGAGGCCATGCTCGCTGAACTCCGCGGTGGCGGCGTCGAGGAGCAGCCTCTTGGTGCGTTCCGTGTCCCAGGCCATGAGACCATCGTACGCAGGATCCAACTGGATGGTTGCGGAATATCCCGACGAGTGATTCACTTGCAACCAACCAGTTGCAACCATTCGGTTGGATTGAGAGAAGGATGCCGCACATGACCGCTTCGACCGCTCCCACACCCACGCTGCCCCAGGCGTCCGCACCCGCACCTTCCGTCCACGTCCGCGCGGTGATCACCTGGCTGGCGATCTTCCCGCTGGTGTCGGTCGGCATGCTGCTGCTCGCCCCCATCTCGGAGTCGTGGCATCCGATCCTGCGCGCCCTCGTCCTGACCGCTGTCGTGGTCCCGCTCGCCGTCTACGCCGTCGTGCCGCGTCTCCTGCGCGTCTACGGGGCGCTCGCTCGACGCCGCGCCGCGCGCTGAGCGGCGGCCGTCACACCCGGCGTCTGCCGAGGTGCAGCACCTCGCGCACCACGAGCCCTGCGACCAGAGCCCAGAACGCCGCGCTGACGCCTGCGATCGCCACGCC
Organism: Microbacterium yannicii; assembly: GCF_024055635.1. Lineage (GTDB taxonomy): Bacteria > Actinomycetota > Actinomycetes > Actinomycetales > Microbacteriaceae > Microbacterium > Microbacterium yannicii. The sequence goes on from NZ_JAMXMB010000025.1 coordinate 86,615, forward strand.
CGACGCGGCGACGAGGAACGTCACCACGGCCGGCAGACGCTCCCCCGGGTCGTCGATCGCCTGCTGCACGGCCGAGCCGAAGGCGCCGAACAGCGCGATGCCGGCGACGGCCGGGATGACGGCCTCGGGCGCCACCACCACCAGCGCGACGAGTGCCGCCGACAGACCGCCCAGCACGATGCCGCTGGCGCCCGTCGATACCCCGGCGACCCAGCGCCGCTTCGGGTCCGGGTCGGCGTCGGGGGCCGCGGCGAGGGCGGCGCTGATCGCGGCGAGGTTGATCGCGTGCCCGCCCGCCGTCGCGCCGATCGCCGTGCCGACGCCGGTGACGAGCATCGCTGGCCGCCACGGGACCTCGTAGCCGAAGCTGCGCATGATCGCCACGCCCGGCACGTTCTGCGACGCCATCGTCACCAGGAAGAGCGGCAGCGCGAGACCCACCACCGCCCCGAAGGTCAGGGTGGGGGCGGTGAACGCGAGCCGCGGCACCAGCAGCGCCGGATCGATCGTCGCCCCGGTGAGCACCATGTCCACGCCCACGACGGCGGCCGCGGCGACGAAGGCCAGCGGCACCGCCCACCGCGGCGCGACGCGCACGAACACGAGCCACGTGAGCACGACGGGGACGACGCCCCACGGGTTCGCGGCGAGCCCGGTGACCGGCGCGAGACACAGCGGCAGCAGCACGCCGGCGAGCATCGCCTGCGCGATCGAGGGCGGGATGCGAGCGATGAGCCGGCCGAGCTGCGGCCAGAGGGCCGTCAGCAGGATGAGCGCCGCCGTGACGAGGAACGCTCCGACCGCGGCGGGCCACCCGCCCTCGACGGCGCCAGTCGCGGCGAGCACCGCGGCGCCGGGCGTCGACCAGGCGACGGTGATCGGCATCCGATATCGCCACGCGAGCAGGATCGCCGACGCACCCATCGTGAGGCAGAGCACGAGGAGCCCGCTGGCCGCCTGGGCACGAGAGGCGCCCACCGCGTCGAGGCCGGTCAGGACGACGGCGAACGAGCTCGTGACCCCAACGAGCGCCGTCACGATTCCGGCGACGATGGGGCGTGACAGCGGTGCCGTCTCGGTCGGCGCGGGGACGGACGACGCGCTCACGACACCTGCCTCCCGCGGTAGACCGCCGTCCGAAGCTCGATCTCCCAGACGTCGCTGCGAGGCATCCCGACCCGGTGGGCCACGGCGACCTCGGCGTCGACGTCGTACGGGACGCGCACGAAGCGCACCTCGAACGGCGCCGGGGTCGGCGCGTCGAGCATGCCCTCGAGGATCACGTAGCTCGGGGTCGGCTCGTCCAGCGGGTTGCCGACACTGCCGGCGTTGAAGAGCGTGCGGCCGTCGCGCGACTCGAGGTAGGTGTCGTGGATGTCGCCGTAGCCGACGACGGTCGGCTCCGGGCCGTCGCCGGTCATCGCGGTGGCACGGAACATGCCGTCGAACTCCTCGTCGGTGTGGTGGAACCGCACGCGCGTGTGCGGGCTCTCAGCCGACGCGTGGAACAGCCGGATGCGCCGGCCGCTCATCACGAGGTCGTGGCTCAGCGGAAGCCGGCCGAGCCATTGCCGCTGTCCGGCGGAGAGCTCGTCACGCCACCACCGCATGTCTTCGGGCTGGTCATCGCCGAGGGCGCCGATGAAGTCGTCCCAGTTGCCGCGGACGTTGACCGCGCACGCCTCACGGACACGCTCCGTGACGGCTGCGCCGCGCGGACCCTTGCCGATGTTGTCGCCGAGATTGATGATCGGACGGATGCCGCGGCCTGCGATGTCGTCGAGCACCGCCTCCAGGGCGGTCAGGTTGCCGTGGACGTCGGAGATGACGGCGATCCGGTCGAGGGGCACCTTCGGATCATGCCACGGCTCGCCGCTGCGATCACGTCGCGCTGCTCTCCCGTCGCGGCAGCGTCGACGCTCGTCGCGCCATCACCACGGCACGACGCGGGAGGTAGGTTCGTTCCTCGTGGCCCGCTTCTCCGTCGTCCCCTCGTCGTACGTCTATCTCCGCCGCGACGGAGCGGTGCTGCTGCAGCTGCGGCAGAACACGGGGTACATGGACGGATGCTGGGCCGCCGGCGCCGCGGGCCACGTCGAGCTCGGAGAGACCGCTGTCGCCGCCGCCGTCCGCGAGCTCATCGAGGAGCTCGGGCTGACGGTCGAGCCGGACGCCCTCTCACCGTTCGCGGTGATGCAGCGCACCGACGGCACGGACAACCCGATCGAGCAGCGGGTCGACTGGTTCTTCGTCTGCGATGCCTGGGACGGGGAGCCGCAGATCCTGGAACCTCTCAAATGCGCCCAGCTGCGGTGGTTCGACCTCGACCAGCTGCCGGCCGACATGCCTGCCTACGAACGCGAGGCGCTGGTGGCGCTGCGGGACGACCGGACGGCGACGCTGCTGTCGCACGGCTTCGCCGATTAGCTCGGCGAGCCTGCGTCAGGCCTCGTACTCGGCCAACGCCTCGGCGATCATGCGGTGGCCCTGCGCTTCGAACTCGGCGTCGCCCACCTGGTGAGCCCAGCAGGCGGTGCCGATCGCTTCGCGCAATCGCAGCTGCAGCCAGTGCGACCGGCCCGAACCTCGCTCAGACACATCGGAGCCGAGCCGCGGATCGCCGCCGTAGCCCTCGAAGAACGCCGTCTCGCAGTCGGGACTCTCACGCCATTCCTGGGCCGCCAGTCGCACGAAGTCGGTCGCGGCCGGGCGGAACGCGAACCGGCCGAAGTCGATCACCCGCACCGTATCGCCGTCGACGAGCCAATTGCGCGGCTGCCAGTCGCCGTGTGTCGGAACGAGATCCACCTCCACCGGCGGCAGCGCGTCGAGCGCGAGACGCAGCCGAGCCTCCACCGCAGGGGAGATGGCGTGCGGCGAGTCCAACCAGCGCAGCGCGCGGGCGGTGGCCGCGGCATCCGTGCCTTCCGACGGCCGTGCCGCCTGCGCGTGGAAGCGGCGCAGCAGGTCCCCGGCGCGGCGGTGGACCTCCGGGTCCACTCCCGCCGGCGTCCGGTACGCGAGCGCGCCCGGCAGCCACTCGAGCACGATCACGCGCGCCGCCGGGTCGGCGTGGAGCAGACGCGCCGCCGAGCCGCTCTGCTGCCACACGGAGACGAAGCCGCCCGCGTGCGCAGCGAGCTCGCGACCGAGATGGTGGTCGCCGTCGCCGGCCGCCTTGACGATCAGCTCGCGACCGGCGTGCCGCATCCGCAGCACGACCGTCTCCACCAGGTTCCAGCTGAGGTCGGCGACGAGCTCGGCCCCCGGCAGCCAGGCGTCGACACGTGCGCGCTGCGGGGCCGAGAGGCGGCCCGGACCCATCAGGACGTGACGACCTGCGCGGTGCCGATCGCGGCGTCCGGCCCCATCTCGGCGGCGAGGCGGTTCGCCTCCTCGATGAGGGTGGCGACGATGTCCGCTTCGGGGACGGTCTTGATGACCTGGCCCTTCACGAAGATCTGTCCCTTGCCGTTTCCCGAGGCGACGCCGAGGTCGGCCTCACGGGCCTCACCCGGGCCGTTGACGACGCAGCCCATGACCGCGACGCGCAACGGCACCGTCATGTCCTTCAGCCCTTCGGTGACGTTGTCGGCGAGCGTGTAGACGTCGACCTGGGCGCGGCCGCAGGACGGGCAGGACACGATCTCGAGCTTGCGCTCCCGCAGGTTCAGGGACTGCAGGATCTGATGGCCGACCTTGACCTCTTCGGCCGGCGGCGCCGACAGCGACACGCGAATGGTGTCGCCGATGCCCTCGGCGAGCAGGATGCCGAAGGCGGTCGCCGACTTGATCGTGCCTTGGAACGCGGGCCCCGCCTCGGTGACGCCGAGGTGCAGGGGCCAGTCGCCGCGCTCGGCGAGCAGCCGGTAGGCCTTGACCATCACGATCGGGTCGTTGTGCTTGACCGAGATCTTGAAGTCGTGGAAGTCGTGCTCCTCGAACAGGGACGCCTCCCACACGGCACTTTCGACGAGGGCCTCGGGCGTCGCCTTGCCGTACTTCTCGAGCAGACGCCTGTCGAGGGAGCCGGCGTTGACGCCGATGCGGAGCGACACCCCCGCCGCCTTCGCGGCGGCGGCGATCGCACCGACCTGGTCGTCGAACTTGCGGATGTTGCCCGGGTTCACGCGCACCGCGCCGCAGCCGGCGTCGATCGCCTGGAACACGTACTTGGGCTGGAAGTGGATGTCGGCGATCACCGGGATCTGGCTCTTCGCCGCGATGATGTGCAGCACGTCGGCGTCGTCCTGCGACGGCACGGCGACGCGCACGATCTCGCAGCCCGACGCGGTGAGCTCGGCGATCTGCTGCAGCGTGGCGTTGATGTTGGTGGTCGGCGTCGTGGTCATCGACTGCACGCTGACCGGAGCATCGCCGCCGACCAGCACCTTGCCCACCTTGATCTGGCGGGTCTTGCGACGGGGGGCGAGCGTTTCGGGGACCTTGGGCATCCCGAGATTGACGGCTGGCACGCCCCCAGCCTACGCGGCGACGCGCACGCCGGGCCCGGTGTCGCCGGGAGCGGCCTGCCGAAGTGCTGAGCGGATGCCGCGACCCGCGGCATCCGCTCGCGTACGAGTGCGTCCCGCGCACGGTGTATCTTCCCGGCATGAGCCTGAGCCACCACCTCGGACGCATGACCGGCAGGGACCCCAACGAGGCCCACCGGACAGCGACCCCTCTGGAACTGCTGTTCGACCTGACCTTCGTCGTCGCCTTCAGCCAGATCTCGTCGCAGATGGCGCACTACCTCGAGCTCGGGCACGTCGCATCGGCGCTCACCGGATTCGCGTTCGCGACATTCGCGGTCACCTGGGCGTGGATCAACTACAGCTGGCTGGCGTCGGCATACGACACGGACGACATCTACTTCCGCGTCTCGACACTGATCGTGATGGTGGGGGTGCTCATCGTCGCGCTCGGCGTGCCTGACGTGTTCCACTCCATCGGCGAGGGCGACCATCTGAACATCACCGTCATGGTCGTCGGCTACGTCGTCATGCGCGTCGCGACCATCGCCCTGTGGATCCGCGCCGCCGTCCAGGACGAGGCGCGCCGCAAGACGTGCGTCGCGTACATCGTCAATGTCTCGATCGCGCAGCTCGGGTGGATCGCGCTCATCTTCATCCACCTGCCCGTCGGCGTGACGCTGGTGTTCACGACACTGCTGATGCTGTTCGAATTGGCCGGCCCGCTGTTCGCCGAGAAGCGCTTCGGGCCCACGCCGTGGCACCCGCATCACATCGCCGAGCGCTACGGACTCCTCGTCATCATCACGCTCGGCGAGGTCATCCTCGGCACGATCCTCGCGATCTCGGCCGTCGTTCAGGATGACGTGTGGTCGTTGGAGGCCGCACTGATCGCCTTCGGCGGCACCGCCCTCGCGTTCGGCATGTGGTGGAACTACTTCGCCATCCCGTTCGGGGAGGTGCTGGAACGCCATCGCTGGCGCGGCTTCCCGTGGGGATACCTGCACCTCTTCGTCTTCGGCTCCCTGATCGCCGTGGGGGCGGGGCTCCACGTCGCCGCCAACGTCATCTCGCACGCGGCGCACGTCGACGAGACCTTCGCGGTGCTCAGCATCGCGATCCCGGTGCTCGTCTATGAGACCTTCCTGTTCGGCATCTACGCGCTCACCGTGATGCAGTTCGACCCGTTCCACATCTGGCTCTACCTCGGGTCGGTCGCCGCGCTCGCCGCGAGCGTCATCGCGGTCACGCTCGGGGCCTCGCTCGGGGTGGCGCTGCTGTTCATCGCGTGTGCGCCCGCGGTCGTGGTGGTCGGATACGAGACGGTCGGCTGGCGTCACGGCGCCCAGATGCTGGAGCGCGCGCGACAGACGTGACGTCGCTCCGCGGCCGACGGGGGCCACGAGCGGTGTGGTAGGTTCGGCGCATGTCCGCACGCCTCACCTGGTGGCTCACCGCATAGGCGGTGGGTTTCGCGCGACCCAGACCGCCCTCGGGGCGGTCTTCTTTTTCGTAAGGGATGCCTCCCCCCACGACGAAAGAACCACAGCCATGACCGGGCCCGCCCACCCCTCGCTCCGCGAGATCGCCGACCGCGGCATCCCCTTCGCCCTCATCGCCCGCGACGACACGACGGTCGAACTGCTGACCGGCGACGTGGTCGATGTCGACCTGCTCGCGGACATCCCCCTGACCGACGCCGCGGGAACACCGCGCGAGGTGCTCGCGCTGGTGCCGTTCCGGCAGGTGCGCGAGCGCGGCTTCGAGTGCCACGATGACGGCGCGCCGCTGCGCTGCCTCATCGTCGCCGAGCGGACGGCGCTCCCCCGCGACGAAGCGCTGGCACAGCTGCCGGCCGAGCCGGTCGCGCTGCAGGACGCCGGCTTCGACATCGCCGACGAGGAGTACGCCGGCATCGTGCGGCGGGTGATCGCCGATGAGATCGGCCGAGGCGAAGGCGCGAACTTCGTCATCCGCCGCGACTTCACCGCGGGTGTGTCGACGGATGCCGCCACCGCCGCCCTGACGTGGTTCCGGGCGCTCCTCGAGCACGAGCGCGGCGCGTACTGGACCTTCGCGATCGTCACACCGGGCCACGTCGCCGTCGGCGCGAGCCCCGAAGCACACGTCAGTGCGCGGGACGGCGTCGTGACGATGAACCCGATCTCGGGCACGTTCCGTCACCCCGCCGGGGGCGCGACCGCCGAGACGCTCACCGAGTTCCTCCGCTCGACGAAGGAGACGGAGGAGCTGTTCATGGTCGTCGACGAGGAGCTCAAGATGATGAGCGCCGTCTGCTCCGACGGCGGCCGCATCACGGGTCCGCACCTCAAGGAGATGTCGCGGCTGACCCACACCGAATATGTCCTGCGCGGGCGCAGCCGGCTGGATCCGCGCGACATCCTCCGCGAGACGATGTTCGCGCCGACCGTCACCGGCTCGCCGATGCAGAACGCCTGCACCGTCATCACCCGGCACGAGACCACCCCGCGGGGCTATTACTCGGGCGTTGCCGCGCTGTTCACCCCGCGTCTGACCCTCGCGGCCGGCGAGGCGACGCACGACCTCGATGCGCCGATCCTGATCCGGACCGCGTACCTGCAGGACGGCCGGCTGCGCGTCCCCGTCGGGGCCACGCTCGTGCGCCACTCGGACCCCTACGGCGAGGTCGGCGAGACGCACGGAAAGGCCGCGGGCGTGCTCGGCGCCATCGGCGCCGTGCCCCGTGACGCCGTGGCGGAGGCTGCCGTCGTCGTCCCCGCGCCCGACGGCGACGTCATCGATGAGGACGCCCCCGCCCCCGCGCCCCGCCGACTCGCGGACGATCCGGCGATCGCCGAGCTGCTGGCCTCGCGCAACGGGCGCCTCGCCGAGTTCTGGCTCAACCCGCAGGGCTCGGACGGGCCCGCGCCGTACGCCGGCCGGTCGGCGCTCGTCGTGGACGCCGAGGATCGCTTCACCACGATGCTCGCCCATCAACTGCGCCATCTCGGGCTCGACGTGCGGATCGCACCGTGGGACGAGGTGACCGACGCGCAGATCGATGACGCCGAACTGCTGGTATCCGGGCCCGGGCCCGGCGACCCGCGCGACGAGTCGAGCCCCCGCATCCGCCGCATGCGGGAAGTGGTCGCGCGACGCCGCGAGAGCGGCCGGCCGATCCTCGCCGTGTGCCTGAGCCACCAGATCCTCGCCGACACCTTCGGCGTCGACCTCGCCCCGCTGGACGCGCCGCACCAGGGACTGCAGAAGTCCGTCGACGTGTTCGGGATGCCGGCATCCATCGGCTTCTACAACACCTTCACGGCCCGCGTCCCGGCAGGTACCACCCGCGCCGGCGAGGCCGAGATCGCCGCCGACGCGTCGGGCGATGTCTACGCACTGCGCGGTCCTGGTTTCGCGTCGGTGCAGGGGCACCTGGAATCGATCCTGTCGCGCGACGGCATGACCACGCTGCAGCGCCTGGTCGAGCAGGCCCTGGCGCCGGTCACCGCCTGAGCGCCGCATCCCACCTCAACCTCTTCTTGGGGTTCGGGTTCGGGTTCGGGTGTCGGGTTTGGGGCGCGCGGCGAACGTTCGGGGCGCAACGCGCGCGCCCCGTGTGCGCGGCGTGCGCCCCGAACCCGAGAACGCGGACGGATGCTGCGGCTCACCGTCCCGCGCGGGCCGCGAGAAGGCGCCGCTCGGCCTCGTTCGCCGTGAGCTCGAGCGCGTGGAGGTCCGCGGCGATCGCCTCCTCGTCCCGGCCCAGGTCCCGCAGCAGTGATGCCCGGACGGCATGCCACAGGTGCGAACGGGCCAGCGGATCCGCGAGCCCGTCGACCTCGGCGAGCGCGACCGCTGCCCCCTCTACACGTGCCAGAGCGACGGCGCGGTTGAGTCGCACCACGGGCGACCTGTCGTACGCGAGCAGCATGTCGTAGAGGGTGAGCACCTGCAGCCAGTCGGTCGACTTCGCGTCCGCGGCATCCGCATGGCACGCAGCGATCGCCGCGTGCAGCTGCCAGCGTCCGGGACGGCGCAGTCGCGCAGCGCGCTCCAGGGAGACCCGGGCCGCGCCGAGAAGCTCGGCGTCCCATCGAGACCTGTCCTGGTCGGCGAGCAGGACGAGCTCGCCCTCCACGGAGCGCGCCGACTCGCGTGCGCGGTGGAACTGCAGGAGGGCGAGGAGTCCCTGCGCCTCCGCAGCGTGCGGCAGCGCCTCGGCGACCACCCGGGCGATCCAGAGTGCGTCGTCGGCGAGGTCTCGGTCGGCCTCGGCATTCGCTCCCGCCATGAAGTGGGCCTCGCTGTACATCACGGAGACGACCGTCAGCACGAGGTCGAGGCGTGCCGCGGCATCCGCTCCTTCGGGAACCCGCAGCGGGATGCCGCTCTCGGCGATCTTGCGCTTGGCGCGCGAGATGCGCTGGCCCGCGGCCGGCTCTGTGGAGAACGTCGCGCGGGCGATCTGCGCCGTCGTGAGTCCGCACACCGCGCGGAGCGTGAGCGCGAGCTGCGCGTCGGGCGCGAGCGCCGGGTGGCAGCAGCCGAACAGCAGCGGCAGGCGCTCGTCGGCCGGTGCCCCTCCGATGCTCGCCACCGGCGTGAGCAGCGCGACCTTGTCACGCAGCACGCGTTCCCGCCGCACGCGGTCGAGCGCATTGTGCCGCGCCGCCTGCATCAGCCAGGCGCCGGGCTTCGGCGGGATCCCGCGCGCACGCCATTCACGCAGCGCCTCCTCGACCGCCTCCGCGACGGCCTCCTCGGCGACGCCGAAGCTGCCGAACGACACCGTGAGCGCCGCCGTGATGCGCGCGGACTCCTCGCGCACCACGGCGGCCAGCAGCCGATCGGATGCCGCCGCGCCCGGAGCAGACGGAGTGGCCGGTGCAGTCATCACTCGAACTGGCTGTAGTCCGTCACCATCGGGCGGATCTCCACGGCGATGCCCGGCAGCTCCATGGAGGGCCACGTCTTGACCAGGGCGATGGCGTCGTCGAGGTCGGGGACGTCGATGACGCTGAACCCGCCCACGACCTCCTTGGCCTCCGAGAAGGGACCGTCGACGACCACCGGGCCCTCCGGGGCGGACTTCACCGTCGTCGCCGTCGAGACCGGCAGCAGCTCGGCGCCGCCGTCGGAGATCTTGTCGGCGTTCGTGCCGAACCACTCGTAGATCCGGCCGTACACCTCCTGGCGGCGTTCCTCCGGCACCGCGTCGTCGAGCTCGGGTGTCGAGGTGAACATGATCACGTACTTCACGGTCGTCGTCCTTTCGTCAGTGGAACCGTTGCATCCCTACAGCGAACGGACAAGGCCGTTTTCGACACGACCGACGAAGAATCCTGGCGGAGCGCGGCGACAGCCGCCCACGGCTCAGATCAGCGAGACCGGGTTGAAGATGTCGGCGAGGATGAGCACGCCGCCCATCACCAGCAGCGCGATGAACACGGCGAACGTGATCGGCACGAGCCTGGTCGCATCGACCGGCTTCGGCGGAGGGCGGTGGAAGAGCTTCGCCCACGCCCGTTTCAGACCGTCCCACAGCGCGACGGCGACATGACCGCCGTCCAGCGGCAGCAGCGGGATGAGGTTGAAGACGAAGAGGGCGATGTTGAGCGACGCCAGCAGCGAGAGGAACCCGGCGACCCGGTTCAGGATCGGCGAATCCGCCGCGGCGACCTCGCCCGAGAGCCGTCCGGCTCCCACGATGCTGAGGGGGCCGTTCGGGTCGCGCTCGGCGCCCGTGACCAGATCGACGCCGGTCTGCCAGACCTTCGCCGGGAGCTGCCAGATGATCCCGGCGACCGCGCCGACGTTCTGGACGGCCATCTCGGGTCCCGCCCAGATCGGCTGCCTGACATAGTCGACCGCGGGGCCGACGCCGACGAAGCCGACCTCCTCGGTCGTGGTCGTGCCGTCAGCCGCGGTCACCTCGGTGTCGATCGTCGCGGGCGTGACCTGGATGCTCTGCTCCGTGCCGTCGCGCTCGACGACGAACGTCAGCTGCTCGCCGGGCGAGGACCGGATGATGGCGGTGGCCTCGTCGAAGTCGGCGACCGGCTGCCCGTCGATCGAGACGATCGTGTCGCCGGCTTCGATCCCCGCCGCTTGGGCAGGGGCCGCGGGAGCCGACTCGGCGCACTCCGTCGACGTCGTGGTCGGGACGCACTCCGACAGGCGGGCGACGGTCGTCGTGGCCGTCTGCACGCCGATGCCGGTGAGGAGGATCGCGAACAGCACCATCGCGAACAGGAGGTTCATCACCGGTCCGCCGAGCATCACCACGATGCGCTTCCAGACGGGCAGGCGGTAGAAGACGTGCGCATCGTCGTCGCCGTGCAGCGTCTCGTCGTTGGCCTCGCGGGCGTCCTGCACCATCGTGGCGAAGAAGCCGCCCCCGGCCCGACCGTCACGGCTCGCAGCCTCGGGTGAGGGCGGATACATGCCGGCCATGGAGATGTAGCCCCCGAGGGGGATGGCCTTGAACCCGTACTCCGTCCCGCGGATGCGACGCGACCACAGCGTGGGCCCGAATCCGATCATGTACTGGCCGACGCGGACGCCGAACTTCTTCGCGGGCCAGAGGTGTCCGAGCTCGTGCAGTGCGATCGACACGGCGAGGCCCACGACCATGAGCGCGACACCGATGACGAACGCGAGGATCTCCACACGCCCACGGTACCCGCGCGATGCTTTGAGTTGGGTGTGACGGCGGGCGAGGAAGGCGGCGCTCCTCCCCTAGGCTCGATGCGAGGAGGAGCCGTGACCCCACGCCACGTGCGCGCGCTGCGCGGCACCGCCGCGGCATGGATCGCGACGGTCGTCGCGGCCACGGCTCACACCCTCGCGGGCGGCGGAGCGCCGACTCCTGCACTCGTCGCCGCCGTGGGGATCCTGGCGTCCCCCTTCGCCGTGGTCCTCGTCGGACGCCGTCTGGCTGCGTGGCGGATGGCCGTCACCGTGCTCGCGAGCCAGGCACTCTTCCACGTGGCGTTCGCCGTCACCGCCGACGCCGATCCCGCGGCCCTCCACGGGCACCACGTGACGCACCTGGGTGGCCAGCTGAGCGCCGTCGTGCTCCCCGACGCGCCCATGCTCGCCGCCCACGCGCTGGCCGCACTCGCCACGGTCGCCGGGCTGCACAGCGGAGAGCGGATGCTGCGCGCCCTGGGCCGCGGCATCCGTTCGGTCTTCGCGCGCAGCCACGCCATCGCCCCGCGTGCTTCGCGTCCGCGCGTCGTCGTGCCGTCGTCGCGCCCGTCGCTGGGTGCGCTGCGCATCGTCCTCTCCGACGCCTCCCGGCGAGGACCCCCCGCCTTCGTCTGAGCGGCGCCACCGGCGCCGCGCCCGTCGCCGGCCGCGCCCCTGCGCGCGCCGGATCCTCTCGCGTACGCGCGCCCGCGGCGTACCGCCGATCGGCCGTCCGCGCCGATCACCCCGACGACAGACGAAAGCACACCCATGAACACGCTCACCCGCAAGAACTCCCTCAGCCGCCTCGTGATCGGCGCCACCGCCGGCCTCGCCCTCGCCCTCGCCGCGCCGCTCGCCGCGTCGGCCCACGTCCACGTGGATCCCGAGAGCGCATCCGCCGGCGGCACCGAGACGCTCACGTTCTCGTTCTCGCACGGCTGCGACGGATCCCCCACGACCGCCCTCGCCGTCGACATCCCCGACGGCGTCGGCAACGCGACGCCCGTCGTGCAGGGCGGCTGGACCATCACGCGCGAGCTCGGCGCCGACGGCGTGCCGACGCGCGTCGTGTACACACCCGACGCGCCCGTCGAGGACGGACTCAAGGCGACCGTCTCGATGGACGTGCTGTTCACCGAGGCGACCGCCGGCACGACGCTCGCCTTCCCCGTCACCCAGACGTGCGCCGCAGGCGAGACGGCGTGGACGCAGATCGCCGAGGACGGCGAAGACCCGCACGACCTCGACGCGCCGGCGCCGCTCGTCGAGGTGGGCGCGGTCGCGGACGACGCCGACGCCGGTCACGACGCCGGCGCCGGTCACGATGCCGACGCGGCGGGCGCGGACCAGGACGCCGATGCCTCCTCGGATGCGGCGGACGCGGCATCCGTCACATCCACCGATCCGGTCGCACGCTGGCTCGCCGCCGGTGGACTCGTGGCGGGCCTCGCGGCGCTGGTGATCGTGCTCGTGCGCGGTCGCCGCAAGGCCTGACCGGACCGCGCCCGCGCGGCGCCACGCCGTCGCCCGCGGGCGTTTGCCTGGGTCGCTGAGCGAGCGAGGAAGGAGCGGGACGAAACGTCGCCGAACGTCCCGGCGACGTTTCGTCCCGCCGCCCCCGTCAGCGCCTCGATCCGCCGCCGACCGGGGCCCGGGCGCCGTGCGAAGATGGATGCGCCATGCCGACCGACGCGCCTTCGAACCTGCCCCCGGTACTCCGCCCCGACGCGCCGCCGACCCACTCCCTCGCGGACCTCGCGGCGCGCTTCGCCGTCGATGTCCGCGGTGACGTCGCCGCCGCCCCCACGCTCACGGGCATCACCCTCGCCACCGCCGATCTGCGCCCGGGCGACGTCTTCGTCGCCGTGCAGGGCGTCAACCGCCACGGCGCCGAGTTCGCCACGACGGCCGCCGAGAAGGGCGCAGTGGCGGTGGTGACGGATGCCGCCGGAGCCGACGTCGCGGCAGCGAGCGGGCTCCCCGTGGTGCTGGTCGACGATCCCCGTGCACTCCTGGGCGAGCTGTCGGCCTGGGTCTACAGCACCGGCCGCGACGACCAGCTGCCGATCCTCTTCGGCACGACCGGGACCAATGGCAAGACGAGCGTCTCGCACCTCCTCGAGGGGATCCTCGGCCAGCTCGGCGCCGTGACCGGCCTGTCATCGACCGCCGAGCGCCACATCGCCGGCCAGATCGTGGTGTCGCGGTTGACGACGCCCGAGGCGTACGAGATGCACGCGCTCCTCGCCCTGATGCGCGAGCGCGGCGTCGAGGCCGTCGCCGTCGAAGTGAGCGCGCAGGCACTGAGCCGCCGTCGCGTGGACGGCATCGTGTTCGACGTCGCCGGATTCACGAACCTCACGCACGACCACCTCGACGACTACGCCGACATGCGCGAGTACTTCGAGGCGAAGCTACCGCTGTTCCGTCCCGACCGCGCGCGTCGCGCCGTGGTCTGCGTCGACTCCGAGCCCGGCGTCGAGGTGGTCGCGCGCAGCGAGGTGCCGACCGTCACGGTGGGCACGCCCGTCCTCGCCTCGGACCCGGATGCCGCAGCCGCCGCCGACTGGGTCGTCGACATCCTCGACGAACGCCAAGTCGGCACCGAGTTCCGCCTCACCGCCCGCGACGGGCGCACGCTGACGACCCTCGTGCCGGTGATCGGACGCCACATGGCCGCCAACGCCGGCCTCGCGATCGTCATGATCCTCGAGGGCGGCTACGCGTGGGAGCGCCTGGTCGGGGCCCTCGACGGCGGACGGATCGACGCCTATCTGCCCGGTCGCACCGAGCTCGTCTCCGGCGAGACGGGACCGGCCGTCTACGTGGACTTCGGCCATTCCCCCGACGCGTTCGAGAAGACGCTCGCGGCAGTGCGCCGGGTGACGCCAGGAAAGGTCGTCATGCTCTTCGGCGCCGACGGCGACCGCGACGCCACGAAGCGGCACGACATGGGGCGCACCGGCGTCGAGGGCAGCGACATCCTCGTCGTCACCGACCACCACCCCCGCCACGAGGACCCCGACTCGATCCGGGCGACCCTCGTCGAGGGCGCACGCCGGGCGCGTCCGGACGCCGAGATCCACGAGTTCTCCCCACCCGAGCGCGCGATCATCGAGGCCGTCGCGCTGGTGGGCGACGGCGACGCGATCCTGTGGGCCGGTCCCGGGCACCAGGACTACCGCGACATCCGCGGCGTCCGCACGCCCTACTCGGCCCGCGAACTCGCCCGTCGTGCCCTGCGCGAGGCGGGCTGGCCGGTGCCCGAGCCGCACTGGCCGGTGCCCTACCCGGAGCATGAGACCCCGGCATCCGATCCCCTGCGCCCGGTGTACCCCGAGGCCTGAGACATCTCGTCCCGCTGCGCTCGCTCAACGACCGGGCATCGACTCGTGTCGCTGAGCGTGCGAGGAACGAGCGAGACGAACGTGCCGGACGGCGCTGATCAGGATGCCGCGGCGATCGCCTTCGCGGCGGTGCGGCGCGCCCACTCCTCGGCGTCGGCGAGCGCTTCGCGGGTGAGCCTGTCGGGTGCCTCGTGCGCGTCGACCACCCGCGCGATCGTTTCGACGATCCCGAGGAAGCTGAGCCGTCCCTCGTGGAAGGCGTCCACTGCCTCTTCGTTGGCGGCGTTGAACACCGCCGGGTAGGTGCCCCCGGCGCGGCCCACCTGCTTGGCGAGGCGCACCGCGGGGAACGCGGCGTCGTCGAGCGGTTCGAACGTCCACGCGGTCGCGGTCGTCCAGTCGAGCGGCCGGCCGACGCCGGCCACGCGGCTCGGCCAGTCGAGCCCGAGCGAGATCGGCAGGCGCATGTCGGGCGGGGAGGCCTGTGCGATGGTCGACCCGTCGACGAACTCGACCATCGAGTGCACGATCGACTGCGGGTGCACCACGACGTCGATCTCGGCGTACGGCACACCGAAGAGCAGGTGCGCCTCGATCACCTCGAGGCCCTTGTTGACCAGTGTCGCCGAGTTCGTCGTGACCACCCGTCCCATGTCCCAGGTCGGATGTGCGAGCGCCTCGGCCGGCGTGACGGACTCGAGCGACGCACGGCTGCGCCCGCGGAACGGCCCACCGGACGCCGTCAGCACGAGGCGGCGCACCTCGTCGCGCTCGCCCGATCGCAGCGCCTGCGCGATGGCCGAGTGCTCCGAATCCACCGGCACGATCTGACCGGGACGCGCGCGCGCCGTGACGAGATCGCCGCCGACGATCAGCGACTCCTTGTTCGCGAGCGCCAGCGTTCGACCGGTCTCGAGGGCCGCGAGCGTCGGCCCGAGCCCGACGGAGCCGGTGATGCCGTTCAGCACGACGTCGGCTTCGACATCGCGCACGAGCTGCTCGGCCTCGATCGCGCCGAGACCCGTGCTCTCGACGCGGAACTCGGCGGCCTGCGCCTCGAGCCCGGCGCGGTCGGAGCCGGCGGCGAGTCCCACCACCTCGAATCGCCGCGGATGGGCCCGCACGACGTCGAGCGCCTGCGTGCCGATGGAGCCGGTCGAGCCGAGGATCAGGACGCGCCGCATCCGGCCAGCCTAGCGGCGGGCCGGATGCGACCGCGTGCTACTCGGCGGCAGCGGCGCGCTGCACGCCCAGGATGTCCACGACGAAGATCAGCGGCGAGTTGGCCGGGATCGAGCCCTGCTCCTGGTCGCCGTATCCCTCTGCAGCCGGAATGACGGCGAGCATCTGGGAGCCGACGGTCTGCCCCTCGAGCGCCTTCTGGAAGCCCTGGACGACGCCGGTGGTCTGGAACGACGTCGGCTGGCCGCGGCTCCAGCTGGAGTCGAACTCGGTGCCGTCGGGCAGCACACCCAGGTACTGGACGAAGACGGTGTCGCCCGGGTTCACGGTCGGGCCGTCGCCCTTCTTCAGAACGGCGAGCTGAGTCGTGTCGGGGGCGGTGAAGTCATCGGCGATCGTGACGGACGGCTTGCCGTCGCTGTCGAGCTCGACCTCCGGCATGCCCGCCACGGGGTCCTGGTCCTCACCGGTGGCGACCAGGGAAAGCTGGTCGACCGACTGGGCCACGACGACGGCGTTGGACGCACCCTCGCCGAGCATCGAGCCCGGGATGGTGAACGCCGTGGCCGAACCGAGCGGCGTGCACAGGACACTGCTGCCGAAGATGCTGCTGCCGTCGACCACGATCGGCACCAGGCCGGAATCGTCCGGTGCGGTGGTCGCCGAGTCGAGCAGGACCTCGCCCGTGGTCGGGTCGACGACGAGGTACTGGCCGGAGACGAGCTGCCCGATGGCGAGGTCCTCGCCGTCGGCCTGCTCCGAGATCGTGCGCTGCAGATCCGCGAATTCGAGATCGGCGGGCACCTGCGCGGCGAGCGAGGGGGCGCTGCCGGTCACGGTGATGGCGTCGGAGTCGGCGCCGGGCTGCGGGTCGAGACCGCACTCCGAGGCGGCCGACGAGGACGGGCTGGGGGTGGCGTCCGGCTCGCCCGAGCCGGCGCAGCCGGCGAGCAGGAGGGCCGACATCGCGGCGACGGACAGGGCGGCGAGCGGGCGAATGCGCACGGAACAACCTCGAGACATGGAAGGGAAGCCTCCATCTTTTCGCATCTTTGCTCCGTTCGCGCTGAATGTTCGCTATGTCGGTCCGAGAAACCCCCATGCCGGAACCGGAATGCGATCGGATGTACCCTCTACGGGTGACTTCCGACCTCGTACCCGGCGCCGACGACACCGCCGGCGATACGGCGGAAGCTTCCGGATCCCTTCCCGTCCCGGCGCGCCGGATGGGCATCACCTACGCCCTGGGTCGCCAGATCATCCGGCCTCTCGCACGCCTCCTCTACCGCCCGCGCGTCGAGGGCCGGGCCAACGTCCCGAAGTCCGGCCCGGTCATCTTCGCGAGCAATCATCTGTCGTTCATCGACTCGATCGCGATCCCCGTGGCAGCACCGCGGCCGGTGCACTTCCTCGCGAAGGCGAGCTACTTCGAGGGCGGGGCATCCCGCTGGTTCTTCACCGCCATCGGCGCGATCCCCGTGCAGCGCGGCGCAGGACAGGCCGCGCTCGACGCGCTCGACCAGCAGCGCACGCTGCTCGAAGAGGGAAGCGCCGTCGCGCTGTACCCCGAGGGCACCCGCTCACTCGACGGCCGTCTCTACAAGGGGCGGACGGGGGTGGCGTTCCTCGCACTGCAGACCGGCGCGCCCGTCGTACCCGTCGGGCTCATCGGCACCGACGACGTCATGCCCGTCGGCGCGAAGATGCCCTCGCTCACGCATCGCATCACCGTCAGGTTCGGCGAACCCCTCGACCTTGCGCACCACGGTCCGGCATCGTCGGGCAAGGCCCGTCGGCTTGCGACCGACGAGATCATGGCCGCGATCCACGCCCTGTCGGGTCAGGAGCTCGCGAACGCCTACAACGAGGTTCCGGCGCAGAACCCGATCGACCGCATCAAGCAGGTCCTCCCCCACGAGCGCCGCTGACGACCGCCCCCGTGCGGGGTTCTCTCAGGACGACGCGACCACGATCGTGGGCTCGTGCCGCACCGGGAAGTTGACCGAGTTCGCGATGAAGCACCACTCGGCCGCCTGCGCGTGCGCGGCGGTTGCGGCATCCGTCATCGAGGCATCCGCGACGGTCACGCGCGGCCGCAGCACGACCTCCCGGAACGCGCCGCCGCCGCGCCCGTCTTCGACCATGAGACCGGATGCCTCGTCTTCGTAGCCCACGACCACCACGCCGGCCTGTACACACGCGTGGAGGTACGACAGCAGGTGGCACTCGCTGAGGGCGGCGACGAGCATGTCCTCGGGGTTCCAGCGGGACGGATCGCCGCGGAAGGGCTTGTCGGCCGAGGCCGCGAGAGCGGGCTTTCCGTCGATCTCGATCGTCACGGCACGGTCGTAGTCCCGGTAGCCGGAGGTGCCGGTGCCGCGGTCACCGGTCCACGTCGACCGAACGGCGTATCGGTGCTCACCCCACATGCGGACAGTCTGTCATGCGGGCGCACCGCGACCGCGGCGGTAGGCTGTCGGGGTGCCGCAGACCTTCGCCGCAGCCGACGCCGTCGAACTCGCCGTTGTCGAACGCAGCGGATTCATCGAGTCCCGACACGCGGGCATCGCCATCGTGCTGGCCGCCGACGGCACCATCGCCGAGAAGCTCGGGGATCCGTCGGCACTGATCCTCCCCCGTTCGAGCCTCAAGCCGCTCCAGGCGCTGGCGTGCCTGACGGCGGGCGCGCCGCTGGAGGGCGAGCGGCTGGGGCTCGCGACCGCGAGCCATGCGGGCACCGACCGTCATGTCGCCGTCGTCCGCGACATCCTCTCGCTCGCTCAGCTCGGCGAGGAGGACCTCGGCTGCCCGGCGGCCTGGCCCAGCGACACCACCACCCGGGACGAGATGGTGCGCGAGCTCGGTCAGCCGGCGCGCATCCGCATGAACTGCTCCGGCAAGCACGCGACCATGCTGCTCACCAGCGTCGTCAACGGGTGGGAGCCGGAGGGCTACCTGGCGCCGGATCACCCGGTGCAGATCCTCATCCGCGAGACGATCGAGCGCCTCATCGGTGAGAAGATCGCCGCGACCGCCGTCGACGGCTGCGGCGCTCCCGTCTACGCCATGACCCTGTTCGGCCTCGCCCGGGCGATCCACCGCATCGGCAACTCGTCGACGACCTCGCCCTTCGCGCTGCACCGCAGTGCCGGCGCGCTGGTCGATGCCGTACGCGCGAACCCCTGGACCATCGACGGCCCCGGCCGCGCCGACACGATCGCCATCGAACGCCTCGGCGTCTTCGCCAAGGGCGGCGCCGAGGGCGTCATGGTCATGGCGGCGGCCAACGGCACCACGGTGGCGCTCAAGATGCTGGACGGCAGCGGTCGCGCGGCGACCGCGGTCGCGCTGCGACTGCTGGAGCGCCACGGCGCGCTCGCATCGTCCGACGTCGCCGACACCATCTCGCGACTTCCCCTCGCCGTCACCGGCGGCGGGCAGGATGTCGGGGCCATCCGCCCCGCCTTCTAGAGGCGCTCCCACAAGGAGCCCGAGCGCTCCAACGGCGGAGCGGAAAGGATCACACGATGCGGATCAGTGTCCCCACCGAGGTGAAGAACAACGAGTACCGGGTCGCCCTCACTCCCGCAGGAGTGCACGACCTGGTCGCGTCGGGCCACGAGGTGTTCGTGCAGCGCGGCGCCGGCGAGGGCTCCTCGATGCCCGATGCGGAGTACGAGGCGGCCGGAGCGGTGCTGCTGGACGACGCCGCCGACGTGTGGGCACGGGCGGAGCTGCTCCTGAAGGTCAAGGAGCCGATCTCGAGCGAGTACGGCTATTTCCGCGACGACCTCGTCCTGTTCACCTACCTCCACCTCGCCGCGGACCGGCCGCTGACGGAGCGGCTGGTGGCGGACGGCGTCACGGCCATCGCCTATGAGACCGTCCAGCTCTCCGGCGGGGGCCTCCCCCTTCTTGCGCCCATGAGCGAGGTCGCCGGCCGGCTCGCGCCGACCGTCGGCGCGGCGACGCTGATGCGATCCGCAGGCGGTCTCGGCCTTCTCATGTCGGGCGTTCCGGGCACGCGGCCGGCAGCGGTGACGGTGATCGGCGGAGGCGTCGCGGGCGCGAACGCGGCAGTGATCGCGGTCGGCATGGGTGCCGACGTGACAGTCTTCGACACCAACGTGCAGCGGCTCCGGTACCTCGACGATCATTTCCAGGGACGGGTGAAGACGGCGGCCTCGAACCCGCTCGACCTCGACCGCGCCGTCGTCTCGTCGGATCTCGTCATCGGATCCGTGCTCATCCCCGGCGCGAAAGCTCCGAAGCTCGTCACGAACGACATGGTGGCGCGCATGCGTCCGGGCTCGGTGCTCGTCGACATCGCCGTGGACCAGGGCGGCTGCTTCGAAGACACGCACGCCACCACGCACGCCGACCCGACGTTCCCGGTGCACGGCAGCATCTTCTATTGCGTCGCCAACATGCCCGGCGCGGTGCCCAACACGTCGACCTCGGCGCTGACGAACGCGACGCTCCCCTACATCCGCCAGATCGTCCGGCGCGGGTGGCGGGAAGCGCTTCGCTCGGACCCCGCGCTGGCGGCCGGCCTCAACACCGTGGGTGGGCGCATCGTGAACGCCGGTGTCGCGACGGCGCACGACTTCGAGCTCTCACCGCTGGACGCCGCGCTGGCCTGAGCCCTGTGACCGACCCCCGGGTGCCCCGCACCCGGGGGTTCGGCATGCGCGCCCGCAGTGCGGATGTCGGAGCGGCGCGCCACACTGGGGCGATGACCGAACAGCACGAATGGACGGTGGAAGACCATCTGCGCGGCGCGGAGCCCGAGGCCGTGCGGCTGTGGCACGCCGTCGACGAGCTCATCCGCTCGTTCGGCGCGGTGACGCATGCGGTGTCCAAGACGACGGTGACCTTCCGCGGGCCGCGCCGAGGCTTCGCGGGTGCCCGGCCGGTGCGGCAGGGGGTGCGCGGGTACTTCGACCTCATGCGCGAGCTGCCGCCCGACTCCAGGATCCTCGGCGTCTCACCCTACGGGCCGCGCCTGTTCGTGCATCAGTTCCGTCTCACCGACGAGGGCCGGTTCGATGAGACGTTCGCGTCGTGGCTGCGGGAGGCCTACGAGGTGGGTTGCGGGGCGCACCTCCGGCCCTGAGACTGCCGGACCGTCAATCGACCCCCGGCGGCACGACCTGCTTCACCGCACCGGCCGGATGCCGCGGCGGAGTCGGCCGCGGCGGAGTCGGCCGAAGCTCAGGCGAGGCCGCCGTCGATCGACCGGGAGAAGTCGGCCGGGTCCTCCGGAACGAGCACCTCCGTGTCACGGTTGAGGCTCTCGCCGCGGAAGAAGGTCTTCGCTCGCGGGAAGGCGAACCAGAGGAACATCAGGAGCACGCCGAACGCAAGGGAGCCGATACCCAGGACGAAGGTGCCGCCGATGCCGAGGAGCACGGTGTAGCCGTAGTCGACGTCGTACATGTCGATCGCCGACTGGACGAAGGCGTACGTCAGCATCAGTGCGCCCAGCAGGGGGAAGAGGAACCGGTAGAAGAAGTTCCGCGCCGAGGTGAAGAGGTCGCGGCGGAAGTACCAGACGCAGGCGAAGCCGGTGATGGCGTAGTAGAACGCGATGGCGAGACCCAGCGAGAGGATCGAGTCCTGCAGGATGTTGTCGCTGATCAGGGTCATGCCGATGTAGTAGACCGACGCGACGATGCCCATGACCAGCGTGGAGAAGGACGGCGTCTTGTAGCGCGGGTGCACCGAGGCGAACCTCCGCGGGAGGGCCTTGTACGCCGCCATCGCCAGCGTTCCCCGTGCCGTGGGCAGGATCGTGGTCTGCGTGGAAGAGATCGCCGAGATCATGACGGCGACGACGAGCACCCAGCCGAGGGGGCCCAGCAGTCCGTCCTTGATCGCCAGGAAGAAGTCGTCGGCGTTCGCCTCGTTGCCGAGGCCCGTGCCGTCGCTGCCCAGACCCGCGTACATCATCGCAGCGACGGTGACTCCCACGTATGTCACCAGCAGGATGACGGTGGTCAGCAGAGCCGCCCGTCCGGGGATGCGCTTGGGATCCTTGGTCTCCTCGTTCAGGGCGAGGCAGGTGTCCCAGCCCCAGTAGATGAAGAGCGCGAGCAGGATGGACTCGACGAACCCGCCCCACTCCGTGAACGCCAACGGGTTGAACCACGACCAGTCGAACGGAGTCGGGTCGGGAGCGCTGCCCGCGAAGAACTGCCACAGCGCGGCGACGACGAAGATCGCCAGGGCCAGATACTGGATGCCGAGCAGGATGTTCTGGATCCGCTCGCCGATCTCGACGCCGCGCCAGCTGACCCACGTCATCGCGGCGATGAACACGACGCCGGTCGCCGTCACCAGGGGGACGTTGTCGGAGAGCAGCGCGTCCTCCGGATTGCCGACGAACCCGTCGATGAGCGCCCAGAAGTAGATGCCGGCGATCTGCGCCAGGTTCGCGAGCACGACCATGCCGGCGACGGCGACGCCCCATCCGCCCATCCATCCCACCCATGGCCCGAACGCCTTGGTGCCCCACGTGAACGTGGTGCCGCAGTCGGGCACCGCGTTGTTCAGCTCGCGGTACGCGAACGCGATGAAGAGCATCGGGATGAACGCGATGACGAACGCGATGGGCGCCTGGGCACCGACCGCGAGGACGACGAACCCGAGGGTCGCCACCAGGGAGTACACCGGGGCGGTGGACGCGAGGCCGATGACGGTGGAGCCCCAGAGGCCCAGCGTGCCGGCGGCGAGCCCTTTGCCCTCGGGCCGTTGCAGATCGATCGGGGTTGTAGCCACAGTGTGACGTTAAGCGCTGGGAGATGAGCCGGTCAACACGGTCCCCCGACGGTTCGGCTGGACATCGTCGATGGGAAGGACAATGCGGACGGGGTCCGCGCCGGAGGAGATGAGCCAGGCGCGCCCCGCTCCCGGCTCGCAGTACGGCGGTACGCCGCGGAATCCCGCCACGACGCGAAGCTCCGCGGCGCACGATGTGTCGATGACCAGATCGTGGTCACCGCGCACATCAGCCAGTAGACGCCAGTGACGCTGCCAGTCGTCCGGTTCCCCCACGACGACCACACAGCCCTCGGCCGCAGGCGCGGGATGGGCCACGTAGTCGTCCACCTCGACCACCCGCACGCCCTGCTCCTGCCAGGCGGCGTGCGCCCGGCGCCCCGTGGGCGACCGGCGCGCGACCACACCGGTGAGCCGTGCCGTCGGCATCCAGGCCTCTTCCACGGCTTCGGTCTCGGGCAGCGCGGTCGGCGCGGCCGCGATCTGCACCGCTCGGCCGTCCAGGCGGCCACGCCCGGGCGGGGCGGAAGGATCGAAGCCCGACGGATCGCCGCCGGCAGCCGCGTGGTCGACGCGCGACGGGTAGGGAAGGATCAGCCGCCGCGGGAACAGCTCGGCGACGCGCGACACCGCGCCGGTGAGCCGATGGGCTCCCGCGACGACGAGCACGCCGGCGCCGCCCGCGCGGCGCACGAGCTCCTCGACGCGCTCGAGCACCACATGCGCGTACTCGGCCGGCAGGCGCAGCGCCACCGCGTCGAGGTCGTCGATCAGCACGGCCGAGCCCGCCGGAGGAAGTCGGTCGTGCAGAGATGACAAGGCGTCCCACAGGCGTTCCGGGTGCGCCGGTACGCGGACGACCATCTCCCGCGACTGGGTCGCGATCACCTCGAGCGCGTTGGAGACACCGGAACCCGGCCCGCCGAGCACGAGCAGTCCGCGATCGGCCGGAGTGACGAGTGCCACCGGCTGGCGTTGACGCTCCGGCTCGTCCGCCAGGCCGAGAAGCACGCCTCCCGCGGGGAGGACGTCCGGCGCCTCCGACGCGTGGGCCGCGAGTTCGTCGACCGTCAGCAGGGCGGGGAGGGCCGGCAGCCACGGGCGCGACGGAGGACGGCGACCGGTGCGCAGGGCGGCCACGGCGACGTCCTCGGGGGTCGACAGCGCGATCCGCACCTGCTGCGGCGCGGCGTCGCCCGCGCGGCGCACGAACGCGGTCCCCCGCCCCGCTGTCCCGCCGGGCAGACGCGCGGCGTCGTCGGTGCCGAGGAGCGCACGGCTGTCGGCGGGGTCTGTGACGCGGAGGCTGACGCGCAATGGACAGTTCGCGAGCAGGTTGTCCCTGACGACGCCCGCCGACCGCTGGGTGCCGAGGATGAGGTGGATGCCGAGGGCACGGCCACGTGCGGCCATGTCGGCGAAGAGCGCATGCAGCTCAGGATGGTCGGCCAGCAGTGCGGCGAACTCGTCGACGACCACGACCAACCGGGGAAGGCGCACACGCGGATCGAGGATGTCGCGAGCGCCGGCCGCCGCGACAGTGGCCTCGCGGCGTCGCAGTTCGGCACGGAGGCTCTCCATCGCCCGTCGCGCGCCCGAGCCGTCCAGGTCGGTGATCACGCCGGTGACGTGCGGCACCCCCGCGAGCCCGTCGAACGCCGTCCCGCCCTTGAAGTCCGCCAGCAGGAACGTCACTTCGTCAGTGGTGCGGGTCGCGCAGAGCGCCAGGATCCACGTGATCAGCAGCTCGCTCTTGCCGGAGCCGGTCACGCCCGCCACCACGGCGTGAGGGCCGTCGGCGACCAGGTCGACGATGGCCGTCACCCCGCCCGCCACCCCGATCGCCGCGGGCAGTCCGCGCATCGTCGCTGGCACGGCTGCGAGCAGCGGTGCCAGCGCCAGAGGCTCGCCGCCTTCCCGCAGCAGGCCGAGGCTGCGTTCGGCGCGGCCGGTCAGCTCACGCGCGATCTCATCGGCCTGCGCCCGCCCGACCGCCTCGGCCCGCACGGGCACCGTGTCGCCGGCGTGCTCCATGCGGGCGACGCCGGGCGCGTCGACCGTCAGAACGGCCTCGCACCGCGGCGGCAGCGGTTCGCCGGGGTGGCACCGCGCGATCACGACGTCCGCCTCACCGGGCACCAGTTCGCCGGGGCCGATGACGGCGAGCGCCGTGCCGCTCCGGGCCGCGAAGTGCGGCAGTGCCTCCACCCATTCCAGCGTCGGGCCGACCGGGCCGACGATGCGCAGATCACCGGGGGCCAGTGCCAGGCACAGCTGCAGCGCGAGCGCCCGCTGCACGCCCGCCCCGAGCGTGTCGCCGCCGACCACCGCGATGCCGGACGTCAGCGGCACGGTGACCGGGGCACCGGCGACCCGGGCTGCGCGGCGGCGCAGCTCGATGGCCTCGGGATCTCCGTCGCCGCCGGTCACGCGCACGATGCTCTGTCGCTCCCCCTCGCCGACCACGATCGACGCGACCCGGCCGCCGCGCCAGATGTCGCCGTCGCGCGAGACGAGGCGGGCGACATCGGGATGCCGCGCCCAAAGCTGTGCACGCTCGCCCGCGTGACGCGCGGCCACCGCGGTTGCGACATCATCGCGGGCCCGCGCGGCGTCAGCCGCCGCCGTCTGCCGTCCTTCCGCGCCGCTCGGCGCGCATCCAGCACGGTCGCCGCGGCGATCACCGGACCCAGGAGTGCGAACCACAACGAGAACACCGAACCGGTGACGAGCCAGAGTGCCACGGCGCCGACGACGGGGACGATCGCGGCCACCAGGGGCAGTGGTGGCCGCGTCGGCGGACGCCATGCGGCGGGAAGCGTCAGTGGCTCGTCGTCGGAGGCCACCGGGTCGACGATCGGGGAAGCGGTCGAGCGCATAGGCCAAGTCCACCGCCCCGGACGCGGGCTCGGACGGCCGAATGAAGGATCTGTGGATCCGCCGGCTCATTCCCCAGCTGGGGAGGAACCGTGATCGACTGTCGAATCGTCGTCTGCCGCCGAACCGTCCTCAGCGACCGTCGCCGGCCGGCCGACGTCCAGCACGATCACCGTGATATTGTCGCGTCCGCCGTTCTCGAGCGCCGCCTCGAGCATCGCGGCCGCCGCGTCGGCGGGATCGGAGTTCTCGTCGAGGAAGTGGCGGATGCCGTAATCCGTGAGCTCCTTCGTCAGCCCGTCCGAGCAGATGACGAACCTGTCCCCCTCGATCACGTCGAGCCGGACGTAGTCGGGCGTGACGCCCTCGCTGGGTCCCACGGCCCGCGTGATGACGTTGCCGTACGGGTGGTTCTCGGCCTCTTCGGGGCTGAGACGGCCGGCAGCGACCAGCTCCTGCACGACCGAGTGGTCGGTCGTGATCTGCACGATCGCGCCGTCGCGCACCAGATAGACGCGGGAGTCGCCGATGTTCAGCGTGACCCAGTGCGGCGCATCCCCCGTGGTGTCGAGGAAGACACCTGTCACCGTGGTGCCGGTGCCGTCATCGGTGGCCTCGGGGTGGGACGCGATGTCCTTCACGGCCCGCGCCAGCGCCTTCTCGATCGTTTTCGTCGACACGTGGCCGCTGTCGGCGACCGCGCGGAGACGCTCGATGGTGCTGGCACTGGCGATCTCGCCGCCGACGTGGCCGCCCATGCCGTCCGCCACGACGAAGAGTGGGTACGAGGCGAACATCGCGTCCTGGTTGACCTCACGCCGCCGACCGGTGTCGGTCAGTGCGGCCCACGAGAGCTCCAGTACGCCACCGGGCACCGGGACGGCGAGAGACTCGGTGGAAACCTCGGGCACGCCGTGTCCTCCCCGTACGATGCACACGGGCCCTACGCCCCTGCGTCCTCACATACTAGTGGGTTACTCCACGGCGTCCTCGGACTCGGCGAGGGTCTCCACGACGATCTGCGCCGTCGTCGGCGGCGGGGCGAGCGGCACGGTGGTCACCGACACCAGGTCCTCGTCCTCAGCCGCGCCCTCGAACTGGGCGTTGTAGAGCCTCGAGTACGCGCCATTCACCTTCAGGAGCTCGTTGTGGGAGCCCTGCTCGACAATGGCGCCGTTCTCCATCACCAGGATGAGATCGGCGTCCCGGATCGTCGACAGCCGGTGAGCGATCACGAAGGCCGTCCGGTCCTCGCGCAGCCGCGACATCGCCCGCTGGATCAGCAGCTCGGTGCGGGTGTCGACCGAGGACGTCGCCTCGTCGAGGATCAGGATGCGCGGGTCGGCGAGGAACGCGCGCGCGATGGTGATGAGCTGCCGCTCTCCGACGCTGAGGTTCGTCGCCTCGTCGTCGAGCATCGTGTCGTAGCCTTCGGGCAGCGCGTGCACGAAGCGGTCGACATAGGCGGCCGTCGCCGCGGCGACGATCTCCTCCTCCGAGGCGTCCGGGCGTCCGTAGGCGATGTTCTCGCGGATGGAGCCCGAGAAGAGCCACGTGTCCTGGAGCACCATGCCGGTGCGTGCACGCAGGTCGTCGCGCGTCATGTGCCGGGTGTCGACGCCGTCCAGCGTGATGGTTCCGGAATCGACGTCGTAGAACCGCATGATGAGGTTCACGAGCGTCGTCTTGCCCGCACCGGTCGGGCCGACGATCGCGACGGTGCTTCCGGGCCGTGCGGCGAGCGTCAGGCCCTCGATGAGCGGCTTGTCGGCGACGTAGCGGAACGAGACGTCCGTGAACTCCAGCCGGCTGGCCGACTCCGGCGCGGTCTCGGCCGGGTCGTCATCGGGCGTCTGCTCGTCCTCGTCGAGCAGCTCGAACACCCGCTCGGCGCTCGCCACGCCGGACTGCAGCAGATTCGCCATCGAGCCGAGCTGGCTGAGCGGCTGGGTGAACTGGCGCGAGTACTGGATGAACGCCTGGACGTCGCCGATGGACATGAGACCGGCTGCGACCTGCAGTCCGCCGACGACGGCGATGGCCACGTACACCAGGTTGCCGACGAACATCATCGCGGGCATGATCACGCCCGAGAGGAACTGGGCGCCGAAGCTGGTGCGATACAGCTCGTCGTTCTCGGTGCGGAAGTCCGCCTCGACCTCCTTCTGGTGGCCGAAGACCTTGACGATCGAGTGGCCGGAGAAGGTCTCCTCGACGCGGGCGTTCAGCACGCCGGTCGTCTTCCACTGCTGGACGAACAGCTTCTGCGAGCGGCGCGCGACGAGCACCGTGATGAGGATCGTGAGCGGGATCGTGACGAGGGCGATCACCGCGAGCAGGGGCGAGATGATGAACATCATCGTCAGCACGCCGACCACCGTGAGCAGCGAGATGACCACCTGCGAGAGGGTCTGCTGCATCGTCTGACCGATGTTGTCGACGTCGTTCGTGACGCGGCTCAGCAGCTCGCCGCGCTGCACGCGGTCGAAGTACGAGAGCGGCAGGCGCTGCACCTTGTCTTCGACCTGCAGCCGCAGGCGATGCATCGACCGCTGCACCACGCCGTTGAGGATCCGGGCCTGCAGCCATCCGAAGATGCTCGAGAACACGTACACCGCCAGCACGAGCGCCAGGATCCGCGCGAGCTGCTCGAAGTCGACGCCGGCGCCGGGGACGAAGTCCATCGCGGCGATCATGTTCGCCTGGTCCTGGTTGCCTGAGGCGGCAAGCTGATCGACGACCTGCTGCTGGGTCATCCCTGCGGGGACCTGCAGCGAGATGAAGCCGGCGAACACCACATTCGTGCCTTCGCCGAGCAGCTTCGGGCCGATCACCGAGAGCGTCACCGAAAGGATGCTGAACACGAGCACGACGACGAGCTGCGGCATTTCGGAGCGCAGGGTGCCGAGCAGCCGCTTCGCGCTGGGGCCGAAGTTGTTCGCCTTCGCCGCCGGCGCGCCGGCACCGCCGAAGGGGCCGCCGCGGGGGCCGGCCGGAGCCGGGCGCGAGTTCTGGGTGCCGCTCATGCCGCCGCCTCCGCTGCGAGCTGGGATTCGACGATCTCGCGGTACGTCTGACACGTCTCCACGAGGTCGTCGTGCAGGCCGATCCCTACGACGCGTCCGTGATCGAGGACGACGATCTGATCGGCGTGCTGGATCGTCGACACGCGCTGCGCGACGACGAGCCTCGTCGCATCCGGCAGGTGGGTGTCGAGCGCACGCCGGAGCTCGGCATCCGTCCGCAGGTCCAGTGCCGAGAACGAGTCGTCGAAGATGTACGCCTCCGGCCGCTTCACGAGGGCGCGCGCGATCGCGAGCCGCTGCCGCTGGCCGCCCGAGACGTTCGTGCCGCCCTGGGCGATCTGCGCCTCGAGCCCATCGGGCATCGCGCGGACGAAGTCGGCGGCCTGCGCCAGTTCGAGCGCCTCCCACAGCTGTTCGTCGGTGGCGTCGTGATCGCCGTAGCGCAGGTTCGACGCGATCGTGCCCGAGAACAGGAACGCGCGCTGCGGGACCAGCCCGACGCGCGTCCACAGCTCGTCGGGGTCGTAGTCGCGCACGTCGACGCCGTCGACGCGGACGCTCCCCGCCGTCACGTCGAACAGGCGCGGCACGAGGCTGATGAGCGTCGTCTTGCCGGAGCCCGTGGACCCGATGACAGCGGTCGTCGTCCCAGGCTCGATCGTGAAGGTGAGGTCGTGCAGCACCGCGTCCTCGGCGCCGGGGTACGCGAAGTCGACGTGGTCGAACTCGATCCGTCCTTCGGGAGCGGGAGCGGATGCCGCGACCGCGGGCGCCGCCACCGAGGGGTCGGTCTCGAGCACCTCTCCGATGCGGTTCGCGCAGACCGCGGCGCGCGGGATCATGACGAACATGAACGTGGCCATCATGACGCCCATGAGGATCTGCATCAGGTAGGTGAGGAAGGCGAACAGCGTGCCGATCTGCACGCCGTTGTTCTGCACCTGGAAGGCACCGAACCAGATGACCGCGACGCTCGACAGGTTCATGACGAGCATGACGGCCGGGAACATCAGCGCCATGAGGTTGCCCGCGCGCAGCCCCGTCTCCTTCACGTCATCGCTGGCGCGTTCGAACCGCGCACGCTCCTCCCGCTCGCGCACGAACGCCCGCACCACGCGGATGCCGGTGAGCTGCTCGCGCATGATCTGGTTCACGCGATCGATGCGCTTCTGCATCTGCGTGAACGCCGGCACCATGCGCCACACGATCAGCCCCACGATGATGAGCAGCACCGGGATCGCGACCGCCATCAGCCACGACAGGCCGACGTCCTGACTGATCGCCATGATCACGCCGCCGATCGCCAGCATCGGGGCCGAGATCATCAGCGTCGCCGAGACCTGCACCAGCATCTGCACCTGCTGCACGTCGTTGGTGTTGCGGGTGATCAGCGACGGCGCCCCGAACTGCCCCACCTCTCGCTGCGAGAACGCGACCACGCGGTGGAAGAGGTCGCCGCGCAGATCGCGACCCATCCCCATGGCCAGCCGCGAGCCGAAATACACCGCGATGATCGCGCACACCACCTGTACGAGGCTGACGATCAGCATGAATCCGCCGGTCGACCAGATGTACGGGATGTCGCCGGTCACGACGCCGTTGTCGATGATGTCGGCGTTGAGCGTCGGCAGCCACAGCGATGCGATCGACTGCGCCAGCTGGAAGACGACGACGGCCACGATGAGGGGCCACGCCGGCTTGAGGTAGCGCACCAGGAGCTTTCCGAGCACGACGGTCCTTTCGGCGCGCGGAACACGTCCGCTCCCGCGGACCGCGCACGAGAAGTGACGCTACGCCTGCGTCCGCTGCGGCGACAAGCCGTGGCGTACGCCGTGGGCGAACTCGTTCCGGCCGCCCGCGCGGGTGCTGTCAGGCCGCAGTTTCGGGCGGCGGGAAGAGCCCGTCGATGGTGGCGAGATCATCCTCCGACGGGGTCCACGCCGACGCCGCCGCCGCGTTGGCACGGACCTGCTCGGGGGTCGTCGCGCCGGCGATGACGCTCGACAGCGCGGGGTGCGACAGCAGCCATCCGAAGGTCGCCTCGAGCATCGTGATGTCACGGTCGTCGCAGAACGCCTGGAAGGCCTCGAGCGCGTCCCACGGCGCGTCGTCGTAGATGTGACGGCGCTGTCGGATGATGCGCGTGTCGGCGGGTGCGGCATCCCGTGTGAACTTGCCGGACAGCAGCCCGTTGTGCAGCGGGAAGTACGGGAAGAAGCCGAGGTGGTAGCGCTCGACCGCCCGCAGCACGTTCCGCTCGGCGTCGCGGGAGAGGAGGCTGTACTGGTTCTGCGACGAGACGAACGGCACGCCGTGGCGCATGAGCGCCGTGAAGTGCGCCTCGGCGATCTGCCATCCCGAGAAGTTGGAGTGGCCGATGTAGCGCACCTTCCCCTCGCGAACCAGGTCGGCCAGCGCGTCGAGGGTCTCTTCGAGAGGGGTGTCGTTGTCGGGCACGTGCAGCTGGTAGAGGTCGATCCAGTCGGTCTGCAGCCGCGTGAGGGATGCCTCGACCGCACGCCGCACGTATGACCGCGAGCCCTTCGCACCCGAAGGCGGGTAGCCCATGTCGCGACCGGGGTGTCCGAACTTCGTGGCGAGCGTGACCTGATCGCGGCGACCGCGCAGCGCCTCCCCCATGAGCGTCTCGGACTGGCCGGGCTCGCCGCCGTACATGTCGGCCGTGTCGAGGAACGTCACGCCCGCATCGATGGCCGCGTCCAGCACCGCACGAGTGCCCTCGAGCGTCTCGGTGCGCGTGCCCTCACGACCGAAGTTGTTGCAGCCGAGTCCGACGGCGGAGACGAGGAGGCCGGAGGCGCCCACGCGGCGCAGGGGAACAGTCGAGGTCATGCCTCCACGTTATCCCCGCTCACGACGCGTCTCGCCACAGCCCCTGCGCGCGGCCATCTGCCGGGTGGCGACGAGGCCGATGCTCCGACCCTCTCAACGCGACAGCCCCTCGCCGGGTGGGCGAGGGGCTGTTGCGGAACGCTACGGCTTCGGAGCCTCCGGCGCAGGAGGCTCAGAGGTCGGCGGCTCGGCCGCGGGCGGTGCCTCAGGCGCGGCCGGCGGCGTCACGGGCGGCTGCGTCGCGGCCGGCGGCTCAGCCGGCGCGGCGGGCGGCGGCACGGGCGACGCCGGAGCAGCAGGCGGCGGGGTGTAGCCGGCGGGCGGCGCGGGGGGCGCGCTGTAGCCTGCGGGCGGCGCGGGCGGCGGCGTGTAGCCGGCCGGAGGCTGGTAGCCCGCCGGGGCGCCGTAACCCGGCGCAGTGGCGGGGTTGGCCGGGTAGCCGCCTGCCGGCACCTGAGGCGGGACGCCCGACCAGACCGTCTTGTCGGCGAGGAAGTTGCCCGCCCACGGCGCGGCCGGGATCGCGGTGTTCCAGCGCGAGCGGTCGAAAGCGTTGATGCCGAGCCAGACGATCGCGAGGAAGAAGTAGAGGATCAGCCAGACGGCCTCCTTCTGCAGCTTCAGACCCACCCGCCAGGCGGCCATCAGCGTGTACAGGAATGCGGCGATGCCGATGAGCGAGCCGAGCACGGGGACCCAGCCGAGCACGATGCCGCCGCCCCACAGCACCAGCAGCCACCACGGGTTGAGGTCGCCGAGCTTCACGAAGATCAGGGTGTTGTACACCGGCACCCATGCGCGCCAGCGGCCCTGCACACCGGCCTTGTCGAAGATCTTCATCAGGAACCACGACGCGATGATGTAGCCGGCGATGGCGAAGAGGAAGAGGAGTGGTGCGAGGACGAGCCAGGCGATCAGGGCCCCTGCCCCGCTGCCGTCGTTGTAGTCCATGGTGGAGCGACCTCCGAGAGAGTCGATTCGTGAACGCGTCGGGAGACGCCCGCGGAGCCCCTGCTCCGCTCGACACATGCTAGCGACGCTCACAGCTTCCTGTCAGCATTGACGTCATATCGGGGGATGGCCCCCTCGGGTCCCCGGTGGATAGCCTGGGCACCACCAGATCGAAGGGCACCATGACAGACCAGAATCCTTCCGTCCCCACTCCCCCGCCGCTGCCCCCGCAGTCGGCCGCAGAGGCGGCGCGCACCGCGGACCCCGACGACACCGGTGTCCCCACCGTCCGAGGCGACGCGGGCGACGTCGGCAAGGGATTCTTCACCGCCCTGTTCGACCTGTCGTTCCGCACGTTCATCACGCGGCGCCTGGCGAGCGTGTTCTACCTGGTGGGGCTCATCGCGATCGGCATCGGATTCATCGTCTACTTCGTGGGCGGGATCATGAGCGCCATCTCGGTCATGTGGTTCAACGTCGGCGCCGGCATCACCGGACTCATCGCGACGATCATCGTCGTGCCGGTGCTCACCTTCCTCGCGATCGTCCTGCTGAGGTTCATCATCGAGGCCGTCGTGGCCCTCATCGCGATCGCCGAGAACACCGAGCGCACGGCCCAGCACACGCGCCGCTGAGGACACTTCGACGAGCTCAGTGACCGGTCCCCGAGCCTGTCGAAGGGCACCACCGGTCCCTGAGCCTGTCGAAGGGCACCATCGGTCCCTGAGCCTGTCGAACGGCACCACCGCTCCCTGAGCCTGTCGAACGGCACCACCGGTCCCTGAGCCTGCCGAACGGCACCACCGGTCCCTGAGCCTGCCGAACGGCACCACCGGTCCCTGAGCCTGTCGAAGGGCACCACCGGGCCGGGAAGCGCGGGGAGAGTCAGGCGAACAGCTCGAGCTCGCCGCCTGGGGTCTCGCGCACACGCACGCCGGCAGCATCCGCCCACCGCACGAAAGCCGCCGCCGATGCGATGCGCGGACGGTCCTCGGCAAGGCGGCGCACGAGCGCGCCCTTGGCGTGCTTGTTGAAGTGGTTGAGCGCGCGGACGGCTCCGTCCGACCCTTCGCTGACGACGCGCACGTAGCGCGAGGCGGTGCCGGCGGGGACGGGTCCGAGCGCCGTGTACGCCTCCGAGCGCAGGTCGAGCACGAAGCGGGGGGCGAGATCGGCGAGTGCCGCAGTGACACCGGCCGCCCACAGCCGCCGCAGGGGCACAGTCCCGGGCAGAGAGGTGGCGGCCCCGAGCCGATAGGCCGGAATGGCGTCCAGCGCGCCTACCGGGCCGAACGGCGCCGAATGCACGAGCACGTGGGCGCCCAGCCACCGGCGACCGGCGGAGGGGACGGATGCCGCATCCAGCGCGTCGTACAGCACACCGGTGTACCGGTCGATCGCCGGCATCGTCGGGGCCGTGCGCAACTGCGCGTTCACCACGATCTCGCCGCGCTGGGTCGGCCCCAGCTTGAGCACGCGCGCCGCCTCGTCCGCGTCGGCGGCCAGGCCGACGAGCGCCTCGATCACGGCTTCGCGCTGAAGCAGCAGCTGAGGGAGCGCGAGGGATGCCGGCTGCAGCGGTGGTCCGGAACCGCCTGCCCTCTTGGTCTCGGACGGCGGCAGAAGGATGAGCATCTTATGATTCCCTGTCGATGAGCGGGCGCCTCTCGACGAGCTCAGGCACCGCCGGCGATACGAGACGCCCCGAGCCGTCGAACGGCTCGGGGCGTCTCGTCACGTGCGGGGCGTTCAGGCGATCAGCGCGGCGTTTCCTGCGACGATCGTGAGGTCGTCGCCCTCCATCGACAGGAAGCCGTCCTGAGCGTTGGCGATGATCTTGGTCCCCGAGGTCTCGGTGATGCGCACCTGACCCTCGGCGAGGATCGCGAGCACCGGCTCGTGACCGCTCATGAAGCCGATCTCGCCCTCGACGGTCTTGGCGACGACGAGCGACGCCTCACCCGACCAGACCTCCGCGTCTGCGGAGACCAGGCTCACCTTGAGCGGCATGTCAGCCGTTCTCCTTCTGGATGCGCGCCCACTGCTCTTCGACGTCGGAGATGCCGCCGACGTTGAAGAACGCCTGCTCGGCGACGTGGTCGAACTCGCCCTTGACGATGGCGTCGAACGACTCGATGGTCTCCTTGATCGGGACCGTCGAACCCTCGACACCGGTGAACTTCTTCGCCATGTACGTGTTCTGCGAGAGGAACTGCTGGATGCGGCGGGCTCGAGAGACGACGATCTTGTCCTCTTCGGACAGCTCGTCGACACCGAGGATCGCGATGATCTCCTGCAGCTCCTTGTTCTTCTGGAGGATCTGCTTGACGGCGGTGGCCACGCGGTAGTGGTCCTCGCCGATGTAGCGGGGGTCCAGGATGCGGCTGGTCGAGGTCAGCGGGTCGATGGCCGGGTACAGACCCTTCGACGCGATCTCGCGGGAGAGCTCGGTCGTGGCATCGAGGTGAGCGAACGTGGTCGCCGGCGCCGGGTCGGTGTAGTCGTCGGCGGGGACATAGATCGCCTGCAGCGAGGTGATCGAGTGACCGCGCGTCGAGGTGATGCGCTCCTGCAGCACACCCATCTCGTCGGCGAGGTTCGGCTGGTAGCCCACTGCGGAAGGCATGCGGCCGAGCAGCGTCGAGACCTCGGAACCGGCCTGCGTGAAGCGGAAGATGTTGTCGATGAAGAGCAGCACGTCCTGCTTCTGCACGTCGCGGAAGTACTCCGCCATCGTGAGCGCCGAGAGGGCCACGCGCAGACGCGTCCCCGGCGGCTCGTCCATCTGTCCGAAGACGAGGGCGGTCTTGTCGAAGACGCCCGCCTCCTCCATCTCGGCGATGAGGTCGTTGCCCTCACGGGTGCGCTCGCCGACACCGGCGAACACCGACACGCCGCCGTGGTCCTGCGCGACGCGCTGGATCATCTCCTGGATGAGGACGGTCTTGCCGACGCCGGCGCCGCCGAAGAGGCCGATCTTTCCACCCTGCACGTACGGGGTGAGCAGGTCGATGCTCTTGATGCCGGTCTCGAACATCTCGGTCTTCGACTCGAGCTGGTCGAACGCGGGAGCCTTGCGGTGGATGCCCCACCGCTCGGTGATCTCGATGGTCTCGCCCGGCTCGCCGTTCAGCACGTCGCCCGTGACGTTGAAGACCTTGCCCTTGGTGACGTCGCCGACCGGAACCGTGATCGGGCCCCCGGTGTCGCGCACCTCCTGGCCGCGGACCATGCCGTCGGTCGGCTTCAGCGAGATGGCACGGACGAGGTCGTCGCCGAGGTGCTGCGCGACCTCGAGAGTGATCTCGGTGCGCTCGTCGCCGATCGCGATCGTCGTCTTCAGCGCGTTGTAGATGTCGGGGATCGAGTCGTGCGGGAACTCGATGTCGACGACGGGGCCGGTGACGCGGGCGACGCGCCCGACGACCACCGTCTCGGTCTTGTCAGCGGTGAGGCTCATGGCTTCTTCTCTTTCGTGTGGTCTGATGTCGCAGCAGTGGCTACTTGCCCGAGGAAAGGGCGTCCGCGCCGCCGACGATCTCGGCGATCTGCTGCGTGATCTCTGCCTGGCGCGCATTGTTGCGCAGGCGCGTGTAGTCGGTGATGAGCTTGTCGGCGTTGTCGCTGGCCGACTTCATCGCCTTCTGCGTCGCGGCGTGCTTGGCCGCCGACGACTGCAGGAGGGCGTTGAAGACCCGGCTCTGGATGTAGACGGGCAGCAGCGCATCGAGCACGGTCTCGGCGTCCGGCTCGAACTCATAGAGCGGGTACACCTGCGCCGACGACTGCTCCTCGGCCTCGACGACCTCCAGCGGAAGCAGGCGCACCGTCTCGGGCGACTGCGTCATCATGCTGACGAAGCGGTTGTAGACGAGGTGGATCTCGTCGACGCCGTTCTCGTCGCCGCCGCGGTCGTACGCGTCCAGCAGGGTGGCGGCGATCTCCTCGGCCGTCGTGAAGTGCGGCGTGTCGGTGTCACCCGTCCACTCGGCCGCGGCCTCCATTCGACGGAACTGGAAGAACCCGACAGCCTTGCGGCCGACGAGGTAGAACACCGGTTCCTTGCCCTGGCGGCGGATCAGCTCGGCCAGTTCGAGGCCCTCGCGGAGGATCTGCGAGTTGAAGGCACCCGCCAGACCGCGGTCGGAGGAGAAGATCACGACCGCGGAGCGGCGGATCGTCTCACGTTCGACGGTCAAGGGGTGGTCGACGTTGGAGTGCGTCGCCACCGCGGAGACGGCGCGCGTCACAGCACGCGCGAAGGGCGACGACGCGCGCACGCGCGCCATCGCCTTCTGGATGCGCGAAGCCGCGATGAGTTCCATCGCCTTCGTGATCTTCTTGGTCGTCTGAGCAGTGCTGATCTTCTGCTTGTAGACCCGGAGTTGTGCGCCCATTGTCCTAGTCCGGTGCCGCCTTAGCGGCGGCCCTTGACGATCTTCTCCTGGTTGACATCCTCGGCCTCGGCAGCCGCGACCTCTTCGTGGCCCGGCTTGCCGATCGCCTGGCCCTTGCCGGCCTGGAACTCGAGGATGAAGTCGTCGGTCCGCTTCGTCAGCTCGGCGACGGTGTCGTCGTCGAGGACGTTCGTGTCGCGCAGGGTGTCGAGGATGCTCGTGTTGCGGCGGAGGTAGTCCAGCAGCTCGCGCTCGAACGACAGGACGTCCTCGACCTCGATCGAGTCCAGCTTGCCGTTGGTGCCGGCCCAGATCGAGACGACCTGCTCCTCCACGGGGTACGGCGAGTACTGCGGCTGCTTGAGCAGCTCGGTCAGACGCGCGCCGCGGGCGAGCTGGCGACGGGATGCCGCATCCAGATCGCTCGCGAACATCGCGAACGCCTCGAGCGAGCGGTACTGGGCCAGCTCGAGCTTGAGCGTTCCCGAGACCTTCTTGATGGACTTGACCTGGGCATCGCCGCCGACGCGCGACACCGAGATGCCCACGTCGACCGCGGGACGCTGGTTGGCGTTGAACAGGTCGGACTGCAGGAAGATCTGGCCGTCGGTGATCGAGATCACGTTGGTCGGGATGTACGCCGACACGTCGTTGGCCTTGGTCTCGATGATCGGCAGGCCGGTCATCGATCCCGCGCCCAGCTCGTCGG
Organism: Microbacterium yannicii; assembly: GCF_024055635.1. Taxonomy (GTDB): domain Bacteria; phylum Actinomycetota; class Actinomycetes; order Actinomycetales; family Microbacteriaceae; genus Microbacterium; species Microbacterium yannicii. The sequence continues at coordinate 123,887 of NZ_JAMXMB010000025.1, forward strand.
ACAGCTTCGCGCAGCGCTCCAGCAGACGGGAGTGCAGGTAGAAGACGTCACCCGGGTAGGCCTCACGGCCCGGCGGGCGGCGCAGGAGCAGCGAGACCGCGCGGTACGCCTCGGCCTGCTTGGTCAGGTCATCGAAGATGATGAGGACGTGCTTGCCCTCGTACATCCAGTGCTGCCCGATCGCGGAGCCGGTGTACGGCGCGAGGTACTTGAAGCCGGCCGGGTCGGAAGCGGGGGCCGCGACGATGGTCGTGTACTCCATCGCACCGGCGTCCTCGAGCGCGCCCTTCACGGCCGCGATCGTCGAGCCCTTCTGGCCGATGGCGACATAGATGCAGCGCACCTGCTTGTCGACGTCGCCCGACTCCCAGTTCGCCTTCTGGTTGATGATCGTGTCGATCGCGATGGCGGTCTTGCCGGTCTGGCGGTCGCCGATGATGAGCTGGCGCTGGCCACGGCCGACCGGGATCATCGCGTCGATCGCCTTGATGCCGGTCTGCAGCGGCTCGTGCACGCTCTTGCGCTGCATGACGCCCGGCGCCTGCAGTTCGAGGGCGCGACGGCCGGTGGTGGCGACCTCGCCGAGGCCGTCGATCGGGTTGCCGAGCGGGTCGACGACGCGGCCCAGGTAGCCCTCGCCGACGGCGACCGAGAGCACCTCGCCGGTGCGCGTCACCTGCTGGCCGGCTTCGACACCGGAGAACTCGCCGAGGACGACGACACCGATCTCGTGCTCATCGAGGTTCAGTGCGAGGCCGCTCGTGCCGTCGCCGAACGTCACGAGCTCGTTCGCCATGACACCGGGCAGGCCCTCGACGTGGGCGATGCCGTCTGCGGCGTCGACGACGGTGCCGACCTCGGTGGCCGCAGCCCCGGTGGGCTCGTAGGCGGCGACGAAGTCCTTCAGCGCGTCACGGATGACGTCGGGGCTGATAGAGAGATCTGCCATTGTTTTCCTTCGTTCATGGGGCCTCGGCCCCGAAAGCTCCGCGCGGTTCCTGTCTCGGCTCCGCGTGGGAAGTCTGTGTCAGCCGGCGAGCCGCTGACGGAGGTCGGCCAGTCGCGCCGACACGCTCGCGTCGATGACGTCGTCCGCGATCTGCACGCGCAGGCCGCCGACGACCGTCGGGTCGACGATGGTGTTCAGTGACACCGGCGTCCCGTAGCGCTTGGACAGGGCGGCGGTGAGCCGCTCGCTCTGCACCGCGTTCAGGGGCGCTGCGGCCACGACCGTCGCGACGGCCCGGTTGCGCTGGTCGGCGACGATGTCGGTCGCGCGCGTCAGCAGCTGGCGGATGCGTCGCTCGCGCGGCTGCTGGACGAGGGATGCCGCGATCAGCGTCGCCCCCGCGCTCGCGCGCCCCTTGAGCAGCGTCTCGACAAGCGCGCCCTTCGCGGCGGAGTCGCCCAGCCGACGCCCGAGCGCGAGCTCGAGCTCGGGGTTCTCTGCCACCGTGCGCGTCAGGGCGAACAGCTCGGCCTCGACATCGGCGCCCGCGTCGGCGACCGCCGCTGCGCGCACCGCGAGCTCCTCGATGCCATCGACGAGATCGTCGGCCGATGACCAGCGCTGCTCGACGGCGGTCGTCAGCAGCGACGCCGTCGTGGGCTTCACGGCCCTGCCGAACACATCGGCGACGACCTGACGACGGGCCTCGGCCGGCGCAGCCGAGTCGGCGAGCGCGCCGCTCAGCTGCGACGAGTCGCCCACGGCGCGCGCGACGGCGAACAGCTCGCCGGCGACGTCGAGGTCGACGCCCGACGCGGCGCGCAGCGCCGCCGTCGTCGCCGCGAGGGCCTGAGTGGACGCGCTGCCCATTACGCCTTCGCCCCTTCGGACTCTTCGAGCTCCGCGAGGAAGCGGTCGACGACGGCCTGAGCCTTCTTGTCGTCGGACAGCGTCTCACCGATCACACCGCCCGCGAGGTCGAGGGCGAGCGAGCCCACCTCGCTGCGCAGCGACACGAGCGCGGTCTGGCGCTCGGCCTCGATCTGGGAGTGTGCGGTCGTCGTCAGACGAGTGGCCTCCGCGGCAGCGGTCTCCCGCGCCTCGGCGACGATCTTCTTGCCGTCCTCACGGGCGGCATCGCGGATCTCACCGGCCTCCTGGCGAGCCTCGGCGAGCTGCGCGGTGTACTCCTCGAGCGCCGCCTCGGCTTTGCGCTGGGCCTCGTCGGCCTTCGCGATGTTGCCTTCGATCGCTGCGGAGCGCTCGTCGAGCAGCTTCTTCATCCGGGGAAGGGCGACCTTCCAGAAGATGACGAGGATGACGATGAAGCACACCGACGACCAGATGATGTCGTACCAGGCGGGAAGCAGAGGGTTGTGCGCTTCGGCACCCTCTTCCGCGGCGTACGTGACAAGAGCGTTCAGCATCCTGTCTCCTTAAGACTGGTTATCGGGATCAGAAGCCGAAGATGAAGCCGGTCGCGATGCCGATGAAGGCGAGCGCCTCGGTGAAGGCGATACCGATCCACATGAGAACCTGCAGCCGGCCGGCGAGCTCGGGCTGACGAGCCACGCCCTCGATCGTCTTGCCGACGACGATGCCCACGCCGATGGCCGGGCCGATGGCGGCGAGGCCGTATCCGACGGTCGCGATCGAGCCGGAGACCTCTGCGAGAACCGTAGTTGCGTCCACGGGGGTGTTTCCTTTCGGTTGTGGGCGGCCTTCCGGCCGTCCCGTATCAGTGCTCTTCGGCGACCGCGAGCTGGATGTAGACCGCGGTGAGAAGGGCGAAGACGTACGCCTGGAGGACGGCCACCAGGATTTCGAACAGGGTGAAGACGAAGCCGAATGCGAGGCTGCCCGCGCCGAGCACCGTCCACCAGCCCCCCATGTCGATGATGAAGAACTGCGTCGCAGCGAAGAAGAGCACCAGGAGGAGGTGACCGACCATCATGTTCATCAGGAGTCGCAGCGTCAGCGTGATGGGCCGGATGATGAACGTCGAGATCAGCTCGATCGGCGTCACGATGATGTAGATCGGCCACGGCACGCCGGATGGGAAGAGCGAGTTCTTGAAGAAGTTCTTCGGGCTCTTCTTGATGCCGGCATAGATGAACGTGACGTAGCTCACGATCGCGAGCGTCAGCGGCACCGCGATGATGCTCGTTCCGGCGATGTTCAGGAACGGGATGATGCCCGTGATGTTCATGAACAGGATCATGAAGAACATCGTCGTGAGGATCGGAAGGAAGCGCTGGGCGTCCTTCTTGCCGAGCAGGTCTTCGCCGATGTTGACGCGGACGAAGTCCAGGCCCATCTCGACGAGACTCTGGAACCGGCCGGGGACCACGCGCATGCGGCGGGTGCCGAGCCAGAAGATCACCACGACGGCGATCGTTGCAAGGAACTGGATCAGGTGGATCCGAGTGATCGGAACGCCTGCCAGGTTGAAGAGGATCTCCGGGAAGAACTCATCAATCGAGGGGCCGTGGAACTCGGGCGGAGCGTCCGCGGCAATGGGGGCGATCAGGGTCGCAGCATGAGTAAACAGCGCTGGCTCCAGCTTCGGGGCACCGGTGTAAAACCGTTGCGACGATGGTCGATGAGCGTCACTCCGCAAGTCCTCGCAGAGCGAGTGGGCGGGCGCTCGTTCAGCCTATCAAACTTGTGAGGTCGCTGAATCCGCGCCGGCGCGGATCAGCGGGTCTCGGTGTGACCGTCGGTCCGATCCCCGGCATCGGGGTCGGTCGGCAGTTCCACATCGCTCACGTTCGGCACGCGCATCCGCAGCATCACCACGACGTCGATCGCGAGCGAGGCGAGCACGCTCGCGACGAGCGCGACGAAGAAGACGGCGGGCTCGATCCAGGGCTGCCCGCGCAGGATGAAGAGGATGGCGATGAACACCACGAACTTCAGGATCCAGCCGCCCATCACGATCCCGAAGAAGATCGGCACGTAGAGCTCATTGCCGTACCACCGGTTGGCGATCAGGATGCTCGCGCCGGTGATGCCGAGGAAGACCGCGGCGACGAGCACGCCCGCGAGCGCGCTCCAGAGCCCGGTCGTCCCGGCGACGAGGAAGCCCACGACGGCGCCGACGACCGCGAGCACCGCCGTCACCGTCCCGGACCACACCAGGACGGTGCGAAGGATCGGGGTGCTGGATACGGGACTGGAGCTCATCGGGCGTCCTCCGGTGCGGGCGCAGGATCAGGCTGCGGCCGGGGCGATGCCGGCGCGACGGTCGCGCGGGCGGCCGTCGCGCGGGCGGCGCGGCGGTACGAGGGCATGAAGGTGACGACGAGGCAGGCGGCGATGCCGACCACGCCGTAGAGCACGCCGAAGAGGTAGTCGCCCGGCCACTCCAGCGTGGTGCCGATGTACATCAGCAGCACGGAAAGGCTCACGAGCGCGGTCCATGCGTAGAAGATGAGGACGGCGTCGCGGTCGGTGTGCCCCATGTCGAGCATGCGGTGATGCAGATGCTTGCGATCGGGCGAGAACGGGGACTTGCCCCGGCTCATCCGCCGCACGACGGCCAGCCCGAAGTCCAGCAGCGGCAGCAGCACCACCACCACCGGCAGCAGGATGGGGATGAACGCACCGAGCAGCTGCGACCGGCCGAAGGCGTCGTTGTCGGCGATCATCGCGGGGTCGAAGTTGCCGGTGATCGAGATCGCCGAGCACGCCATCAGCAGCCCCAGCATGAGCGCGCCGGAGTCGCCCATGAACAGTCGCGCCGGGCTCCAGTTGAGCGGCAGGAAGCCGATGCACGCGCCGATGAGCACCGCCGCGATGAGGGACGACAGCGTGAAGTAGGTGCTCGAGCCGATGTCGCGGAAGACCATGTAGGAGTACGCGAAGAACACCACGTTGGCGATCAGGCACACGCCCGCGACGAGGCCGTCGAGCCCGTCGATGAAGTTCACCGCGTTCATCACGACGACGATCGAGAACACCGTGAGCGTGAAGCTCGCCCAGCTGGAGAAGATCGTCATGCCGCCGAGCGGCAGCGTGTAGATCTGCAGCTGGCCGAACCACGCGATGACCCCGGCGGCGAGGAACTGCGCGCCGAGCTTGATCATCCAGTCGAGGTCCCAGACGTCGTCGAGCACACCGACGACCACGATGAGCGCCGTCGCTCCCAGCAGGGCGTACATCTGCTGGGGATGCGCCCACACGATGGCGAAGTACGGATGCTGCGACGACATCGCGAACGCCGCCAGCACGCCCAGGAACATCGCGATGCCGCCGAGGCGGGGGGTCGGCGTCTTGTGGACATCCCGCTCGCGGATGCCGGGATACAGCTTGTACCGGAGGCTGACGCGCCACACCGCCCACGACAGGACGAAAGTGATCGCCGCCGTGAGGAGGATCGTGAAGACGTACTGCTTCACGAGCGGCCCGGCTCCGGCGCCTCGGGCGCGGGGGCCGGTTCGGGTGCGGCATCCGTCCCCCCGCCGTCACCGATCGCGTGCGAGGTCGCAGAGACGCCGGACTCGGCGGGCTCTGCCCCCGGCTCGGGAGCGGATGAGGACTCGGGATCGGGCGACGCCCCGGAGTCCGCGGAGGCGTCGGCTTCGGAGCCCGGGTCGGGCTCGAGCAGGTCTCCGAGCACGTCGCGCAGCTGCGCGCGGCTCACCGCACCCTCCCGGAGCACCCGCACCTTCGGCTCCGTGCCGCCGATGAGGCTCGTCGCGTCGATGATCGTCGACGGGACGCCTGTCTTGGAGGGCCCGTCGCCGAGGTACACGGCGACGCTGTCCTTCAGCATCCCCTGCGCATCCTCCGCGGTGATGCCGGCGGGCTGTCCGGTGAGGTTCGCGCTCGACACGGCGAGCGGGCCGGTCTCCTCCAGGAGCTCGAGCGCGATGCGGTGAGCGGGCATGCGCACCGCCACCGTGCCGCGCGTCTCACCGAGGTCCCACGAGAGCGACGGCTGAGCAGGCAGCACGATGGTGAGACCGCCCGGCCAGAACTCCTCGATGAGACGCTCGATCGGTTCGGGAACCTCGGCGACGAGCGCACGCAGCGTCGTGACCCCGGCGACCAGCACGGGTGGCGGCGACTGACGCCCGCGCCCCTTGGCCGCGAGCAGGCGTGCGACGGCCTGGTGGTCGAAGGCGTCGGCGGCCACGCCGTAGACGGTGTCGGTGGGCAGGACGACGAGCTCGCCCCGGGCGATGGCCTGGCGGGCCTGGCGCATGCCGGTGAGCAGCTGCGCCTCGTCACGGCAGTCGAAGATGGGGGACATGTCGCCCGACAGTCTAATTGCGCGTGCCGCGCGAACGTTGCGAGACGGGAAGGGGTCAGGGATGCAGCGCGGTCGTGGCGCGGTCGCGCATCGTGAGGTCGGGGTGCGTCGCCGCCGCGCGCCAGCCGTCGGCCGCGAGGATCCGGCGGATCGCCTCTCCCTGCCACTCACCGTGCTCGATCACGATGGTGCCGCCGGGATGCGCCAGGCGCAGGCCGACCCGGCTCAGCACGCGGACGACGTCGAGGCCGTCCTCTCCCCCGTAGAGCGCAGCCGGAGGGTCGAACAGCCGCACCTCCGGATCCCGCGGGATCGCGGCATCCGGAACATACGGCGGGTTGGATGCCACCACCGACACGGTCCCGTCGAGCTCGGGGAATGCGCGGGCGAGGTCGATGAACGCGAGGGTCGCGTTGTCGGCGCCCACATGCGCGAAGTTCTCCTTCGTCCAGACGTAGGCGTCGACCGAGTTCTCGGCGGCGAACACCCGCGCGTGCGGCACCTCGGTCGCCATCGCGAGGGCGATCGCGCCGCTGCCGGTGCCGAGATCCACGGCAATGGGAGAAGCGGATGCCGCGGCTCGGAGTGCGTCGATCGCCAGCTGCGCGACCATCTCCGTCTCCGGGCGCGGCACGAAGACGCCGGGCCCCACGCGCAGCTCGAGGTGGCGGAAGGGTGCGGTCCCGGTGATGTGCTGGAGCGGCTCGCGCGTGGCTCGACGCGCGACCAGCTCGTCGAGCCGGCGCTCATCCGCCTCGGCGATCAGGTCGCCGCGGAAGGCGGCGGCCTGCACTCCCCCGCGGCCGGCGTCGAGGACGAAGCCGGCCAGCAGCTCGGCGTCGACGGCGGGATCGGTGATGCCGGCGGCCGCCAGGCGCGCGGCCGCGCGACTGAGCGCGTCGGAGAGGGATGCGGGATCGTCGGGAGAAGCCATGACCGCATCCACTTTAGGCCCGGCTTCCGGTGCTCCCGGTCTGCCGGACGCTCTCGCCGCGGACGTGGGACGCGTGCCCGCCTGCCGGCCGGCGCGCAAGGGTACCCGGGCACGACCAGGCTTTCGTCACAGAAGGACTCACACGAAAACCCGCCCCCTAGGCTGTTGCTCGACCAGCCGTGAACCCGCGAAAGGCCCCGACATGACCGGCATCCATCCCGATATCACCTCCGCCTTCGGCAATACGCCGCTCGTGCGCCTGAACCGCGTCGCCGAGGGTGTCGGCGGGAACGTGCTGGCGAAGCTCGAGTTCTACAACCCCGCCTCCAGCGTGAAGGACCGTCTCGGCATCGCCATCGTCGACGCCGCCGAGGCATCCGGTCAGCTGCAGCCGGGCGGCACCATCGTCGAGGCCACCAGCGGCAACACCGGCATCGCGCTCGCGATGGTCGGCGCTGCCCGCGGCTACCGCGTCGTGCTGGCGATGCCCTCCTCGATGTCGATCGAGCGCCGCCTGCTCCTGAAGGGCTACGGAGCCGAGCTCGTGCTCACCGACCCCGCCGGCGGCATGAAGGGCGCGGTCGCCAAGGCCGAGGAGCTCGTCGCCGAGATCCCGGGCGCGGTGCTCGCGCGTCAGTTCGAGAACGAGGCGAACCCCGAGATCCACCGCAAGACCACCGCCGAGGAGATCCTCCGCGACACCGACGGCCAGGTCGACTACTTCGTCGCCGGCATCGGCACGGGCGGCACGATCACCGGTGTCGGGCAGGTGCTCAAGGAGCGCGTGCCGGGCGCCAAGGTCATCGCCGTCGAGCCGGCCGATTCCCCGCTTCTCACCAAGGGCACCCCCGGGCCGCACAAGATCCAGGGCATCGGGCCGAACTTCGTGCCCGAGATCCTCGACCAGAGCGTGATCGACGAGGTCATCGACGTCGAGTTCCCCGACGCCATCTCCACCGCGCGCGCGGTCGGCGAGAAGGACGGCATCCTCGTCGGCATCTCGTCGGGCGCCGCCATCTGGGCCGCCCTGCAGGTCGCCGCCCGTCCCGAGGCGGAGGGCAAGAACATCGTCGTCATCATCCCGTCGTTCGGCGAGCGCTACTTGTCGACCGCGCTGTTCGAGGATCTGCGCGAGGATTGAATCTGACGACGGCGCGCCGGTCCCCCGACCCGTTCGGGCGCCGGCGCGCCGTCGCCGTCTTCCCGCGCCGCCCGAACCGAGGAGCACCACGTGCCCGGCATCCATCCCGACATCACCACCGCATTCGGAGAGACCCCGCTGGTGCGCCTCAACGCGCTCACCGAGGGTCTCGGCGCGGAGGTGCTCGCCAAGCTGGAGTTCTACAACCCCGGATCGTCGGTCAAGGACCGCCTCGGCTACGCCCTCGTGGAGGCCGCCGAGGCGGCCGGCGAGCTGCAGCCCGGCGGCACGATCGTCGAGTCCACGAGCGGCAACACCGGCATCGCGCTCGCTCTCATCGGTGCGGCGCGCGGCTACAAGGTCATCCTCACGATGCCCGCCTCCATGTCGAAGGAGCGCCGGACTCTTCTGAAGGCCTTCGGCGCGGAGCTCGTCCTCACCGACCCGTACAAGGGCATGACCGAGGCCGTCGACGCCGCCAAGCGCATCGTCGACGAGACGCCGGGAGCGATCCTCGCCCGCCAGTTCGAGCATGAGGCGAACGCCGCAATCCACCGCCAGACCACGGCCGAGGAGATCTGGCGCGACACGGACGGCCGCGTCGACTGGTTCGTCGCGGGCTCGGGCACGGGAGGCACCATCACCGGCGTCGGTCAGGTGCTCAAGGAGCGCAATCCCGCCGCGAAGGTCGTCCTCGTCGAGCCGAAGGACTCCCCCGTGCTCACGGAGGGCCGCGCCGGCGGCCACCGCATCCAGGGCATCGGCCCGAACTTCGTGCCGGACGTGCTCGACCGCTCCGTCGTCGACGAGATCTTCGACGTCGAGTTCGACGACGCGATCCGCGTCGCCCGTGAGCTCGCCACCCGCGAAGGCATCCTCGCCGGGATGTCGGCGGGCGCCGCCGTCTGGGCGGCACTGCAGATCGCGGCGCGCCCGGAGGCGGCCGGTCAGCGCATCGTCGTGATCGTGCCCGACTCGGGAGAGCGCTACCTCTCGACCGCCCTGTATGCGCACCTGCGCGACCCCGAGGAGGAGTCGAAATGACCGACGAGCGCATCGGATTCTTCGCGCGCGTGCGCGAAGACGTCGCGGCGGCGAAGCTGCGCGACCCCGCGGCGCGCGGCGGCCTCGAGATCGCCGTGCTGTACCCGGGCCTGCACGCCATCTGGGCCCACCGCGTGTGGCACGCGCTCTGGACGCGCGACGTGCGGTTCATCGCGCGCGCCGGGTCGCAGGTCACGCGCTGGCTCACCGGCATCGAGATCCACCCCGGCGCCACCATCGGCCGCCGCTTCTTCATCGACCACGGCATGGGCGTCGTGATCGGCGAGACCGCCGAGGTCGGCGACGACGTCATGCTCTATCACGGCGTCACCCTCGGCGGGCGCCAGCGCGAGGGCGGCAAGCGGCACCCCACGATCGAGGACGGGGTCGCGGTCGGCGCCGGCGCGAAGATCCTCGGGCCGATCACGATCGGCGCGGGATCGGTGGTCGGCGCCAACGCCGTCGTCACGAAGGACGCACCCGCCGACTCCGTGCTTGTCGGTGTGCCCGCCAAGCCGCGCGCGCGCCGCAGCGGCGACGACACGCGCGCCCTGCTGACGACGCCCGAATACCACATCTGACCGATCCTGCGGAGAACGGATGCCGCGGCCCGCGGTCCTCACGCAGCAGTGTCGTCACGCAGCAGTGTCTTCACACAGCTGTGTCGTCACGCAGCTGTGTCGTCACGCAGCTGTGTCGTCACGCAGCTGTGTCGTCACGCAGCAGTGTCGCGACCCAGCCGTGCCTTCAGGCGGCTGTGCGCCGGTGGATCGCCGCGGCGGCGGTGCGTGAGGGTGCATCGAGCTTGCGGAGGATCGCCGTGACGTGCACCGAGACGGTCTTGGCGCTGATGTAGAGGCGCTCCGCGATCTGGCCGTTGCTCAGCCCCTCGGCGACGAGCTCGAGCACCTGCTCCTCGCGGGCGGTGAGCACTGAGCGCGACGCGTCACCCGTGAGTCCGGCATCCGTCATCACGTGCTGGGCGCGGGTGGCGAGGCCGTCGGCGCCGAGCTGATCCGCGTAGGCGGCGGCCGCCGCCAGGACGTCGCGCGCGGCCGTGCGGTCGCCGGCGGCAACGAGCTCCTCGCCGTGCCGCACCCGCGCGTACGCGCGGATGTAGGCGGGCCCGACGGCGTCGACCGCGGATTCCCAGGAGCGCTCGCCGAGCTCCGCCGCGAAGACCGCCGTCCACAGCGGCGCCACGGGCCAGTCCGCGAAGGACGCCAGCACCGCGCGGTACGGCTCGATGTCGGCATCGTCGCCGCGCGCACGGAGCATCGCGACCGCACGGGCCGCCACAGCCGTCAGCGGCAGGGCGAGCACGCCGCCGGCGGGCGTCTCCCACGCCGCTCGCGCATGCGACAGCGCCGCGTGCGCATCGCCGCGGGCGAGCGCCAGCTCCCCCAGGTCGTAGGCCATGCCGAACCGGGTCTGGAATTCGTAGGCGCCGAACATGTCGAGTTCGCGGCGCGCGGCATCCAGAGCCGCCTCTGCGCCGTCGATGTGCCCACGCCAGATCGCCAGGCACACCAGCCGCTCGCGCAGGAATGCCGAGTACAGGCCGGGCTCGATCATCGGGAGCAGGCCGCCCAGCTCTTCGGCCTCGCGCAGCCGGCCGGAGTAGATGTGCGCCTCGATCATGTTGGCCTCGATCATCACGAGCGGGCCGAGATCCGCGACGTGGGTGCGGCCGTACTCGTGCCCCTCGCGGGCGATCGCGATCGCTTCGTCATACCGGCCGACCAGCATCAGCCCGTTGGAGTAGTTGATGTAGTAGCGCATCATCGCGCGGACGAAGCCGCCCGCCTGGGCGCGCGCCTGGGCGAACAGCGCAAGGCCGCTCGCGTCGCCGGCCGTCGTGCGGCAGGTGGCCGCGATCAGCAGCGCCTGCACCATGATCTCCGCGGCGAAGCGGTCCCCGGCGGCCGCTCCGGATTCCGCCGTGGCGGCCGCCCGCGCCGCGACCTCGGCGCCGAAGCCGTGACGCCCGTTGAGCATGTGCACACGCGCCGAATCGAGGAGCAGTCCCGCCCGCTGCACGTCGTGGCGCTGATCGTCTCCCAGGATCGCCAGCGCCTGCTCGATGCTCTCGACGCCGTGCGATACGCCGGCCTGGAACTCGATGGCGGCGAGTTCGCCGAGCATCGCGGCACGTCCGACCACGTCCTCTTCCGGCCAGAGGGCGACCGCCTCCCGTGCGAAGGCGAGCGCACGGTCGTTCCGGTTCGCCGACAGGAGCGCGGCCGCCGTGAGCCGCAGCACCTCGACGCGCGACATCCCGCTGACCGCCTCCGGATCGGCCACGGCGCTCCACAGCTCCATGGCCCGCTCCCCCGCCTCTGCTGCCGTGGACCATGCAGATGCCGCGCTCGCGGCGCGCTGCGCCGCCACAGCCGCCGACAGCGCCCGATCGGGGACGTGCGCGGCCAGCCAGTGGTGTGCGATGTCGGCAAGGACCCGGGCGGTGGGCTCCGCTGCCTCCAGCGCCGTCGCGTACGCGGTATGCAGGCGCGTGCGCTCAGTGGGAAGGAGTTCGGCGTACACCGCCTCCTGCATGAGGGCGTGGCGGAACGCGTACGCGTCGCCCCGCACGACGACGACCTGCGCGTCGACGGCACAGCGGACCGCGGATTCCAGCTCCGACTCGTCGCCCCCGAAGACCGCCCGAAGCACGGGGTCGGGCACCTCCACCCCGCCGGTGGCGAGTACCCGCGTGAAACGCCGGGCCTCGGCATCCAATCGCTCGTAGCGCAGCAGCAGCACATCACGCAGCGATACCGGCAGTCGCTCGTTCGAGAAGCTCGCCAGCTCCTCGACATAGAACGGGATGCCCTCGCTGCGCGCCGCGATGTCGTGCAGCACGTCGGCGGCGAGCGTGTCGCCGTGCACCGCCGTGGCGAGCGCGCCGACCTCGGCGGGGCTGAGACGCGCGAGCGGGCGATGCGTGAGCAGCCGGGCGCGGTCGAGTTCAGCCAGCACGGGGCGCAGCGGATGCCGCCGGCCGACGTCGTCGGTGCGATACGTCAGCAGCACGAACAGCGGAAGTGCGGCAGCGCGCCGTACCAGCCGGGCAGCGATCTCGCACGTCGTGCTGTCGGACCAGTGCAGATCTTCGATGACGACGACCAGGCGGTGGGTGCGCGAGAGCTCCGAGAACAGCTCGACGACGACATCCGCGAGCCGCTCGGCATCGCCGGCGGTCTCGGCCAGCGAGGGAACGAGCACACCGAGTGCGTCGCCGGCCGGCCCGGCCGCCTCGCGCACGGCATCCGCTCCGAGCGCATCGACGAGATCACGCAGCAGATCGGTGACGGCAGTGAGGGGCGCCGGACCCGAACCCGAGTCGACGGACGCGCCGCGCACGACGATGACCCCGTCGTCGAGCGACTCCGTGAAGTCGCGCAGAAGACGCGTCTTGCCCATGCCGGCATCACCCGACACGACGACGGCTCGCCCGCGCTCATCCACGGCGGCCATCTCGGCGCGCAGCGCATCGAGATCCGCTTGGCGACCGACGAGGGGAACGCGGCCGATCTGCATACCGCCCATCATCCCATCAGCCTGGTGCCTCAGGAGGCCGCCGGGGATCGGGAGGAATCCCTATTTTGGTCGTCAGCTGCGGCGGTCCTGCACCTTGTTCTTGATGAACAGGGGAGGCAACAGCCACGTCGCGAGCGCCGTCACCAGCCAGACGATGAGCGTCCCGATGATCCACGCCACGGGGCCGTTGATGCCGATGCCGGCTGCCGGGATCAGCACCGCGATGAGAAGTGCGACGAAGGTAGAGAGCAGGCCGATGCCGCCGATGAGCGCGTTGGCATGGCGCCGCGTGATCTTGAACAACCAGGGCGCCAGGATGCTCTGCAGCACCGCGAAGATCACGACCGCGAGGACGATGCCCCACCAGTCGTCCCAGTGGAGGGTGAAGCCCGGCAGGATCAGGTCGGCGACGATGAGGCCGAGCGCCGCCGACACGAGGAAGATCAGGGCGCGGATGAGGAACGTGAGCACGCCCTCACCCTAGCGCCGCGGCATCCCTCCCCCGCAGCATCCCTCCCCCTCGGGTTCCGCCCGCTCAACCGTGTGTTCATCTCCGTCGAATGACGTTGCGACAGGGCGTAGCGTGCGCAATTGACGGAGATGAAGCAGGGCTTCTTGAGGTGAGGTGGAGAGGGCGGGCTCAGCGGTGCTGGGAGAGGGCGGCGCGGACGCGACGCACGGCCTCGCCCGGCGCCCGGTCGATGTGATGGCTGGTGAGCCGCACGATGCGCCATCCCAGCGCGGCGAGTGCTTCGTACTTGTCGATGTCGCGCTCGAGCTGCGCACGGGTCAGGTGTCCGTCGCCCTCGTACTCGATGCCCACTCGTCGGTCGGGGTAGGCGGCGTCGAGGCAGCCGACGAAGCCCAGCGGGCCGAAGACGTCGTGGTCGAGCACGGGCTCGGGAAGCCCGCCGTCGACGAGAACGAGGCGCAAGCGCGACTCCTGCCGGCTCGACGCTCCGGTGCGAGCCCGCTCGAGCGCTGCACGAAGCAGCGGCGCCCCGCGGCGCCGGCCGGCGGCGAGTGCGAACGCGAGGTCTTCTCGAGAGGCGAACGGCGCACGCTCGGGAGGCCGGAAGCCGCCCGGGTGGCGCGGCACGCGGATGAGCGCATCCGCCACCGCGACGAGGTCGTAGAGTCCGAGCGTGCCTCCGAGCGATGCCCAGGTCGTGCCCGGATCCGTCACGGGGATGCCGTGCCGCGTCACCACGCGAGCCATACGCGGAAGCACCTGCACACCACGGATGCCGGCGCGAAGCGGAGCCGTCCGGGGATGGTGGACCGCGACATGCAACCTGTCGTGGATGCCCATCGGAAGGGGCGCCTCCCAGAGATGGGCCGCGGTAGGGCCGGTGAAGAAGGCGCCCGCGGGAAGGAGCGGAAGGTACGCGGCGATCCTTCGCTCGAGGTCGTGGCGTTCGCGCACCCACGGAGGTTCGTCGTCCGCGACGCCGAACCGCTCGCGCCGGACCCTCCCGCCGTGGAAGATCCGCTCGAGGTCGGGCGCGTCCAGGCGCGCGCGGCGGACCCCCGCACGCCGCGCCTCCCCCACGCGGAACGAGAGTCCCATCTCCTGCGGAAGGGCGTGGCGCGGCATCCCCTCACTCTCGCGCACATCCGCGCGGCCCGATCGGCGTTCTCCACAGCCCCTCTCGTCGCTGTCTTGCCCCCTGCCCTGCGTTCACCCAGGACCGGCGCGTAGGTTCGCGCGGGGCGGGGCCTCCCGGCACACCGGGGTTCGTCTCCGTCGAATGCCGCGGTGGAGGCGCCGCTGGCAGCGTTCGACGGAGATGAACCGCCGCGCCGGCGAACGGAGGAGAACACAGAGGGCGGCGCGCGTCAGGCGTCGCCGCCGGGGCGGCGCGGGTCAGGCGCCGCCGGGGCGGCGCGGCGCGGGTCAGGCGTCGCCGCCGAGGGCGGCGAGGCGCGCCTCCTCGTCGGCGGCGATCGCCGACTCGATGATCGGCTCGAGGGCGCCGTCCATGACCTGGTCGAGGTTGTACGCCTTGTAGCCGGTGCGGTGGTCGGCGATGCGGTTCTCGGGGAAGTTGTACGTGCGGATGCGCTCGGACCGGTCCATGCCGCGGATCTGCGAGCGACGGGCATCGGACGCCGCCGCGTCGAGCTCCTCCTGCTGCTTGGCGAGCAGGCGTGCGCGCAGCACGCGCATGCCGGCCTCGCGGTTCTGCAGCTGCGACTTCTCGTTCTGCATCGACACGACGATCCCGCTCGGCACGTGGGTGATGCGCACCGCCGAGTCGGTCGTGTTGACCGACTGACCGCCCGGACCCGACGAGCGGAACACGTCGATCTTTAGGTCGTTCGGGTCGATGTGGATCTCTTCGGGCTCGTCGACCTCGGGGAACACCAGCACCCCGGTGGTCGACGTGTGGATCCGCCCCTGCGACTCGGTCGCCGGCACCCGCTGCACGCGATGCACACCGCCCTCGTACTTCAGGTGCGCCCAGACGCCCTGAGCGGGATCGGACGAGGAGCCCTTGATCGCGACCTGGACGTCCTTGTAGCCGCCGAGGTCGGACTCGTTGCGCTCGAGGAGCTCGGTCTTCCAGCCCTTCGACGCGGCGTACTGCAGGTACATGCGCAGCAGATCGGCGGCGAACAGCGCCGACTCGGCGCCGCCCTCACCCTGCTTGATCTCCATGATCACGTCGCGCGCGTCATCGGGGTCGCGCGGGATCAGCAGGCGGCGGAGCCGCTCCTGCGTCTCGCCGAGGCGCGCCTCCATGGCGGGCACCTCTTCGGCGAACGCCTCGTCGTCACGGGCGAGCTCGCGGGCGGCATCCAGATCATCGGATGCCGCCAGCCAGTCCTCGTGCGCCTTCACGATGCGCGACAGCTCGGCGTAGCGCCGGTTGACGCGCTTGGCGCGCGCGGCATCGGCGTGCACCGCGGGGTCGGAGAGCTCCTCCTGCACCGCGCGGTGCTCGTCGATCAGCGCCCGGACGGAATCGAACATCGCGGGTTCGACCATCGGGGATCAGCGGATGCTGTTGTCGTCCGCGTGGCTGCGTCCGCCGCTGTGACCGGTGGTGGGAGCCGGGATCGACTTCTGCATCTGCACGAGGAACTCGACGTTCGACGACGTCTCCTTCAGCTTGCCGAGCACGACCTCGAGCGCCTGCTGCGGGTCGAGACCCGCCAGCGCGCGACGCAGCTTCCAGGTGATCTTGACCTCGTCGGGCGAGAGCAGCATCTCCTCGCGGCGGGTGCTCGACGCGTTGACGTCGACCGCCGGGAAGATGCGCTTGTCGGCGAGCTGGCGCGACAGGCGCAGCTCGCTGTTGCCGGTGCCCTTGAACTCCTCGAAGATCACGTCGTCCATCTTGGAGCCGGTCTCGACAAGCGCGGTCGCGAGGATCGTGAGCGATCCGCCGTTCTCGATGTTGCGTGCGGCGCCGAAGAAGCGCTTGGGCGGATACAGTGCCGACGCGTCGACGCCACCGGTGAGCACACGGCCCGAGGTGGGCGCCGAGATGTTGTACGCACGGCCCAAACGCGTGATCGAGTCCAGCAGCACGACGACATCGCGACCCAGCTCCACCAGGCGCTTCGCGCGCTCGATGGCGAGCTCGGCGACGGTGGTGTGGTCCTCGGCCGGACGGTCGAAGGTCGACGCGATGACCTCGCCCTTGACCGTGCGCTGCATGTCGGTGACCTCTTCGGGCCGCTCGTCGACCAGCACGACCATGAGGTGGACCTCGGGGTTGTTGGTCGAGATCGCGTTGGCGATCTGCTGCAGCACGATCGTCTTGCCCGCCTTGGGCGGCGCGACGATGAGACCGCGCTGACCCTTGCCGATCGGCGCGACGAGGTCGATGATGCGCTGCGTCAGCTTCTCGGGGCCGGTCTCGAGGCGCAGACGCTCCTGCGGGTACAGCGGCGTCAGCTTGCCGAACTCCACCCGGGTCGCGGCGTCGTCGACCGACAGACCGTTGACCGCGTCGACCTTGACGAGCGCGTTGTACTTCTGGCGACTGGACTGCTCGCCCTCGCGCGGCTGCTTGATCGCACCCACGACGGCGTCGCCCTTGCGCAGGTTGTACTTCTTGACCTGGCCGAGGGAGACGTAGACGTCGCTCGGGCCGGGCAGGTAGCCGGAGGTGCGGACGAACGCGTAGTTGTCGAGCACGTCGAGGATGCCGGCGATCGGGATGAGGACGTCGTCCTCGCCGATCTCGGTGTCGAACTCGTCACCGGTCGCCTGCGTGCCGCGGCGCTTGTTGCGCTGGCGGCCACGCCCGTTGCCCTGCGACTGCTGGTCGTCCTCGAGGGCCTCGCCCTTGGACTCGGTCGCCGGCTGCGCGTTGTGGTTCTGACCACCCTGGGCGTTCTGCGACTGAGCGCCCTGACCGCCCTGGTTCTGGGCGTTCTGGTTCTGACCACCCTGGGCGTTCTGGTTCTGACCACCCTGGGTGTTGCGGTTGCGGCTGCGGCTCCGGCTGCGGCTGCGTCCACGACCTGACGCCTCGGCGCCGTCGTTCTCGCCCTCGCCGGACTGCTCGGCAGGCTGCTCGACGCCATCGGTCGACTCGGCGGCGGGTGCCTCCTCGGCGGTCGCGGCCTCTGTACCCTCCGCAGACCGCGCCTGCGCGCTGCCGCGACCCTGGCGACGCCGCGGGCCGGCAGCCGCAGGGGCTGCCTCGGTGTCGGTCGGCGCGACATCGGCTGCGGCGTCCGCCTGCGCGACCTCCGCCTGTGCGACGTCGGCCTGTGCCGCCTCGGCGGGTGCCGCCTCGACCGGAGCCTCCGCGGGAGCCTCGACAGGCTCGGCCGGGGGGACATCCGAGCTCTTGGCACGGCGCGGCGCGCGCTTGCGCGGCGCCTTCGCGGGGGCCTCGGCCACCGCTTCCGCCACGACCTCGGCGGCCACGGCGTCGGCGACAGCCGCTTCAGCGACAGCCTCTTCCGCGACCGCGTCGGCGACGATCGCCTCGGCGACGGCCTCTTCGGCCACGGCCTCGGCGGCCTCGGCGGCGCCCGGATCGCCGGCATCCTCGGCGACGATCGCCTCGGCGACAGCCTCTTCGGCGACCGCTTCGGCGGCGACCGCCTCGACGACCGCCTCGTCGGCGACGGCATCAGCCACGATGGCTTCGGCCACAGCCTCTTCGACGACGGCCTCGATCACGGCGTCGTCTGCCACGGCCTCGGCCGGGGCTTCGATGGTCTCGGCGTTCTCGACAGCCTCGGGCGCTTCCGCGCGCTCGTCGGCCGGAACGTCGGCATGGACCTCGGAGATGGACTCCACGAGTTCTCCCTTGTGAAAAACGAACGATTGTGCACGATCGCACAGCACTGCGGGTGGCGTCTGCCCGTCTCGATCAGTTGTCACGCCTGTCGAAACACCCGCCGACGGGGTGAGGGACCGCGAGGGTGCTCAGCGGACGTCGGCAGGTCAGAATGCCGTGCGGTGGTTTCGCAGATTTGCGACGGAGGCCAGATTCACGTATTACGTGGAACCCTCCGCGTACTCCCTCACTGTACCACCCTTGAAGTCGACGGCGAGCATGAGCGCCTCCCAGGGAGTGTCGGTCACGGCGGCCGCGAGAGCCGCCGCCTCGAGGCGCCGCCCCGGGCCGTCGGCGAGGACGAGCACGCTCGGCCCCGCCCCTGACACGACCGCCGCGAAGCCCTGCGCGCGCAGCGCCCGCACGAGACCGTCGGTCTCGGGCATGGCGCTCGCACGGTAGTTCTGGTGCAGCTTGTCCTCGGTGGCCGCCTGCAGCAGCTCGGGGCTCTGAGTGAGGGCCGCGATGAGCAGCGCCGAACGAGAGACGTTGAAGACGGCGTCCTCGCGCGGCACCTGTGTGGGCTGCAGGCTGCGCGCGAGCTTGGTCGACATCGTGAACTCGGGCACGAGCACGAGGGGCGACACTCCGCGGTGGACCAGCAGCTTCTTGTGCTGGGGTCCGCCGTCGTCGACCCAGGCGATCGTGAGACCGCCGAACAGCGCGGGCGCGACATTGTCGGGGTGGCCCTCGAGCTCGGTCGCCAGTCGCAGCAGAGCATCGGGACCGAGCTCCACATCGCCCTCGAGCAGGCCCCTGGCCGCCAGCAGGCCCGAGACCACCGCGGCACCCGAGGAGCCGAGTCCGCGCCCGTGCGGGATGACGTTGCGGGCGACGAGGCGGAGCCCCGGCATCCGTCGCCCGGCGGATTCGTACGCGTAGGCGATCGCCCGCACCACCAGGTGCGACGCGTCGCGCGGCACGTCAGCGGCGCCCGCCCCCTCGACCTCGATCTCGAGCTGCCCCTCGGGCAGCGCGGTCACGTCGAGCTCGTCGTAGAGGCTGAGCGCCAGGCCGAGCGTGTCGAAGCCCGGTCCGAGGTTCGCGCTCGTCGCCGGAACCCGCACCACGACCCGGCGCCCAGCGAGGGCACTCGAGCCGGACGCGGGCACGACGGCTGCGGTCACGCCCGCGGTCCCTGGGCTTCGGCAGGCTGGGCGGCGGGCGCCAGTTCGAGGACGGATGCCACTTCCGACGTCGTGGCGTCGACCACGGTGGGCTCGACCTCCGAGCCGTCCGCGTTGCGCAGCGCCCAGTGCGGGTCCTTGAGACCGTGGCCGGTGACCGTCAGCACGACGCGAGCGCCCTGCGGCACGACGCCGGCCTCGACGCGGTCGAGGAGCCCTGCGACGCTGATCGCCGACGCCGGCTCGACGAAGATGCCGACCTCGCCTGCGAGGAGCTTCTGCGCGGCGAGGATGCGGTCGTCGTCGATGGCGCCGAAGTAGCCGTCGGTCGCGGCGCGCGCCTCGAGGGCGAGGTCCCAGGATGCGGGATTGCCGATGCGGATGGCGCTGGCCACCGTCTCGGGGTTGCGCACGACCTCGCCGCGCACGAGCGGCGCCGAGCCCTCGGCCTGGAAGCCGAACATGCGGGGAATTCGTGTCGAGACGCCGGCGTCGGCCTCTTCGCGGTAGCCGCGCGTGTAGGCGGTGTAGTTGCCCGCGTTCCCGACGGGGATGAAGTGGAAGTCGGGCGCGTCGCCCAGCTGCTCGACGACCTCGTAGGCGGCGGTCTTCTGGCCGTCGATCCGGTCGGGATTGACCGAGTTGACCAGGTGCACCGGGTAGTTGTCGGCGAGCTCGCGTGCGATCTCGAGGCAGTCGTCGAAGTTGCCGCGGATCTGGATCAGACGGCCGTTGTGGGCGACGGCCTGGCTGAGCTTGCCCATGGCGATCTTGCCTTCAGGGACGAGCACTGCCGCCGTGATGCCGGCGTGCGCGGCGTAGGCCGCGGCCGAGGCCGACGTGTTGCCGGTCGACGCGCAGATGACGGCCCTGGCGCCGTGATCGATCGCGCGCGAGACGGCGACCGTCATGCCGCGGTCCTTGAACGAGCCCGTCGGGTTCATGCCCTCGAACTTCACCCACACGTCGGTGCCGGTGCGACGCGACAGCGCCGGGGCGGGCAGCAGCGGCGTGCCGCCCTCTCCCAGCGTGACCACGGTCGAGGTGTCCGTCACGCCGAGGCGATCTGCGTATTCGCGGAGGACTCCGCGCCAAACATGTGCCATGTCAGTCTCCTTCAGACCCGTCAGTTGCCTTCGACCCGCAGAACCGAGACGACGCGTTCCACCACGCCGCTGGCGGCCAGTCGGTCCACCGTCTCGCTGAGGTCCTGCTCCAACGCCTTGTGCGTGCCGATCACCAGTCGGGCCACGCCGCCCTCGCCCTCGCCCGACTCCACGACCGTCTGCTCGACGGTGGCGATCGAGACGCGCCCGTCGCTGAGGATGCCGGCGACCGTCGCGAGCACTCCCGGCTGGTCGTCGACCTCGAGCGTGATCTGGTAGCGCGTGGTGACACGGCCGACGGGCACGATGGGGAGATTCGCGAGCGTGGACTCGCCGACGCCCACCCCGCCCGCGATGTGACGGCGCGCCGCCGACACCACATCGCCGAGGACGGCCGATGCGGTCTGCACGCCGCCGGCGCCCGCGCCGTAGAACATCAGGTTGCCGGCGGCCTCGGCCTGCACGAACACCGCGTTGTTGGCGCCGTGCACGCTGGCGAGCGGGTGCGCGCGGTCGATGAGCGCGGGATAGACCCGCACCGAGATGGATTCTCCGGATGCCTCGGTGAGGCGCTCGCAGACGGCGAGCAGCTTGATGACATACCCGGCGTGGCGCGCGGCATCCATCATGGAGGAGTCGATGGCGGTGATGCCTTCGCGGTGCACCGCCTCGAGCGGGACCGTGGTGTGGAAGGCGAGGCTCGCGAGGATCGCAGCCTTCTGAGCGGCGTCGTAGCCTTCGACGTCGGCCGTCGGGTCGGACTCGGCGTACCCGAGGCGCTGCGCGTCGGCGAGCACGTCGGAGAACTCGGCGCCCTCCGTGTCCATGCGGTCGAGGATGTAGTTCGTCGTGCCGTTGACGATGCCCATGATGCGCTGGACGCGATCGCCCGCGAGCGAGTCGCGGAGCGGGCGGATGATCGGGATCGCGCCGGCGGCTGCCGCCTCGTAGTAGACCTCGGCGCCGACCTGGTCGGCCGCGTCGAAGATCTCGGGACCGTGCGTGGCCAGGAGCGCCTTGTTGGCGGTGACGACGTCGGCACCCGAGTTGATCGCGTGCAGCAGGTAGCTGCGCGCCGGCTCGATGCCGCCCATGAGCTCGATGACGATGTCGGAGCCGACGATCAGCGAGTCCGCGTCGGTCGTGAACAGCTCGGACGGCAGATCGACGTCGCGCTTGGCGTCGACGTCGCGCACCGCGATGCCGACCAGCTCGAGCCGCGCTCCTGCCCGGTCGGCGAGCTCGTCGGCGTGCTGGCGCAGCAGCGCGGCGACCTGCGAGCCGACGGCTCCGGCCCCCAGCAGCGCGACGCGGAGTCGGCGGTAGTCGGTCATGCGGTCCCTTCCATCGGTGCGTCCTGAAGAGGACGCCCAGCATCGAACACGGTCGCGGCGAGGCCGGCATCGCGGGCGAGCAGATCGTCGATCGTCTCGCCGCGCACGATGACGCGCGCCTCTCCCCCGCGCAGCGCCACGATGGGCGGGCGCGGGACGTAGTTGTAGTTGTTCGCGAGCGAGAAGCAGTAGGCGCCGGTCGCGGGCACGGCGAGCAGATCGCCGGGTGACACATCGCCGGGGAGGTACTCCGCGTCGACCACGATGTCGCCCGACTCGCAGTGCTTTCCGACGACGCGCACGAGGGCGGGATCGGCGTCGCTCGCGCGCGATGCGATGCGCGCCGAGAACTGGGCGCCGTACAGGGCCGGGCGGGCGTTGTCGCTCATGCCGCCGTCGACGCTGACGTACAGGCGCGTCAGGCCGTCGCCGCTGACGTCGCCGCCGAGGGCGACCGGCTTGGTCGTGCCCACCTCGTACAGGGTCACGCCCGCGCGGCCGACGATCGCCCTGCCCGGCTCGAACGCGAGGTTCGGAACCGGGATGCCGCGCACCTCGCACTGCTGCGCCACCGCCTCGGCGATGCCGAACGCGAGCTCCTCGATCGGCGTGGGGTCGTCGACCGACGTGTAGGCGATGCCGAAGCCGCCGCCGAGGTTGAGCACCGGCAGCTCGCCGCCCTGGCGCAGCTCGGCGTGCAGCTCGACGAGGCGCGCGGCGGACTCCTCGAAGCCGGCGGTGCCGAAGATCTGCGAGCCGATGTGACAGTGCAGGCCCACGAGCTGGAGACCGTCCAGCTCGCGGATGCGGGCGGCGGCGGCGGCGGCATCCGTCAGCGTGAAGCCGAATTTCTGGTCTTCGTGGGCCGTCGCGAGGAAGTCGTGCGTCTCGGCGTGCACGCCGCTGTTGACCCGCAGCAGCACCGCCTGCGACGCACCTCGGCGCTGGACGATGGCACCCAGCCGCTCGATCTCGATGAGGCTGTCGATGACGATGGACCCGACGCCCGCCTCGACGGCGCGCTCGAGCTCGGGCACCGACTTGTTGTTGCCGTGGAAGCCGAGTCGGGCAGGGTCGGCTCCCGCCGCCAGCGCGAGCGCCAGCTCACCGCCGGTGCAGACGTCGACGGCGAGCCCCTCGTCGGTCACCCATCGCACCACCTCGGCGGTCAGGAGCGCCTTGCCGGCGTAGTAGACGCGGGCCTGTGCGCCGTGCAGCGCGGCCGCGGCACGGAAGGCGTCCAGCGCGCGCCGCGCGGTCGCGCGCACCTCGTCTTCGTCGATGACGTAGAGCGGCGTGCCGAAGCGCTCGCGAAGCGCCGTCGCGGTGATCCCGCCGAGCTCGAGGACACCGGCCGCGTCACGGGTGGCCGCCGCCGGCCACACCGCGGGGGCGAGGGCGTTGGCGTCGTCGGGACGCTCCAGCCATGCGGGAACGACGGAGCGGGTATGCGGGTCGGCGGACACGGTGGACCAATCGGTGGGAGCTTCGACGCGTGGCCGTCCGGGGATGGTGGTACGGCTCTGCCTGCTGGAGGGGTCACGCTCTGGCGGTGACACGGGTCTCCGGCGGTGCTAGAAGTCTAGGGCACACGACTCCGGCCCCTCGTGTCGTGTGACGCCGTGCGGCCGCTCAGGCGCAGGTGCCGTTCTCCTGCAGCGCGGGATCGGTGGCGATCGAGCCGTCGACGTCGAAATCGGCCACCAGGAGGTCGCCGTCCACCTCGACGCCCGTGAGCACCACGCCGGCCGGGAGGTACTGCGCGATGCACACGTTCCAGTCGCGCAACACGGTGTCGGCGAGCCTGCCGAACTGGTCGCGCAGCGCGTCGGCGGTCACCTCCGAGCCGCCGAGCTGCAGCGACGCGGGCGAGAGCACGACCTGTCCGTCGGCCGCGGTCGGTGTGAGGGCGACTCCGATGGGGATCGCGACGCCGAACAGCTGGAGGTCCAGCGACATGGTGACGTTGGGAGCTGCCAGCCCGACGGTGTCGGCGGGGAAGCCCTCGACGGTCGACAGCAGCGTCTGCAGCTGCGACTCGTCGAGCGACACGGTCGCCGTGGCGCCGCTCATCTCGCCGTCGCCCCGCACCGCCACATCGTGAGCCGTCACCGTGACGTCGCCGGTGACGCCACCGAAGGTGACGTCGTCGGACGCGATCGTGAGGTCGTCGATGCTGCCGCCGATGAGTTGAGGGATCACCGCTCCGGCGACATCGACGTCGATCTGCTGATCGGCCGGCAGCGACAGCTGCGTGCGCACCTGGTCGCGCACCACGCCCGTCACGATCTGACGCGCGATCGCCTCCGCCGCGAACCAGGCGGCGACCGCCAGCACGGCGACGATCGCGAAGGCCACGATCCACGGCCACACGCGGCGCCGGGGAGCCGGCTCGGCGGCGGGCACCATTCCGTCGGGAAGGGGTTCCGTCGCCTGCGTGTCGCCGTGAGACATGTCTACATCCGTTCCGGTGCGGTGACACCGAGCAGGTCGAGCCCGTTGCGCAGAACCTGTCCCGTGGCGTCGTTGAGCCACAGACGCGTGCGATGGACGGGCTCCACGGGCTCGTCGCCCAGGGGGATCACGCGGCAGTTGTCGTACCAGCGGTGATACAGCCCGGCGAGCTCCTCGAGATAGCGGGCGACCCGGTGCGGCTCGCGCACCTCGGCCGCGAACCCCACGATGCGCGGGAACTCCTGCAGCGCGCCGAGGAGCGCCGACTCGGTCTCGTGCGTGAGCAGCTCGGGTGCGAACTGCGAGCGATCGACTCCGGACGCCGCGGCGTGGCGTCCGACGTTGTGGGTGCGCGCATGCGCGTACTGCACGTAGAAGACCGGGTTGTCGTTCGTGCGCTTGCGGAGGATCTCGGGATCCAGGGTCAGCGGCGAGTCGGCGGGGTAGCGCGCGAGCGAGTACCGCAGCGCATCGGTGCCGATCCAGTCGCGAAGGTCGTCGAGCTCGATGATGTTGCCCGCGCGCTTGGAGAGGCGCGCCCCGTTGACCGACACGAGCTGGCCGATGAGCACCTCGATGTCCTTCTCGGGATCATCGCCTGCCGCGCCGGCGAGCGCCTTCAGACGGTGGACGTAGCCGTGGTGATCGGCGCCGAGCAGGTAGATCTTGTGCGCGAAGCCGCGGTCGCCTTTGCTGAGGTAGTAGGCCGCGTCCGCGGCGAAGTAGGTGTACTCGCCGTTGGAGCGGCGGATGACCCGGTCCTTGTCGTCGCCGAAGTCGGTGGTGCGGACCCACACGGCGCCGTCCTCGTCGAAGACGTGGCCCTGCTCGCGCAGACGGTCCACCGCCTCGTCCACGAGGCTGGGCTCGCCACCCGGTCCCTTCGCATGCAGCGTGCGCTCGCTGAAGAAGACGTCGAAGTGGACGTTGAACTTCTCCAGCGACGCCTGCAGGTCGCCGAGCTGCAGCTCGTACGCGCGGTCGCGCGCCACCGCCGCCTGTTCGTCGGCCGGGAGAGACAGCAGGTCGGGCACCGCGGAGAGGACGCGCTGCGCCAGGTCGTCGATGTAGGAACCCGGGTAGCCGCCCTCGGGGGTCGGCTCACCCTTCGCGGCCGCCAGAACGGAGCGGCCGAACCGGTCCATCTGCGCACCGGCGTCGTTGACGTAGAACTCCCGGACGAGGGTGGCGCCGCTGGCCAGCAGCAGGCGCGCCAGGGAGTCGCCGAGCGCCGCCCACCGGGTGTGGCCGATGTGCATCGGCCCGGTCGGGTTGGCGCTGACGAACTCGAGGTTGATCGTGTTCCCGCGCTGCGACTCGTTGGTGCCGAACGCCGCGCCGGCATCGACGATGGTCTTCGCGAGCACACCGGCGGCCGCGGCATCCAGCCGGATGTTGATGAAGCCGGGACCCGCGACCTCTACACCGGCGACGCCGTCGACCGCGGCCAGGCCGGCAGCGATGTCGGCGGCGAACTCGCGCGGGTCGGCACCGACGGTCTTCGCCAGCTTGAGTGCCGCATTGGAGGACCAGTCGCCGTGGTCACGGTTCTTGGGCCGCTCGAGCGGCAGGTCGGCAGGGGTGAGCCCCTCGGCCGCACCGGGTCGTCGGGCCTCGGCGAGCGGGGCGACGACGGCGAGCAGGGCGACGGAGAGGGCTTCGGGATTCATAACCGCACCAGTCTATTCGCCGGGTCCCGAACGTTCTGTCGCGAGCGTCCGGCGCGCGTCAGCCGGCGACTCGCTCACGCCGTGCGGGGCGTCAGGAGATCTGCACCAGCGCGCCGAAGTCGTCGAGAGCCGGATCGGTCCAGACGCCCTCTCCGATCGCGGCCGGCGAGCCGGCCACGGCCGGCTGATCGGCCGGGAGGGCTGCCAGTCCATCGAGGGGCGCCGCATCGGGGACCGCCCATGCGTCGACATGCAGGCGCGTCAGCCCGACGTAGCCGCCGTGGTAGCTGAGGAAGGCGCAGTCCGCGGCATCCCGTCCCGTCGCGATGCGCACCAGCGACCGCCGGTTCGACAGCCGCGTGGCGTCGATCACATACCAGGCGCCGTCCAGGTATGCCTCGGCGACGGCGTGGAAGTCCATGGGGCGCAATCCGGGCGCGTAGCAGGCGGCGTAGCGCGCCGGCATGTCCATCGCTCGCAGCAGGGCGATCACGACGTGCGCGTAATCGCGGCACACGCCCTGCCCTGTCATGAGGGTGGTCACGGCACTGTCGGTGCCCTGGCTGAGGCCGGGGGTGTACGTCGTGCTCGTCGAGACGAACTCCGACACCGCCGCGATGAGGTCGTGGCCGGAGAGTCCCTTGAACTGCCGGCGGGCCTGCTGGAACACCTCGTCGGACTGCGCGTAGCGGCTCGGGCGGAGGTAGGTGATGGCCTCGAGGTCGCTCGTGCGGCTCGTCGACGCCTGGCCGTCGACGGTCGCTTCGTAGCGGATCTCGAGGCGACCGGGCTCGCCCGTGAGGCGGTGCAGCCTGCTCCCGGACTGGTCGACGATCTCGGTCGGCGTGTACACGCGATCGCCCTGGGTGAACGTCAGCTGCTCGTTCGAGATCGGCACTGCCTGGGCGGCCGCGATCTGGAAGATGAGGTCGACGGATGCCCCCAGTTCGAGGTCCATCTCAGCGGTCACGACGCGTTGCACCGAAGTATCCTCGCACGCCGGGAAGGCTGTCCGGCACGGAGTTCCACAGGCTCGGCGACGGGCGGCCGACCATGGTGCGGAACCTCAGGATCCGCCCCAGGGATTCCCCTGTTCACGGCGCGTGTTCGGTGTTCCCCGAACGATGACTTACCCTCTTCTCATGCACGCGCCCGGCCGCACTCGCGCACGGCGGCTGTGGCTCCCCCTGCTGGGCGCTGCGCTGGCCGTCGCTGCGGTGTGCGCGGTAGCGGTCCTGCGACCCTGGGGCGCGCCCGAGCCGGTGGCCCCGGTGGCTGTGGCGGAAGGGGATGCCGCGGTCGCGGCATCCGCTCCGCCCGCCCCTCTCGTGCTCGAAGACGACGCGCGCGTGCTCGTGTTCGGCGACTCGTGGGTCTACGGGTCGGCGGCGACAGTGCCGACCCTCGGCTTCGCATACCTGCTCGCCGACGAGCTCGGCGTCGAGACCGTCGTGAACGGCGTGCGCGGCAGCGGGTACCTGAAGCCCGGCCTCGACGGTCCGGCCTACGGCGAGCGCATCGCCGCCCTCGACCCGGCGCTCGACCCCGACCTCATCATCGTCGAAGGCTCGATCAACGACCGCAAGCTGTACCCGACCGGTTACCGGGATGCCGTGACCGCCGCGTGGGACGCGCTCGAGGCCCGCTACCCCGAGGCCACGATCGTCGTCCTGGGCCCCTCGCCGCAGGTGCTGCCGGTCGAGAGCGCGACGCGCGCCATCGATGCCGAGCTCAGCGAGCTCGCCGCCGGACGCGGCTGGTGGTACATCTCGCCCATCGCCGAGGACTGGATCACCACGGCCAACTACCTCGACGTCATCGACACCGGCCCGATCGGGCGGGACCACCCGTCGACGGACGGCCATGCGTACCTCGCCGGGCGCGTCGCGGACGCGATCGAGCGCATGGAGCAGCAGGCCGCGGTCGTGGCCGACGCCCCGCACGACGAGGAGACCGTCGCGCCGTGACCGGCGGGTCCGCGGCGTCGCCGCCGGATAAACGAAGAATCCCAGGCGAACCTGGGATTCTTTCTGTTGTGCCCCCGACAGGAATCGAACCTGCGACCTTTGGTACCGGAAACCTCTCCCGGGCCTTTCAGCCGCCGGGCGGCTCGTTGAAATCCGCGTAATTCCGGGCTTTTTCGCCCTTTCTCAATCAGGTCGATCGGGGCGATTCTGAGACGTTTGTTGTCAAAATGTTGTCACGGATGGGGCGCTCTCGACGGTGTTCGCCGAACCGCCACCGGAGCCGCACTCGTTAGCGCATCGCGTCTTGGATGCGGCGGTCGAGGTCATCGAGCTCCCCGAGGAGGTCGGACGCCATCCATACCCGATCCCTCTTCCTCCCGGTGATCTCACGGATCACCCCCGCTTCGACGAGGCGATCAATTGCGGCGTAGGTCTGCACAGTTTTCGTGCCCGAGTAGCGCTCGAGTTCATCCGCGTTCATCACGGGGTGGTCGAAGAACATAGGAAGAAGGTTGCCGATCGCCGACCCCTTGCGCGGCTTCAGCTCGGCCATCCATTCCTCTGGGAGCTGCTTGATGCGCTCGATCGATGTACGTGACTCGATGGCGGCGACGTGTGCGGATCGAGTGAACAGGCCGGCGAGTGGACTTGGGTCACCGGCGCGGTACGTGGCCAGCGCGGTGAAGTAGTCGTCGCGGCGCGCGAGAATGCCGGATGCCAGCGGGATGACGGCGTTCCTGGTGACGCGGCGCCGTCGCAGCGAAGCCGAAACGAGCGCACGTCCCACACGGCCGTTGCCGTCTGTGAACGGGTGGATCGACTCGAACTGGGCATGTGCGATCGACGCCTGGACGAGCACCGGTATGTCATCGCGGTTCAAGTAGTCCAGCAGATCGCGCATCAGCGGCTCGACGCGCTCCGGTGCCGGTGGAACATGCAGCGCACCGCGAGGGGAGTAATCCGAGCCTCCGACCCAGTTCTGCATGTCCCGCATCCGACCTGCATAGTCCGCTTCGTAAGGGTCGTCCCGCATGAGCGCGCGGTGCGAATCGAGCAGATCCTCGAGTGTGAAGGTGCCGCGCTCCCCCACGACTGTCACCATGTGGTGCAATGCCGTACTCGCGGCCACCATGCTCGCGGCGGACGAATTGGCCCGGTTTCCCGCGATCGCTCGGGCGTAGTCTTCGGCGCTGGCGGTGATTCGTTCGATCTTCGATGAAGCCACCGACTCCGTGCGGATCATGAATCGACTGAGTGCCACGGAGTTGCCCTCGGCGTCGGTGTCGGCACGGGCGATCACGATGAGTGCGCTCTCGGCCGCTGAGATGAGCGCCAGTGACGGGGTGTAGTCGAGGTTCGCGATGAACGGCGGGATGGAGACGTCGACGGATTGCATCGTGCGGTCCGCGCGTGTTCCGCCGCGCGCAGTCTGGCGCCAAGGAAGACTCGCTACTCCGTGCGCGGGCCACCCATTGCTCATACCGAAAGTATGGCGCCTGTTAGTTTGGTTTTACAATGCTAAACCGAACTAACGGACGCGTTACTTCGGGAACCGCCTCGGCATCTAGCGGGCGCTGGCTTAGCGCGACACGCCCACGTGACTTCCGCTGGTCGGGCCGTAGCCTTGCGGCCGCATCGACTCTTCTCGGGCGGTTCGTCGAACCTCTGCCTCGACCGCGCGAATCGAGTCGTCGATGGTCACCTCGGTCGTTCCGCGCAGCATGGAGGCGGCGAGCGTGCTCCTCGCCGCGGCATCCGTCGTCGCGACAACGATGGCGCGATTGTGGTGACGGCCACGGGTGAGCCCGACATAGAGCCCGGCGGCGTCAACATCCGGACCCACGATTGCAACCTCCGTTGTTTCGCCTTGGATCCCGTGCACTGTCGAGGCATAGGAGAGCTGGATGTGTTCGAGCGCGTATTCGCGACTGACCCGGTGCAGTTCGCCGCTGTCGACGGGCGAGACGAGGTAGATCGCGTCGGGTTCGATCCCGGCGACGATCCACTGGGCGCGATTCTCGACACCGGTTCGTCGATCGTTTCGGCGAGTTTGCACCATGTCGCCGACCAGAAGACGCTGCTCATCGATTCCCATCGCGATGGTGCGCGGGTCGAGTTCGCCCCGGTCGATGCGGCCATCCTGAATCTGGGTGTTGACCGCGTCCGCTTCATTGTTCGTCCCGCACACAAGCGCCACCCGCTGACCGCGGGACCGGGCCGCGAAATAGCCGTTCACCATTGCTGCCCGGGACTCGTCGTTGCCGTCGACGCGTTGCACATGTCCGCGGCGCACGAGTGTGTCGGCGATCTCGAGAGCGTGGACGCGATCACGGGGAGACCTGAGCTGAAGTGTGAGGGCGGCGTAGTCGCGGTCTTGGAACCGATGCACGGTATCCAGTTCTACGGATGCCGATGCGTGGCGGATCGCGGATGCCATCGCTCCGGCGTGCCCGACAGGCAATGCTTGCAGCGGGTCGCCGACCATCGCCATGCCGGCGCCCGTCTCGAGGACGAGTTCTGCGAGGGCGTTCGCTGTCTGCAGGTCCACCATGCCGGCTTCGTCTACGACGATGCGGTCTCCGCCGCACAGGGGGTACCTTTGCGGACCGTCGTAGGGTGCACCTGTGGTGTGGTCGACCTCATGGAGAGCGAGGCGGTGCCAGACCTGGGCGCCGGCTCCATCGGTGGACCACCGGTACCCGTAGTCGTACAGGAGCGCGTGCAGACTCGACGCCTCGGCACCGGTTTCACGCGAGGCGACGGAGGCCCCCTTGAGGGTGGGCGCAACGATCAGCATCCGACGGCGCCGCAAGGTCAACGCGCTGTGGGCGGCGCGAAGGATCGTCGTTTTCCCCGCGCCGGCCGGACCCGTCACGGTGACGAGTCCTGCGGTTCCGGCGATCGCGCACGCGGCGGCTGTCTGAGGCGGGTCGAGATCATCGAGATCCCCGGATGCCGTTCGACGGAGTTCGTCGGGCAACAGCGAGCGGCCTGGGCTCGCGATCGCGTCGTACTGGCCAGCGAGGCGGATCTTCAGTCGCATCGTCTCAGTCGCCATCAACGACTTCACATGCTCCGGCACACTGATCTCCGACGACAGGCTCATGACGAGGTGATGCGCTCTGTCGACG
Organism: Microbacterium yannicii; assembly: GCF_024055635.1. Taxonomy (GTDB): domain Bacteria; phylum Actinomycetota; class Actinomycetes; order Actinomycetales; family Microbacteriaceae; genus Microbacterium; species Microbacterium yannicii. Next base: position 154,850 of record NZ_JAMXMB010000025.1, read on the forward strand.
GTGTCGTGAATGACGTCGGAGAGACTGTCGCGATTCGCAATAACGCCTGCCCGCGACAGTGCTCTGATGGCTCCAGCTCGCAAATCGTACCTACTGAAACGGCCGCTCGATCCGGTGGATCGTGCGTCGGCGTCCACGACAGCGGAAGCTGCGAGCAGGTCGATATCGAGAGTCTCGGGCGCGACGCCCGTAACGCCCGTGGGAGTGCGGGGGTTGGCGATGTTGCCGCTGATGCTCGTTAGCTCGTCGCGCACGGCCGCTTCCCAGGACTGTTCGTCGAGGAGGGCAGGCTTGTTGGGGCGCGAGACTGCCCATGCTTGGCGGTCGATCTGCTGCAGGACACCGACACTGGGCTTCAGGCCGCTGTGCGCGGCCTCCCACTGTGCGGTCAGCTGAGCGCGATTCGCTTCGATCTGTGCGGACCGGCGGGACAGGGGCGCGACCGCGGACGCCAATTCGACGATCTCCCCGTCCGCGCCGATCGTGTAGCCGTGGCGGGCGAGCGCCGCAATCCACTGGGGGTCGGTCCGTGCGGCGAGTTCCCCTTCGGCGTTGACAACCGTGTGGAACTTCATGGCTACTCGGGAGTCGACGTTGGTCCACTTGCCGTCGTCACCGCACACCTTCACGTTCAGCCACAGATGCCGATGAGCGTGCGGGTCGAGCGCGCGCGAGCGGCGGTGCTGCAGTTCGACGACCTCGAGTCGGGCGATGGACTCGCGGATGAGTCCGCCGTGGCCGCGCCGTGCGTTGAGCTCTCGTTGCCAGAGAACGATCACGCGATCGCGGATGCGGTCCTGCAGGCCTTCGAATTCGGCCGCCAACTCTGGATGCAGAAGCGCGGCGATGCTGTACGACTTGGGGTGGTTGAGCGTGCCATCCAGAAGCAGGTCGGCGTCGGCACGCAAGAGGGACTTGCCCCGCTCCTCGCCCGTGACCGGATCATGCCCGGTCAGCCAGACCCGAAGACCACCCGCGGTGAGCTCGTCGGCGCAGACTGCGCCGTTCTCGACTACGAAGCGCTGCACCATCGAGTCGCTGTAGTGCTCGAGCGCCTCGATGCTGGACGTGTGCTGCAGATGTGCGTCGCAGGTTCCTTCGAGCGCGTAGGAGATCGCGTGTCGAACCCCGCGGGAGTCGACGCCCCTCTTCCAACGCTCCAGACCACCTCGCATGAGATCGAGGGTACGCCGACTATTGCTTATTCTCCAGGCTGTTTCACAATGGTGCCTGCGTGCATTGCAGTTCTCTTCGCTGAGATGGTTCCTGGATCAGCGTTGGTGCTGCTTCGTGTGAGGCATCTGAGCGTGCGGATGGTCCGGGCAGGCCAAACGGGCATCTGGCGTGCGAAGCCTCTGTCGGACTTCACGGCGGCATCATCGCCGCAGCAAGCGACTCACCTTCGTACACCGCACTCCCGGGCCTGAAGGGCCCCCGAATGTCTGGCGAATCAACCCCCGCACTGAGCGGCACAATACCGACGCTCGCCCCCTCTGAGCTGCAGCACGCTGCAGCGGCTCGCGTCGTCATCGGCGACCGAGTCGCACTAGGACCGCCTCATTCGTCGGGCAAGCACCCTCGCCGCGGAGCCCGGTAGGGCGATCCGAGACACTCGTAGTCGTCGCCGGGCCTATGCTTCCGCTCGCCCGATGGCGGCTCGGACGTCTCGGAATATGCGGTCACGGACCGAATCCGGTGCCTCGTCCCAGACGTACCACTTGAGGTCGACCGACTCGGCCGGGTCGCCGGCGCTGACGGGCATGGTTCCGCTGTAGAAGCTCGGGTCCTTGGGTGCAGCTGAATTGACGCTGACATTGAGCCCGTCGACCATTTTCGTTCCCGGCTCAGTCCAACGCCCACCTTGGACGAAAACCGCCGGGAACAGCGCGCCGCGCTGGGCGTACAGAAGACGACGGAGCCCGCTATCGTCGAGGCGCACCATGGTCCGCGCTTGGATCGTGAGGCTCACGGGGTGGCGCGGGAAGCGTTCATTGCGCCGGTGGACCCCGGGACCAAATGTAGCCTCAGCGGGCTGCCACAGAGACCCGTCTTCGTCCACCCACAACCCACCGACTCGCCAGGCTCCCAGCGCTTCCAAAACGGTTCAGACCGGTCGGCTTAACAGCCTCCCGACGACTGGGCGAAGGCACCGCGCCGCCGGCTTGGCCAAATGCACGCCGGCGATGCGGCTCCCGTTCGTCGTCTGACTGTGGATCCGGCGAGCCAGAGCGGTTCTCCTCGCAGGTCTGGCGCGGGAATAATCCGTCCTAGTGTGCGCGCCACGGTCTAGCGCAGCAACTTTCACGGGTGCATCATGCATTAACGAGCGCGTGCGGGCGGGGGAAGCATGGGCGATGCAATTCGATTCGACGGAGCCGACGGGGTCGGCATTCTCATAGAGGTGACATCCAGCGGTGGTGACGTGGTCCGTCGCGGGGGCATCGCCGATGGCGCCGTAGCGGACGCCGGGAAGAGCCTTAAGCAGGTCGTCGCGCAGTTGGGGCCGCTGACGGAGGCTTTCGCCGCTGAGGTGAAGCGAACCGGAAGTGGCCCTGATGAAGTGGAGGTCGAGTTCGCTGTGAAGGTGTCCGCAGACGCCAACCTCATCATCGCCAAGACCACCGGGGAAGCAAATTTTCGACTGAAGCTTCGCTGGTCCGGACCCGACAGATAGGCGCAATCGTGGGCGTGGATTCTTACGACGAGTTATCGCTGCGGATAGACCGCATCGGAGATGGTCGATACCGGATCCTCGCTCGCACCGATGACGGCCGATCTGCCTCGTCCGCCTACGTTCCTCCGCTCAGCTACGACGAACTCGACGCGTACGTGAATGCAGTCGGGTTGGCCAAACGTCGAAGCGCCGGGATGGATCAGGGGGCAATACTGAAGGAGCTCGGCGGCCGACTATTTGCATCGGTCGCGACCGACGAAGTGGGCAGGATCGTCACTTCCGCCCAGGCCGCGGCGTCGGGACAGGATCGTGGACTACGCATCTCGCTCCACCTGTCGGGCGCACCGGAACTCATGCGCTTTCCGTGGGAGTTGATGTACCAGCAGCCGAAGTTCTTCTCACAGTCGGAACGAACTCCTGTGGTTAGATCGCTCGACATCGGCACAGCCAGCAGGCCCGAACCCATCCAACTTCCGATGCGCATACTCGGCATCATCAGTAATCCGACCGGGTACCCCGAGCTGGACAGTGCGAAGGAACGCAGAAAGCTGGAGAAGGCACTGAAGCCGCTCACACAGGCTGGCGTGGTGGACATCTCATGGCTACGCACCCCCACCCTGGGCGGCTTGGGCAAGCGCATTTCGGAGCCAGACGACATCCATGTGATCCACTACATCGGCCACGGCGCGTACGACGAGTCCACGGAAGCGGGCACTCTCGTGTTGGAAACTGAGCAGGGCCGGGCCCGAGATGTGTCTGGCGAGCAACTTGGAGAGATGCTCCAAGACGAACGCAGCCTGCGGCTTGTCGTCCTCAACTCTTGCGAAGGCGCCCGGACCTCATATGTCGACCCATTCTCGGGAGTCGCGACCGCTCTCCTACACATTGACGTCCCGGCTGTCATCGCCATGCAGTTCGAAATATCCGACGTAGCAGCGGTGGCCTTCAGTGAGAGCCTGTACACCTCCCTGGCTAACGGGAGGTCAATCGCGGCAGCCGTCGCACCGGCCAGGCGCGCCATTATCGGGGCCGAACGTCGAACGGAGTTCGCAACTCCCGTGCTGTACCTCCGGAACGGTGAAGCGAGATTGTTCGACATCATTCCCAGCGCGGCAGTGCCTCGCGACTCAGCCGTCACCAGGGAAGAGTCCGCGGAGCGGTCCGCGTCCCCAGCGCAAGAAGTACCACGGACTAGCCGGCCGGGGGCGCAGGCGGATCTCATCAGCAGCCCTGTCGCAGAGCAGCCAGCTACGAATGCTCTGAAAGTGTGGAGCGGCTCAGTGGAGTACTTCAAGTACTCCAGCGCAAAGTCGCTGACGCGCGTAACGCTTCGACTGGATCAGGACCACCAGATCGAACTGCGCGCGGACTGGGGAGTGGACGATCTGGTGGTCGACGGGCGGCGCATCTCGGGCGTGAAAGGCATTACAGAATTCTCATTGGTTGACGGCGACACGCGCCGTACGTGCCGGATGCAACTGAAGTACATGCCCGGCTCAACCGGCGGTCTGAGGAGGATCACAACTCTCAGTGTCGACGACAGCGAGCTAACGCTTGATCAGCACCCGACAGTCGACCCACGAACAGTTGATGTCGCGACCTCGGACACCGACGGCGCCATTCAACACGCCGACGCGCACGCTAACGAACGAGCTCTACCCGAGCAATGGCGGGGCGACGTCGCCTATATCCAGACCTCCACAACAGCGGGCGTCGCCATCGTCAAGTTCGCCCTCCTCGACGAGCACCAACTTGTCTGCGAATCAGGCATTTTCACAAACAAGCTAACGATCGACGGCGCAACCATCCCGCCGAAGCTGATGAACACTGTCAGCTTCAGCCTTACCGACGACGGCGAGACTGTGCCGTGCACAGTCCGGATTAGGTTTGGCGGTGACTGGCCGTCAGGTGTTCCTCGGGTTGATCTGCTGTCCGCCGCCGGAAGACCCGTTCTCCTCGCCCACGGCGAAGTCTTCCACTCGTAGCCCTCAATTTTGGACGTTCTGCTAACCGGCAACTATCTAGATGCAAGACTCGCGGGGCTGTACCCGAAGCACCCCACCTGGACCCGATCGAGCGTCGAAACGCACACTTGGACAGCTGTGACACCGGGACGACAGCGAACGCGCTGCGTCGGACTGCACGGGGACCGTTGCCGGCGCTACCTGTCGGCACTGGTGCACTGCGCGCGACCGCCGTCGTGCTAAATCGCCTAGGCAGTCCAGTCTGGTCAGAGCGCGTGGCCGTGGCCACCGGCCGGACTCGGGATCGCTGCTCGCACGATGCGCCGCGGCCCAAACGCTCCCACTGCACGCATGCGGGTCCCTTTCGTGCTTGTGGTCAGTTAGGGACCGTCCTGCGGGCCGTGGTCGAGAGCCCTGCGAGCTAACCGAATGGCGCCGCCCGATTAACGTCGTACTGTCGGGATCGGATCCGCGGAGGCCAGCTCGAACGGAGCAGAGGCTCCCGCGAATCAGGAGCGACGCTCCCCGCGTGCTTGCTATGGCTGGTTAGTGTGAGCTGTCTCCGGGCTGCTCGATCCGCGCTGCGCGAGTGGCAACCTTCACCCAAATCGGCGGATGTGGTTTGCGGCGCTCGCGATAGAGCACGAACGCAAACGGGGCCCATATGATCACCGCAAGGCCGACTCCGACGAGCATCCCGCCGACGGTGTCGGATATCCAATGCGCTCCGAGGTAGGTGCGGCTCAGCATCATCAGGAGTGTGTAGGCGGCTCCCACGATCCATACCCACGTGCGCCAGAAGATGATTCCCAGCGTCGTGGCCATGAGCGCTGCGTTCGCACTGTGGCCGGACGGGAACGAGCCCACGTCGGCGGTGACGAGGATATCGGTCGGACGCGGACGACCAACGAGGTTCTTGACGACGAGCACCACCAGCGCGCTCGCGATGGTGGCACAGACGAAATAGAGCGCCGCCCACGGCCGTCGCCAGATGACCAGGCCGGCGATGACAACGAGCGGCACAATGACGACTCCGCTGATGCCCCCGCCGATCCAGTTCAAGACGAGAGCGGGGACCGTGAACACCGGCGCGCGAGCCTCGACCAGTTCGCCCATCCACTCCACCTCGAAACCGAACGGCTTGTCCGCCTGGCGATAGAAGATCACCGCGCCGAGCAGGACGACAAGCAGCAGCGCGGCAGCCGCGGAGACCACCCACCACAGGCGAGCGATCTTCACCGGCGCAGGAGCTGGGCCCCCGACAAGCTCCGAGACGTCTTCGTCATCCATCTGCTGATAGTACGTTCAACAGGCGCGGCGACGGCCGGCGGACACGGACGACCATCCACCACACGACGTCCCCGCTCCGCGGCGCGGTCAGGGGCATCGTCCGGCACGCAATGCGATCCCCGCTGGACTCCGATCAGGCGTCTGGGTCGTAGCCAGCGAGTCTGCAACTACACGAATCGATGCCCCTTCCAACTACAGCTCGCCCACGAGTTGACTGCGTTCACCTACCGACGTCAGGGCATCCTCCAGTGGCTCGTCCCGGAAGCGGCGCTCTCACGTCGAGCTTCTCGCGGCGAAGGGGAACGTCACGTGGACGCAAAGTCCGATCCCGGGTCGATTGTCTAGCTCGACCGACCCACCCGACAGTGTCGCGATGCCGGCTACCAGTGGCAGGCCGAGGCCGGCGCCGCCACGTGTTCGCGCGTCGCTCTGTCTCGAGAACCGGTCGAACGCGAGCGGCACATACGCCTCATCCATCCCGCCGCCGTCGTCGCGGACGGTGAGCAGGACCTGTTGGGCTTCTTGGGTGAGCGTGAGCTCGATGATGCCCGATTTGGCGATCGCCGCGAGCGCGTTGTTGACGAGGTTGTCGCACACTCGGCCGAAGTCCATCTCGCTGACAGCGACATCGTGGCCGCTGTCGTCGACCTGATCGGAGTATTCGATGCGGATGTCGCGACCGCCGACTCGATGCCGGCCGCGGTCAGCTGCGTCGGCCAGTTCGGCGGCGAGTTCCGCGATGGTGGCGCGACCCGGCTCCTCCTGTGCATCGATGCGCGAGAGCTCAAGCATGGAGGTCGCCAGTGAGGAGAGTCGCGCCAGCGTGCGCTGCGCGGCGGTGACGTCCGCTTTCATCTCGTCCAGGGTGCCGGCTTCGCGCTGCGCCAGTTCGAGCCGCGTCTGGATGATCGCGAGCGGGGTGCGGAACTCATGGCTGGCATCCGAGACGATCTGCCGCTCACGCTCCGCCGAGGCACGCAGACCGCCGATGAGCTCGTTGAGGGTGGTCGCGAGGTCTGCGATCTCATCCTGCGCGGGACCCACGGGGAGCAGTTCGGCGCTCGGCGCGGAGACCAGTTCCTCCGCGCTGCGTCGCAGGCGTGTCACGGGCCTGAGAGCTGCGGACCCGATCCACCAGGACGCGACCCCGAATCCGATGTTGATGACCGCGATGCTGACGATGAGGAGGATCGCCACGTCGTTGAGCACCTCGTCGTCACTCGTGCTCGCCGTGATGACGCGCCAGGTGCCGTCTGTCGCGGCGACGGACGTCGACTGAACGAGGAACTCCGAAGAGTTGGTCTCTACGTCGCGGACTCCGTCGGGTTGGGCTGCGAGCTCGGGCACTTGATCCGTGAGCCCGTCCGGAAGCGTGTCGAGCATGACCGCACCAGATGGATCTACGAGCGCGACGAACTGGCCGGGACCCGGAAGGTCGGGCTCCTCGGTGTCGCCGTCGTTGATTGCCGTGACGTATTGTCCCTCGATGCCTTCGAGCACCCGCACTTGCCCCTCGTTGACGATGCGCTGGACTTGGTTGTAGATCAGTACACCGGCGGCGATCGAAATCAGGATGGCGATCATCAGGCTTCCGCCGGTGATCCGTGCGCGGATGCCGAGCCGCGAAAAGTTCATTGCTCGGCCGTGATCAGTTCATAGCCGACACCACGAGTCGTGGCGATCCGCACCGGGGCGCCCACGGCATCCAGTTTGCGGCGCACATAGCTCACGTACTGGTCGACGATGTTCGGATCGATGTGGGCACCTGAACCCCAGATCGACTCCATGATCTCCGCTCGCGGCATGACCTGGCCCAGATTGAGGGCGAGCAGTCGCAGCAGGTCGAACTCGGTGCGGCTCAACCGGAGCTCGCGTCCTCCCGCCGAAATCTCGTGTCTCAGCATGTCGATCTGCAGGCCGCCGATGTCGAGTTTCGAAGAGCCGATCGCGTCGCGGCGGCGGAGAGCGCGAAGCCGCGCGGCGAGCTCCGCGAACTCGAAGGGCTTGGTCAGGTAGTCGTCGGCTCCGGCATCCAGTCCCCGCACACGATCGTCGACTGCATCGCGCGCGGTGAGCACGATGATCGCCAGTCCGGGGTGCTGCCGGCGCATCCACCGACACACCTCGAAACCCGACATTCCGGGGAGCATGACGTCGAGCACTGCAATGTCATGCTCGGCGGCGTTCGCGAGTGTCAGGGCATCGAGACCGTTCTCGGCGACGTCGACGACGTACCCCTCGCCACGAAGGCCGCGCGCGAGAAGGTCGGCCATCTCCGGCTCGTCCTCGACGATCAGGATTCGCAATGCCACACGGACGTCCCCTTTCGTGGTGCGATCCTACGGGGCGACCGGGGCCAGCCCGCCGGCGAACTCCCGGGCAGCCGCAGCCCGCTGCCGGCGCACTTTGATGCCCAGGTAAGTCGCGACCGTGACGATCACTACGAGGAACACGACACTCGTGATGGTGGTGCCGAGACCGAGTCCGCCGTCGGCGGGGCTCTGAGACAGCAGATCGCCGATGGATGCGCCGAGCGGCCGGGTCAGCACGTACGCCGCCCAGAAGCAGAACACGATGTTCGCCTTGAACGCGAAGCGGGCGATCGCGATCACACCGATCAACGATGCGAACAGGATCGTCCCGAACATGTAGCCGAGTCCCATCCCCTCGGAGATCAGGTCGCCGGCGGCAGTTCCGAGCGCGAACGTGAGCAGGACCGCCACCCAGTAGAACGCTTCCCGACGCCGGCTGAAGATCGTGTGGATCGACAGCGTGCGCTCGCGGAAGAACCAGACACTGAAGGTCGCCGCCAGCAGGAGGCTGAACACCAGAGTGCTTACCCACAGCTCGACGCCGAGCACGTCGGTCATGATGTCGGTGAGCAGCGTTCCGACGATGCTGATCAGTACCACGACCGTCCAGTAGACGCCCGACCTGTAGCGCTTGGTGGCGAACTGTGCGACGAGGGCGACGATGAGCAGCGCACTCATGATCCAGGTGGTGGTCGACAGGCCGAGTCCGAGATCGACATTCAAGTAGTCGGCGAAGGTCTCACCGGTCGTTGTCGAGAGGATCTTGATCACCCAGAAGGCGAACGTTACCTCCGGCACCCTGTTGAACAAGATGGTGCGGATGTGCTCGGGCATCGTGTTTGTCATGCGCCCAGATTCCTGAGCCCGGCTTGGCGTTCGCAGGCATTCGCAACCCTCGGCCTGAGTCTTCTCTCAGGAACCGGCTGTTCGTGCCGTTCCTGAGAGGCTTCTCAGACTCACCGGCCGCAAATAGATGACCCTCCGATCCTCGGTCGCGATGGTGACGACAACGCCGCGCCGCTCGTCGAAGGAGGAATCGGATGCTGCAGCTCGAGTCACCTGACGCAAACGCCGCACCGATCCCCCGGGTGGGGCGTATGCACCCCGCCCTGATCGTCGGCGTCATCGGGACCGTGATCGGGTTCGCGGGGTCATGGATCCCTTCCTATTGGGGTGACGAGGCCGCCAGCGTGCTCTCGGCCTCGCGGACCTGGCCGAGTCTCGGCGCGATGCTGCTCCAGATCGACGGCGTGCACGGGCTGTACTACGGGTTCCTCAAGGTGTGGACAGCGCTCTTCGGCACATCCGAAGCGGCGACGCGGGCCCCGAGCGCGATCGCCGTCGGATTCATGGTCGCCGGCACGGTCGTACTCGCAAGGAGGTTCGTCGGCACCCGGATCGCCGTGATCGCCGGGATCATCGCGGCGGTCCTCCCACGGGCCACCTACATGGCGGGCGAGACCCGCTCTTACGCGATCGGTGCCGCAGCGGCGGTGTGGATCACGGTGCTCCTCGTCCGCACGGTGCGGCCTGACGCATCAAGACGTCTGTGGCTGGTGTACGGACTCGCGTGCGCCGCGGCGATGTACCTCTTCCTGTATCTGGGGCTGGTGCTCGTGGTCCACGGCATCGTCGTGGCCCTGCTCTCGCGGGCGCGATGGCGGATGTGGGCACGAGCCGCAGGGTTCGCGCTTCTGCTCGCGGTGCCGATCCTGGTGGTCGGGGCGATCCAACGCGAGCAGATCGGCTTCCTCGCGCGGCGTCACTACGCGACCGCCGCCAACATCCTCACGAAGCAGTGGTTCGGGTATCCCCTCCTGGCAGTCGCCGCATGGCTGCTCATCCTGACGGCGGCCGCCTGGCTGATTCTCGCCCTTGTCGGGCGACGGCCGCTCGGTGCGCGGATGCGGCTGACGGTTCTCACGCTGACGTGGCTCGTCGCTCCGACCGTGCTTCTGCTCATCGGCAACGCCTTGCTGGCGCCGATGTACAACGTCCGCTACCTGTCGTTCTGCGCTCCGGCCGCGGCTGTGCTTGTCGCGCTCGGCATCGCGACGATCGGCGAAACAGTGGTGTCGCACTGGCGGCCCGCGCTCACCGCGGTCATCGCGACGGCCCTGGTGGCGGCATCCATCCCCGTCTACATCGGCCAGCGCGCGCCCTGGGCGAAGGATGGCGGCAGCGACTGGCGCGCCGTGGCCGAGTACGTCCAGCGGAACGCGTCCGGTGGGGTGGTGCTGTTCGACCAGACGACCAAGCCCTCGCGTGACCCGCGGCTCGCGCTCGACATCTACCCGAGGGCGTTCGCAGCCCTCGACGACATCGCCCTCGAAGCGCCGTTCGTCGCCCGGACCCGACTCTGGGATCGTGTCGCCGACAACGCCGACGTCACGTCGGAGATCACCGGTGCCTCACAGGCGTGGGCTGTCGAGGCACGACACGGCACCGCGACGCCGCCGGATGTTGCATTGCTGGAGGGACTTGACTACCACGTCGAGTCCGCTGTTCTGATCCACCGAATCACCGTTTACCACCTGTCGAAGGAGTGAACCCATGACCACGCTCGCGATCCTGCCGACGTACAACGAACTCGAGAGCCTCGAGGGCGTGGTGCGCCGATTCCGACGCAGCGTCCCGGACGTCGAGGTCCTGATCGTCGACGACGACTCGCCTGACGGCACCGGACGACTCGCGGACCGGCTCGCCGACGACCGCCCGAACGTGCACGTCATACATCGAGCCGTCAGGACCGGACTCGGCGGGGCCTATCTCGAGGGTTTCGCCTGGGCGCTGCGCGAAGGCTTCGACGTCATCGTCGAATGCGACGCCGACGGTTCGCATCGCCCGGAGGAGCTCCCACGGCTCCTGGCCGCGATCGAGACGAGCGATGTGGTGGTCGGTTCGCGGTGGACAGCGGGTGGAGCGGTCGAGAAGAACTGGCCGCTGTCGCGCCGACTGCTCTCGCGGGGCGGCAGCGCCTACGCGCGGCTGATGCTCCGCATCCGTCAGAAGGACGCCACAGGCGGCTACCGCGCGTATCGTGCGGCCGCCCTGCGGGCTCTCGAACTCGAGAGTGTGAGCAGCCAGGGCTACTGCTTCCAGATCGAACTGCTCTGGCGGGCCAACCGAAGCGGCCTTCGGATCACAGAGGTGCCGATCACGTTCAGCGACCGTACGCTCGGGGTCTCGAAGATGCGCGGTCGCATCGTCGCAGAGGCCATGTGGCGGGTCACGAGGTGGGGCCTTGCCACTGTGCTCGACCCGGGCTCGTCGCCGGTACTGGTCAACCATGCCTGACGAGCGTCTTCGCGCCCAGGTGCGCGATCTGGCGAGGTTCGCCGTCGTCGGCGGGTTCGGGGTCGTCGTCGACCTGACGGTCTTCAACCTGCTTCGAGTGTCGCTCCTGGCCGACGACCGGGTCGCAGGGGCGGCCCTGATCGCGAAGTCGATCGCGGTGATCGTCGCCATCCTCACCAACTGGGCCGGCAACCGCTGGTGGACCTTCCGCACCCAGCGGGGCACGAGGCTTGTCTCCGAAGCCGCGAAGTTCTTCGTGGTCAGTCTTGCCGGCAGTGGCATCACCCTGCTGTGCCTTGCCTTCAGCCACTACGTCCTCGACCTCACGTCCGGGCTGGCCGACAACATCTCGGCGAATGTCGTCGGGCTGGTGCTCGGCTCCGCCTTCCGCTTCGTCGTCGCGAGGACCTGGATCTTCCGCAGCGGCCCCGGAGCGCCGACCGTGAGCGTTCTCTCAGGCGCGGTCTCTCCGCGTCACCTCTGATGAGCGGACGGGCTCCTTGGCCTCGAAGTCACGAACCAGGACGGATGGTCCTCTTGCACACGCCTGCCGGCACCGCTCGCGTCGTCGCACTGTTCGGCGCGCTGACCGGCATCGGTCTCGTCGTGCTGCTCGGGACTGTCACTCGCACGCTCGGCAACGGACCGCTCACGATCGATCAGTGGTGGCACGATCTCATGCTCGACTGGCGCACGCCGGTCGGGCTCACCTTCGCCCACGTACTCGAGTTCGTCGGCGGCCCGTTGCCGATGATCATCGTGTCCGTCGTCGTCGTCGGCCTGTTCCTGCTCTTCAGACGCCCCTGGGACGCCCTCGTCGTCGCCGCCACGCTCGCGGTGTCGGAGGCGATCGCCGGGATTCTCAAGGTCGCCTTCAACCGCCCCCGCCCGGACGATTCGCTGACGAACACGGCGATGACCTCATACCCATCAGGGCACACGACTCTCGCTGCAGCCACCGCGATCTCGCTGGGGCTCGTCCTCGCGCGAGCCATCGTCTGGGTTCTCGCCGTCGCCTGGACGGTCCTGATGGCGTGGAGTCGGACATATCTCGGGGCACATTGGCTGACGGATGTCGTGGGCGGAGTGCTGCTCGGCGCATCGGTCGCTCTCGTGATGTGGGTGATCGTGGCCAAGATCCGAGATCGGGAGGAACTGCGCCACGGTGGCGCGGCGCTGGAACCGCTGCTCGCAGGCAGAGGTCGTGACCCGCTCTGAGCGAGCGGGTCACGTATGGAGGCTGCTACGGGGCTGCCGGCCCGTCGTCGGCGGTCTCGCCGTCGCTCGTGCCGTCCTCGATGCCTTCATCGTCGGCGGTCTCGCCGTCATTTGTGCCGTCTTCGACCTCCTGGTCGTCGGCGGTCTCGCCGTCATTCGTGCCGTCCTCGACACCCTGGTCGTCGGCGGTCTCGCCGTCGTTCGTGCCGTCCTCGACAGAGGTCCCTGAGGGGCTGGGCGAGGATGCCTGAGCGATGACCGGGATGCCGAGGGCCAGCCCGCCAGCGACGACGACTGCGGCGATTGCCGACCCCACGGCGATGCGGGTCTTCTTCCTCTTCTCGGCGTCCATGTTCTGCTTCCTTTCAGACGGGATGTGCCGTCATATCGACGGTACGGCGGGCATCGTGAGATGAACGTGAGAGCGGCAGGCTCATGCCGACCGTCGTGCCGGCACCGGGGTTCGACGAGATGGAGACCTTGCCACCGACGGACGCACAGATGTCGCGAACGATCGAGAGGCCCAGGCCGCTCCCCTCGGCGCTTCGGGATGGGTCGGCCTGCCAGAACCTGTCGAAGGCGTGCCGCGCCTCGTCTGCGCTCATGCCGACGCCTCGATCCACGACGTCTACGAGTCCCCAGTGGCCTCTGCTCGAGACACGCACTGAGACGAGACTCGCCGGATCGGAGTACCGGCAGGCGTTCACGAGCACGTTGACGAGCGCACGCTGAGCGGCGGCATCCGATATCGCGACCATCGGACGCGACACGACCTCGATCTCCACGCGAGTGGGGTCCGGGAGCAGGGCGACGGCGCGGCCGACCGCGCCGGCCAGTTCGACAGATTGATCGCCGCGCTTCGCATGGATGCCCTCGGACGAGGCGATGAGATCGGCGGCGATGGCGGCGAGGGCATGGGTCGCATCGAGCGCCGTCTCACAAGCCTGGCGGTACTCCTCGGCGCTGCGGGGCCGCAACAGCGCGAGCTCGAGCTGGGCTTGGATCGCCGTGAGCGGCGTCCTCAGCTCATGCGACGCATCGTCGACGAACCGGCGCTGGGCTTCGAGAGTGGCGGCGACGGGCCGCATCGCCACCCCGGCGAGGACCCAGCTCGACACGGGCGCAACAACGAGCAAACCGATGAAGGCGAGCAGGAGGGCCGACTGCAGGGTCGCGAATCCGGCCTCGGCGGTCTGCGGTGGTCCGCTGTCCTCGGTGCCGTCGAAGTCGAAAGTCGACGTGACGTACATGTATACCGCTATCGCGAACATGGCGTAGGTCAGCAGTTGGACGGCGGTGAACCCGAGCGTCAGCCGCCAGCGGGCGCGACGAACGATCACGCGGGCCCGCTCGAGACCGAATAGCCGGCCCCGCGATGTGTGCGGATCGGGTCGCTCTCGCCCGGCACGGCGAGCTTGCGACGGAGGTACCGGATGTAGGTCGGCACCACGTTGCTGTATCCCTCGTAGTTGCGATCCCAGGCGTGGTCGATCAGCTCGCTGCTCGCCACCACGGAGTCGGGATGCCGCATCAGATATTCGAGCACCGAGAACTCCTTCGGGCTGAGCGGGATCGTCCGTCCTCGGCGCTGGACCGACCGCTGGCTGGGGTCCAGGGTGAGCGAGCCGACAGTGAGGCGAGGCGGCACCGCGGTGGGCGTGCGCCGCAGCAGCGCCCGCACCCGAGCGAGCAGCTCCTCGACGTGGAAGGGTTTGACGAGATAGTCGTCGGCACCGGCATCCAGGCACTGCACGATCGTGGCGCGCGCACCGATCGCCGTCAGCATGAGGATCGGTGTGCCGGGAGAATGATCACGGATGCGGCGACACAGCTCGACCCCGCCACCGGGCATCCCGGGAAGCCGCACGTCGAGGATCAGGAGATCTTCGGGCTCTATCTCGAAGGCCGTCAGCCCGTCGCCGGCGTCGGCCTCGACATCCACCGCGTAGCCCGCCTCGCGCAGCAGCTGTGCGACCGTGGTGGCTACTCGTTGATCGTCCTCGACAACAAGGATGCGCATGAGACCTCCGCCACGATTCTCGGGGTGGATGCTGGGGGCGGGCGGTGCTCCGCGCCAGCGGGTCTGAGACTCTCTTCAGACTTCGGTGCCCTCGACCGTTTTAGCGCGGCGGGGCTGGCTTCACGCGCACACGTCCCATCCATCCGACGACGAGGACGGCGGTGATGGAGCCGGCGGCCATGATGGCAGCGAGGACGATGATCTGAAACCGTCCTGCCTCAAGCGGTGACAGGCCGCCGAAGATCGCGCCGATGAACGCTCCCGGCAGGACGACCAGGCCGGTGGTCTTGGTCTGATCGATCGCCGGGATCAAGGCGTCTCGAACCGAGCGTCGTGCGAGCTGGAGAGTGGAGGTCCGTGGAGAGGCGCCGAGTGCGAGCCATCCCTCCACCTCGTCCCAGTGATCGATGACCGTGGTGGTGAACATCCGCCCGCTGAGCGTCGCGATGCTCATCGTGTTGCCGATGACGATCGCGCCGATCGCGAGGGCATACCTGCTCGTGAACTGGAGTGCACCCGAGGCGAACACTGCCGCGCCGGCAACGGCCACCCCTGCGGCCATGGACGATGCCATGATCGCGACACCGTGCGGCGACCACCCGATCCGGCTGGTCGCGACGGAGACGGCGATGCCGAACATCACGGTAAGCGCAATCGCGATCCATCCCGGGCTGGCGATGATGCCGGTGAGGACGACACTGATCAGCGCGAGCTGCACGGTGCCGCGCGCTATGGCGACAGCCGGAGACCAACCGCGCGGCACGCCGAACGCGAGAAGGACGACCGTCGTGATGACCGCCAGGATCGCCACGGCGATGAGCGTGGGTGCGATGTCGGCGAGCGGAGCCACGGTCGCGAGCCTACCGGCGGCGGTGCGCCGACCTCTTCGGTTCCGAGCACTGGCCTGTTAGCTGAGCATCGTCGATGTGAGTTGCGACAAGTGGCTCGGCGAGGGCGTTGTCCTCACCGTTGAGTTCACCGCAGTTGATGAGTCCGCCACGAGTGAGCCGTGAGCTGCGAGCGCGGCACCGTCGCTGTTCTTCGATGATGCGCACTCGCTCACGAGTGAGAAGGCCATGTATCACCCGGACCCCTCGGACGACCGCTGCGGGACTGGCTCTCGGGCGGTCAAACCCCACAGCTCCAGTCAGGTGCTCTCCGATCTCACCTCAGTCTTCGCCGCTGCTGCGACATTCAGCGATCACGCGGGCGGAGATGGCGCAGTGCACGGAGTGAGCGGTGCTAAGCGGAGCTCGGAGCGCAGCGGAGAGCGGAGTCTGCAAATAGCGAGCGGCGGGAACGGAGCCGTCGATGACCGCTACACTCTCGCCGTCGGAGAAGGGGTGACATCAACCGAAGCGAGAGCGTGTCCCAAGTCAGTTTGGGATGCTGCGGTCTCGACCTTGCGGCTTGCGCGGAGTAGCACCCGTCATTGTCCGTGGGAGGCCTGCGGCGTTTCCACGCCGGAACCCGCGATCCGCTCTTCGACTTCGTCGAGTGCGTACACCACTTTGCGGCCGAGTTTGTAGTACCTCGGTCCTTTGTGCTCGTATCGCCACATCGCGAGCGTGCCCTTGGTTACGCCCGGGAGGAGTTCTGCGACCTGCTCTGGGCTCAAGTAGTGATGGCTCAGCTGCGCGGCTTCGGTTCCGGCGAGAGTCGTCATGATCCACCTCATTTGCGTATAACCAGACCTGATTGACACAAGTACACGCCTAAGTCATGATGTTCGTCAAGAGCAATCTGCGAATTGGCGCAGCGAACAGGCAAACTGGTCAGGTGAAGGTCAAAGTGACGACGCTCGAGGGCAAGAAGATGACCGCGCGCGGCACCACCGTGCCGATCGGGTCCGGGTTGCGGATCGCGCCGGGCTTCGTCGCGAGCGCTGTCGATGAAGAGTCCGGCATTGAGACCGCCCTCGAAGCGCATTACCGGCGGGATGAGGGCCGATACATCGTCACGACCGTCGTGAACCGAGCGGTGAGGGACGAGTTCGACTCGGAAGCGCTCCGACGTTTGTCGTCCTCGGCGATTCTGCAGGCTGCGATCCCCGAGTGCATCGCGATCGACGTCTTCGATAACGACAGGTGGACCACGGTGGCGAATATCAGCGCGGTCGAGGGTCGCCTCATCCCGGAGTGGATGGCCAAAGAGGTGATCAAGCGCGGGCAGACCGAGGCGCGCATGGATGTGATCGAGATCCTCTATGGCGCCTCCGCTCTTGCCGGGCTGCCGCCCGTCAAGGCTGTGCAGCGTGAATTGAATGTTCCGCATCGGACCGCCTCGGACTGGATCATGAAGGCGCGCAAAGCCGGTCGCCTCGAGGGTATGAACTACGCCGTCGGCCGGCAGGCCGAAGGTTAGGCAGATGCCATGGGCAGCGTTCACCCGTACACGACGGCCGGCGGGAAGAAGCTCTACCGGATTCATTACCGCCGCCCGGATCATCGCCAGACGAGCGAGCGAGGATTCAAGACCAAACGCGACGCCGAGCTTCGGCTCGCCGAAGTCGAGATCTCCAAAGCCCGCGGCGAGTACGTCGATCCCAGTACGGCGATCATCACCGTCGGCACACTCGGCGCGCAGTGGCTGGATCAGCGTCGGGGCGTCCTGAAGCCGTCGTCGTTTCGACCACTCGAGTCTGCGTGGCGGAAGCACGTCGAGCCGAAGTGGGGTGGTCGCAGGATCGGCAGCATCCGGCACTCCGAAGTGCAAGCATGGATCTCGGGTCTCGAAGGCGGGTCGACCACGGTCCGACGAGCTCATGGTGTTCTGGCCGGCATTCTCGACGGCGCCGTGCACGACCGACGGTTATCCCGCAATGTCGCCAGAGAGGTCGACCTCCCAGCGAAGAATCACGATGCGCGGAGGCACTATCTGACGCACGCGCAGGTGCAGACGCTCGCCGACCATGCGCGACATCCCACGCTGATCCTCTTCCTCGCGTACACGGGTCTCCGGTGGGGCGAGGCGACCGCGCTGCGGGTGCGGCACGTCGACATGCTCAGGCGGCGCGTGAGCGTCCAGGAGAACGCCGTACTCGTCTCCTCGTACGTTCATGTCGGGACGCCGAAGACGCATAGGTCACGCTCCGTCCCGTTTCCCGAGTTTCTCGCAGCCCCGCTGGCGAAGCTCGCCGAAGGGAAGGCGCGCGAACAGTTGCTGTTCGGTGACGGCGAAGAGCATGTGAAGCTGCCGGCGTCCCGCAACGGATGGTTCACGGCGGCCGTGCGCGATGCTCAGGCGGTCGACGAGCACTTCCCGAGAGTCACACCTCACGACCTGCGGCACACCGCAGCCTCCCTGGCCGTGCAGGCGGGGGCGCACGTGAAGGCCGTGCAGCGGATGCTCGGCCACGCCAGCGCCGCGATGACGCTCGACGTGTACGCGGACCTGTTCGACGACGATCTGGATGCCGTGGCGACCGCTCTCGATCAGGCGAAGCGCTCTTCAAGTGTTGTCACGGTGTTGTCACGAGCAAGGGATCGCGTGTCCTGAAGACCCGCGATCCCTTGTCCCGTATGGTGCCCCCGACAGGAATCGAACCTGCGACCTTTGGTACCGGAAACCAACGCTCTATCCCCTGAGCTACGGAGGCGTACCGATCGAGACTATCATCCCGTCCGCGCCGTCCATCCACGGTGGCCACCGCCCTGAACCGGCGTCGGACCGCTCGAGCGCCGCCGGCCGAGGCATCCGACGCGGGGCCGCATGGTGCATACGGTGGCGGCTGTCAAGGGCTGGCCGCCCAGCAGTGTCCCGCGCGAGGATCGGAGGTGTACCTGATCGGCGTCCGCCTCGCAGTCACAACTCCCCGCTTCGTTCGCCGACAGTCTCAGAACGGAGACGCACGATGGGCAAACTGACCTACGAGGGGACGGTGAAGGTCGATTTCGACGACCGCACACTCGCCCACCTGCAGTTGGTGATCGGCACCAAGCTGCGGCGCGGGGAGCCGTTCCACTTCACGTGGCGCGACGACCTCAGCATCGGTGACGGACGCACCACCATCTGGGTGCACCCCCGCTGCGCCCTCGTCTACAAGTTCTACGGCAGCCGGACGCCCCAGTTGAATCCGGCATGGATCGACGCCCTCGCGCACACCGCGAACTCGCCGTCCGGACTGTATCTCGTTCCCGAGCCCGCCCCGCCCGCGCCGGCGGCCGAGGCGCAGGAGGATCTCCTCGGCTGAAGGGGTTACGCCACCCCCGAGACCTTGTCAAGGCGTTGGCGGTCGAGCCACACACGGTGCGACGGTGTAACCCGCGGACGGGAGCGCTCATGAAGCGGATCGACATCTACTACGGCGGGGACCATTACAGCGTCGGAGGGCGCCGTCTCGAGGATCTCCGAGCGGAGATCGAGGCGGGACTCGACGCCGGCGTCTACTGGCTGGAGGTCAACGACGGCGAAGGAGAGATGCGCGCTGCCCATCTGCTGCTGACGCCGGGGGTTGCGCTGACGGTGGTGCCGGTGCCCGACGAGGAGCCCGGAACCGCGCCGGACCAGAACTGGTCGGAGGGCATCGCGCAGGTGAGCGACTGATTGAGCCGTACGCCGACGCCGGCGCCTCCGGAGGGCGCTTCAGGCCTCGCGATGCGACTCCCGGCGCGTGGCCGGCTCGGCTTCGTCAGGAAGGCTGGCCGTCACGATGACCACCACGTCCTGCACCTTCCAGTCGAGCCGCGCGACAGTGGAGCGGACGTCTTCGATGTCGTCCAGGCGCACGTCGTCGCGGGTCGGCACGACGAAGACCTCCACGTGGAACACCTGACCCATGTCGCGCATGCGCACGGCGCTCTCGCGCACCCATGAGAACTCCTCCACCCGGTTCGCGATGCGCGCGATGAGAGGGTGCGGTCGGGCGTCGTCCTCAGTGCGTGCGCGCTGATCGATGAGATCGCGCACCGCCGCGCGCGAGTTGCGCCAGCCGTCCCAGAGGATGCCGAGCGAGATGAACAGCGCCGCCGCGCCGTCCAGCCACCAGAGGCCGATGCCGACGCCCAGCACCCCCACGATCGAGGCCACCGTGGAGGTCCAGTCGGCCTTGGCCATGTCGGCATCCGCATACAGCACTTTGTTGTGCAGCTTCGGGGCGAGCTTGGCTTTCGCATTCCCGTAGAAGAATGGGCCGATCACGATCACGCTCATCACAGCGACCATGAACCAGCCGAGCCAGATGGTCTGACCGAAGATGTACACCGTGCCGATGGAGGGGTGCTCGCCGGCCACGAGGCCGCTGATCGCCTCGTACGCGAGGTCGCCGCCGACCGCGAGCAGGGCGACACCGGCCACCAGATGCCCGACGCCCATCACGCGGTGCAGGCCGAAGGGGAAGGCGCGCGTCGGGCGACGCCGGATGAAGAGGAGCGCCACGAGGAAGGAGATCTGCGGGATCAGCGAGAGCATGTCCTCGATCCACGCGGTCTTCATCGCCTGGGAGCCGCCGACCACGAGCGCGATCACGCC
Organism: Microbacterium yannicii; assembly: GCF_024055635.1. Classification (GTDB taxonomy): domain Bacteria; phylum Actinomycetota; class Actinomycetes; order Actinomycetales; family Microbacteriaceae; genus Microbacterium; species Microbacterium yannicii. Next base: position 175,094 of record NZ_JAMXMB010000025.1, read on the forward strand.
GATCGTCACGGCCGTGTAGGCGATGGTGAACCATTCCCACCGGATCGCGCTGCGGAGCGCGTTCTGCTGCTCCGGGGGCAGGTCGGTGCGTCCCATGGACTTCATGGCGCGGCCTCCTCATCGAGGTAGCCCTCTATGGCGGCCTGCCACGCGTTCTCCCCCAGCGGGAGCAGCAGCACGACCGGACCGCGTGCACCGGGAATGGTGTAGTAGGCCCGCGTCACCGCCACACGGGCGGACCACGGCGTCGCGTCGGTCATCCCGCCGATCGCGAGATCGATGTCCCCGGTCTCCAGATCGTCGACGAGGTCCTCCTCGCTGCCGACCGTCCACTCGACCTCGGCATCGAGCGACTCGGCGAGACCCTCGACGAGCTCGGCCAGGGACCCGCCGACCTCCGAGCCGTCGACGGTGACGAGTTCACCGGAGGCCGACGCGCCCGCGTGGAGCACTCCCCCGCGCACGTGGTCGAGCGTGCCCTGCGGGTCGCTCGGCACGGTGAGCCCGCAGCCCGCGAGGCAGAGCGCAATCGCCAGCAGGGGCACGAGACACGCGCGTCGCCACCGATCCATGCTTCGAGTCTTGCCGACCACTCCACCCGCGGGGAGCGCCTTGACCCTCTCTGACAGGCCTGGTACGACGCCCGAGGGCCGTACACGCACCGGCAGGAACGCGGAGAGCCGGCATCGCCGAAGCGATGCCGGCTCTCGGCTGCACGCCGCTAGGGCAGGACGATCTCGAAGTTCGGATCGGCCTCGTCGAGCACGCCGAGGATCTGCTGCAGGACGCCCGCCTCGCCGCGAATCTCGATGCCCGCGCTCTGGGTGTCACCGCCCGCCATCTGGATCAGGCGCGCCTTCGACAGGCTGAGCTGCAGCGGCGTGGCGGGATCGGGATCGCGCTCGACGTAGATCAGCACCCCGTTGCGCAGCGTCAGGTGGAAGCTGCGGCCGAGGTCGGTGAGCGTCAGGTCCACCGCGAGGTCGAGATCCCATGCCTTCGGGCCGTTGACGCGGATGGCGAGAGCGTCGAGGAGCTGCTCCGGCGTGAGCTGGGCGATGATGAGCGGCGCCGCTGTCACCGTCGGGGTGCCGAAGTTGCCCTCGCGCAGCTCCGTGGCGCCTGAGAGGTAGAAGTTGCGCCACGTGCCGTTCTCGGCGCCGTAGGCGAGCTGTTCGAGCGTGTCGGCGTACAGTCCGCGCGCCGCGGCGTGGTCGGCGTCGGCGAACACGGCGTGATCGAGCAGCGTCGCCGCCCACCGGAAGTCGCCGGCGTCGAACGCCGTCTGAGCGAGCTCCACCACTCGGTCGACTCCGCCGATCGCCTCGACGTAGCGCTCCGCCAGCGCCTCGGGCGGGTGCGGCCACAGCCGCGCAGGGTTGCCGTCGAACCAGCCCATGTAGCGCTGGTAGATCGCCTTGACGTTATGGCTCACCGAGCCGTAGTAGCCGTGGGTGCTCCAGGATGCCTCGAGCGCCGGCGGCAGCTGGATCAACTCGGCGATCTCGGCGCCGTTGTAGCCCTGGTTGAGCAGACGCAGCGTCTGGTCGTGGAGGTAGCCGTACAGGTCGCGCTGGATCGCGAGGAACCCGTTCACGGCGTCGTTGCCCCAGGTCGGCCAGTGGTGCGACGCGAACACCACCTCCGCCTCATCGCCGTAGCGCTCGATCGCCTCGGTGAGGTACTGCGACCAGATGTGCGGGTCCCGAACAACGGCACCGCGGAGCGTCAGCAGGTTGTGGAGGGTGTGGGTGGCATTCTCCGCCATGCACAGCGCCCGGTAGCGCGGCAGATAGAAATGCATCTCCGACGGCGCCTCGGTGCCGGGCGCCATCTGGAACTCGAACTCCACGCCGTCGATCGTGTGCGTCTCGCCCGTTGTCTTGACCTCCAGCGTCGGCGGCAGGATCGTCGGGTTGCCGGTCGAGGTCGTCTGCCCGAGTCCGGCGCCCACCTGGCCGCGAGGCCCCCGGTCGAGCGCTGCGCCGTACATGTACCCGGCGCGGCGCCCCATCGCCGTGCCCGCATACACGTTCTCGGCCACCGAGTGCTCGAGGAATCCCTCGGGCACCACGATCTGGACCTTGCCGGCGTCGACGTCGTCCTGGCTGACGATGCCGAGCACGCCACCGAAGTGGTCGATGTGGCTGTGCGAGTGGATCACGGCGTGGATGGGCCGGTCACCGCGATGCCGGCGGTACAGCGCCATCGCGGCCGCCGCGGTCTCGACCGAGATCAGCGGGTCCACGACGATGACGCCGGTGTCGCCCTCGATGACGGACATCACCGAGAGGTCGAGTCCACGCAGCTGATAGATGCCCGGAACGACCTCGAAGAGGCCGTGCTTGGCGACGAGCTTCGACTGCCGCCAGAGACTCGGGTGGACGGAGTCGGGAGCGTCGCCGTGCACGAAGTCGTAGGTGGAGGCATCCCACACCACGTCTCCCTTGTCGTTGCGGATCTTCGGGTCGTCGAGCGTGCCGAGGAACCCGCGCTCCACCGCGGCGAAGTCGTCCACGTCGTCGAACGGCAGGGACGCGAGGGCCTTCGCCTGGGCCTGCCTGATCGATGCCGCCGGTTCGCGCTGCTGCATGTGCTTCTCCCTTTCCTGCCGGCCGGATGGCCGGCTCCTCAGTCTTTCGAAACGCCACCGCGATCGGCAAGCGCCGCCACCGCGGCGCGGTTGGTGGCGAAGAACGCTTGACCCGACAAGAGTCCGAGCTCCTCCAGACGTGCTCTGGTGGGCGGCCGGACGCGGCTGAAGGAGAGCGTCACGTCGTGGTCGTGGAGCCACTGCTCGAGGGATTCGAACGCCTCGGCGCCCGTCACGTCGATGTCGCTGACGGCCTCCATGTCGATCACGACGTGGCGCACGGGCTGGTCGGCGCCGGTGACGGCGCGCTTGACCGCCTCGGTGAACACGGCGCCGTTGGCGAAGAACAGCGGGGCTGCCATCCGCACCACGACGAGGCCCGGTGCGGTCGTGGCGCCGGTGGGGGCGCCCTCCAGCAGCGACTGCTTGGCATCGTCGTCCGCCTCGAGCACATCGATGGCCGGGTTCGCGGCGCGTTTGGCGAGGTTGATCAGGGCGAGGACGAAGGCGACCAGGATGCCGGGGATGGCGCCCACGAACAGGGTCACCAGGAAGCACGTGGCGGCGACGGCGAACTCGAACCGGTCCTGGCGCCACAGCTGGCCGAACTCGCGGATGCCGAGAAGCGGCAGGATCGCGACGCCGACGACGGCGCCGATGGCGGGCGACGGGATGTCGGCGAGCAGGGCGGTGCCGAACAGCAGGAGGAGCAGCGTCCCCACGGCGAGGACGAGCGAGGGCAGCTGGGTGCGCGAGCCTGCCTGATCCATCGCGGCCGTGCGCGACGTCGACGAGCCCATCGCGAAGCTGCCCTGCGCACCGGCGGCGATGTTGCCGAGGCCGAAGGCGAACAGGTCTCGGTTCGCGTGGAACGGATAGCCGTTCTTCTCGGCGTAGGAGCGCGAGACGAGCAGCCCTTCGGCGGTCGTCACGAGGGTGAGCGTGATCGCGGACGGCACCAGCGCCAGCCACATCGTCCAGTCGAGGACCGGCCACGTGAAGGTCGGCGGACCCGCGGGCACCTCGCCGAGCACATCGACGCCCTCGTCGGCGAGATCGGCCCACACGACCACGATGGTCGAGACGATCAGCACCACGAGCGCCCACGGGATCTTCGGCAGGAACCGCCGTCCGAGCAGCAGCACCGCCACCGAGACGGCCGCCACCGCGAGCGACCACGCGTTGAAGGTGTTCAGTCCGAGCACGAGGCCCGACACCTTGTCGAGGAACTCGCCGCCGGAATCGATCTTGACCCCGAGCATCTTGGCGATCTGGCTCACCAGGATGTCGAGCGCCAGACCGCCCACGAACCCGACGAGGATCGGCTTCGAGAGGAAGCTGGCGAGGAAGCCGAGCTTGAACACCGCCATGAGCAGGAACAGGATGCCGCTGATGATCGCCTGCGCAAGCGCCAGGGTCGCATAGCCGGCGCTGCCTGCGGCCGCGAGCCCGCCGATCGACGAGGCCACCAGTGCTGCGGCTGCGGCATCGGGCGACACCACGAGCTGCCGGGACGACACGAGCAGGGCGTAGATGACGGTCGGGACGATGAGCGCGTACAGCCCTGCCGTCGGCGGAAGGCCGGCGATCTGCGCGTACCCGATGTTCAGCGGGATCGCGATAGCGAGCAGTGTGACCCCCGCGGTGAGCTCGGTGACGAGATTGCGCGGGGTCAGTCCCGCGAGAGGTCGTTGCATGCCGGCTCCTGGGAGGCGTGGGGCGGAAACGGTCGTGTCCACCTTGGCACGGCGTCCGCGCTTCCCACCCGATCGCCCGGCACGAGGCGCGGTCCCCCGGGTTCCCTCGTGACGGTCGCCGTCCACCCCCACTCCGCCAGGCTCGCCGTCAGCCCCGCCACCACCGCCGAGGGCACGCCGAGAGCGGCGCCGGTGTTCAGGAACGTGGTGGATTCGACCCTGTCGGGATACGAGCGGGGCCGCCGTCGCCGGGCCAGCCTCGCCGGGGCTCCGGCTTCGTGGACGAGCCCCGGCGACGCCCGGCAGACAGCGATGATCCCCTCGGTGCCGAAGCGCCGGGGGGATCGTCAGTGCGAAGTGTGGTTTCCGTGTCCGGTTCCCTTTCGGGTTCCTCGTCTCCGTATTCTCTTCGCACCACCGAATGTGCTCCCCCGTGCGCCCCGCGTCAAGAGTTCATCCGGAAGTCACCTCGACGTCAGGTTGAGAGTGAGACGGCGGGCGACGGATGCCGCGGCATCCCGTCCGGTTCTCATCACGGGGTGCGCGGCCTCAGTCGTGGCCGACCAGCTTGAGGCCGACGACGCAGCCCACGAGGCCGAGGATCAGCAGCATCCTGACGATCGAGAACGCCTCGTCGCCCGTGATCATGGCGTACGCGACTGTCAGCGATGCGCCGATCCCGACCCAGACCGCGTATGCGGTGCCGGTGGAGATGTCGCGCATGGCCCAGGCGAGACCACCCATGCTCAGCGCGAGAGAGACCGCGAAGACGACGGTCGGCCACAGCTTGGTGAAGCCCTCGCTCTTGCCGAGGGCGGTGGCCCAGACGGCCTCGAGTACTCCGGACACGATCAGGACGATCCACGACATGACGATGCTCCTGGCCAGTCTTGTCGCTCACCGGGTACTGATCCGTCGTCCGGGGATCCGGTCGAGGATCCGCGCACCACCTTACCGACCGCCGCTGGGCACGGCCTGGGCAGCGGCCACAGCCGGCGGTCACACGAGGAAGAGCCGATCCAGCAGTCCGGGGTTGTGCGCGTGGACGAGCACCAGGAACACCACGGCGTCGAAGAGCAGATGCACCGTCACGACGTAGGCGAGTGAACGCGTCCTCATGAAGATGAAGCCCTGCAGCAGGGCGAACGGGATCGTCAGGAGCGGCCCCCAGGCCTGATAGCCGAGCTCCCAGAGGAACGAGACGAACACCACCGACTGCAGCACGTTGGCCTGCCAGAACGGGAAGTGCCGGCGCAGCAGCGCCAGGCACGTGCAGATGAAGAACAGCTCGTCCCAGATCCCCACCGCGCCGACGCCGACGAAGAGGCGGGCGATCAGCTCGGGTGTGTCGACGACGGGCCAGTTGAGGTAGACGCCCGAGGTGATGAAGTAGAACGGCAGGATCAGCCACCCGAGCAGCAGCACCGCGACAAGCCACGTCCATTGGAACCGGGTCCAGCGCCCGCCGCCCCGCCACGGGAAGCGGATCGCGCCTCGCCCTCCCACCCCGTCGCGATACACCCAGCGCGAGATCGCATAGGGCACCGCCACCGCGCCGCCGAGCGCGAGGGCGAACCGCAGGATCGCGAGGTTGTCGAGCTCTGCCTTCAGCGGGATGGCGCTCACGATGAGCAGCCCCACGGCGATGAGAGACAGGTCGCGCAGGAGCGACGGGGAACGGATGCCGGCGGTCGTGGCCGTGCCGGATCCGGAGACGGCGCGGTCGGCGATTTCTCGACCCGGATCCGCGCGACCGGAGACCGAGGCACGGCCGTCCTCGCCGGCATCCGCGCGCGCGATCAGCACCGCGACCGCCAGCCCCGCTGCCAGCAGCGCCCAGCCGAGCCACGGCACCCGCACGACGAAGAAGGCCGGCGCGGCCAGGCACACCAGGAGCGCGGGGACCACGTCCCACGACCAGGCGGCGACGACCGGCGCGGGTGGGGCGTCAGGGTGTGCGGGCATGCGGGCGGCTCCGGAGACGGGGCGGACGGGGGGTCAGTGATCGAGCGGGTGCGCGATCTCATCCTTCGCCATCCCGGCCACCAGGTAGGCCAGCACGCCGAGCACGAGCGGGATCACACCTGCGGCGAGGAAGATCGCCTCGATGGGCACCACTTCGGCGAGCGGGCCCGCCAGAGCCATCGACAGCGGCATGAGCGCGAGCGACACGAAGAAGTCGAGGCTCGAGATGCGCCCGAGCATGCGCCGGGGCACGCGGCGCTGCAGCAGCGTCCCCCAGATCACCTGCCCGTAACTGAATGCGAAGCCGACGACGAACAGGCACAGCGCCATCAGCCAGTACTGATGGGTGATCCCGACGACGGCGAACGGCAGGGAGCCCACGCCCCAGACGCCGATCATCACCGTCAGATACCGGCGCGGCAGCTTCAGCGACGAGACGACGATCGAGCCCAGCACGCCGCCGACGCCGTAGATCGCGAGCAGGAAGCCGAACAGCCGCGGATCCTCTCCCACGCGCTCGCGGGTGACGAACGGCAGCAGCACCTCCTCCGGGCCGATGAACACCAGCGCCCACCCCGTTGCGAACAGCAGTGTCCACAGCAGCCACGGCGTGCGGACGGTGAACTGGACAGCCTCACGCAGATCGTGCAGCACACCGCGCACGCCCTCGGGCGCGTCCCGCTGCTCGGAGTCCGTCGTCGGCGGCTCGGGACGCACGAACATCAGCAGCAGCAGCGCCAGCGCGTGCGCCGCCACGACGCCCCATGCGGCGTGCGCCGGCGCGATCACGGCTGCGACGAGCACGCCCGCTGCGGCGGGGCCGGCGGCCTGCTGCAGGGCGGGTCGGATCGCACCCTCGAGGCCGTTGGCCGCGAGCAGCTGCGCGGGCGGCAGGATGCGGGGCAGGATCGCGCTGTACGCCGGGAAGAAGAATCCGGCGCCCGCCCCGAGCACGAAGGCGGCGATCGCGAGGTGCGGGATCGTCACCGCGCCGAGCGCCCCCGCGATGGCCACCGATGAGATCGCCAGCAGGTTGAGCAGTTCGACGACGCGCAGGATCAGCCGGCGCGGAATGCGGTCGGCCGCGATGCCGCCCGGGATGGCGCACGCGAGCAGTCCGACCGCGTTGGAGGCGGCGACCACCGAGAGATCGAGCGGCCCACCGCCGGCGCCGATGACCGTGTACACCATGACCACGGCCCACATGCCGGCGCCGAAGATCGACAGCACGACCGCGCCGAACAGCATGCGGAAGTCACGGTGCGCCAGCGGACGGAGGAAACGCCACCGGTCGCGGCGGGCGGGCCCTGCGCCGGTGCCGGCACCGAGCGAAACGTCGCCGCCGGGCGCGGCGGCGGGAACGGGATCGGGCGTGGGATCGGGCGCGGCGGCAGGCCGCGGACCTGAGCTCATGACCTCGCGACGCGCCGGTACGACAGATCGCGGATGTCGCGTCCCACGCGTGCGCCCTTGCGCTCGAACGCGGTGAGCACCCGGCCCTCGAAGCGGGGCGCCCACTCCCCCTCGAACGCCGGTGCGAACTCCGGCGCCGCGCCCAGGACGACGCGCATCTGCAGCGCGTAGTCCTCCCAGTCCGTCGCCAGGCGCAGCACGCCGCCGTCCTTCAGCACGCCGGCCGCGATCGCCGCGAACCCGTCCGCGACGAGACGCCGCTTGGTGTGCTTCTTCTTGTGCCACGGGTCGGGGAAGAACACCCACAGCTCGTCGACGGATGCCGGCGGCAGCAGGTGCTGCAGCACCTCCGGCGCGTTCGCCTCGACCAGACGCAGGTTGCGTGCTCCGGCGCGGTCGGCGTCCAGCATGGTGCGGGCGAGTCCAGCCCGGAAGACCTCGATGGCCAGGAAGTCGGTGTCGGGGTGGGAAGTGGCGGCATGCACGATCGCGTGGCCCTGCCCCGAGCCGATCTCGACGACGAGTGGTGCCTCCCGCCCCCACACCGCCACCGGGTCGATCGACGACCCCGGCAGGATGCTGGTGGCGGCGAGATCGCGCGGCGCCTCGATCACGTACTGCGGGGCGAGCTCGATCCAGGCGCGATCCTGGGCCTCCGACATCCGTCCGCTCCGGCGCACGAACGACACCGGCTTCTCACGGAAGGTGCGGGTCTCAGGGTTCGGCGGGGCGGCATCGGTCACTCGTCCAGGCTACCGAGCGCACCGGACGCTGCAGATTCCTACGAGCGCGGCGGTTGGCGACGCCGCGGCCGCCGGAGACTGCCGCGTTCGGAAACCGATGCGCGATGCCGCTACTGCGGCACCGTGACGAAGTCGATCAGCTCCTCGACCCGGCCCAGGAACGCCGGCTCCAGGTCGCGGTAGCTCTTCACCGACGACAGGATGCGCTGCCACGCCCGCGCGATGTCGGCCTGGTCGCGCGCCGGCCAGCCGAGCGCGCGGCATACGCCGACCTTGAACTCGGTGCCGCGCGGCACCTCCGGCCAGCGCTCGATGCCCATGGCGCGCGGCGTCACGCACTGCCAGACGTCGATCCAGGGGTGCCCCACGATGAGCACGTGAGCGCCGTGGCGTCCGCGCGCGATCGTGTCGGCGATGCGCGACTCCTTGGATCCGGGCACGAGGTGGTCGACGAGCACGCCGTAGCGACGCTCGGCGGTCGGCGGCTCCTCGTCGAGCGCGGCATCCAGCAGATCGATGCCCTGCAGGTACTCGACGACGACGCCCTCGGCGCGCAGGTCGTCGCCCCATACCCGCTCCACGAGTTCGGCATCGTGCCGGCCCTCGACGAGGATGCGGCTCGCCCGTGCGGTGCGCGCGCGGGCGTCGGCGGCGGCGAACGAGCCCGACGCCGTCCGCTGCGGGCCGGTGCGAGCCGGCGCTGCGACGGGCGGCCCGAGCACGACATCCCTGCCCTCGATGAGGAAGCCCGGCCCGAGCGGGAAGAGCCGGCGGCGACCGGTGCGGTCCTCGAGCTCGACCAGCCCGCCCGAGACGGCGACGACGGCCCCGCAGAACCCGTCGTCGGCCACCTCGACGACCAGATCGCGGGATGCCGCGACCCGCGGCACCTCGCGAACCCCGTGGCCCTTCCACCCCGTGGCCAGCACGTCGGCGCCGTAGCGATCGTCCATCGTTCTCCTCCGGATGGGCAGGCTACCCGTTCGCCACCCCGACGCCGCGCAGCGACCCGCACCGCACCGCCGGCCGGCGCACCCGCCCTTCCCTCTGCGGATGTGGCTCCGCCCCCCTCTGTTGACTTGCCTCAGATGTACGCGGCGCGCCGCGCTGGGCGTACATGTACGCCAAGTCAACCGGGGCAATGGTGGGTGGAGAGGGGCGCGGTAGGGGGCGCGGTGGCGGGAGCATGGATACGTTCTCGGCGAACACACATGCACGGCCGGGGCCGTGGGCTATCGTCGTATCCCCGCGGCTGAATAGACTCGCCGGAGGGGTATCCCGAATCCCAGAGGGGGGATCGATGCGACTGCGATGGGCTGCAGCGCTGGCGTCCGCTGCGGTGGTCGCGGTCACGGCGATCGGCGGCACGGCCGCACTGGCGACTCCCCCGGTGTCGCTCGGCTCGAACCACATCCTGGACGACTCCGGCGTGCTCTCGTCGAGCGAGGAAGCCGAAGCAGAGGCTCGTCTCGAGCAGCTCTCGTCCGAGACGGACGTCGACCTCTGGGTCGTCTATGTCGACGAGTTCAGCGACCCCTCGAACTCGGCCGACTGGGCCAACCAGACCGCCGAGGACAACGGGCTCGGCCCCACGCAGTACCTGCTCGCCGTCGCCACCGACGGGCGGCAGTTCTACCTCTCCGGCGACTCCGCCGGTCCCCTCACCCAGGACCAGCTCGCCACGATCGAGCAGCAGCAGATCCAGCCCGCGCTCGCGCAGGACGACTGGCTGGGCGCTGTCGACGCCGCGGCGGACGGCCTGACCGATGCCGTCGGCGGCGGATCCGGCGCCGTGGACTCGGGCTCATCCGGGGGGTCGTGGTTCACGTGGCTCCTGGTCATCGTCGCCGTGGGCGTCGGCATCGTGCTGCTCGTGATGTTCCTGCGTCGTCGGCGCACCCGCGCGGCGGTGCCGGGCGGACCGAGCGGTCCGCCGCAGCCGAGCATCGAAGACCTCGAACGACGCGCGTCGTCGCTCCTCGTCGAGACGGACGATGCGCTCAAGACCAGTTCGCAGGAGCTGGGCTTCGCCAAGGCGCAGTTCGGGGATGCCGCGACCACAGAGTTCGAGGCGGCGCTGACGACCGCACAGCAGAGCCTCGATGAGGCGTTCGGGCTCAAGCAGCGACTCGACGACGCCGAACCCGACTCGGAGGCCGACGTCCGCGCCTGGAACGAGCGCATCATCGCCCTCTGCGAGGCCGCGAACGCGCTGCTCGATGAGAAGGCGGCCGCGTTCGATGAGCTGCGCAAGCTCGAGCAGAACGCCCCGGAGGCGCTCGCCCGGCTGCAGGACGAGCGGGCGAAGGCCGCCGCGGCCCTCGACCAGGCGACCGCGCGACTGCAGGAGCTGCAGACTGCCTACGCCCCCGAGGCGCTCGCGACCGTCGCCGACAACCCGGCGCAGGCGCGCCAGCGTCTGGCGTTCGCCGATGAGCAGCTCGCCGCCGCGCAGACCGCCATCGGCGCGGGCCACGGCGGCGAGGCCGCGGTCGGCATCCGGGCCGCGGAAGAGTCTGTGGGCCAGGCGAAGCTGCTCGAGGACGCGATCGAGAAGCTCGCGACCGACCTCGCCGCCGGCGAACGCAACGCCGCCGCCCTGGTCACCGAGCTCGAGAGCGACATCGCTGCCGCATCCGCGCTGCCCGATGCGGACGGGCGGATCGCGAGCGTCATCGCGGCCACGCGACAGCAGCTCGACGCGGCGCGCACGCAGCTGACAGGCCCGGCTCGCCGCCCGCTGGCCGCACTGCAGAGCCTCGAGGCGGCCAATGCGCAGATCGACTCCCTCCTGCAGGGCGTGCGGGATGCCGCAGCCCAGGCCGAGCGCGCACGCCAGATGGTCGGCCAGGTCATGATGCAGGCGCAGGCGCAGGTGTCGGCCGCGGAGGACTACATCATGGCGCGCCGCGGGGCCGTCGGAGCGCAGGCCCGCACGCGCTTGGCGGAGGCGGGCGCGTCGCTGGCCCGTGCTCAGGCGCTGCAGGCGAGCGACCCGCAGCAGGCGATGCAGCAGGCGCAGCGCGCCGATCAGCTCGCGGGACAGGCGATCCAACTGGCACAGGACGACGTCGGCGCGTTCGACGGCGGTGGAATGGGCGGCATGTTCGGCGGCGGGTCGCAGGGAGGCCAGTCCGGCGGCGGGATGCTCGGCGCCGTCCTCGGCGGCATCGTGCTCAATTCGGTGCTGAGCGGCGGACGCTCCTCAGGTGGCGGGCTCGGCGGCCTCGGCGGCATGCTCGGCGGAGGCGGCGGTCGGTCGTCCGGCGGCATGCGACCCGGTAGCTTCGGAGGCGGCGGCACCCGCGCCCGCCGAGGAGGTGGCCGCTTCTGACCCCTCCACGCGGAGCCGCCCGTGGAGCTCGCGCGCAGCATCCATCCCCAGACCTGACTCACCGACCCAGAACTGAAGTCCGATAGGAAGGAAATCCGATGGCGAAGCAGTCCATCTTCGGTCGCATCTCGACCCTCATGAAGGCGAACATCAACGCACTCCTCGACTCCGCAGAGGACCCGCAGAAGATGCTCGACCAGCTCGTGCGCGATTACACGAACTCGATCGCCGACGCCGAATCGGCCATCGCCGAGACGATCGGCAACCTGCGCCTGCTCGAGCGCGACCACCAGGAGGACATCCAGGCGGCCACCGAGTGGGGCAACAAGGCTCTCGCCGCCAGCCGCAAGGCCGACGAGCTGCGCAAGGCCGGGAACACCACGGACGCCGACAAGTTCGACAACCTCGCCAAGATCGCGCTGCAGCGCCAGATCAGCGAGGAGAACGAGGCGCGGGCGATCGCGCCGACCATCGCGACGCAGAACGAGGTCGTCGAGAAGCTCAAAGAGGGCCTCAACGGCATGAAGCAGAAGCTGGAGCAGCTGCGGTCCAAGCGCTCCGAACTGCTCGCGCGCGCCAAGACCGCCGAGGCCCAGAACAAGGTGCACGACGCCGTCAAGTCGATCGACGTGCTCGACCCGACGAGCGAGCTCGGCCGGTTCGAAGACAAGGTGCGCCGCCAGGAGGCACTGGCCGCCGGCAAGCAGGAGCTCGCCGCGTCGAGCCTCGACGCCCAGTTCAATGCCCTCGAGGACGTCGGCGAGCTGACCGAGGTCGAGGCTCGCCTGGCCGCGCTGAAGACCGGCGGCGCGCCGGTGCAGGCCGCGATCGAGAACTGACCCCTTCGGGGTGAGGAGGGCGCCGGGTCCGTGAGGATCCGGCGCCCTTCGCCGTCCCGCGTCGCCGTCGGCATGCAGCGTGTTCGCCGTCGGCATGCGCCCTGCTTCCGGTCAACGGATGCCGCGGCCCGACGCGGTGCGCGAAGATGAGGGGATGACCCGATACCTCGTCGTTCCGCAGTGGCAGGGAAGCCCGTCCTCGCGCGCGATGCAGCTCATCGACGGCGCTCAGGCGATCGCGGGAGACCTGCCGCGCTCCTCGACGACGGTCCTGGACGTGCCCATGGAGGCCGGCGAGTCGCTGGGCACCGGCATCCATCGGCTCAGCGCCCTGCAGCGCGTGCGCGGACTGGTCGCGGATGCCCTCGCGGCGCACGACGCCGACGCCCCCGGCGAGCACGTCCTCACGATCGGCGGCGACTGCGGCATCGCCCTCGCGCCGATCGATCACGCCGCGCGCCGCTCCCCCGGCCTCGCCGTGGTGTGGATAGACGCGCATCCCGACCTCAACTCGCCCGACTCGTCGCCGTCCGGCGCGTTCGCCGGCATGGTGCTGCGAGCGGTGATCGGCGATGGCGTCCCGGGACTGTCGCTGGACGGCGCGATCACGGGCGACCGGGTCGTGGTCGGCGGCGCGCGCTCGTACGACGACCCAGAGCTCGCGGCCGTCGAGGAGTTCGGCATCACCGCGCTCACGGTGGAGGCGCTGCGGGACGCTGACGCCCTCGCCGACGCCGTGCTCGCCACCGGCGCCGAGGCCGTCTACGTCCACGTCGACATCGACGCGCTCGATCCGGCCGAGATCGCCGGCAACGCGCACCCGGAGCCGTTCGGCATCACCGTGGCCGAGCTGACCGCGGCGATCACGCGCCTGCGCGCGCGGGTGCCGTTGGTGGGGGCATCCCTCGCGGGCTACTCCCCCGCGTCCGCCGCCGCGGCGACGGACGATCTCGGCCCCATCCTCCGCGTGATCGGGGCGCTCGCATGAGCCCGATCCCCACGCCCCCGCCGGGCTGGCGCGCCGCCGCCGAGCGCGCGGTGGTCGCCGGCCGTCGCATCGACGAGCTCATCCCCTCGGCGCTGCTGGACTCGCCCATCAGCCGCGTCGGGTACTGGTACGGCTGCGCAGTGGGATGGGTCTGGGGAACGCTCTGGAGCACCGGCCCCATCGAGAAGCGCGAAGGGCTGTGGGTGTTCCGAGGGATGCCGCGCTGGACCTTCCCGCGGGGCGGCTCATGCGTGGGCGGCTGCTTCCTCACCGGCGACGGCCGCATCAGTGACGCCCTGCTGCGCCACGAGGCCGTGCACAAGCGTCAGTGGCAGCGCTACGGCCTGCTCATGCCGCTGCTGTATCTGCTGGCCGGCCGCAACCCGCTGCGCAACCGGTTCGAGATCGAAGCGGGGCTCGCCGACGGCAACTACGTGCCGCGGGGCACCGCCTGACCCGCCGCCTCAATCGATGACCGCGGCGGACGCCGCGCGGCCCACACGGTAGACCCGGCGGCCCAGGGCGATCACGACGGCGAGCGGGAAGACGATCCAGAAGAGGTTCGGCAGCACGGCCACCATGAGGAAGCCGACGAGATCGCCCCGCTCGAGCGACTGGCGCGTCATCTCGAGGCCGCTCGACGCCTCGACCAGGAAGTAGATCACCGTCTTCCAGAAGGTCGCCACGGTGACCAGTAATGCCACGACCAGGCCCGACCAGCGACGTGCGTGCAGCAGCGCCCAGACGATGAAGACGACCTCGATGAGGTTCGCCCAGCTCTGCGCACTCCCGAAGGCGTCGAACTGCCCGTAGCGATGGTCGAAAGTGCCGTAGAACACATGGCCGGGCCAGAACCCCGCGAGCGGGCCGCCGTCGTGGGAGAGCGGGCCCAGCAGCACATAGCAGGCGTCGTACGTCTGGATCACCGCCGAGATGATCAGCCAGACGACGACCCACCTCGGCATGCGGAGGTCGCGCGGGTCGACAGCGAGCGCGGGCGAGGCGGCGGCGGTCTGCGTCATGCGGACGACTGTACCGATTCCGCGCGCCTCTGCAGGGCTCACGCGTCGTTTCGTCCGTCGTCTACGCACGCGAGTCCTGGCCGCGAGCGTACAGAGACGACGGACGAACCACGGGCGCGCGATATCGGCGGCTGCCGGGGCGGCCGAACGAGCGGCGGGGTCAGCGCGAAGTCGTCAGACCGTACTGCTCGGGTGCGTGGATGGATTCCGCGCGGATGCCCAGCTCGACCAGGTGGTCGACGATGTCGGCGGTGCCCAGGTAGCCGCCCAGCAGGTGGATGCGGGTCTGATCGTCCTCGGTGCACAGCATCTCGTCGGCCCACGCGATGACGGCGCGTGCCAGCGCCTCGCCGGCGGCGCAGCCGCGGCTGGTGCCGGGTGCGCCGGAGCGCTGCGAGCGGTCGAGCCACGTCACGACCATGCGACTCGGGGCGGAGATGTCGGCCAGCCACGAGGCATCCGGAATCTCGATGAACACCCGGCCCGTCGAGCAGATCGGCAGCGTCGCCAGCGCGGCTTCGAGCTCCACCAGCGAGGACTCGTCGGCCGTGATCAGATGCTGCACGCGGGTGTGACGCGACGCACGGCACGCCGACGCGTTGTGCGCGACGGCCTGAGGCTGAGTGGTGTGGGACATGGCTCCTCCAGTATAACCACCTATGAAGGGTTGCCTTACCTCAGTGATACATGGTGAGACACGAAGACGGATGCCGCTCCTCACGCGTGCGTCAGCAGCACGCGGCGCAGCTCGACGATCTCGTCGTCGGCGAGGCCGTGGGCACGCAGGTACTCCTCGGCCGAGCCGTAGCGGTGGCCGACGTCCTCGAGGAGGGCGCGCATGACCGGCGCCGGCGACCGCGTCGCCAGGTCTTCGAGGTGGACCGCCTCGGGGTGCTGCGAGCGCAGCAGCTCGACGATCTTGCGATTGCGTCGCGGCGGGAGCAGACCCTCGGTGCGCGCGTAGTCGCCGACGACGGCCTCGGTGTCGACGCCGGCAGCGGCGAGCGTGAGCGCGATCGTCACGCCGGTGCGGTCCTTGCCGACTGTGCAGTGCACGAGCACCGGCTGGTCGGCCAGGATGCCGCGGACGACTGCCACGACGCCCTCGGACGAATCGTCGACCAGGCGCCGGTACATCTCATCGAGGGTGAGGTCGTCACGGAAGAACGACTCGACCGAGCCGAGGAAGAGCGGAACCCGCTGCGTGACGAGATCCAGGCCGTCGATGCGGCTCGGCTCGCGCGCCACCTCGTCATCGGCGCGCAGGTCGATGATCCGCCGAAGCCCCAGCTCGGCCAGCGCCCGCGTACCGCCGGCGTCGAGCCGGGCGAGATTGCCCGACCGGTACAGCACGCCGTGACGCGTCGACGTCGAGCCTGCGCGCAGGCCTCCGACGTCGCGGAGGTTCATCGCGCCCGGCACCGACGGGTCCGCCGGCAGCGCATCTCCTCCGCCCGGCGAGGGGACGGTCACCACGCGGCGCCGGCGGCGGCGTCCTTGTCTTCGCCGACCAGGTCGTCGCGCGGCGGCGTGCTGTAGCGACCGGCGATGGCAATGCGGTTGAACGCGTTGATCGCCACGAGGATCCAGCTGATGGCGACGTACTCCTTCTCGCTGAGCACGCCCCCGACGCTGTCGTAGACGTCGTCGGGAATGCCGTCCTCGTGGATGAAGACGTAGGCCTCCGCCAACTCCAGGGCGGCGCGCTCGCGATCGGAGAAGACGCCGGACTCCCGCCACACCGGGAGCTGCGCGATGTCGTCCGCCGTCACCCCGGCGGCGACCGCCCGTTCGACGTGCACGCGCACGCAATAGGCGCAGCCGTTCAGCTGCGAGGCGTGGATCTGGACGAGCTCCTTGAGCCGGTCGTCGATGCCGTTCTCCGCAGCGATGCCGCCCACTGTCTTCGAGAATGCGGAGAGCGCCTGGTAGGCGGGTCGAGCCGCCCGCGAGAGGTGCACGCGGTGTTCTGCCGTCATGACGCCAGACTACCGAGGGCTCGACCGGGACGGGCCGACCCCGCTGCCGGTGCGGCATGATGAGCGGGTGAGCGACCCCATCGACGAGTTCTCGTTCCTGTCCGAGCAGGCGGGAGAAGCCGGCATCGACGCCCCCGCGCCCCACGGCGAGCGTCTGACCCTGGACCTGCCCGACGGCCGCACGCTGAGTGCCCTGCGCTACTCCCCCGCCGACGCGCCCGACGCCGCACCCGTCGTGACCTTCCTCCACGGCGCCGGCCTCAACGCCCACACGTGGGACACGACGATCCTCGCGCTCGGGCTTCCCGCCCTCGCCGTCGATCTGCCCGGGCACGGCGACTCGTCGTGGCGCGACGACCTCGCCTATGTCGCCCGCGTGCTCGCCCCCGACGTGGCCGCCGGGATCGCGGCGTGGACCGACGCGCCGCAGCTGCTCGTGGGGCAGTCGCTCGGCGGGCTCACCGCCGCGGCGGTGGCGGCATCCCGTCCGGAGCTCGTGCGCGAGCTCGTCGTCATCGACATCACACCGGGCATCGACCCGAACGCCGGTCCGACCCAGATCCGCGACTTCTTCGCAGGCCCGGTGGACTGGGCGTCGCGGGACGAGCTCGTCGACCGCGCCCTGTCGTTCGGACTCGGCGGCGGCACGCGGCGAAAGGCCGAGCGAGGCGTGTACTTCAACTCGCGCGTCCGCTCCGACGGACGCGTCGAGTGGAAGCACCACTTCGCGCACCTCGCCAACGCGGCGTCGACACCGTCCGTGCTTCGACAGGCTCAGCAACCGGTCGGCGCGCAAGCGCAACCGGTCCCCGAGCAGCAGCCGGTCCCCGAGCAGCAGCCGGTCCCCGAGCAGCAGCCGGTCCCCGAGCAGCAGCCGGTCCCCGAGCAGCAGCCGGTCCCTGAGCCTGTCGAAGGGCAGGATGCCGTCACCTCGGTGCTCGGCGAGTCCGGCTGGCAGGATCTCGCCGGCGTCGCCGTCCCGACGACGCTCATCCGCGGCGAGCGCGGCTACGTCACGGAGGAGGACGCGGCAGAGTTCCTTCGACGCGTGCCCGAGGCATCCGTCGTCACGGTCTCGTCGGGCCACAACGTGCAGGAGGAGATCCCGATCGAGCTCGGCGGGCGTCTGCGCACGCTGGCCGGTGGGGACGGAACGGGTCGATTCCGCGATGACGGGAAGCCCTAACGCTTCTGTTGCGTTCCGAGTAGCTGGTTGCCGTTCACCAGTGCGATGTCTCTAGGCTGTTACCCGCACCGGCGCCGCCCCCATCGGCCCGTCGCCAGACCACACCGCACTCGCCCCACAGGGCAGCAGTCGCCGCACAGCACCGGGACCCTCCCCGAAAGGACCTCCATGCTCCGCCGCACCACCCTCGCCACCGCTGCGCTCCTGGCCGCCGGCCTTCTCGCGCTCACCGCCTGCACCGGCGGTGGCGGCGACGCCGCGCCCACCGCGACAGGCGAGCCCGACCCGGACGCGTCGGTCGCGATCCGGCTGGTGCTGGAGCCTGGGAACCTCGACATCCGCGAGACGGCGGGCTCGGCGCTCGACCAGATCCTCGTCGACAACATCTACCAGGGGCTCGTCTCGCGCACGCCCGAGCAGGACATCGTGCCGGCGCTCGCGAGCGACTGGACCGTGTCGCCGGACGGCCTCACCTACACCTTCACGCTGCGCGAAGGCGTCACCTTCCACGACGGGCAGCCGCTGACCCCCCAGGACGTCGTCTGGTCGCTCACGACCCGCCGCGACACCCCCGAGTGGCGCGACTCGTCGCGGCTCGCGAACGTCACGTCGATCGTGGCGGACGGGCAGGACATCAGCCTCACCCTGAGCGCGCCCGACTCGACGCTGCTGTGGAATCTCACCGGACGCGCGGGCATCGTGCTCAAGGAGGGTGACACCGTCGACTACCAGACCGCGGCGAACGGCACGGGTCCGTTCGTGCTGGACGACTGGCGCCAGGGCGACAGCATCACGCTCACGCGCAACGACGCGTACTGGGGCGAGCCGGCAGGCGCCGCGGAGGTGGTGTTCGACTACATCCCCGACAATCAGGCCGCGCTCAACGCGGCGCTGGCGGGTGAGGTCGACGTGCTCACCGGCTTCGACGCGAACCTCAAGGACCAGGTCGAGGCGAACGGCGACTTCTCGCTGGTGCTCGGCAAGTCCACCGACAAGGGCACGCTCGCGTTCAACCAGACCTCCGGCCCGCTGGCCGACAAGCGGGTGCGCCAGGCGATCCGTCAGGCGATCGACCACGACGCCATCATCGAGGCGCTCGGCTCGGGGCAGACGCAGTACGGCCCCATCCCCGAGCTCGACCCCGGCTACGAGGACCTTTCGGACGTCGCCCCCTACGACCCGGAGGCTGCGAAGGCCCTGCTCGAGGAGGCCGGCGCGGAGGACCTCGAGCTCACGCTCACGATCCCGAGCTTCTACTCGACGACGATCCCGCAGATCCTGGTGTCGGACCTCGACGAGGTCGGCATCACCCTCGACGTGAACTCGGTCGACTTCACCACCTGGCTCACCGACGTCTACACCAATCACGACTACGACCTGAGTTTCGTGCTGCACACCGAGGCACACGACTTCGAGAACTGGGCCGACCCGGAGTACTACTTCACCTACGACAACCCCGAGGTGCAGGACCTGTTCGCCCAGTCCCTCGCGGCCACCGACCCGGCGGAGGCGGCCGACCTTCTGCAGCAGGCGGCCCGCATCGTGTCGGAGGACGCGGGCGCCGACTGGCTGTACAACGGCGCCTCGGTCGTCGCGGTCGGCACTAACATCACCGGTATGCCCTCGATCAACGTGAACGAGCGCCTGAACATCGCCGAGATCGCCAAGAGCAACGGGTGATCCGGTACGCGCTGACCCGGTTGGCCCTGCTTCTGCTCGGGCTTCTCGTCGCCAGCGTGCTCATCTTCGTCACACTCCGGGTGCTGCCGGGTGACATCGCCCATCTGATCGCCGGTGTCGGCTCGAGCCCGGAGCAGCAGGAGGCGATCCGGGAGCGGCTCGGGCTGGACCGGCCGCTGCCGGCCCAGTATCTCGACTGGGTCGGCGGGCTCCTCCGCGGCGATCTGGGCACCTCCCTCCTGACCGGCTCGCGCGTCGTGGACGAACTGGCCCAGAAGGCCGAGGTGACGGTGCCCCTCGGCATCCTGTCGCTCCTCATCGCTGTCGTGATCAGCGTTCCGCTCGGCGTGCTCTCGGCGATGCGGCGCGGCCGCTCCGACGGCACGGCGCTGAACGTGGGTGCACAGGCTCTCGCGGCGGTACCGGTCGTATGGGCGGGCATGATGCTCGTGGTGGTCTTCGCCGTGTGGCTCGGATGGCTTCCCGCCCAGGGCTTCCCCCGCGCCGGCTGGAGCGACCCGGGGGCGGCGCTGCGAGCGCTCATCCTCCCGGCGCTCACGATCGGCATCGTCGAGGGGGCGATGCTGCTGCGCTTCGTGCGCAGCGCGACGCTCCAGGCGGTCGGGCAGGACTTCGTGCGCACCGCCGCCGCGAAGGGCCTCACGCGCGACCAGGCGCTCATCCGCCATGGCCTGCCCGTCGTGGGCCTGTCGGTGATCACGGTGCTCGGCCTGCAGGTGGCAGGCATCATCGTCGGTGCGGTCATCATCGAGCAGCTCTTCTCACTCCCCGGCATCGGGCGCATGCTGGTCGCCGACGTCGCGGCACGGGACCTCCCCAAGGTGCAGGGCGAGCTGCTCGCGCTCACCGGGTTCGTGATGATCGTCGGGTTCGTGGTCGACCTGCTGCACCGCGTGATCGACCCCCGGCAGCGGGAGGCGTCGTGAGCTCTTCGACCGGCCCGGGCACGGGTGACGTCGCAGACCCCGTGGGCTCTCCGACCGGCTCGGGCACCGCCACGCCGGCGCCGACAGGGACGACGGATGCCGCGGACCCCGCACGGACGGCGGCTCGGCGTCCGTCGAGGTGGGCGTGGCTCGGACGCCTCTGGGCACTGTCGACCGGCCGGTTCGGCCTGATCGTCGTCGCAGTGGTGGTGGTGACGGCGGTGGTCGCGAGCTTCTGGACGCCGTTCGACCCGCAGCAGGTCGAGATCTCGGACCGCTGGGCGCCGCCCGGCTGGCCGCACCTGCTCGGCACCGACGGATCGGGCCGCGACATCCTGAGCCTGCTGATGGCCGGCGCCCGCACCACCGTGTTCGTGGCCGTCGGCGCCGGGATCGTGGCCACGGTGATCGGCATCTCCTTCGCCGCGCTCGGCGCGCTGACCACGAGGTGGGTGCGTGAGTCGGTGGCGGTCCTCGTCGACATCCTCATCGCGTTCCCCGTGCTCATCATCGCGATGATGATCTCGGCGGTATGGGGAGGGTCGCTGTGGGTCGTGATCTGGGCGGTCGGCATCGGCTTCGGCGTGAACATCGCCCGCGTCACGCGGCCGGAGCTCCGACGCGTTCTGCAGAGCGACTTCGTGCTCGCGGGACGCGCGTCGGGACTCACCCCGGCGCAGAACCTCTGGCGGCACCTGCTGCCCAACGTCGCGCCGGTGTTCATCGTGCAGCTCTCGTGGGGCATGGCGGTGGCGGTGCTCGCCGAGGCCGGGCTGTCGTATCTGGGCTTCGGCGCGCCGGTGACCGAGCCGTCGTGGGGTCTCCTGCTCGCGCAGCTGCAGCAGTTCATCGCCGTGCATCCGCTGTCGGTGGTGTGGCCGGGGCTCGCCATCACGCTCACGGTCCTGGGTCTCAACCTGCTCGGCGACGGCTTGCGCGAGGCCACCGATCCCACACTCTCGCGCAGCCCCTTCGCGACGCGCCGTGCGCGCCTGCACATCCCCGAGGTGGTGTCATGAGCCTCGAGGTGCACGACCTCACCGTCGAGATCGGCGGGCGCCGCGTCGTCGACGGCGTCTCGTTCGACGTGCCCGACGGCGCGCGGCTGGGCCTCATCGGCGAGTCGGGGTCGGGCAAGTCGCTGACTGCGCTCGCCATCCTCGGGCTGCTGCCGGACGGCGCGACGGCCGGCGGCAGCGTGCGGTGGAACGGCCGCGAGATCCTGGGCCTTCCCGACCGCGAGTTGGCGCAGCTGCGCGGCGACGAGATCGGCATCGTCTTCCAGGAGCCGCGCACCGCGCTCAACCCGATCCGCACCGTCGGCCGGCAGATCGCCGAGTCGATCCGCATCCACGAGGGACTTTCGAAACGGGATGCCGCGGCCCGCGCGGTCGCGGAGGCAGCACGCGTCGCCCTCCCCGACCCCGACCGCATCGTGGCCCGCTATCCGCATCAGTTGTCGGGCGGCCAGCGACAGCGGGTCGCGATCGCCATGGCACTCGCGTGCCGGCCGCGGCTGCTCATCGCCGACGAGCCGACGACGGCGCTCGACGTCACGATCCAGGCCGAGATCCTCGACCTTCTCCTGTCCCTCGTACGCGACGACGGCATGTCGCTCGTCTTCATCACCCACGACCTCGCCGTGCTGTCCCAGATCGCCACGCACGGCGTGGTGCTCGAGCACGGCCGCGTGGTCGAGCAGGCGCCCGTGGCGCAGCTGCTGTCCGCTCCGGCATCCGTGGTGACGCAGGAGCTGCTCCGCGACGCGACTGCCACGCTGTGGCGCCCGCCGACGAACGGATCGGGCGCACCGGAGGCTCGTGGCGACGGGTCGGAGCGAACAGCGTGAGCGTGCTCATCCGTGGCCGCGGGCTGACGCGCCGCTACCCCGTGCCGAAGACGCAGCTGTTCGAGAGTCGCAGCTTCGCGACGGGACTGGAGGATGCCGACATCGACGTGCGCGAGGGCACGTCGGTCGGCCTCATCGGCGAGTCCGGATCGGGCAAGTCGACCCTCGTCCGTCTGCTGCTGGCGCTCGACACGCCTTCTTCCGGCACCGTCGAATTCGACGGACGCCCGGTCGACGCCACCGCCTCGGCGCGGTCGCTGCACTGGCTGCGGCGTGAGACCGGCATCGTCTTCCAGGACCCCTATGCCTCGCTCGACCCGCGCATGAGCGTGGGCCGCATCGTCGGCGAGCCGCTGTGGGCGCTCGGCATCGAGGGCGACCGCCGGGCGCGCGTGCGCGAGGTGCTCGCCGATGTGGGACTCGAAGCGGGCATGGCGGACCGCTTCCCCCACGAGTTCTCGGGCGGCCAGCGGCAGCGCATCGCCCTCGCCCGCGCCATCGTGCATCGGCCGCGTCTGCTCGTCGGCGACGAGCCGCTCTCGGCGCTCGACGTCACGGTGCGCGCCCAGATCCTCGAGCTGCTCGGCGAGCTGCGACAGCGCGACGGGCTCACCCTCCTGCTGGTCTCGCACGACATCGGCGTGGTGCAGAACCTGTGCGACGAGGTGGTCGTCATGAAGGACGGCCGCATCGTCGAGGAGGGCCCCACCGAGAAGGTGCTCCTGCAGCCCCAGGTCGCGTACACCCGGCGGCTGCTGGCCTCGATCCCCGTCATCGACGCCGACAGCGCGTGAGCTGAGCCCCCGCCTCCCCCGCGGTTCCCACCCACCCCCGCCCCACCCCCGGTACCCGCCCGCCCCCGCCTCGAGCCCGTTCTTGGCGACTCGCCAACAAGCGCGCCCCAGGCCGCGGTTCTTGGCGAGTCGGCCGCATGCACCTACGGCCGACCCTGGCGACTCGCCAAGAACGACGAAGATGCCCCACGCGTCTTGGCGACTCGCCAACAAGTGCGCGCCAGACCGCGGTTCCTGGCGACTCGCCAAGACGTGCACCGCAGGCAGCAGCTCTTGGCGACTCGGCCGCATGTGCCCACGACCCGAACCTGGCGACTCGCCAAGAACGACGAAGATGCCTCACGCGTCTTGGCGACTCGCCAAAACGTGCACCGCAGGCAGCACCTATTGGCGACTCGGCCGCATGCACCTACGGCCGACCCTGGCGACTCGCCAAGAACGACGAAGATGCGCCACGCGTCTTGGCGACTCGCCAACAAGCGCGCCCCAGGCCGCGGTTCTTGGCGACTCGCCAACAAGTGCGCGCCAGCCCGCAGCTCTTGGCGACTCGCCAAAACGTGCGCACGCCCGGTGAAGCGCGGCGGAGGGACGTGTCCGCGCCCCGTCGGCGGGGCGGGAGCCGGCGTCGGCGGCCGCCGATAGGTTCGGAGCATGGCCCCCGGAATCGTTCCGCCGTACCTGCTCGCCCGTATCGCCGCCGTGCAGGAGGAGGGCTGGGCGCGCGCGGCCGAGGCGGCCCGCTCGACGCTCGCCGCCCCGCGCCCGTACCACCCCGAACGCACGCGACTGCGCCTGTCGATCCCCGAGCCGGGCACGCTCGTGGCCGAGACGACCCCGGCTCCCGACCGCGAGATCTCCGACGCCCAGGGGCGCGAGGTGGTGCCCGGCGTGCGCGTCCGCGCCGAGGACGACCCCGCGACCGGCGACGCCGCCGTCGACGAGGCCTTCGACGGGCTCGGGGCCACCTACGACTTCTGGTGGGACGCATTCGCCCGCGACAGCATCGACGGCGCGGGAAGCTCGCTGCTCGCGACGGTGCACTACGGCCGCGACTACGACAACGCGTTCTGGAACGGCGAGCGCATGGTGTTCGGCGACGGCGACGACGAGGTGTTCCGCGGTTTCACGGGCTCTCTCAGCGTCATCGCGCACGAGCTCGCCCACGGCGTCGTGGAGGACGAAGGCGGGCTCCTCTACCGCGGCCAGTCCGGGGCGCTCAACGAGTCCA
Organism: Microbacterium yannicii; assembly: GCF_024055635.1. Classification (GTDB taxonomy): domain Bacteria; phylum Actinomycetota; class Actinomycetes; order Actinomycetales; family Microbacteriaceae; genus Microbacterium; species Microbacterium yannicii. The sequence goes on from NZ_JAMXMB010000025.1 coordinate 199,351, forward strand.
TCGCCGACGTGTTCGGCGCGCTGGCCGAGCAGCATCGCGAGGGGCAGACGGCCGACGGGGCGAGCTGGCTCATCGGCGAGGGCATCTTCACGGATGCTGTGCAGGGGCGCGCGCTGCGCTCCCTTGCGGCGCCCGGCACGGCGTACGACGACGACGTGCTCGGCAAGGACCCGCAGCCGGCCCACATGCGCGACTACGTCGACACGCGCGACGACAACGGCGGGGTGCACATCAACTCCGGCATCCCGAACCACGCGTTCTACCTCGTCGCCACCGCGCTCGGCGGCCACGCGTGGGAGCGGGCCGGACTCATCTGGTATCGCGCGCTCACCTCCGGCACGGTGCCGTCGACGGCGGACTTCACCACGTTCGCCCGTGCCACCATCGCGGCCGCGACCACGGAGTACGGTGAGAACTCGGAGGAGGTCGACGCCGTCCGCGCCGGGTGGTCGGACGTCGGCGTGATCCCGGATGACCCAGAACCCGACGCCTGAACCACCCCGGGCCGACCCGCCCAGCGCCGACCCGACCCCCGAGGCCGGGTCCGACCCCGCGCCCGCCGTCGAGGTCGACGTCGCGCGCACCGGCGGCATCGCCGGCATGACCCGCCGGTGGACGGCCCAGCCGCCCGAGGGCGAGGCATCCGAATGGATCTCGCTCATCGATCGCTGCCCCTGGCACGACGTACACCCGCATCCGGTTGCCGGCGCAGCCGTCGACGTGGGCGCCCCGGACGGCGCGGCGGCCGAGCGGTCCGCGGCAACGTCCACCGCCGGCCGCGCGGGGGTCGGTGAGTCCCGCAACCCGATGCCCGACGGCTTCGTGTGGTTCATCCGAGCGAGCTGGTCGGGAGCGGATGCCCGTGAGGCAGAGCTGCACGACGACGAGCTCGTCGGTGCCTGGCGCGAACTCGTCGAGGCCGTTCGGCAGTGGAGCCGCCGGAGCGGGTCTGCCGGTTCCGAGCGCCCCGGCCGTTGAGTCAGCGGCGCTGAGGCAGCGGCATGCCGAGTCAGCGGCTGAAGATGCCTTTCTTCTTCGGCGGGTTGAGCGCTTTCTGCATGTAGATCGTTCCGAGCCAGCGCCCGAACTTGAATCCGACGCGTCCCATGCGGCCGACTTCGACGAAGCCGAGCTTCTCGTGCAGGGCGATGGAGCCCTCGGCGCCCTTGTCGCTGATCACGGCGACCATCTGGCGGATGCCGACGGCTTCACTGGCCTCGATGAGGGCCTCGAGCAGCGCCTTTCCGAGTCCCTTCCCGGTCGCCGCCTGCCCGAGGTAGATGGAGTTCTCGACGGAGTAGCGGTAGGCCGACTTGCTCGACATCGGCTGCACCAGCGCATAGCCGAGGATCTGGCCCGAGGGCGACTCCGCCACGAGGAACGGCAGCCCCTGCTTGGCGAGGCGGTCGCGCTTCTTGCGCCACTGGCCGACCGACCAGGTCTTCTCGTCGAAGGTGACCACGGAATTGGTCACGTAGTAGTTGTAGATCTCGCGGATGTCGGGCATATCGCGGTCTTCGACCGGCCGGATGCGGAACGAGAAGGGGCGCTCGGGCTCGGGCCGACGCTGGAGATGCCGCGGCAGACGCCGCCGGTCCTTCTCGTATTCCTCCTCGAGCATGCGCTCCTCCTGCTTTCTGCGGGACGCCCGGTCTATGCGGGCAGCTGCCAGTCGACGGGGGCCGCGCCCTGCTGCGCGAGCAGCTCGTTGGCACGCGAGAACGGCCGCGATCCGAAGAAGCCACGGCTCGCCGACAACGGCGACGGGTGCGCCGACTCGATGATCGGCGTCGTTCCGAGCAGCGGGCGCAGGTTCGCAGCATCCCTCCCCCACAGGATGGCCACGAGCGGCCGGTCGCGCGCGACGAGCGTGCGGATGGCGTGCTCGGTCACCTTCTCCCAGCCCCACCCGCGATGGGATGCCGGAGCCCCGGGCGCGACGGTGAGGACGCGGTTCAGCAGCATGACGCCCTGGTCGCTCCACGCCGACAGGTCACCGTGCGGGGCGCGCGGGATGCCGAGGTCGGCCTCGAGCTCCTGGTAGATGTTGGCAAGACTCCGCGGCAGCGGACGGACGTGCGCATCGACGGCGAACGACAGCCCGATCGGGTGCCCAGGCGTGGGGTACGGGTCCTGACCGACGATGAGCACCTTGACGTCGGGCAGCGGCCGCTGGAACGCGCGCAGCACCCGGTCCCCCGCCGGCAGGTAGTGACGGCCTTCGGCGACCTCGGCGCGCAGGCGGTCGCCGAGCGCGGCGATGTCGGGCGCCACGGGCGCGAGCGCGGCCGACCAGTCGGGGTCCATGAGGCCCGCGTCGGCGAGCTCCGGCAGCGTGAGGGCCATCACGAGCTCACGGTCCGCCTACGGCCGGCGGAACGTGCGACAGCGTCCGCCGTCGAGGCGGCGATCGTGCCCGCGGTCTGGATCACAGCTCCTCCGTGCCGCGAGGACGCAGCGGACCGCGGGCGAGGAGGTACTGCGCGGACTGCGCCACCGGCCGCATCGTGATGAGGTCGAGGTTCACGTGGCCGGGCGCGTTGAGGGCGTAGGCGATCACGTCGGCCACGTCTTCGGCGGTGAGCGGGTTGTCGACGCCGTCGTACACGCGCTCCGCGGCGGCGCTGTCGCCGCCGAGGCGATTCAGAGTGAACTCCGGCGTGTGCACCATGCCCGGGGCGACCTCCACGACGCGGATCGGCTCGCCGTTGAGCTCGAGGCGGAGCGCGTGCGCGAGCATCGCCTCGCCCGCCTTGGCCGCGTTGTAGCCGGAGCCGCCGGCGTACGCGGTCTGCGCGGCGGTGGAGGTGACGAAGAGGGTGTCGGCATGACCGTCGGATGCCGCGCCCCGCCGCAGCTGCGGCAGCAGCGCCGAGACGAGGCGCTGGGCCGAGAGGACGTTGGCCTCGAACATCCACTGCCAGTCCTCGACGCGACCGTCCTCGACGCGATCGGTGCCCCGCGCGCCGCCGGCGACGTGCACGAGCGCGTGGAGCGGCCCCGTCTCGGCGAGGAACGTGGCGAGTGCCTCCACATCGGCGTCGCTCGTCAGATCGGCGGCGAACGCTCCCGCACCGGTCTCGGCCTCCAGGGCCGCGAGCCGGTCGGCGCGTCGCGCCACGCCCACCACGTCCCAGCCCGTCGCGCGCAGCGCGCGCACCGCGGCTTCACCGATCCCCGAGCTCGCGCCGGTCACCACTGCACGTCTGTTCGCCATGCCCCCACGCTACCCACCTGCGGCCCGTCCTCCCCTCCGCCCCGTCGACCTCCCATCACGTTGACTTGGCGTATATGTACGCGACACTCCGGCGTGTCGCGTACATATACGCCAAGTCAACGCCCGGGGGGCAAGTCGGCGCGCGGGCGGGGCCCGGCAGGGGGAGGCGCGGGGAGCGGAACCGCGGGAGGTTACGTCACATTTCCCGGGGGTTGTTGACAACACCGGTGGATCCGTACTGTCGAACCCGGCTGGGGGCGCCTGCTCCCGGCATCCGATCCCGCAGGAGCCAAGCCATGTCCGCACCCGAGAACTGGCGTTTCGAGACCAAGCAGATCCACTCGGGGGCCCAGCCCGATCCGGTGACGAAGGCTCGCGCGACGCCGATCTACCAGACCACGTCGTACGTCTTCGACAACGCCGACCACGCGGCGAACCTCTTCGCCCTCGCGGAGTTCGGCAACATCTACACGCGCATCCAGAACCCGACGCAGGCGGTCGTCGAGGAGCGCCTCGCCGCGCTCGAGGGCGGCACCGGCGCGCTGCTCCTCGCGAGCGGCCAGGCGGCGGCCACCTCCGCCGTCCTCAACATCGCGGAGTCCGGCGACCACATCGTGTCGTCGAGCTCGATCTACGGCGGCACGTACAACCTCTTCAAGTACACGCTGGCCAAGCTCGGCATCGAGACGACGTTCGTCGAGAACCAGGACGACGCCGAGGAGTGGCGCCGCGCCGTCCGGCCGAACACGAAGCTCTTCTTCGCCGAGACGATCGGCAACCCGAAGATCAACGTGCTCGACATCCGCACCGTCGCGGACGTCGCGCACGAGAACGGCGTGCCGCTCATCGTGGACAACACGATCGCCACGCCGTACCTCATCAAGCCGTTCGAGCACGGCGCCGACATCATCGTCCACTCCGCGACGAAGTTCCTCGGCGGCCACGGCACCACCATCGGCGGTGTCATCGTCGACGGCGGCACGTTCGAGTGGTCGAAGAACGTCGAGAAGTTCCCGGGTCTCACGGTTCCCGACCCGTCGTACCACGGCGCGTCGTACACCGCGGCGGTCGGCGACGGCCTCGCGTACATCATCAAGGCGCGCGTGCAGCTGCTGCGCGACCTGGGTGCCGCGATCTCGCCGAACAGCGCGTGGCTGCTCATCCAGGGCATCGAGACGCTGTCGCTGCGCGTGGAGCGCCACGTGCAGAACGCGCAGGAGATCGCCGAGTGGCTCGAGAACCACTCCGATGTCGCGTCGGTCAACTACTCGGGTCTGCCGACCTCGCCCTGGTACGCCGCCGCGAACAACTACGCCCCGAAGGGCGTGGGCGCGGTGCTGTCGTTCGAACTCAAGGGCGGTGTCGAGGCGGGCCGTGAGTTCGTCAACTCGCTGACGCTGTTCAGCCACCTGGCGAACATCGGCGACGTGCGCTCGCTCGTGATCCACCCGGCGTCGACGACGCACTCGCAGCTCACCCCGGAGCAGCAGCTCACGACCGGCGTCACCCCCGGCCTCGTGCGTCTGTCGGTCGGGCTCGAGAACATCGACGACCTCAAGGCCGACCTCGAGCAGGCGCTCGCGGCGGCCCGGCGCGTGTCGGAGGCGGCTCGCGCCTGATAATCCCTCCTCGGGAACGGATGCCTCGACCCGGCGCACGGCGCCGGGTCGAGGCATCCGTCATTCGTGGTCTTCGGGAGCCAGGTCGGCGGCGAGCCGCTCTGGCGTGAGATGCGCACCCGGCACCGGACGGGGCAGCGGCGGCGCGGCGGCGTCGGTGTGCCACGGCTGCGCGTCTCCGGCGTCCTCGCCGGCGTCCGCAGGGTCGAAGAGCACGTCGGCGTCGTGATCGACGTCGTGCTCCTCGGGCGGAGCGGACGGCGAAGGCTCGTGGGCGGGCATGAAGGGCTCAGCGCTGGACATGCGCGCATCATCCCACGAGCGCGTGCACGGACCATGTCACATCCCGCCCGCGCGGGCACCCGTAACAGACCGCGTGCGACCGCGCCGGCACGCGAGAATGGACGAATGGACTGGCAGACCTCCGAAGACACGGTGCCGAGCGCACCCGTGACGGAGGCCGACGCCCGACTGCTGCTGGGGCGTCCACCGGCGACCGGCGCCTGGCGTGACGGCGACCCGGTCGGCGATCGCCACTTCGCCGCCTTCGGCTCGTTCCGCACCGAGGGCGGAAGAGAGCTCCCCGCCTACCGCCTGGCCTACGAGACGTGGGGCGAGCTGAACGCCGCTCGCGACAACGCCGTGCTCGTGCTGCACGCCCTCACCGGCGACAGCCACGTCCGCGGACCGGCGGGGGCAGGGCATCCGACCTCCGGCTGGTGGGACGACATCGTCGGCCCCGGCGCGCCCATCGACACCGACCGCTGGTTCGTCATCGCTCCCAACATGCTGGGCGGATGCCAGGGCTCGACGGGTCCGGCATCCATCGGCCCGGACGGCTACGAGTGGGCATCGCGCTTCCCGTACCTGACGATCCGCGACCAGGTCCTCGCCCAGGTGCGCCTCGCCGACGCGTTGGGCATCGACGTCTGGGCGGCGGTCGTGGGCGGATCGATGGGCGGCATGCACGCTCTCGAGTGGGCGGTGATGCAGCCCGATCGCGTCGCCCGCGTGGGCATCCTGTCATCGCCGCCGGTGAACACCGCCGACCAGATCGCGCTCAACTCGGTGCAGCAGGAGGCCATCCGCATCGACCCGCGCTTCCAGGGCGGCGAGTACTACGACGCGGGAGACGGCGACGGCCCGAACCGCGGTCTCGCGCTCGCGCGGCGCATGGCGCTCCTCAACTACCGCTCCCCCACAGAGCTCAATCAGCGGTTCCAGCGCAGCTGGCAGTCGGGTGTGAGCCCGCTCGGCCACGACGGACGCTTCGCCGTCGAGTCCTACCTCGACTTCCACGGCAACAAGTTCACGCGGCGCTTCGACGCGAACTCGTACATCACGCTCGTCGAGGCGATGAACTCGCACGATGTCGGCCGCGACCGCGGAGGCGTCGAGGACGCCCTCGCCCTCGTCACCGCCACGACGCTCGTGCTCGGCATCGACAGCGACCGCCTGTTCCCGATCGACGGGCAGCACCGGATCGCCCGCGGCATCCGTCACACTCTCGACGGCGACCGCGCCGTCGTGCTCTCGAGCGACTTCGGTCACGACGGCTTCCTCATCGAGACGCACGCCGTCGGCGCGCACCTCCGGCGCCTGCTCGAGTCCTGAATCCCGGCGCGACGGTATCAGCGTCCGCCATGCGGTCCTCCCACTGGGCAATGTCCCAAGGAGGGAATCATGAGCACTGATACCAGATCGGGTGCGGAGACGCCCGAAGACGCCTTCGCCGCGCAGCCCTTCCTGCGAGAGCAGCTCGGCCTGAACGGCACTCGCGAGAGGTCGCCGGGAGAGCGGCGGGCACCGCGGCTTCCGGTCGACATCCGCGGGTCGCTCGAGGCGGTACGACCGGAGCACGGGCGGTTCCACGGCGCGAAGTTCTCGCTCGGGTACTTCCCCGCACACGAGGTGTTCTCGTCGGCGGCCGACAAGTTCGGCTACCTGACGAAGGCCAAGGTGCGCGCTGCCAGCCGGCTTCCCGTCGACGACGCGACGCGCGCCCTGCTGACGCAGCTCGGCGACCTCATGGCGAACAGCGGTCGCGAGACCGCCGACGACTCGGCGACCCCGTCGGGCTACACCTACGTCGGGCAGTTCGTCGATCACGACATCACCCTCGATGTCTCGTCGGCGCTGGACGCGCCGGAGCTCGTCGACGCGGCGGTCATCAACAACATGCGCTCGCCGATGCTCGATCTCGACAGCGTCTATGGCCGGGGGCCCGCCGTCGACGCGTTCCTCTACGCGGCGCCCGCCCCGGGGGAGCCCGCGTCCGCGTTCCGGATGCTGCTCGGCACGAATCTGCAGAGCGGCCCGGGCGGCGCCGGCGGCGCGGCAGGTGGCAACGGCATCATCGCGCACACCGACTTCGACGTGCCGCGCACCTCGGCGCTCACGGCGATCATCGGCGACCCGCGCAACAACGAGAACCTCATCGTCTCGCAGCTGCATCACTCGATGCTGCGCTTCCACAACGCCGTCGTCGACGCGCTGATCGCCTCCGGGTTCACCGGCGACATCTTCGTCGCGGCGAAGCGGGAGGCGACGCTGCACTACCAGTGGGCGGTGCTGCACGACTTCCTGCCGCGCATCTGCGGTCAGGCAGCTATCGATGACGCGCTGGCGAACGTGAAGGCGAAGCCGAACAGCCCGTTCCAGATGCCCGTGGAATTCTCGGTCGCCGCGTACCGGTTCGGGCACAGCATGATCCGCGACCAGTACTGGCTGAACTTCGAACTGCGCAACAAGCCGATGTCCGACGTCTTCGCCTTCATCCACGAACCGCACCTGCCGGTCCGCTCCAACTGGGTGGTCGACTTCAACGCGTTCTTCGAGACGGGCTTCGCCGTTCCCGTGTTCAACAGCGCGCGGAAGATCGACAGCGTGCTCGCCAGCGCCCTCGAGGACCTCGACGGCAGTGGCTCCAACGCTCTCATGAGCATCCTCGCGACGCGCAACCTGCACCGCGGCCTCGTGCTGGGTCTGCCCAGCGGACAGGCCACCGCGGCAGCGCTCGGCGTGCCGGTCCTCACCACCGCTCAGCTCACCGACGGGCTGCCCGCCGACGAGGTCGCGGTGCTGCAGCAGCAGAACGGCCTTCTCCTCGAGAAGACGCCGCTGTGGTACTACGTGCTGCGCGAGGCGATGGTGACCAGCGCCGGGGAGCACCTCGGCCCGCTCGGGGCGAAGATCGTGGCCGACACCTTCGTGACGATGCTGCGCCGCGATGCACTGTCGATCCTCAACGTCGCGTTCAGCCCGACGCGGGGTGGCACGCCGGGGGCGTTCACGTTCGCGGACCTGGTGCGCATCGCCGGTGTGATCGGCGCCTGAGGCGGGCTCAGCCCGTGCGCTCGTAGCGCCACGGAAGAGCGCCGATCTCGAGGCGATGACGGGATCCGGATGCCGCGGCTGCGGCATCCGGATCCCATTCGTCGTCGCCCTGCCAGAGCAGCACCGGTCCTTCGCCGCCACGGCGGGCGACCGTCTCGAAATGCTGGACGCCTCCGAGACGCGCCGCCCCCAGCACCGAAGCGGTGTCGGCGTGGGCGGCCAGGCCGTGGAGGGTCACCCAGGTCGGCGGATACAGCGTGAGGTCGCCGCGGCCATGCCGCGCCAGAGCGTCGGCCGGGCGCATCCACTCGGCCGCGACCGCTTCCTCGGGGGACAGCGCGATCACGCCGGCAGCGGACGGCGCGACGAAGAACCAGGTGCGGATCCGCAGCGCCAGTCCGGGCGGCGGGTCCCAGCACGAGAGGGTCACCAGGGCGTCCGGATCGACAGCCAGCGCCGTCTCCTCGCGTGTCTCGCGCACGCCTGCGGTGCGGGCCACGGCTTCCTCGGGCTCGTCGGCGTCACGCCGGTCTGCGGCCTCGAGCTTGCCGCCCGGGAACACCCACGCGCCCGCGAACGAGCCGCGGTCGGGCCGCTCGATCATCAGCGCCTCGAGCCCGCCCGTCCCGTCGCGCAGGAGCACGACGGTCGCCGCCACCGGAACCGACGGGTCGGTCGCGTCCTCGGGGCGTCGCGACCGTGCACCGCCCATCGAGTCGCTCAGCGCCTGCAGTGTGCGGTCGGCTGGCGTGGGCTCCGGCATCCGCTCACTCTACCCAGCAAGGGAACCGCGCCCCCCGGCGCCGCGTTCACGCGTTCACGAGCACCCCGCGCCGCTCCGCGGCGAGGCTGGCGGTCGCCAGCACGAGTCCTCCGCCGGCGAGGGCCACCCCGACCCACGCGGGGGCGAGGAAGCCCCAGCCCGCCGCGATCACGACGCCGCCGAGGAATGCGCCGAGGCTGTTGCCGATGTTGAGGGCGGAGTGGTTGAGCGCGGCTGCGATCGACTGGTTGTCCTGCGCCACGTCCATGAGGCGCGTCTGAATCGTCGGGCTGAGCGCCGACGCCACGAAACCGGTCGCGAAGACGAAGAAACCCAGGGCCCAGATCCACTGCGCCGTCACCGCGAGGAGCGCCAGCACGAGTGCCAGCCCGATGAGCCCGCCCACCAGGGTGCGCTTCAGGTCGACGTCGGCGAGGTGGCCGCCGACCAGGTTTCCGACTGTCATGCCGAGTCCCATGACGACGAGCACGATCGGCACGACCCACTCCGGCGAGCCGGCGACCTCCGTCACCAGCGGAGCGATGTAGCTGTACACCGCGAAGAAGCCGCCGAAGCCGATCGCACCGACGCCGAGCGCGAGCCACACCTGCCCAATGCGGAACACCTTCAGCTCGGCACGCAGGGTGCGGCTCGGATCCCCCGGTCGCTCGGGCACGAAGAACGCGATGAGGATCGTGGCGGCGGCGAAGATCGCTGCGACCACCATGAAGGCGGCCCGCCAACCCACCTGCTGCCCGAGGTACGTGCCGAGCGGCACGCCCACCACGTTCGCGACAGTGAGGCCGGTCAGCACGAACGCGACCCCCTTCGCGCGCATGCCGGGACCGAGCACGTCGGCGGCGACGAGCGCGCCGATGCCGAAGTAGGCGCCGTGCGGCAGGCCCGCGAGGAATCGGGATGCCGCGACCCATTCGAACGTCGGAGCCAGGAAGGTCAGCGCGTTGAAGACGGTGAGCGCCAGCGCGAGTCCGATCATCACTCGCTGACGGGGATACTTGGCCACCGCGCCCGCGATCGTCGGAGCACCGACGACCACGCCGAGCGCGTACAGCGAGATGAGCCAGCCGGCCTGCGCGATGGCGTCTTCCGAGCGCGTGGCCCACAGCGACGGCAGCAGGTCCTCGCCGATATTGGGCAGGAGCCCCATCACGACGAACTCGGTCATGCCGATGCCGAAGCTGCCGACGGCAAGGGACAGGAGCGCCCACATCGCGGCCTTCTTCGACAGCGAGGGCGACGTTAGTTCGGAGGAGGACACCACGTCACGCTAGCGGCGGTCGCGCCTCACTGTCGAATCGATTCGGCACGCGGAGAAACGGGTGTCGCGACAAGCCGCCCGCGCGTCGCGTTCAACGGCGCGCACCCGGTGCTACGAGCTCTAGTCGAGGCTGCCTTCGACATCCTGTCGTTCGACCGCGGCTTCCAGGCGCTCGATCTTGCCGTCGAGCTCGCCCGAGTATCCGGGCCGGATGTCGGCCTTGAGCACGAGCGAGATGCGCGAGCCGTAGGGTGCGACCGCGTCGGTGGCGCGCTTGACGACATCGAAGACCTCGTCCCACTCCCCCTCGATCTCGGTGAACATCGAGGTCGTGCGGTGGGGAAGGCCGCTGCCGCGGACCACCCGCACCGCGGCGGCCACGGCGTCGTGCACCGAGCCGTCGGCGCGGCCGGTCCCACTGGGGGCGACGGAGAAGGCGACGAGCATTCGAACCTCCGGTTCTCGAGGGATGTCGCGGAGCCGCGACGCTGCCGCGGCCCCGACCTACTCTGGCACGGGGAGCGGCACCCGTCGGCGCACGCGCACGCGCGACAGGCGCACCACGACCCACGCGAACAGCGCCACCAGCAGCACATTGCGGACGACGAGGAGCGCCACCCCCGCGGGCATGAGCGCCAGGATCGCGTCGTACCAGAAGGGGAAGATCAGCTGGGTGAGCGCGAGGAGGACCAGCGTCAGCACGGCCGGCCGCCACCAGCGCCGCACCTGGAGGACCAGCCCTACGACGACGGGCGCCACGAGCCAGGTCATGTATTGCGGCGAGCCGACCTTGTTGAGCACGATGAACCCGAGGACGAGGGCGGCGGCGAGCGGGGGGAACAGCGCGACGAAGGAAGCGCCGCGCCACGCCTTGAACGCCCCCACCGCCGCGATCGCCAGCATCCCGATGACGAGCACCGGGGTCATCACGGCGATCACGGCGTCCATGCCGGGCCCGGTGACCTGGAAGGTGATCAGATCCGCGTCGTAGACCACCGCGGCGCCCGGCACCCCGGCCGCCGCGAGCAGCATGTAGACCGTGCTGACCGGAGCCTCGATCTGAAGCCCGCGCGAGGTCTGGTCGCCGACGAAGCCGAAGAGGCGCGCGCCTCCGCCGGCCAGCACGACGGCGATCACCACGAGGGCGGAGACGACCGCGGCCCCGCCGACGACGGCGAGCCGTCGACGGACGGCGATCACCGCTGCGGCGAGCAATGCGGCGGGCCAGACCTTGATCCAGGTGGCGACGGCGAGGAGGGTCGAGCCGAGCCACGGTCGCCCGACGAGCCAGAGCCCGCCGACCACCGCGAGCGGCACGGTGACCGCATCGAGCCGGAACATGCCGACGCCGCCGAGCGCCAGGATCGCGGCGAGCCAGAACCAGGCGGCGATCAGGCGCCCGCGCGATCGGCCGTTGCCGAGCAGCACCGCGAACGCGGCCGCATCGACCGCGGTGACGAGCAGCCCCCACCCGAGCGTGTAGTCCACGACGCCACGGAACGCGCCGACCGCCAGGATCGGCAGGTGAGCCAGCGGCGGGTAGACCCAGTCCTCGGTGATGCCGGGGAACGCCTCGCCGGTCAGCGTGCGCCACGCCCACCACCGGTACAGCTGGTCGACATCCCACGACGCCGCGTGATCCCCTGCGAAGCCGAGCCAGATCACTACGAGGTGCACGAGCACGAACGCCGCCCACACCACCGCCCGTCGCGCCACCCCACCATCCTAGGGAGGCGAGCACGCCCGTCCGCGGCCGTTCAGCCTCCCGCGAGGACCTGGGCCACCGCCTGCGGCAGCGCCTCGGCGAGGTCGAGTGCCGTGATCGGCCCGTCCTCGGTGCCCGGCTCGTCCTCCGAGGGCGCGGAGCTCGTCGCGGAGCGGGGCGCCGAACGCGGCGATCCCCCGGCGCCCGCCGTCGTCGCCGCGATGGCGCCCGCGCGGCCGTGCAGCCACGCACCTGAGGCGGCGAGCGCCGCGAGGGACGCGGCATCCGTGTGCTCCTCGCGCGCCACCGCACCGGCGACGAGCGCTCCGATCACCCCGGCGAGCACGTCGCCGGTCCCGGCGGTCGCGAGCCACGGCGTGCCGGACTCGATCGTGGTGGTCCAGCCGTCGGGGGCGGCCACCACCGTCACGGCGCCCTTGAGCAGCACGATGGCTCCGGTGGCCTCCGCCGTCTCGCGCGCCGCCGCGGCGCGGTCGTCCGGCGTGTGTCCCAGGCCGAGGGAGGAGCGCAGCCGCGCGTGCTCCCGGTCGTGCGGCGTGAGGATGCGCGGCGCGGTGGCCTCGGCGGCGAGATCGAGCGCACCCGCGTCGACGACGACCGGGTCGGTGTCGGACAGCAGGCCGCGCAGCGCCGCGGTGTCGGCAGCGGTGCGGGCTGCGGCATCCGTTCCCGATCCGATCACCCACGCCTGCACCCTCCCGTCGGCGGTCACGGTCTCGGGCCGGCGGGCGAGCACCAGATCGGTCGGACGGCCGGGCCCGAGGTAGCGCACCATGCCGAGTCCGGTGCGCCAGGCCGCTTCGACACCGAGGACCGCCGCACCCGGGTAGGCCTGGGAGCCGGTCCGCATGCCCAGCACGCCTCGGGAATACTTGTCGTCATCGGCCGTTGGCCTCCGCAGGGCGCGAGCCGTGTCGGCGCTCGTCCATCGCCTCACCATGTGGTCACAGTACCGCGCACCCGATCCGATCCGGAGACCCGATGAGCCGCCTGTTCACCCCTCTCACCCTGCGCGACGTGACGGTGCGCAATCGCCTGTGGGTCTCGCCGATGTGCCAGTACAGCGCGGTCGACGGGGTGCCCCAGGAGTGGCACCACACGCACCTCGCGCAGTTCGCGTCGGGCGGTGCGGGTCTCATCGTCGCCGAGGCGACCGCGGTCTCGCCCGAGGGGCGCATCTCACCCGAAGACACCGGACTGTGGAACGACGAGCAGCGCGATGCATGGGCTCCGATCGTCACGGCCGTCCGCCGTCGCGGCGCCGTCGCCGGAGTGCAGCTGGCGCATGCGGGGCGCAAGGCATCGACGTGGTCGCCGTTCTCGGGCCGCCGCGGCTCGGTGGCGGCCACGGATGGCGGCTGGAGCACGGTCGCGCCGTCGGCGATCGCGTTCGACGGCTTCGCCGAGCCGGACGCGCTCGACGTGGAGGGTATCGATCGCATCGTCGCCGCCTTCTCGTCCGCCGCGCGCCGTGCCGTCACCGCCGGCTTCCAGGTGCTCGAGCTGCACGCCGCCCACGGCTACCTGCTGCACCAGTTCCTGTCGCCGCTGTCGAACCGGCGCGACGACGAGTACGGCGGCTCGCTCGACAACCGCGCGCGGCTGCTGCTGCGCACGCTGGAGGCGGTGACGGATGCCGCTCCCGGCGTTCCCGTGATCGTCAGGTTCTCGGCGACGGACTGGGCAGAGGGCGGGTGGGAGGCCGACGAGACGGCGACCGTCGCGCGCTGGGCGGCGGATCGCGGCGCCGACTTCTTCGACATCTCGAGCGGCGGGCTCGTCGCCCACCAGCGGCTGACGACCGGCCCGGGCTATCAGGTGGACCTCGCTGCGCGGGTGCGCCGCGAGGCCGGTGTGCCGGTGAACGCCGTCGGCATGATCGACGACGCCGCCCATGCCGAGCGCGTGCTCGCCGAAGGGGCCGCCGACGCCGTCATGGCGGGCCGCGAGTGGCTGCGGGATCCGCACTACGGCCTGCGCGCCGCCGACGAGCTCGGCGCCGACATCGACTACTGGCCCAAGCAGTACCTCCGCGCCCGCCGCTGACGCGGGACGCGGGAACCCGCCGGGACGGGTGAGAAGACGAGCGGATGCCGCGGGCCCTGGGCCGCGGCATCCGCTCGTCGTCGTGGATCAGAAGGCGCGCCGACGGGTCGCGTCCTGCACCTCTCCGATGAGCTCCTCGATGATGTCCTCGAGGAACAGCACCGCGGTGATCCGCCCGGCGTCGTCGCGCACCTGGGCGAGGTGACGGCCGGCGCGCCGCATCAGGGCGAGCGCGTCCTCCAGGTCGGTCGTCTCGAGCACGGGCACCATGTGGTGGATGCGCTTGGTCGGGATCGGGAGGGCGACGTCGGTCGCGGCATCCGGCCCCTCCGCCGCCCGCAGGATGTCCTTCAGGTGCACGTAGCCCACCGGCACGCCCGCCTCGTCGACGATCACGTACCGCGAGAAGCCGTGCTTGGCGACGGCCCGCTCGATCTCGGCAGGAGTCGTGGTCTGCGGCAGCGTCACCAGCTGCGACAGCGGCAGCGCGACCTCGGCGGCCTTCTTGTCGGTGAACTCCACGGCGGCCGCGACGGTTCCCGCGGAGTCGTCGAGGACACCTTCGATGCGCGACTGATTGACGATCGTCGCGACCTCTTCGAGCGTGAAGGTCGAGGCTGCCTCGTCCTTCGGCTCGACGCGGAACAGGCGCACCACGTGGTTGGCGATCCAGTTGAGCGTGACGATGATCGGGTGGAAGAGCTTCGACAGCCACACCAGCGGCGTGGCGAGCATGAGCACCGCACGGTCGGGCACCGAGAACGCGAGGTTCTTGGGCACCATCTCGCCGAACACGACGTGCAGGTACGACACCACCACCAGCGCGACGGCGAACGCGACACCGTCCACGACCGCCTCCGACCAGCCGGTGAGACCCAGCGGCGCGGCGAGGAGGTGGTGGATCGCGGGCTCCGACACGTTCAGGATCAGCAGCGAGCAGATCGTGATGCCGAGCTGGCTCGTCGCGAGCATGAGCGTCGCGTGCTCCATCGCGTACAGCGCCGTCTTGGCCGAGCGCGATCCCTTCTCGGCGAGCGGCTCGATCTGCGATCGGCGGGCTGAGATGACGGCGAACTCGGCGCCGACGAAGAAGGCGTTGGCGATGAGCAGCACCACCAGCCAGGCGATTCCGGCCCAGTCGTTCATCGGCGATCACCCGCCTCGGTCGTCGCATCCTCGTGCGGCATCGGAGTGGGCGTGAACCGCACGCGGTCCACCCGGCGTCCTTCCATGCGCTGCACCTCCAGCGCACCGTCCTCGATCTCGACGGTGTCGCCGACGGCGGGGATGCGCTCGAGGACGCTCATGATGTACCCGCCGACCGTGTCGTAGACGTCCCCTTCGGGGATGCGGATGCCGGTGCGGTCGCGCACCTCGTCGGGCCGCAGTTCGCCGGGGAACATGACGGCGTCGTCCAGGCGGACGATGCCCGCGCGACGGCGGTCGTGCTCGTCGAGAACCTCGCCGACGATCTCCTCGACGAGGTCTTCGAGCGTGACGACGCCGGCGGTGCCGCCGTACTCGTCGACGACGACGGCCATCTGATAGCCGCGGGCGCGCAGCTCGGCTACGAGTACATCGAGATGGACCGCCTCGGGGAATCGCAGCGGCTCCGTCGCGAGGGCGGCCGCGGGCACGTCGGCCCGGCGTTCGCGCGGCACGCCGACCGCTGCCTTCAGGTGGACGATGCCGGTGATGTCGTCCATCGACTCGCCGTACACGGGGAAGCGACTGTGGCCGGTGCGCCGGGCCAGCTGGATGACGTCCTCGGCGGAGTCGTCCGCGGCGAGCGCGTGGATGCTGGGCCGCGGCGTCATCACGTCGGCAGCCGAAAGGCGGGCGAAGGTGAGACTGCGGTCGAGGAGCGACGCCGTGTCCTCCTCGAGCACGCCCGCGCTGGCGGAGCGGCGGACCAGGCTCGACAGCTCCTCGGCCGTGCGCGCACCCGACAGCTCTTCCTTGGGCTCGATGCCGACGGCGCGCAGCACGCCGTTCGCACTGCCGTTGAGCACCACGACGGCCGGACGGAACACCGTCGTGAACGCGACCTGGAACGGCATGACCAGCTTGGCGGTCTGCCGCGGGATGGCGAGGGCGAAGTTCTTGGGCACGAGCTCGCCGAGGATCATCGAGAAGACCGTGGCGATCGAGACGCCGATGATCGCGGCGAGCGGGCGTGAGACACCGGCCGGGATGCCCCACGCGTCGAAGACGGGTGCCAGCAGGTTCGAGATCGCCGGCTCCATGGTGTAGCCGGTGAGCAGCGTGGTCAGCGTGATGCCGAGCTGCGCACTCGAGAGGTGGGTCGAGGTGATGCGCAGCGCGCTGATCGTGAGCGCGAGACGGGTCTCGCCCGCCTGCTGGCGGGATTCGAGATCGGCGCGGTCGAGGTTGACGAGAGCGAACTCGCTCGCCACGAACAGTCCGGTGCCGATCGTGAGCAGAAGCCCCACGCCCAACATGACGTAATCCATCACGCATCACCCCCGTTGCGTCGGAGGAGGGGTCGGTGGGGCGATTGTCTGCAACTAGGAGGGTCGTCCATCGTGCCGACAAGTCTACGGCAGGGCGCGACGCCCGACCTGTCGGCTGTCAACCCCCTCCTCTCCGGGGAGCCGCGCTCGCACGATGGTCGACCCCGGCGCTTCGCGTCGAGTCGACAGGAATCGGAGAGGTCATGACCACGACGGACCACGAGCTCGACGACCGGCGCGCACCGGATCCCGAGCACCCCGACAAGCCCGACACCCCGCGTGAGATCGAGAAGCGCTCGTGGAAGTACGTGTTCGTCAAGACGGCGCGGGAGTTCACGTCGGACGAGTGCACCGACATCGCCGCAGCGCTCACGTACTACGCCGTGCTGGCGATCTTCCCGGGCCTCGTCGCCGTCTTCTCGATCTTCGGGCTGATCGGCCGCAGCAGCCAGGCCACCGACCAGATCATCGGCGTGGTCGACACGGTCGCCCCCGACGCGGCCGACGCGCTGCGCGGCCCGCTCGAGCAGGCGGCCGACTCCCCCGCCGCCGGCTGGGGGCTGATCCTCGGTCTGGTGCTGGCGATCTGGTCCGCATCCGGTTACGTCGGCGCCTTCAGCCGGGCCATGAACCGTATCTACGAGATCGAGGAGGGCCGGCCCTTCTGGAAGCTGAAGCCGGCGCAGATCCTCATCACGCTCATCGGGGTCGCCCTCATCGTCGTCGCGCTCGTCATCCTCGTCGTGTCGGGACCGGTGGCCGACGCGGTCGGGTCGGCACTCGGCCTCGGCGAGGCCGCCACGACGGTGTGGGACATCCTCAAGTGGCCGGTACTCGCGGTGATCGTCGTGCTGATGATCGCGATCCTCTACTACGCCACGCCCAACGCCAAGCAGCCGAAGTTCCGCTGGATCAGCCTCGGATCGCTGCTGGCCATCTTCGTCCTCGTCGTCGCGTCGGTGGCGTTCGGCCTCTACGTCGCGAACTTCTCGAACTACGACCGCACGTACGGCTCACTGGCCGGTGTGATCATCTTCCTGCTGTGGCTCTGGATCGCGAACATCGCGCTGCTGTTCGGTGCGGAGTTCGACGCGGAGCTGGAACGCGGCCGCCAGCTGCAGGCAGGCATCGCCGCCGAGGAGGACATCCAGCTGCCGCCCCGCGACACGCGCAAGAGCGACAAGGCCGCCGAGAAGGAGCGCCACGACGTCGAGGAGGGCCGCCGCATCCGGGAAGAGCACGACGACGACGCGGACGCCACGAGTGAGGACAAGACCTCGTCCCGCAGGCAGGGGTGATCGATGCCTACCCGGGTCATCCGGTCGACGCAGTGGCTCGCTGCGCCGGTGAGGTCACCAGCTGACGGGGAGCGCCTTGCCCTCTTCGTAGCCCGCGGCGGACTGCAGCCCCACGCGGGCACGGTCGTGGAACTCCGCCACGGTGGCCGCGCCGGCGTACGTGAACGACGACCGGACGCCCGAGGTGATCATGTCGAGCAGGTCCTCCAGCCCGGGGCGGAGCGGATCGAGGTAGATCCTCGACGACGAGATGCCCTCGGCGAAGAGCTCCTTGCGCGCGAGCTCATACGGGTCGAGCCGGCCGAAGCGCTCATGTACGGCCTTCGTCGACGCCATACCCCAGGACTCCTTGTACGAGCGGCCGGCCTCGTCGACCTGCAGCTCGCCGGGTGCCTCGATGGTGCCGGCGAACCACGAGCCGATCATGACGGATGCCGCACCCGCCGCCAGCGCCAGCGCCACGTCGCGCGGGTAGCGCACGCCGCCGTCGGCCCACACGTGCGCGCCCATCACCCTGGCGGCCTCCGCGGTCTCGAGCACCGCGGAGAACTGGGGGCGGCCGACCGCCGTCATCATGCGCGTCGTGCACATCGCACCCGGGCCGACACCCACCTTGAGGATCGTCGCGCCGGCGGTGACCAGGTCGTGCACGCCCTCGGCGGTCACGACGTTGCCGGCGGCGATCGGGATGCCGAGATCGAGGTCGGCCACGGTGCGCAGCGCCCGCAGCATCCCCTCCTGGTGGCCGTGCGCGGTGTCGACCACGAGCACATCGACCCCCGCGGCGGCGAGTGCCCTGGCCTTCGCGGCGACATCGCCGTTGATCCCGACGGCGGCGGCCACGATGAGCCGGCCGGAGGCATCGACGGCCGGCCGGTACAGCGTCGAGCGAAGGGCGCTGCGGCGCGAGAGGGTCCCGACCAGGTGACCGTGGTGCAGCACGCACACCGTCTCAGCCTCCGCGGCGACGATCACGTCGAACGCATGGCGCGCGCTCTCGATGTCGTCGGCGTCGACGGATGCCGCGCGGCCACGTGCCAGGTCGCCCAGGCGCGCGTCGGGCAGCGCGGTCCCCAGCCGGGTCGCCGGCACGATGCCCAGGATGTCGTCGGCGTCCACCCGGCCGGTTGCCGGCGCCACCACGATGCCATGCCCGTCGGTGGCGGGAAGCAGCCGCGCCGCGTCGGCGACCGTCGCGTCGGGCGGCAGCACCAGGGGCGTGTCCCACTCGACCGGCTGCGCCTTCACCCAGCGGATCGCCGCATCGAGCTCTTGCAACGGCATGTCCTGCGGCAGCACACCGAGCCCGCCGCGGCGGGCGAGGGTCGCCGCCAGCCGTGCCCCGGTGACGGAGTTCATATTGGCCGACACGAGGGGAAGCGTGGCCGTCGTCCCGTCGCCCGGGGAGAGGTCGACGTCGAGGCGGCTGGTGATCGCCGAACGACGCGGAACGAGGAAGACGTCAGAGTAGGTCAGGTCGACGTCGGGTGTTTCGCCGTAGAACTCCATGACCGCCAAGGGTAGTGACAGTTCCTGTGCGGATAATCATGCGGGTTCTTTCAGCTGACACAGGGCCAGGGGCCGGAACGGCCTCCGCAGACTGGGCTAGGCTTAACCGTCGCGTGTGCGGGCTTGCAGAGCCCCGCGCGCATCCAGAACTTCACCGATGAAAGCAGGCGATTCAGCGTGTCGAGCCAGGTGACGGGCGTCGGGGTTTCGAACGAGGGAGAGTTCGGAGCGAACGAGTGGCTCGTCGAGGAACTGTACGAACAGTTCAAAATCGACAGGAACTCCGTCGACAAGGCGTGGTGGCCCGTTCTCGAGGCCTACCACCCTGCCGACGGCGCAGCACCGGAGGCACCCCCCGCGCCGGCCGCGCAGCCGGCACCGGCGGACGCCGCGCCGGCAGCAGCAGCAGCCCCGGCAGCAGCAGCAGCCCCGGCGGCGGCAGCAGCGCCGGCAGCGGCATCCGAGCCCCATCCGGTGACGGCGCCGACCCCCGTGATCGGCGCACAGCCGGTGGCGCGCACCACCGCCCGGCCTGCCGCACCGCAGCCGATCCCGGCGCAGGCGCCGAAGGCCCAGCCCTCGTCGGCGGAGGCGCAGGCCGAAGCCGACGTCGTCACGACGCTGCGAGGTATGCCGAAGACCCTCGCGGCGAACATGGACGAGTCGCTGACCGTCCCGACCGCGACCAGCGTCCGCACGGTGCCCGCGAAGCTGATGATCGACAACCGCATCGTCATCAACAACCACATGGCACGCACGCGCGGCGGCAAGGTGAGCTTCACGCACCTGATCGGCTGGGCGATCATCCAGGCGCTCAAGGAGTTCCCGAGCCAGAACGTGTTCTACGCCGAGATCGACGGCAAGCCGTCGGTCGTCGCTCCCGCGCACATCAACCTCGGCATCGCGATCGACCTCCCGCGGCCCGACGGCACGCGGGCGCTGCTGGTGCCGAGCATCAAGCGCGCCGACCGGCTGACGTTCAGCGAGTACCTCACCACGTACGAGGACCTCATCGTCCGGGCGCGCGGCAACAAGCTCACCGCGGCCGACTTCCAGGGCACCACGATCTCGCTCACCAACCCGGGCGGCATCGGCACCGTGCACTCGGTGCCGCGCCTCATGAAGGGCCAGGGCTGCATCGTCGGCGCCGGCGCCCTCGAGTACCCCGCCGAGTTCCAGGGCGCGAGCGACAAGACGCTCAACGAGCTCGCCATCGGCAAGACGATCACGCTCACCAGCACCTACGACCACCGCGTCATCCAGGGCGCCGGCTCGGGCGAGTTCCTCAAGAAGGTGCACGAGCTGCTCATCGGCCAGCGCGGCTTCTACGACGACATCTTCGCCGCGCTGCGCATCCCCTACGCCCCCATCCACTGGGCCGCCGACATCAACGTCGACCTCGCCGAGCGCGTCGACAAGACCGCTCGGGTGCAGGAGCTCATCAACTCGTTCCGGGTGCGCGGCCACCTCATGGCCGACACCGACCCGCTCGAGTACGTGCAGCGCACGCACCCCGACCTCGAGATCGAGAACCACGGACTGACGTTCTGGGACCTCGACCGCGAGTTCGTCACGAACGGATTCGGCGGCAAGCGGCAGATGAAGCTGCGCGACATCCTCGGCGTCCTGCGCGACTCGTACTGCCGCACGATCGGCATCGAGTACATGCACATCCAGGACCCCGGGCAGCGCGCGTGGTTCCAGGAGAACGTCGAGATCAAGTACCAGAAGCCGGGTCACGACGAGCAGCTGCGCATCCTCGACAAGCTGAACCAGGCCGAGGCGTTCGAGACGTTCCTGCAGACGAAGTACGTCGGGCAGAAGCGCTTCAGCCTCGAGGGCGGCGAGTCGCTGATCCCCCTCCTCGACGAGATCCTCCAGGGTGCGGCCGGGGCAGGTCTGGACGGCGCCGCGATCGGCATGGCGCACCGCGGTCGCCTGAACGTGCTGACCAACATCGCCGGCAAGACCTACGGCCAGGTGTTCCGCGAGTTCGAGGGCTCCGTGGCGATCGGCTCGAAGAGCGGATCGGGTGACGTCAAGTACCACCTCGGCACCGAGGGCACCTTCGTCGCCGACGACGACTCCGAGCTGCCGGTGTATCTCGCCGCCAACCCGTCGCACCTCGAGACGGTGGACGGCGTGCTGGAGGGCATCGTCCGCGCCAAGCAGGACCGCAAGCCCATCGGCACCTTCACGTGGCTGCCGATCCTCGTGCACGGCGATGCGGCCTTCTCGGGCCAGGGCGTCGTCGTCGAGACGCTGCAGATGTCGCAGCTGCGCGGCTACCGTACCGGCGGCACCGTGCACGTCGTCGTCAACAACCAGGTGGGCTTCACCACCACCCCCACCGATGCCCGCACCTCGGTGTACGCCACCGACGTCGCGAAGACCATCCAGGCGCCGATCTTCCACGTGAACGGCGACGACCCGGAGGCCGTCACGCGGGTCGCCCAGCTGGCATTCGCGTACCGCGAGCGCTTCCACCGCGACGTCGTGGTCGACCTCGTCTGCTACCGCCGACGCGGGCACAACGAGGGCGACGACCCCTCGATGACGCAGCCGCTCATGACGAACCTCATCGAGGCGAAGCGCTCGGTCCGCCGGCTGTACACCGAGGCCCTCGTCGGTCGCGGCGACATCACCGAGGAGGAGTACGAGAAGGCGAAGCAGGACTTCCAGAACCGCCTCGAGATCGCCTTCGCCGAGACGCACGCGGCCGAGACCGGCTCGTCGCCGGTCGTCGTGCCGGACGTCGCCGAGCAGCCGGCAGCCGGGGAGCCCGAGACCACCGGGGTCTCCCGCGAGATGGTCGGGCTGATCGGCGACACCTTCGTCAACAAGCCCGAGAACTTCACGGTGCACAACAAGCTGCAGCAGCTGCTCGACAAGCGCCTCGACATGAGCCGCAACGGCTCTATCGACTGGGGCTTCGGCGAGCTGCTGGCCTTCGGCTCGCTGCTGCTGGAGAAGACCAACGTGCGTCTCGCCGGCCAGGACTCGCGCCGCGGCACCTTCGTGCAGCGCCACGCCGTGCTCCACGACCGTTCGAACGGCCAGGAGTGGATCCCGCTGACCAACCTCAGCGAGGATCAGGGTCGCTTCTACGTCTACGATTCGCTCCTCAGCGAGTACGCGGCGATGGCGTTCGAGTACGGCTACTCGGTCGAGCGAGCCGACTCGCTGGTGCTGTGGGAGGCGCAGTTCGGCGACTTCGGCAACGGCGCGCAGTCGGTCATCGACGAGTTCATCTCGTCGGCCGACCAGAAGTGGGGCCAGCAGTCGAGCGTCGTGCTGCTGCTCCCCCACGGCTATGAAGGCCAGGGTCCCGACCACTCCTCGGCGCGCATCGAGCGCTACCTGCAGATGTGCGCGCAGGACAACATGACGGTTGCGCGACCCTCGACGCCGGCGTCGTACTTCCACCTGCTGCGCCGCCAGGCCTACGCGCGTCCCCGCCGCCCGCTCATCGTGTTCACCCCGAAGGCGATGCTGCGTCTGCGCGGCGCGACGAGCCCGGTCGAGGACTTCCTCACCGGCAAGTTCGAACCGGTGCTCGACGACAACCGCGGCGTGGACAAGTCGGCCGTCAAGCGGGTGCTGCTGCACGCGGGCAAGATCCACTGGGATCTGCGGGCCGAGCTCGACAAGAACCCGAACCCGGCGGTCGCGCTGGTGCGGCTGGAGCAGTACTACCCGGCGCCCGTCGACGAGCTCAACGCCGTCGTCGACTCGTATCCGAACGCCGAACTGGTGTGGGTGCAGGACGAACCTGAGAACCAGGGCGCCTGGCCGTTCATCGCGCTCGAAGTCGTGAAGCACCTGCGCGGTCGCACCATCCGCCGCATCTCTCGCGCGTCCGCGGCATCCACCGCCACCGGCTCGCCGAAGGTGCACGCCGCAGAGCAGGCAGCCATCATGCAGGAGGCGCTCTCCGTCTAGCCCTCGCCTGTCGATCCGGCCCCGGACGCCCTCACACGTGAGGACGCGTCCGGGGCCGGATCGCGTCAGGCCGGGACTGCCGTCGTCTTCACCTCGACGACAGTCCCGGAATCGGCGACGGGCGTACCCTCCCGTCGCCCGCCACCCGGCTCGACGGCGGGTCGCGGCGAAGGGCGCAGCCGCTGCCAGACTGTCACGGCGATCGCCGCACACGCCAGGACGGCGGCCGGCAGCAGATTCGCCCCGGCGAGCACCAACAGCCCAACCGAGAGCACCGCGGCGATCACGGCCATGAACCAGCCCGCGCTGAGGCGCGGAAGGATGAGCGTGGCGGCGATCATGCCGGCGGTGTAGATCGACACCATGTTGCTCGTGTGGATCAGGATGAAGGTCTCCAGGTGCCCGCCGGTCGCGAGCGCGATCACGCAGTAGAAGACGGCGATCGCAAAGGTCACGAGCAGCGCCCGCCGCGGCACCTCCCCGGCACCGGCGCCGGGCGCGAGGAAGCGCGGCAGGTCACCCGAGGCGGCGAGCGACGCGCCCAGCTTGCCGAACGCGGCGAGATACGCGTTCATGACCCCGAGCACGACGATCGTGGCGATGGCGCCGATCGCTGTCGGGCCGAACCCGGGGGCGACGGCTTCGGCGAGCGCCAGGAGCGGCACGACGCCGGCCCCGGCCCTCTCCCCCAGCACGCCCACCGTGACCACCTGCAGCAGCAGGTAGGCGAGCCCGGTCACCACGAGCGCGATGGCGGTGGCGAGGGGGATGCTGCGGCGCGGGTCGCGGAACTCCCCCGAGATGTGCGTGCCGACCTCCCAGCCGGCGAAGGCCCAGACGAACAGGCTGATCGCGCTGCCCACGCCTCCCCACCCGTGCGGCAGGAACGGCGTGAAGTGCGCTGCCTCGACGGCCGGGAACGCCGTGGCCACGACGAAGACGACGATGCCCACCAGCAGCCCGGTGAGCACGAACTGGACCCATCCGGCCACCCGCACGCCCAGCATGTTGACGGCGAAGGGCGGCACCAGGAACGCGAACATCAGGATCGGCACGGCCGCCCGGTCGATGTGCAGGATCGCGGTCAGGTACTCGGCGCCCAGAGCCGCCAGCACCGGGAACCCCGCAGCCACGCCGAAGTAGAACCAGTAGCCGGTGGCACGGGCCGCCGTGCGCCCGAGCGCTCGGCGCACGTAGCTGGCCACGCCGCCCGGATCGGGGTAGCGAGCCGCGAGCGCGGCGAACGTTCCCGCGAGCGGCACCGAGAGCACGATGACGGCGAGCACCGACACGATCGACGCGGGGCCGGCGGCGTCGGCCGCGAGGCCGGGCAGCACCAGGAGTCCGGTGCCGAGCACAGCGGCGACGTACAGCGCCGTGCCCTGCACGACGCCGAGACCGCCGCGGGGACGCCCCTGGGGCCTGAGTCGGCCGTGGGTCGGGAGTCGGCGCGGTGTCACCGATCCAGTGTGGTCGCGACACCCGCTGCCGTGCGCCCGTCCCCCCGCCGTCCCGCGACGGATTCCTGCCAACCCGGGGCATCACCGGCGATCCTCATCTGAGGAGCTGAGCCGACGTGAGGCCCCCGCGACGGCGTGTCGGTCCTCGTCTCGGCTCGCGTCCTCGAATGAGGACGCACGACGACGGTGCTCGTCAGCCCTCGAGAGGCGTGACCCCGGCGCGGGCGAACGCGGCGGCCGCGGCATCCGTCGACGCCTCACGGTCCGCCTCGACCAGCCCCAGCCGCGTGCGACGGTCGAGGAGGTCGGCGATGCTCAGCGCACCCTCGACGGCGACTCCCCACTGGAGTTCCTGGGGTGTCACACCGCACGCGGCTGGGGGTCCGTCCGGGAGCGAGGCGGCGTACGGCGCCTCGGCGCCGAAGCGGCGCACGAAGCGCGAGGGCGCGGCGATCTCACTCCGTCGAAGCCGGGGCCACGCACCCACGAGCGGGATCGACCGGGTGGCTGAGGGCCGCGAGGGCAGCCCGGGGTCGCGGCGGATCACCGCGTCGACGGCATCCTCCGCCATGCGCCGGTAGGTGGTGAGCTTGCCTCCGACGATGCTCAGCACGCCCGACGACGACTCGATGATCGCGTGGCGGCGCGAGAGGTCGCTGGTGTCGTCGTCCTCCGCACCCGCCAGGAGCGGACGCAGCCCGGCGAAGGTCGCCAGCACGTCGGTGCGCTTGAGGGGATCCGCCAGCACGGTGTTGACGGTGGCCAGAAGCGTCTCGATCTCGGCCTCGGTGGCGTGCGCGACATCGGGGATCGGGCCGTCCGCCGGAACGTCGGTGAGTCCGATGTAGGTGCGCCCGTGCTGTGCCGGCAGCGTGAACACGAAGCGGTTCGCCGATCCGGGAATCGGCACCGTGAGCGAGACGTCCGAACCACCGAACCGCGCGGTCGAGACCACGAGGTGGGTGCCGCGGCTGGGCCGCAACCGCACCTCGGGATCGAGGTCGCCCGCCCACACGCCGGTCGCGCTCACCACCGCGCGGGCAGCGACCTCGACGGTCGCGCCGGTCACCAGGTCGCGCAGTCGCGCCGAACGGCCGGTGACCGAGACGGCTTCGACCCGGGTGAGGACGGATGCCCCGTGCCCGGCGGCCGTCCGCGCCACCGCGACGACCAGCCGGGCGTCGTCGATGAGCTGCCCGTCCCAGCCCCGCACCCCACCCCGCAGGTCGTCGGCGCGCACGGACGGGGCGAGACGGAGGGTCTCGGCGCGACTGATCGCCCCCGGGCCGGGCAGGACCGCACCGGGAGTGCCGACTGCGCGGCGCAGGCCGTCGCCCATCTGGTAGCCGAGTCCGATGTACGCACCGCGCGCGAGGTGGCCGGGTCCGTGCAGCGGCACGACCTGGGCCAGCGGTCGCGTGAGGTGCGGCGCGGTGCGGGTGAGGAGGATGTGGCGCTCGAGGGCGCTCTCCCGCGCGATCGCGATCTGCGCGGAGGCGAGATAACGCAGGCCGCCGTGCACGAGCTTCGAGCTGAACCGGCTGGTCCCGTGCGCGAGGTCGTGCCGCTCGACCAGCACCGTGCGCAGGCCGCGGCTCGCGGCATCCAGGGCGATTCCCACTCCGGTGATGCCGCCGCCGATGACGAGCACGTCGATCTCGCGGCCCTCGGCCAACGCGTCGAGCTCTCGAGCGCGGCGAGCGGCGGTGAGGGCGGTGGGCGAGGGCGTACGTCCCACGATTCGCTCCGTCACGAGCTATGCCCGCAGCACATAATGAATCGCCAACATAATGTAGGTGCGACACTGAGATTGCGGCGCGTCACCGTGGCCCAGCCTCTCCATCGCCGGGCGCGAGGTACCCGCGCAGCGCCAGCCCGAGCTCGGTGCGCCACGCCTGCTCCGGGAGCCACTCGGCCACGAGAGGTGCCGACTGCACCGCGGACTGGGCGATGAGCAGCACCATCGCGGCGAGCTGCGCAGGATCGCCGCTGCGGACGTATCCCGCCCGCTGTCCTGCCGTGATGCGCCGCGCGGTCTCCGCGTGGATCGCGCGCTGACTTCTGCCCAGCCGGTCGAGGATGTAGTGCGCGAAGAGCTCCGGATCGGTGTCGCGCAGGCGATCGACGAGCGGCAGCCGGCGCACGTGGTCGGCGGTCTCGACGAGGAGCCCCGCAAGCTCGTTCAGGTCGGCGCACTCGCGCTCGCCGGCGGGCAGGGCCGCGACGAGCTCGCGCGTCACGAGGGCCGCGAACACGGCCTGCGCGTCCGGCCAGTAGCGGTACAGCGTCTGACGTGCGATGCCGCAGCGGCGCGCGATATCGGATGCCGTCGTCCGGCGGATCCCGTGCGCGAGCACCTCCTCGAGCGCAGCGTCGAGGATCGCCGTCTCCGTGTCGGGCGCTCCCTCAGCCATGTGACAACCATACAGAATGTGTCATACTGTCGCCATGGTTGCGCCGGCGCACACAGACCCTCCGGGCGACGCCGCTCCCCCGCGTCCTCTCGCCGTGCCGACACCCCGCCCCCGCAGCTCCTGGGACTCCTGGGGTACCGAGCCCGCCCGCCTGCCTCCCGCGGCGAAGGCCATCGTGGCGACCCTGCTGCCCGGCAAGGCGCATCCCGTGCGGCGCCGCGCCGCGCCCCGACTCACCCCGTCGCTGCTCCCGGATGCCGACTTCGACGCGCTCGCCGGGATCCTCGGCGATGCGCACCTGACCCGCACCGACGAAGGCCGGGTGCTGCACCTCGGCGGCAAGAGCACGCCCGACCTTCTGCGCCGCCGGCTCGACGATCCGCAGGCGGCTCCCGACGCCGTCGCCTCGCCCGCCGACCACGACGAGGTCGGCGCCGTGCTGCGTCTCTGTGCCGCCCGCGGCATCGCCGTCGTGCCGTTCGGAGGCGGCACGTCGGTCGTCGGGGGCGTCGACCCCGACCGGGGCGCTCATCACGCAGTGATCGCGCTGGACCTGACCCGCACGGCCGCCCTCCTCGCGCTCGACGAGGTGTCGCTGCTCGCGACGTTCGGCGCCGGCACCACCGGGCCGCAGGCGGAGGAGATGCTCGGAGCACGCGGCCTCACGCTCGGCCACTTCCCCCAGAGCTTCGCCTACGCCTCGCTGGGCGGCTACGCCGCGACACGCTCGAGCGGCCAGGCGTCGCGGGGGTACGGCCGCTTCGACGACCTCGTCCACGCGCTCCGTGTCGCCACCCCGGCGGGCGACCTCGCCCTCGGCCGCTCCCCCGCGAGTGCCGCCGGGCCCGATCTGCGCCAGCTGTTCCTCGGCTCCGAAGGGGCCTTCGGCGTCCTCACCGAGGTGACGGTCCGGGTCCGCCCCGTCCCCGCCGCGACCGCCTATCGCGCGTGGTCGTTCCCCGACTTCATGTCGGGTGCCGCGGCGTTCCGCGAGGCCACGCAGCGCGGCATCCGTCCCACCGTCCTGCGGCTCAGCGACGAGACCGAGACGCGCGTGAACGCCGCGATGGGCGGCCATCTCACCCGCCTGCGCGGATGCCTCGCCGTCGCCACCTTCGAGAGCGCGACCGCTTCGGAAGCCGAAGCCGCACGTGACGACCTCGACCGCGTCTTCACCGCCCACGGCGCGACGTCGCGCGGGGAGGATCCGGCCCGATCGTGGGAGCGGGGACGCTTCGCGTCTCCGGCTCTGCGCGACGCGCTGATGGACACCGGCGTACTCGCCGAGACGCTCGAGACCGCCACCACGTGGGCCAACCTGCCCGCCCTCAAGCGCGCCGTCACCACCGCGCTGACCGAGAGCCTCGCCGCGACCGGCACGAAGCCGATCGTGCTCTGCCACATCTCGCACGTGTACCCGGCGGGCGCGTCGCTCTATTTCACCGTGGTCGCGGCGCTCACCGACGATCCGCAGACCCAGTGGAGACGGGCGAAGGATGCCGCGTCCCACGCCATCACGGACGCCCACGGCACCATCACCCACCATCACGCCGTCGGGCGCGACCACCGTCCGTACCTGGAGGCGGAGATCGGCACCCTGGGTGTCGAGGTCCTCCGTGCGGTGAAGGCCGTGCTCGATCCGACGGGCATCATGAACCCGGGCGCACTCGTGGTCCCGCCGGCCCCCACCGAACGCGCATGAGGGTCGCGCTCCTCGTCAATCCCGCGGCACGCGGCGGCGCCCACACCGGCGCGGCGACCCGGGCCGCCGAGCGCCTCCGGAGCCACGGCGTGCAGACCTCGGTCCTGAGCGGCGGCAGCGCGGCGGAGTCCTCCGAGCTGCTGCGCACCGCGATCGAGCTGGGAGTGGATGCCGTCGCCGGCGGCGACGGCACGGTGAACCTCGCGATCCAGGAGGTCGCGGGCACCGGGATCCCGCTGGGCATCGTGCCTTCCGGCACGGGCAACGACTTCGCGGCGACCCTGGGGCTGCGCGAGCTCGACGTCACCGCTGCCGCCGATGCGATCGCCGGCGGCCGGACCCGCCGCATCGATCTGGCGCGCGTGACCCGCGACGACGGCTCGACCCGTTACTTCGGGTCTGTGCTCGCCAGCGGCTTCGACTCGAAGGTCAACGACCGCGCCAACGCGATGCGGTGGCCGCGCGGCGGCTCCCGGTACAACATCGCCATCCTCGTGGAGTTCCTGACGCTCTCCGGCATCGCCTACGAGGTCGACGCCGAACTGGCGGACGGGACGCACGATGCCCTGAAGGGCGACCTCGTGATGGCGACGGTGGGCAACGGGCGCACGTATGGCGGCGGCATCCCGATCTGTCCCGATGCCGATCCGGCCGACGGACTCCTGGATCTCGTGCTGGTACGCCCTGCAGGACGCCTCCGGCTCGCACGCCTGCTGCCGCGGGTCTACCGCGGCACTCACGGCACGGTGCCCGAGGTGTCGATCCGGCGCGTGCGCTCGGTGCGGCTCTCGTCGCCGGGCGTCACCGCCTATGCGGACGGTGACCCGATCGGGGCGCTGCCCCTCACGATCGACGTCGCGCCCGGCACACTCACGATCTTCACGCCCGCCGGCTGACGGCCGGCGCGCGCGGCGTCAGTGCGCCGCCTGGACCGCCCGCAGCTTCGCCAGCACCTGATCGCGGAGCTCTTCCGGAGCGCTCTCCTTGCAGGCCCGGGCCAGCACCTCGGTGAGCGTGCGCGCGACGAGAGCCTCGTCGCGGCAGCCGGCGCAGTTCTCGAGATGCTCGGCGATGTCGCTCTGCTCGGTCTTGCAGACCTCGTGGCGCAGGTACTCCTCCAGGTCGCGCCGTGCCTTGTCACAGCCGCAGTCGGTCATTTGGTGCTCCTCGTGGCGGCAGTCGCGATGCCGCGCTCTTTTGCGTAGTCGGCCAGCAGTTCACGAAGCATGCGCCTGCCACGATGCAGACGGCTCATGACAGTGCCGATGGGGGTCTTCATGATGTCGGCGATCTCCTGGTAGGCGAAGCCCTCGACGTCCGCGAGGTACACCGCCAGCCGGAAGTCCTCCGGGATGGACTGCAGCGCATCCTTCACGACCGACGCGGGCATGTGGTCGATCGCCTCGGCCTCGGCCGAGCGGGTGCTCGATGCCGTGGTCGACTCGGCGCCGCCGAGCTGCCAGTCCTCGAGGTCGTCGATCGTGCCCTGGTACGGCTCGCGCTGCTTCTTGCGGTATGTGTTGATGTACGTATTCGTGAGGATGCGGTACAGCCAGGCCTTGAGATTCGTCCCCTGCGTGAAGGTCTTCCACGAGGCGAACGCCTTGACGAAGGTCTCCTGGACGAGGTCGGCTGCGTCCGCGGGGTTACGCGTCATGCGCATGGCCGCGGCGTACAGCTGATCCATGAAGGGCAGTGCCTGCTCTTCGAACTGCGTGCGCGGATCCTGCACCTGGTCCGTCTGGTCGATCGGGTCGCTCATCACGCGCCAGTCTACGGCGGCGGCCTGTACGCCGTCCGGGACCCGTGTGAGGGGCTCGTGGTGAAGCGGCGCCTCGAGATCGAGGCGATCGAGAGTGGCGAACATCCGGCTCCGCTCGGTGGGTGGCTCCCGGCTGGTTGGTGCCGGGTTCAGTAGGGTAGAACCCGATGACAGCCGACGGGTATTCCCCCACTTCCGCGCCGACCGAGCGCGGCCACTGGCACGCACCCCTGGCGGAGGGACCCCTGCACGCCAGCGTGACCGTGCCCGGCTCGAAATCCCTGACCAATCGCGAGCTCATCCTGGCCGCGCTCGCCGACGGTCCGAGCCGCCTGACGGCCCCGCTGCACTCCGACGACTCGGCACGCATGATCGAGGCGCTGCGCTCGCTCGGCGTCGGGATCGAGCTGGTTCCGGGCGACGGACGGTACGGCGACGACATCGAAGTGACGCCGGTGTGGCCGCTGCGCGGCGACACCGAAGTGAACAGCGGGCAGGCCGGCACCGTCATGCGGTTCGTCGCCGGACTGGGCGGGTTCGCACGCGGCGACGTCACCGTCACCGCGCACGAGAGCGCCCTGCACCGGCCCATGGGCGCCATGATCACGGCGCTGCGCGATGTCGGCGTCGACATCGACGACGGCGGTCACTGGGCGCTGCCGTTCATCATCCGCGGCCATGGTCATGTGCGCGGCGGAGAGGTGACGATCGACGCCAGCGCGTCGAGCCAGTTCGTGTCGGGTCTGCTGCTCGCCGCACCCCGATTCGACGTCGGCCTGCAGCTGCGGCATGCGGGCGAACGGCTTCCGAGCATCCCCCACATCGACATGACCGTCGAGGCGCTCGCCCACCGCGGCGTGCACGTCGAGCGTCCCGGTGTCGGCGAGTGGATCGTGCCGGCTGGTCCGATCCGCGGCAAGGATGTCGCCATCGAGCCGGACCTCTCGAACGCGGCGCCCTTCCTCGCTGCGGCCATGGTGGCGGGCGGATCCGTGTCGGTCACCGGCTGGCCCGCCCACTCGACCCAGCCGGGCGCGATGCTCACCGACATCCTGTCGCTGATGGGGGCGCGCGTGGTCCGTCGGGGCGGCGCGCTCACCGTGACGGCGGGCGCCGGCATCCAAGGCGTCGACCTCGACCTGTCCGCCGCGGGCGAGCTCACCCCGACGATCTTCGCGCTGGCCGCCTTCGCCGAGTCGCCCTCGACCCTCCACGGGATCGGCCACATCCGCGGACACGAGACCGACCGCATCGCCGCTCTCGTCGCCGAGCTGCGCGGCCTGGGCGGAGAGGCCGAGGAGCTGCCTGACGGCATCCGCATCGTCCCGCGGCCGCTCCACGGCGGCGTCTGGCACGCCTCCCACGACCACCGGATGGCGACGACCGGTGCGCTCATCGGCCTGGCCGTGCCGGGTGTGGAGGTCGACGACATCGGCACCACCGCCAAGACGATGCCGGAGTTCCCGCAGATCTGGCGTCGCATGCTGGACGGCGAGCACGCCGAAGGCGGCCTCTCCGAGGAGACGATGCGCGCCTCGTGATCGGGCGGAGCGCGGTCGGTGGCGGAGCTGACGGGATGACCACGGTGAAGCAGCCCAGGGCGGCGGCATGAGCTGGCTGGACGACCTCGACGACGACGAGGAGTCGGACTTCGACGAGGCCGACATCCGGATGCGGCCGAACCCCAAGGCCAACCGGCCGCGCACCAAACGCCGGCCCGCGCACAGCGATGCCCAGATCGCCCGCGTGCTCGGCGTCGATCGCGGCCGCTACACCGTGCTCCTCGACGAGGATCAGCCCGAGGAGCGCACGGTGCTCGCCGTGCGGGCGCGGGAGCTGCGCAAGATGCCGATCGTCACCGGGGACCGTGCTCGTGTCGTCGGCGACGCCTCGGGCGACGAGGGCACCCTCGCCCGCATCGTCGGCATCGAGGAGCGCACGTCGCTGCTGCGACGCAGCGCCGACGACACCGATCAGGTGGAACGCGTCGTCGTCGCCAACGCCGACCAGATGCTGGTGGTCGTCGCGGCGGCAGACCCGGAGCCCCGCCCACGGCTCGTCGACCGCTACCTGGTCGCGGCGCTGGATGCCGGCATCCGTCCCCTCCTCGTGGTGACGAAGACCGACATCGCCGACCCCGGCGCCTTCCTGGCGCACTTCGAAGGCCTCGACCTCGTCGTGTTCACGAGCGGACGCGACGAGATGCCGCTCGAGCGGATCGGCGCGGCGCTCGAGGGGCACGCGACAGTGTTCGTCGGACACTCGGGCGTGGGCAAGTCGACGCTCGTCAACGCCCTCGTGCCGGACGCCCGACGGGCGACCGGCCATGTCAACGTGGTCACCGGGCGCGGGCGTCACACCTCCAGCTCGACGGTGTCGCTGCGCTACCGGGGCGCGGGCGGCAACGGATGGGTCATCGACACGCCGGGCGTCCGCTCCTTCGGCCTCGGGCACGTGGACCCCGCGAACATCCTCCGAGCCTTCACGGATCTCGCGGAAGTGGCCGAGGAGTGCCCGCGCGGCTGCACCCACCTGCCGGATGCGCCCGACTGCGCCATCGTCGAGGCCGTGGAAGAGGGCCGCCTCGGGCCCGGCGGCCCCGCCCGCCTCGACTCGCTGCAGCGGCTGCTCGAGACCTTCGCCGAGAAGTCCCACAAGTCCGGCGCGTAACCGGCGTCGCGGGTCTCGTGGCCCGCCTTCGGCGCTGCCCGGTGCTCGTTGCTCGTTGCTCGGAACCGAGAGTCGCGACCTAAAGTGGAGCGGTGACCACGACGCGCCTCGAACCCGGCTCTCTCGCCCCCGCCTTCACCCTCGTCGATCAGGACGAGCGGGCCGTGACGCTCAGGGATCTGCGGGGACGACGCGTGATCCTCTTCTTCTACCCCGAGGCGATGACGCCCGGCTGCACGAAGGAGGCGTGCGACTTCCGCGACAGCCTCGCACCGCTGCAGGCTGCGGGCTACACGATCTTCGGCATCTCGCGCGATGAGCCGGAGAAGCTCCGGCGGTTCCGCGAGCGCGACGGCCTCACCTATGACCTCCTCAGCGACCCCGATCACGCCGTGCACGAGAAGTACGCCGTGTGGGGCGAGAAGGTGAACTACGGCAAGACGTTCATGGGCGTCATCCGCTCCACCTTCGTCATCGATGAGAAGGGGCGCATCTCTCACGCGCTGTACAACGTGCGCGCGACCGGTCACGTCGCACGCGTGCGGGCGCTTCTCGGCGTCTAGCCTTTTTCGCCCTCGGGCGGAATCGACTGCTGAGGACGCGGAAGAACGAGGGCGCGGTGCGAGGGGGGCGTCAATCGCTCCGGCGCGCGGCGCGCCCGGCGTCCCGCACGGCAAGCACCAGCAGCACGAGCACGATCAGGGCTGGGATGGCCAAAGCCCACGCGATCGACGGATCGGCGAAGCTGCCCGTCGCCGCGCCGAGGGCGACCGCCAGGATCAGCAGCTGCGCGACGATCCCGCCGGATCTTCCCCAGGACTGGCCGAGCCAGATGGCGACGGCGAAAGCGACGACCGCTGCGGCGCCGACAAGCGTCAATGCGGCGAGCGCGACCGCGCTGCCGATGGACTTGGTATCGCCCGTCGCGATCGCGATCACCTCGCGCACGGTGAGCGCCGCCAGGCCAAGCCCTTCGAGCCCGACCAGCACCGCGGCGATCCTTCCGGACAGGTTTGTCCGCATTCTCCGTCGACTTCCTCTCGCGCTGCACAGTGGTTTGTGCGAACCCTCCAGGTCACAGAGGGAACACTCAGCAAGTCCTACGAAAACCCGCCGATCAACCCTTGATTCAGGTAAACCGCTATGGGACGATTGGTGAAGCCGTGTGCTCCCACAGCGACGTGGGGCGAGTCAATCTCGCACATCCCACAGGGTATCGGACCCGAACCGACCCGCATCCCCACCCCTCTGTTACAAGGAGCACCACCATGGACTGGCGCGACAAGGCCGCCTGCCTGACCGTCGACCCCGAACTGTTCTTCCCCGTTGGGAACACCGGTCCGGCCGTCGATCAGATCGAGAAGGCCAAGTCGGTGTGTGCACGTTGCACCGTCACCGAGATCTGCCTGCAATACGCCCTCGAGACCGGGCAGGACTCCGGCGTGTGGGGTGGCCTCTCCGAGGACGAGCGCCGCGCGCTCAAGCGCCGCGCCGCGCGCGCCCGCCGCGCTTCCTGACGCATCACGACGACACCCGGGCGCTTCGGCGCCCGGGTGTCGTCGCGTGTGCTGCCGGCCGCACGCCCCGCCCGGGCGCGCGCTCAGCGACGAAACAGGGGACTCTGGCTGAGACCGGGGGCGATGCCCCCTGTCTGGGTGCGAATCCCCTGTTTCGCGCGGTCAGGCGCGGCATCGCCAGACGCCGCCCGCGGGTCACGCCTTGGCGCGCTCGATGTAGCGCAGTGGGATGTCGATCGTGACCTCCGTGCCGCTGCCCATGATCGTGTGCCAGTCGATCGTGCCGCCGAGTTCGCCCTGGATCAGGGTGCGCACGATCTGCGTCCCGAGACCGCGGCCGACCTGGCCCTCCGGCAGCCCCGAGCCCGTGTCGCGAACCCGCACCTCGAGCCGGTCGTCGCCGCGTTCGGCGATGATCTCGACGTCGCCTTCCTGACCGGCCAGCCCGTGCTCGACGGCGTTCGTGACGAGCTCCGTGAGCGCCAGCGCGAGCGGCGTGGCGTATTCGCTCGGCAGGGTGCCGAAGCGGCCGGTCGAGTGCGTGCGGGCGCGCGTGTTCGGGGCCGCCGCGACCTCGGCGACGAGCTTCAGCACGCGCGCGAACACCTCGTCGAAGTCGACGTTCTGCGCCAGTCCCTCCGAGAGGGTGTCGTGCACGACGGCGATCGCCGAGACGCGCCGCATCGCCTGGGTGAGCGCATCGCGGGCCTGTTCGGTGTGCGAGCGACGGGCCTGGATGCGCAGCAGCGACGCGACGGTCTGCAGGTTGTTCTTGACGCGGTGATGGATCTCGCGGATCGTGGCGTCCTTGGTGATGAGCTCCTGCTCCTGATGGCGGATCTCCGTCACATCACGGCAGAGCACGATGGCGCCGATGCGTGTGCCGTGGTCGCGCAGCGGGATGGTGCGCAGCGACACCGTCACGCCGCGTGCCTCGAGGTCCGCACGCCACGGGGCGCGCCCGGTGACGACCACCGGCAGTGACTCGTCGAACTGGCGCGTCGCCGGAAGGATCCCGGTGACGACCTCGACGAGCGACTCCCCCTCGAGCTCGTCGTCGAAGCCGAGACGGTTGAACGCCGACAGCGCGTTGGGGCTGGCGAAGGTCGTGATGCCGTCGACGTCGAGGCGAATCAGCCCGTCCGATGCGCGGGGTGCTCCGCGACGCGGGGACGTCGGCGCGGCGAGGTCGGGGAAGTCGCCCGACGCGATCATGCCGAAGAGGTCGTCGGCGCAGTCGTTGAAGGTGATCTGCTGGCGCGAGGGGATGCGCGCCTCACCCAGGTTGGTGTGCCGGGTCAGCACACCGATGACCGTGGCGGTCGTTCCGCTCCTGCGCGCGACCGGCACGGCGCGCACGCGGGTCGGCGTCTCTTCGAACCAGTCCGGCGACGCGGAGTCGACGATCGCCCCGGTCTGGAAGGCTTCGCGCACCTGGGTGCGCCACTGGGGCCGGACTCGGTCGCCGACGATGTCGCGGTAGAAGAGGGTCGCCGCACCGCCCGGCCGCGTGTGGGCGACGGCGACGAACGAGTCGTCGGATGTCGGCACCCAGAGCACGATGTCGGCGAACGCCAGATCGGCGAGGAGCTGACCATCCCCCGCGAGACGGTGCAGCCACTCCACGTCTTCTTCGCTGGAGCGGCCCTGGGCGTAGACGAGATCGCTGAGGGTCGACACTCACCCAGCCTAGAGCGCCGAGCTCACCCCACCGGCGCACCGGCGCGAGCGACGTCGGGGACCGCGCGCGCAGCGCCGCGGCCCCGGTCGCTGCCCCTGCCACGCCGCCGGCCGGGCATCGCCCGCGGCTCCGGCGCCGGCACGACCGCCTCGCCGACGAAGCGGCGCAGCGCCAAGGTGAGCGGCGACCGCGGCGCAACCTCGGCGATCGGCAGCGACGCCAGGATCGCGGCATCCGTCGACCTGGGATCCTGCGGCAGGAACCACACGTCCTCGATGCCGCCGAACCGGTCCAGCGTGCGCCGCACCTGGCCTCGGGCATCGATGCCCAGGGTGCCCGGGCGCAGGCGGTTCGCGACGACCGCCACCGGCGTCGCACCGATCGTGGCACGCAGATCGGCATGCCCGCGGAGGAACCGGGCGATGCCGACGGGGTCGGCGGCCACCACGGCCACGACGAGGTCGGCGGCACGCAGCGTGGCGAGGGTGGCCGCGTGGCGCCGCGGACCGTCGAGGTCGCTCACGATCTCTTCGTCCCGCTCCAGCGAAGAGGCGACGTCCACCACGGTGAAGTCGACCCACTGGCGGCAGGCGGCGAGCGCGGCGCTGACGCGGCGGTCGCTCAGCTCGGGCCAGCGCGAGGGACGGTTGATGCCGGTGAGCACGTCGACGCCGGTGCGACCCAGCGGCACCGCGATGCGCGTGAGCTCGCGGGCGTCGAGGCCGCCCAACTCCGCCTGCCGGCAGGCGGCGGCGAAGCCGGGTCCCTCGTCGGCGAGCCCGAGCGTGAGAGCGAGCGAGGGCGCCTGGGTGTCGGCGTCCACGAGAGCCACGTGCCGGCCGCCTCGCGCGAGCTCCACGGCCAGCTCTGTCGCGACGGTCGAGCGGCCGGGGGCGCCGGCGGCTCCCCACACCGCGATCACACGCGGTTGGGGGCGCTGAGCGGCCGGGGGCGCCGCCGCCGCGGGTCCGGCCGAGAGAGCCTCGGCGATGCGCCATGGCTCGGCCTGACGGCTCAGCGGCGCCTCCAACCCGCAGGCCGCCGCGACGCGCTCGCCGGCCGCGTCCTCGACGAGCGGCACGACGCGCGTCCCGGCGCGGTCGCACACCGCGACGACGGAGGGCGACATCGTCGCGCGCGAGACCGAGACGATCAGAGCGTCGGCATCGGCGAGCGCCCGCAGCAGCGTCTCGGCGTCGGTGCCGAGCATCCCATCGGTCGCCGCGAGAGCCGGCGCCGCGGCGCCGACCTCCGCGATGACGTCGATGCCCTCGCGGCGCAGCCCGTCGACGAGGAGAGCCGCCCCGTCGACTGCGACGACGACCTTCATGACCCGGCGCCCGCCGTCGGCACGATGGAGAGCGCGGACTCGTCCGCCATCGCGGCGAGTGTCGCTGGCACGTCGGCGCGAGGAATGACGAGTTCGAGCGCGGCTGCACCGCCGCCCATCATGGAGTCGTCGCGGGTCACCGAGACCACCGTGGCGTCGGCCACGAGGATCCGGGGCTCGTCGTATGCGCCCTGCTCGAGAAGCGGCGCCGACCACAGTTCGACCACGGTGCCCGCCTCGACGGAGGCCGGCACGTCGACGGCGCTGCGCACGACGACGCTGGTGGTGCGGGCAGCGGACGGGTCGCCGACGGATGCCGCGGGCACGAGCTCGCCCGCCTCGATCGTGCGCGTCGCGACGTGCGCCTCGGGGAGGTCATCGGCCGTGAGATAGGTACCCGCGAGCGGTCCGAGTGCGACGTCGACCACCTTGAGATCACCGGCGCCGATCGCCTCGCCGGGCACGATGGTGTGCGCCGCCGCATAGACCGGCACCGTCTGCCGCGCGGCCGAGACCACCAGCCACACACCGACGACGGATGCTGCCACGAGCAGCACGCCGAGGAAGAACCGCGCGTCGCCCCAGAAGGCGCGTCGCGGGGTGCGGACAGGGTCGCTGTGGGCCGTCATGGGTCCATCGTCGCCGACTCCGCGAGACGGCGTCGCGCGTTATCCACAGGGCACCCAGCGCCCGGCCCGTACCCCGGAGGCGGGTCCATAATGGGGGCATGTCCGATGACCCGACGTCGAACGTGCGTCTGCTCGCCCCCGCCCAGGTGGGCGAGGTGCTCGGCGTCTCCGTCGACGAGGTCATGGCGCTGGTGCTCGAGGGTCGCCTGCGTGGGCTGCGCGTCGGTGCGCCGGCGCGCTGGCGCGTGGAGGCCGCGAGCGTGGACGAGTACCTCGACGAGCAGGCGGAGGAGGCGCGGCGGATGGCCCTGTGGCGCCAGTCGCAGACCGCGAGCTTCCCGGAGCTCTGGGGCGGCGGCTTCGTCCGCAAGACCGACTGAGCCGAGGCCCCGCGCGATGAAGGTGCGCGACGGGGTCGACGTTCTCCCCCGCCGGCGCCGACCGGTGCGGGCCGCGCGAGCAGCCGAGTGAGTGCAGCGCCGCAGGCTGTCAGGGCAGCGCGGGAGCCTCGTCCGCACGGATCCACGCGACGGCGCTGAACGGCACCAGACGGTAGCCCGCGACCGCGTCGGTGCGCCGCGGCGCACCCGGCTCATGCAGCGCGATGTCGAGGTGGTCCGCGCCGGCGCGGTCGATCGTACCTGTGAGCACGCGCCCCGAGCCGAGATGCACCGCGACGCCGGCGCGGCGCCGGACGAGGTCCCGCAGGACGAAGCCGAAGGTGAGCCGATCGGCGAGGGGCGACCTCGGCGGCGCCGGCCGAGCAGTGCGCAGCAGGTCGGCGTGCGGCATCCCGATCGCCGAGATCGCCGAGAAGGGCACCACCACCGCCCCGCCGGGGCCTTCAGCGAGCGCGAGGGCGACCCAGTCGGCCCCCACGCCCGTCACTGACGCCCGCAGGGTCGCGCCGTCGGCGAGATCGAACGACGCAACGGCGGGTGCGGCCGCATCCCGTGCGCCCAGGAGGCTCAACCGTTCCGAGAGCTGGACCCGCGAGAGCCGCAGACGCTCGGCCTCGGTGTCGAGCGCGGCCCGTTCGGCCTCCCATTCGGACGCGAGCTGATCCTCGAGGTCGTCGAAGAACCGGTCCCAGCGCACTCAGTGAGAGTAGGGCACAGCCACGGATCGGCCCTCGAGTTATCCACAGGCTCGTCCCGCGGATTTTTCCTGTGAGTTCGCCGTGTGTTCTACTGTCCGGAAGACATCCCCCCTGTCGAGATAGGCACCCATGGCAACGAAGCCCGCGGCCACAGCCCGCGCACCCCAGGCGTTCCGCAGCACGCAACTCGCAGAGTTCTTCGCGCCGCAGCGGACGCCCTCCACCGCGCTCCCCGCACCCGATCCGTTCCTGCGCAACCTCACGGTCGGCGTTCTCGAAGTCTTCGCCGGTGTGCGCGAGGTCGACCAGCTGGGGCGCTGGCTCACCGAAGACGCCTACCGCAAGCTCCTCGCGCGGGCGAACCTGGCTGCGCGTGCGCGCAGCGCCCGCGGCGTCGCGGCGAAGCGTCCCGTGCACGCGATCCTGTCGGTGCACCAGTCCTCGCCCGCCGACGGCATCATCGAAGCGGTCGTGGTGGTCCGCGGTCCCGCGCGCACGCGCGCGCTCGCCGTACGCATCGAGGGCATGGACGGGCGCTGGCGCGCCACCTCCCTGGCGCTGCTCTGAGACCCGCACGCAGCGCTGCGGAAGACGCCGCACGCAGATCCGGCGGCGGAGCCGGCCCCGACGATGTGGCCGGCCCCGTCGTCAGTCCCCTTCGTCAGTCCTGCTCGTCCTTGTCGATCAGCTCGAGGAGTGCCCGCAGCGCGTCGCGGATCTCGTAGTGGTCGTACTGGCCCGCACGACTCTCGGCCGAGATGACTCCCGATCGATGCACGCGGGTGAAGTCGCCGATCGGGAACGAGTACGCCTGCTTCGTCTCCCTGTTCTCGCGACGGTCGACCCCGAGATGCCAGTGGGAGTACTCGGTCCACCCTTCTCGCTCGATGAACGAGTTCTCCTCCTCGGCGGTGGGGGCCGCTTCCGACCAATCGTCGCGTTCATCGCGCACGACCTTGCCGTCCCGGATGAGCGCTCGGGCATGGCGCAGCGCCGGCTGGTTCAGTTCGATGGACATGCCGCGACGCTATGTCCGAGCCGGGGCCTTGAGCGAGGGTCTTGACGGATGCCGCGGCCGGCGGCACCCTACGCCCACCTCGCGCAGGACCTCACTGCTTGTACGACGACAGGAAGTTGCCGAGACGCTCGATCGCCTCCGACAGGACGCGCGCCTCCGGCAGCGTGACGATGCGCAGATGGTCGGGAGTGGGCCAGTTGAAACCCGTTCCCTGGACGAGCAGCACGTGCTCGGCGACGAGGAAGTCGTAGACGAGCTTCGCATCGTCGCGGATCTCGTACACGTTCGGGTCGAGCCGCGGGAACGCGTAGAGCGCGCCCTTCGGCTTGGAGCACGTCACACCGGGGATGCGCTCGAGCCCCTCCCACGCGGCATCCCGCTGCTCGTGCAGCCGACCCTCGGGAGCGATGAGCGCGTCGATGGACTGCACGCCCGACAAGGCAGCCTGCACCGCGTGCTGCGCGGGGACGTTGGGGCACAGGCGCGTCGAGGCGAGCAGCTGGATCCCCTCGAGGAACCCCGCCGCGTGCTTCTTGGGACCGGTGATGACCAGCCAGCCGGAGCGGTAGCCCGCCACGCGGTAGGTCTTGGAGAGGCCGTTGAAGGTGAGGCACAGCAGATCGGGGGCGAGCGTCGCGAGTGGGATGTGCTGGGCGTCGTCGAAGAGGATGCGGTCGTAGATCTCGTCCGACAGGAGCAGCAGCGAGTTCTCGCGGGCGATCTCGACGAGACCCTCGAGCACCTCGCGGCTGTACACGGCGCCCGTGGGGTTGTTCGGGTTGATCACCACGATCGCCTTGGTGCGCGGCGTCACCTTCGCGCGGATGTCTTCGAGATCCGGCTGCCAGTCGTCGTCGGGGTCGCAGCGGTAGTGCACCGGCGTGCCTCCGGCGAGGCTCGTCATCGCGGTCCACAGCGGATAGTCCGGCGCCGGGATCAGGACTTCGTCACCCTCGTCGAGCAGCGCCTGCATCGTCATCGTGATGAGCTCCGAGACGCCGTTGCCGAGGTAGACGTCGTCGGGATCGAACTGCGGGAAGCCGGGCACCTGCTCGTACCGCGACACGACGGCGCGCCGGGCCGACATGATGCCCTTGCTGTCGCTGTAGCCGTGTGCGTGCGGCACAGCCTCGATCATGTCGCGCACGATCTGGAACGGCGCCTCGAAGCCGAACACCGCCGGGTTGCCGGTGTTGAGCTTGAGGATCGAGTAGCCCTCGTCCTCCAGCCGGTCGGCCTCGGCCAGTGCCTGCCCACGGATCTCGTAGAGAACGTTCTGGAGCTTGCTCGACTGGTCGAGGGTACGGAGGGGACTCATCGCTTCAGGATATCCGCGGCCGGCGAGGGCCAATGGACTCCACGTGGCCCGGCCGGCGCGGCCCGCATCGGCCACCGACAACAGGGCGTCCGGCACGCACCCGCGGATCCGCGAGAGTTCGTCCCGTACGAGCCGGAACCCCTGTCGGGGGCGAGCGGATGCCGCTACCCGGCGTCGGACGCCGGGTCGCGCGCCCGCTACTTCTTGCGCTGCTCGGAGGCGCGGCGCTGGGCCCGGTTCAGCGGTGCCTGCTGCGCGGCAGGAGCCTCGGCATCCGTCCGCTGGCCGAAGGCACCGCGCTGCGGCTCGGCCGCCGGCGCCTGCTGCGGCTGTGCCGGGGTGGCCGCCGCGGCGGCCGCGGCCTGACGCAGCCGCGTCGCCGCCTGCTCCACCTGGCCACGGTCGTTGCGCACCTCGACCTCGCCGGCGTCGTTCGCCGCGGTGTACTGCAGGCGCTGGGTCTCGACGGGCTGCGCACCGAGGCCCTTGGCCTCGACCTGCGTGACCTGCTCGGCTCCGGCTTCACCCTGACGGCGCACCTCGACCTCGAGGTTGTAGAGGTAGCCGACCGACTCCTCCTTGATCTGCCCCATCATCGCCTGGAACATCTGGTAGCCCTCGCGCTGGTACTCGATCAGCGGGTCGCGCTGGGCCATGGCGCGCAGGCCGATGCCGTCCTTGAGGTAGTCCATCTCGTACAGGTGGTCGCGCCAGCGGCGGTCGAGCACCTGCAGCACCACGCGACGCTCGAGCTCGCGCGTCGCCGCCTCACCGAGCGTGGTCTGGCGCTTCTCGTATGCGATGCGCGCGTCGGAGAGGATCTCGCGCTTGAGGCCCTCGGCGGTGATGCCGCCCTTGCGTCCCGCGGCCTCGGCCACGACCTCGTCGATCGTGACACCGACGGGGTAGAGCGTCTTCAGCTCGGTCCACAGTGCGTCGAAGTCCCAGTTCTCACTGTGGCCCGACCCGGTGTGGTCGTCGATGACGGTGTTGATGGCGTCTTCGATGAAGTGCTGCACGCGGTCGGCGATGTCATCGCCCTGCAGGATGTGGCGCCGGTCGGAGTAGATCGCCTCGCGCTGCCGGTTGAGCACGTCGTCGTACTTGAGGACGTTCTTGCGGATCTCGGCGTTGCGCCCCTCGACCTGGCTCTGCGCCGACTTGATCGCGCGCGTGACCATGCCCGACTCGATCGCGACGTCGTCGGGGAAGTTCGTGCGGGCGATGATCGCCTCGGCGGCGCCGGACTGGAACAGCCGCATGAGGTCGTCGGTCAGCGACAGGTAGAACCGGCTCTCACCGGGGTCGCCCTGACGACCCGAACGGCCGCGCAGCTGGTTGTCGATGCGGCGCGATTCGTGGCGCTCGGTGCCGAGCACGTACAGGCCGCCGGCTTCGACGACCTTGGTGGCCTCCGACGCGACGCGGTCGCGGGTCTCCTCGTAGACCGAGGTCCACGCGGCCTCGTACTCCTCCGGCGTCTCTTCGGGGTCGAGGCCCTGAGCCTTCAGCTCCTGCACCGCCAGGAACTCGGCGTTGCCGCCGAGCATGATGTCGGTGCCGCGGCCGGCCATGTTCGTCGCGACGGTGACGGCGCCGAGGCGCCCTGCGCGGGCGACGATCTCGGCCTCGCGCGCATGGTTCTTCGCGTTCAGGACCTCGTGCTTGATGCCCTTCTTCGCGAGCAGGCGCGACAGGTACTCGCTCTTCTCGACGCTGACCGTGCCGACCAGCACCGGCTGGCCGGTCTCGTGCCGTCGCGCGATGTCTTCGACGACCTGCGCGAACTTCGCCGTCTCGTTCTTGTAGACGAGGTCGGACTGGTCCTTGCGGATCATCGGCTTGTTGGTCGGGATCGGCACGACACCGAGCTGGTACGTCGACATGAACTCCGCCGCCTCGGTCTCGGCGGTACCGGTCATGCCGGCGAGCTTGTCGTACAGGCGGAAGTAGTTCTGCAGCGTGACGGTCGCGAGGGTCTGGTTCTCGGCCTTGACCGGCACGGCCTCCTTGGCCTCGATCGCCTGGTGGATGCCCTCGTTGTAGCGACGGCCCACGAGGATGCGACCGGTGTGCTCGTCGACGATCATGACCTCGTCGTTCATCACGACGTAGTCGG
Organism: Microbacterium yannicii; assembly: GCF_024055635.1. Lineage (GTDB taxonomy): Bacteria > Actinomycetota > Actinomycetes > Actinomycetales > Microbacteriaceae > Microbacterium > Microbacterium yannicii. The sequence goes on from NZ_JAMXMB010000025.1 coordinate 243,279, forward strand.
TGTCGCGCTTGAAGAGGGCGAGCGCCTTGATCGAGTTGTTCAGGAACGAGATGAGCGGGGTGTTCGCCGACTCGTACAGGTTGTCGATGCCGAGGTAGTCCTCGACCTTCTCGATGCCGGGCTCGAGCACGCCGATGGTGCGCTTCTTCTCGTCGACCTCGTAGTCGACACCGGGCTCGAGCGTCTTGGCGATCTTCGCGAACTCGACGAACCAGCGGTTCGCCTCCCCCGACGACGGTCCCGAGATGATGAGCGGGGTGCGCGCCTCGTCGATGAGGATCGAGTCGACCTCGTCGACGATCGCGTAGAAGTGCCCGCGCTGCACGAGGTCTTCCTTGCGCCACGCCATGTTGTCGCGCAGGTAGTCGAAGCCGAACTCGTTGTTGGTGCCGTACGTGATGTCGGCGTTGTACTGCTCGCGGCGCACCTCGGGCGTCTGGCCGGCGACGATCGTGCCGGTGGTCATGCCCAGGGCGCGGTAGATGCGGCCCATCAGCTCGGACTGATACGACGCGAGGTAGTCGTTGACGGTGACGACGTGGACACCCTCGCCGGCGATCGCGTTCAGATACACGGGGAACGCACCGGTGAGCGTCTTGCCCTCACCGGTCTTCATCTCGGCGATGTTGCCGAGGTGAAGGGCCGCGCCGCCCATGATCTGCACGTCGTAGGCGCGCTGGCCGAGCGTGCGCTTGGCGGCCTCCCGGACGGCGGCGAACGCCTCGGGCATGAGGTGGTCGAGGGTCTCGCCCGCCTGGTAGCGCGCCCGCAGCTCCGCGGTCTCGCCCCGGAGCTCTTCGTCGGTGAGGTGCTCGTAGTCCTCTTCCAAGGCGCCGACGGCCTTCACGACCTGCTGGAGCCGCCGGAGGATGCGACCCTCACCGGCGCGAAGCAGTTTCTCGAGGGGGTTGGCCACGGAGTGTCTCCATCTTCAGGCTTTCGGGTGCGGCTGCGACGCCGCCGATGCTGCCCGGGCGCATGGCCCCAGGCATACCTGCCTATGTTATCCACCCGTGACCTTGGTGTGCGCTGGGTGTGGATGCGCCGGGGCCGCGGGACGCGCCGGGACTCGGCATCCGTTTCGTGCTTTCCGAGTATGCATATACTCGGTGACTACATACTCGGTATGCCCCTACGGAGAGGTACGACATGGTTGTCTGGCGGCGATGGATCTTCCCGATCCTGATGGTGGTCATTCTCGGCGCGGCAGCAGTCGCACTCGTGAAGATCGCGTTCTTCCCGGATCAGGCGCCCGCCGCCGCAGTGGAGCCCAGTGCGCAGATCTCGGACCCCGTGGTGGTCGTCGACAAAGGCGAGGTCGTCAACGCGCTGAGCCTCCCCGGAACGATCGCGAGGGATGCCGCGTACCCGGTCCGCTCGGAGACCGACGGGACGGTCACCGCCGTGCATGTCTCGGAGGGCCAGGCGGTCGCGGCAGGGCAGAAGCTCTTCACGATCAAGCAGGCGGACCCGGTGAAGAACGTCGACGTCGTCGCGGCCGAGGCCGGAGATGTCAGCGAGCTCGCGGTCGTCAAGGGTCAGCCCGCGTCCATCGGGGGCGAGCTGGCGAAGCTCACCCCGGCGAGGTACCACGTGCAGGCCACGGTCGAGCCGGTGCAGCTCTACCGCCTGCAAGGAGCACCCGCCGAGGGGTCGGTGACGATCCAGGGCGGTCCGGCGCCCTTCACGTGCACGGGCCTGAAGGTCGAGGTCGCCGAGGACGGCACCACGACCGTGACCTGCGCGGTGCCGTCGGACCAGACGGTGTTCGCGGGACTGCAGGCGCAGCTCGACATCGACCTCGGCACCGTGTCGGATGTGCTGGTCGTGCCGACGACCGCGGTCAAGGGCGGGGACGGCACCGGTGTGGTGTGGGTGGATGCCGGCACGGGCGAACTGGAGGAGCGGGATGTCGCGCTCGGCGTGAACGACGGCACCATCGTCGAGGTCACGAGCGGCCTGGAAGCGGGCGAGCAGGTGCGCCAGTACGTTCCCGGAAGTGCCGCAGACGACGAGCCGGTCTGCTACGACGACGGCATGGGCGGCGAGTACTGCGAGCCGCAGGGATGGAACTGGTGAGCCTCGTCCGCCTCGAGGGGGTCGCCAAGCACGTCATCTTGCCGGACGACACGCGCCTCGACATCCTCCGCGGCATCGACCTCGAGATCGCCGCGGGAGACCACGTCGCCATCGTCGGACGCAGCGGCTCGGGTAAATCCACGCTTCTCAACCTCATGGGCATGCTGGACGCGCCCTCGGAGGGCAGCGTCGCGTTCCGTGGCGAGCCGGTGCGCCGCATGCGCAAGGCTCGGCTCGACCGGCTGCGCGGACGCAACGTCGGGTTCGTCTTCCAGCAGTTCAACCTGCTCGCCGGGCGCTCCGCGCTCGAGAATGTGATGATGCCGCTCGGGTACGCCCGAGGGCGGGAGTTCTGGACCCGCCGCACGGCGGCGACCCGCATGCTGGAGCGCGTCGGACTCGGCCACCGCATCGAGTCCACCCCGGAGCAGCTCTCCGGTGGTGAGCAGCAGCGCGTCGCCATCGCACGGGCCCTGGTGCGACGGCCGGCGCTCATCCTGGCGGATGAGCCCACGGGTGCGCTCGACGTCGAGACCGGGGCATCCGTGATGTCCCTGCTCGACGAGATCGCCTCCGAGGCCGACGCCGCGCTGGTCACGATCACCCACGACCTCAACGTCGCAGCCCGCGCCCGCCGTCATTACCGGCTGGACGCCGGCGTGCTGACCGCCTTCGCACTCGACCTGCCCGCCAACGCTGCCGCTGCCGACGCGTCGGGGCTCGCAGCGAGCGTCGACGACGGGACGGATCCTGAGCCCGCGGCAGAGGCCGAGCCAGTGGAGGTGGCCTCGTGAGCGGCCTCGTCGGCGCGCTGGGCGAGGCGTGGTCCGAGATCCGCCATCACAAGCTGCGCGTGCTGCTGAGCCTCATCGGCATCGCGGTGTCGGTCGGAGCGATCACCGCGGTCGTCGCCCTGAGCGAATATCAGCAGCAGCAGATGACCGAGCAGTCCGACCGGTTCGGCGGTCGCCCGGCGACGATCCAGTTCATGGCGAACAGCACCGACGGCGCGCCGATGGACTGGGAGGAGTTCGGGGCGCACGTCGATCGGGTCGCCGAGCGCTACCAGTTCTCGCATTTCACGCGGATCGTCGACCCCGTCATGCTGCCGCTGCAGACGCCGGAGCAGGTGCGACAGGTGTCGACGCGCCTCGTAGACCCGGCCTATCCGGTGATCCACCGCACGCCGCTCCTCGAAGGGCGCTGGTTCACCGACGCCGACGCCGAGCTCGCCTCTCCCCCGGTCGTGATCACCGAGGCGCTCTGGGAGACGTATGGCAGTCCCGCGCTCGCGACCGGCTTCGCCCTGCAGATCCAGGGCGACGTCGGCGGGTCCTACACGGTGGTGGGCGTGACGCCGCGGGAGTACGCCGGCGACCAGGACAAGCACATGACGATGCTCTACGAGGACTACACCGCGCGCCGCGGCATCCTTCCCGCCGATACGGCGGTCATGTGGGAGGCGTGGGTGCCCGAAGACATGGCGGCGGATATCGGCCCGGCCCTCGCCGCCGATCTGCGGGCGGGCCTCGACGGCGTCGACGTCATGGTGAGCCGCACCGACTGGGCGTCCCGACCGGATCAGGCCCAGTACGCCCAGACGTTCGAGCTGGTCACCGGCGGGATCGCGGGTCTCGTGCTGCTGCTCGGCGGTCTGGGACTGGTCAACATCCAGCTCGTCGCCATGCGCCAGCGCATCCGCGAGATCGGCGTCCGCCGCAGCTTCGGGGCGACCGGGAGCCGCATCTTCTCGTCGGTGATGCTCGAGTCCGTCGTGGCGACGGCGGTGGCCGGCGTCGTCGGCATCGCGATCGCCGTCGCGATCCTGAAGGCCCCGTTCGTGCTCGACATGTTCCAGGGGATGCAGGACGTCCCGCCGTTCCCGATGCGCGCGGCCGTCACCGGGCTCGTCGCCGCCGTCCTCATCGGCGCCCTGGCCGGCTTCATCCCGGCTCTCGTCGCCGTCCGCTCGAACGTGATCGACGCGTTGCGCTTCTAGCCTGCCGCCGACGCTCCGCCCCGAAGGAGAACCCATGTCCGTTCGTCAGAGCCTGCTCGCGATCCTCGACCAGGGCCCGTGCTACGGCTACCAGCTGCGCGCCGAGTTCGACCGCCGCACCGGGTCCACCTGGCCGCTCAACGTCGGGCAGATCTACAACACGCTCGATCGCCTCGAGCGCGACGGGCTCGTCGAGAAGGGCGACGTCGACGAGCACGGTCACGTGTACTGGCAGATCACGGATGCCGGAGCCGAGGAGGTGCGCTCGTGGCTCGCCTCGCCGGTTCAGCGCACGCAGGGCACCCGCGACGAGCTCGCCATCAAGCTGGCCGTCGCGGCGACGCTGCCGGGCGTGGACGTGTCGGCCATCGTCCAGACGCAGCGGCGGGCGTCGCTGGCGCAGCTGCAGGAGCTGAACCGCGCGAAGTACGCCGGCGCCAATCCGGACGGCCCGGAGGAGCTGGCCTGGTCGCTCGTCGTGGATTCGATGATCTTCGCCGCCGAGGCCGAGGTGCGCTGGCTCGATCACTCCGAGCAGCGCCTGGCGCTGCATCCCCATCACGCGATGTCCCTCGAGCTCTCGACCGAGAAGCCCCGGCGCGGGCGACCGGTCAAGGACCCGGTCGTCGAGCAGCCGAAGCGAGACGAGACGCCCTCCGCCACAGGGGCGGTGCGTTGACCGAGGCGGTGCTGCGGCTCATCGGCGTCACGCAGCAGTACGGCACCGGCGCGACTGCCGTCTCGGCACTGTCGGGCGTGGACTTCGAGGTGCGCCCGGGCGAGCTCGTCGCCGTGATGGGGCCGTCCGGATCCGGCAAGTCCACGCTCCTCACCATCGCGGGCGGGCTCGCGACGCCGACGACGGGCGAGGTGGTGATCGAGGGCGCCTATCTCAGCGAGCAGTCGCCCCGCGAGCTGGCACGCCTGCGCCGACGGTCGCTGGGCTTCGTGTTCCAGGACTTCAACCTCATCCCGACGCTCACGGCGCTCGAGAACGTGACGCTGCCGCTCGAGCTCGACGGCTTCCGCGCCCGGGTGGCCCGGCGGGCCGGGCGCGACGCGCTCGCCTCGGTCGGGCTGGACGACAAGGGGGACGCGTACCCCGACGATCTCTCGGGCGGCCAGCAGCAGCGTGTCGCCATTGCGCGGGCCGTCGTGGGCGGGCGGCGCCTGATCCTCGCCGACGAGCCGACCGGCGCGCTGGACTCGGTCACGGGCGAGCTGGTGCTGAAGATGCTGCGTGCGCGGGTGGATGCCGGAGCCGCCGGCATCCTGGTCACCCACGAAGCCCGCCATGCGGCCTTCGCCGACCGCATCGTGTTCCTGCGCGACGGGCGCATCATCGACGAGTCCCGCCGCGCCGGCGCGGAGTCGCTGCTCGCCGGGGACGTGCGGTGACCTCGCCGCCCTCCGGCGGTGCAGCGCGTCACGAGCGGAGGACTTGCGACGGGCGGAGGGCGGATCCGCGCCGGAGCCTCCCCCGCTCCTCCCCTCTCCTCCGCTCCTCCCGTCCCCTCCGGTCCTCAGAGACGACGGCGCGATGACGGAGGTTCTCGAGGCCCCCACTGGGGCGAGCGCGCAGCCCGATGCCGCTCCCCCACGTCCGCGCGGCGGCGGATGGTCGCGGTGGCGCGTCGCCGTGCGCCTGGCTCGCAGGCAGGTGCGCCGCACCAGGCTGTCGAGCCTGCTCATCGTCGCGCTGGTCGCACTCCCCATCGCGGCGATGACCGCCTACGGCATCTACGCGGCGAGCAGCCTCGGCACACCCGAAGACAGGGTGCGGGCGGAGCTGGGCGAGATGCAGGCGTGGGTCGCTCCCGCCGGTGTGGCAGGCGAGGGATTCTGGCAGGCCCCCACCCAGCCGCAGTGGACCGGCTACCCCGCCGACGACGACGGCAGCTGGGAGGTGCCCGAGGGCGCGATCGCCGACGACCCGATCAGCGCGCTGCCGGCCGGCACCGAGACGATCCTGCTCACCAGCGCCACCGCGCGCATCGAGACGCCGGGTGGACTGGGTCTGATCGGCGCGTGGACGGGTGACGCGTGGGACTCGCGCTTCTCGGGCGCCTTCGACCTCGTCGACGGCGAGCGCCCCGCGGACGCCCGTGAGGCGATGGTGACCCCGGCGACCCTCGCGAGGCTCGGCGTTCAGATCGGCGGCGACCTCACGCTGGCCGATGGCGCCGGCACTTTCGAGATCGTCGGAACGCTGGATGCCGCGACCCTGCCGGATGCGGCGAGCGCGGTGTTCCTGCCGGGCACGGCCGAGCTGCGGGAGCTGATCGGCGGCGAGCGGCGGTGGTACCTGCCCGCGCCCGCACTGTCGTGGGAGGACGTGCAGGCTCTGAACGAGGACGGCGTCGTCGCCTACTCGCGCGCGGTGGTGCTCGATCCGCCGACGCAGCTGCGCGACGAAGTGCGCGGCTCCGTGCTCGACGAGTGGATGAACATCTGGCCCACCGTACTGGTCGTCGCGGCGGGCGGACTCTTCGCCGCGTACGTGGTGGTCATGCTCGCCGGCGCGGCATTCGCGGTGGCCGCGCGACGTCAGCAGCGGTCGCTCGCGGTCGCCGCGAGCGTCGGGGCGAACCGCAGCGACCTGTCGCGGATGATCCTGCTGCAGGGCACGACGCTCGGCGCTCTCGGCGGCGCGGCAGGCCTCGTCCTCGGGGCGGGAGTCGCGGCTGGCGTCATGGGCCTCACCGCCGACGGCAGCGCGACGCAGTACTGGGGTTTCCACGTGCCGTGGCCGGGTCTCGCCGCCATCCTCGTGTTCGCGGTCGTGGTCGGAACCGCATCCGCACTGGTCCCCGCGCGCAGCGTCGCCCGCACCGATCCCCTGCGCGCGCTCCGGGGCGCGCGGCGCCCGCAGAAGCCGGGAGTGGCGCGGCCGGTGTGGGGCTCCGTCGTCCTCCTCGTCGGCGTCGCCACCACCCTGCTGTGCGCCTTCGTGGTCGCTGCGGTGAACATCTCCGACCTCACGGGCGACAACCCGCTGCGGTACATCCCCGCGCTGGGCATCGTCGTCGGTCCGATCCTCACCCAGGTGGGCATCCTCATGTCGGGCGGCTGGCTGCTGTGGACGACGTCCCGCGTCCTGTCGCGCGTCGGGCTCGCAGCTCGCATCGCGTCGCGCGATGCCGCGGCCAACGCGGGCCGCACCGTGCCGGCCTTCGCCGCCATCGCCGCCACGGTGTTCATCGGGGTGTTCGCGGTCTCGCAGTCTTCGATGCAGACGGCTCAGAATGCGCGCACCTGGTACTACTCGGCGCCGCTCAGGAGCCTCTCGATCAGCATCTGGCCCGGCGCCGACAGCACGGCCGGGGTCGTCGACCTGGAGGGTGCGCAGACCGGTGCCGCCGCCGCCGTCGACGTCGCGGAGGACGCGGGCGCCACCAGGGTCGCCGTCATCGAGCGGCAGCAGCCGAGTCACTGGAGCTACGGCTCCGCCGACGAGGTCCCCGACGACCTCTCCCTGGCGATCGCGCTGCTTCCCCGGGAACACCTCCTCGACCCCGAAGTGGAAGACAGCTACATCTCGAACGGCCAGGATCCCGATAATCCACTGTCGGTGGTACGACCCGAAGATCTCGAGACGGTGCTCGGCGTCCCGCTGACGCCCGGCCAACGCGCCGCCTACCGCGACGGCGGGGCGATCGTCGCGGACCACCGCTACATCACCGACAGCGAGGTCACGATCGCGGCGTGGTCCGGTGGGGACCTGATGGACGGGATGCCCAGCAATGTCTGGATCCCCTGGAGCGGTCAGCGGATCGCCGAACCGACATGGGAGGAGCGGCTCGACGCGATCGCGGTCGACGCCCCGCTGCAGCCGACCGCGATCGCCATCGCCCCCGCCACGGCCGATCGCCTCGGAATCACCGCCGCCCCCGAGCGGGTGATCGCCTCGCTCGACGCACCGTTGTCGACGGAGGAGCGCGACCGCCTGCAGACGCAGGTCGAGCTCGCGAGCGATGAGGACTTCACGCTGGGCTACAGCGTCGAGGCGGGGCCGCCGAGCGACGCCGCCTGGATGGTCCCCCTGCTCTCGGTCGTCGCCGTCCTGGTGCTCGGGGCCAGCGCGGTGGCACTCGGACTGGCCCGCTTCGAACGTCGGCCCGACGACGCGACGCTGGCCGCGGTGGGCGGGACGCCGCTGCTGCGCCGGAACATCGGATTCTGGCAGGGTCTCATCATCGCGGGCTTCGGCGCCGTCGCGGGCGCCGTCGCCGGCATCCTTCCTCCCATCGGCTTCGCGATCCAGTCGCGGGGCGATCTCCTGCTCGGCGACATCCCGTGGCAGGTGCTGGCGGCGTTCTGCCTCGGCCTGCCGGTCGCCATCGCGCTGGTCAACTGGCTGGTGCCGCCGCGGCAGCCCGATCTGACCCGCCGCACCGCGATCGCGTGAGGTATCGCCCGAGACGAACCGCCCCTCGCACGACACGCACACGACGAACGGCCTGCACCCTGGGCCCCGCGAAAGGACCTGCCATGACCTCGCACCTGCCGGCGATCGACGCCGCCTCGCTCGCGCTGCCGCCGACGCAGCCGATCGACATCTCGGAACTTACCGAGCGCCCGTGAACGCCCGGCGCCCTGAGAGCGGCGCCTGGGCGCGGCATCCTGTCGCCTCACAGGCGGCTCCCGCTACGCTTAACTGTGCACACCGACGCTGACCAGATCGAGACCGAGGCTCCGACCGAGCCCGCAGCGATCACCTTCTCCGACCTCGGGCTGAGCCAGCCCGTCCTCAAGGCGCTGAAGGGGATCGGCTACGAGACGCCTTCGGCGATCCAGGCGGCGACCATCCCGACCCTGTTGGGCGGCCGCGATGTGGTGGGCATGGCCCAGACCGGAACGGGCAAGACCGCCGCGTTCGCGCTGCCGATCATCGATCGGCTCGACCTGTCGCAGAAGACGCCGCAGGCCCTCGTGCTCGCCCCGACCCGCGAGCTCGCGCTCCAGGTGTGCGAGGCGTTCGAGAAGTACGCCGGTCATCTGAAGGACGTCCACGTCCTCCCCGTCTACGGCGGCCAGGGCTACGGCGTGCAGCTCTCGGCTCTCCGGCGCGGCGTGCACATCGTCGTCGGAACGCCGGGCCGCATCATCGACCACCTCGAGAAGGGCACGCTCGACCTCTCTGCGCTGCAGTACCTGGTGCTCGATGAGGCCGACGAGATGCTGAAGATGGGCTTCGCCGAGGACGTCGAGACGATCCTCGCCGAGACGCCCGCCACCAAGCAGGTCGCCCTGTTCTCGGCCACCATGCCGGCACAGATCCGGCGCATCGCGTCCCAGTACCTTCGCGACCCCGAAGAGATCACGGTCAAGTCGAAGACCCAGACCTCGGCGAACATCTCGCAGCGCTACCTCATCACCGCGTGGCAGCAGAAGATGGACGCCCTCACGCGCATCCTCGAGGTCGAGAACTTCGACGCCATGATCGTCTTCGGCCGCACCCGCAGCGTCACCGAGGAGATCGCCGAGAAGCTGCGGGCACGCGGGTACTCCGCCGCCGCGATCAACGGCGACATCGCCCAGCCGCAGCGCGAGAAGACGGTCAACCAGCTGAAGTCGGGCAAGCTCGACATCCTGGTCGCGACCGACGTCGCCGCCCGCGGCCTCGACGTCGAGCGCGTCTCGCACGTCGTGAACTACGACATCCCGACGGATGCCGAGTCCTACGTGCACCGCATCGGCCGCACCGGTCGCGCCGGCCGCACCGGGGACGCCATCAGCTTCGTCACGCCGCGCGAGCGGGGTCTCGTCAAGATGATCGAGCGCGCCACCCGCCAGGCCCTCACGGAGATCCCGCTGCCGAGCGTCGACGAGGTCAACGTGACACGACTGTCGCGCTTCGACGACCGCATCACGGCGGCCCTCGGCGAGGCCGAGCGCATCGAGGCGTTCCGCGACATCGTCGCCCACTACGTCCGCAATCACGACGTCCCCGAGGCCGACGTGGCCGCGGCCCTCGCGGTGGTCGCCCAGGGCGACACCCCGCTGCTCCTCGAGCCCGACGCGACTCCGGCCCCGACACGCGAGCGCGCCGACCGCGGCGACCGTCCGGATCGCGCCGATCGTCCGGAGCGCGGCGAGCGCCGTGCCCCGCGGGAGGGCTTCGCGACGTACCGCATCGCCGTCGGCAAGCGCCAGCGCGTCGAGCCCCGCCAGATCGTCGGCGCACTCGCCAACGAGGGTGGTCTGCGTCGCGACGACTTCGGCGCGATCAAGATCATGCCGGACTTCTCGCTCGTCGAGCTTCCGGCGAACCTTCCCCGCGAGGCTCTCGACCGTCTGGCCGACACGCGCATCTCGGGGCAGCTCATCGAGCTGCGTCCCGACAGCGGCCGCCCGCAGCGGCGGTCGGACTCTGCATCCGGTCCCCGCCGCGACGACCGCGGCTCCGGCAGCCGCAGCTACGGCGACTCGAGCACTCGCCCCTCGTACGACGACCGTCCGCCGCGCAAGCCGCGGCACAAGCGCAGCGACAGCTGAGGCGTCCGTCGCCCTTCCCCGTACGTGACGGCGGATCGGGCGACGAGCCGCCCCGCACGGCGGAATGCGAAAGGCGGACGGGACCCTCGTGGCCCCGCCCGCCTTTCGCGTCGGGGGCGAACCTGCACCGCGTCATGCGGTGGGACACGCTGTGCGCGAACAATCCCCACCGACGGTCGCCCGCATCAGGTTGCTCTCAGCAGCGCCCGTAGGATCGATCCATGGCCGGATTCTGGGGCAGACGCAAGCGCGAGCAGGAAGAACTGAACACGCAGGACGCCGATCTGGCGCGCCGTGCCCAGCAGGCGCTGGTCGCGGCCGACGAGCGCCTTCGTCTCACCACGGACGAGCTCGCCTTCGCCGACGCCGAACTGGGCGCGGGGCCGACCAACGACCTGCGCGAGGCTGTCGAATCGGTGCGCACGCACCTGCAGGAGGCGTTCCACCTCCACCAGCTGAACCACGACGAGATCCCCGACACGCCCGAAGAGCTCCGCACGCGCAACGCGCGCATCGTGCAGCTCTGCGACTGGGCGGAGGACCTGCTCGACGACCGCACCGCGGCTCTCGCGGCAGCGATCGAGCGCGCGCGTCGCGCTCCCGAGATCATCGCGAACGTGCGAGCGGATGCCGCCCGCCTGCGCCTGCGCCTGCCCGACGCGCGAGCCACCGTCGAACGCCTGGCCGTTCGCTACTCGCCGCACGCCCTGGCCCAGATCGAGGCCAACCCGGCAGAGGCGGAGCAGCTGCTCGGCTTCGCGGAGCACAGCGCCGGCGTCGCTGAGCGACGACGCGAGGCCGGGCAACGCGAGCAGGCGAACATGGCGCTCGAGGCGTGCACCGAGTCGGTGCGCCGGGCCGAGACCCTGATCGACGCCGTCGAGACGTTCGAGGTCGAGGCCCTGCGCGCCGAGTCGACGCTCGCGGCGATCGTCGAGGACTCCCGCGGCGACATCGTGGTCGCGCTCCGAGAGCCCCAGTCCCCCGCGGTCAGCGCCGCGATCGCCGAGCTGCAGGCCGCCCTGGCCGCATTGCCGGCAGCGGGAGTGAACACCGATCCGTTCGAGCAGCTGACGCGGCTCCGCGAGGCGAATGCCGGATTGGATGCCGCGATCGCGGCCGCCCGCGAGCGCGCCGCGCGTCCGATCCCTCCCCTCGAGCACGTGCGGCACGCCATCGACGACGCCGACCGGCAGATCGCCGTCTCGCGCGACGTCATCGCCGGACACCGCGGCTGGATCGGCGCCGACGCCCGCACACGCTTCGCCGAGGCCGAGCGCGTGCGCCTCGACCTGGATCGCCTCCTCGGCACGTCGGCCGCGGCGGTCACCGCGATCGACGAGGACCACCGCGAGCAGGCGTTCGCCCTGGCCCGCCGCGCGGCGTTCCTCGCGAGCGAGGCGCTGCAGCTCGCGCAGCGCGACATCGACGCGGCGCGTCCGCAGCCCGACCAGTGGGGTGCGCCGGGCTACGGTCAGCAGGGCTACGGCCAGCCGGGCTGGGGCGGCGGTCGCCGCAGCGGCGGCAGCGACCTCATGGGCGGCATCCTCGGCGGCCTGGTGATCGGCAGCATCCTCGACGGCTTCATCGACTGATCGCCGACCGCTCCGGCTCCTTGCCCGCCGGCACCCGCGGGGCCCTTCGGCGGCGCGGGGCCTTTCGGCCGCCGCGGAAGCAGGCGCCGCTTCGGTGGCAGGCCTCCCGGCAGAGCGGATGCCTCGGCCCGGCGCATGGCGCCGGGTCGAGGCATGCGCTCTGTCAGGTCACCCGAACAGGATCGTCGCGCACAGGAGCAGCAGCGACAGTCCGAGGAGCACGGCACGCAGCGGAATGATCGACTCCCAGCGGGCCTGCAGCGCACGCGCGTTCGCCGGCACCTCGTCGGCCAGCGCGGCGCGCGTCAGCACCTTGTTGATGGGCGCCGAGATGCGGGCGAAGAGCGTCAGCCAGACGAGCAGCAGCACCAGCGCGACGACCGCCGTCGTGCCGATGAGCGGCGTGCCCCAGATGAGGGCCAGAGCCGCGGTGGCGGCGGTGAGCACCGTGCCGAGGATGCCGACGACCGGCAGCCGGCGGTCACCGTAGTAGTGGCCGCGCCCGGTCACCTGCACGAGGCTGCGGTCGTCGAGCTCGGCATAGACGGGTCGCTGCACCACTGCCGACACGACGTCGGTGCCGTAGATGACGGCGAGGGCGAGGATTGCGAGGGTGGCGGTGGCGCCGGTGATGAGGTCCATGTTTCTCCTGGTGTTATCACTGCTAACAGTTAGCGGTGCTAACATAGCGAGATGGCACGCAGTGCGCAAGAGGCAGAGAGATTCCGCGAACGCGAAGTGCGGATCGTGGCGACGGCCCGGGAGATCGCCGAGCGGGAGGGATGGGCGGCGGTGACCGTGCGCCGGCTGTCGGACGCGGTCGGTGTGAGCCAGCCCATCCTGTACCGGCACTTCGCCGGCGGTCGCGACGAGATCGTGGCGAGGGTCGTGATCCAGGGCTACGCCGACCTCGCCGACGCGATGCGGTCCCCCGGGACGGAGGGCGCCGCCGACGCGCTTCCCCGCGTGATCGCGAGCTACCTCGCGTTCGCGCGGGCACATCCCGCCGTGTACGAGGCGATGTCGACGGCGCGCACCAGTGTCGTCTTCGCGGCGAGCGACACCCCCGCGGTGCTGCGCGAGGGGTTCGGCATGCTCGAGCAGGCGGTCGGCGGAGTGGATGCCCGTGACCGCACCGTGCGCGCGGAACTGCTGTGGAGCCTCCTGCACGGGGCGAGCCAGCTGGCCGCGCACGATCGCCTGGATCCCCGCCTCGACGCCGTGCGCGAGGGGGCGATCGCGGAGCTGTTCACGCGCGCCGCCTGACGGCCGGCGCGTCAGATCCCGACGACGCGCAGCCCGTCAGCCACGACGCGGCCGTCGTGGACGACTGTCCTGTCGGAGCCGCGGTCCATCACGGCGCTCGTCGGCGTCTCGCCATCGACGAGCACGAGGTCGGCGCGGTCGCCGACGGCGACACCGGGCCGATCCCCCACTCCCGCGACCCGCGGCGACTCGTGGCTCATGATCGACGCACCGCCCATCGTGGCGACGGCGAGCGCGAGCTCGATGTGGTCGTCGCGACGGAAGCCGTTGACGAAGGCGAGCTGCCAGGTGCGGTCGAGCATGTCGCAGTTGCCGTACGGGCTCCAGTAGTCACGCTGACCGTCCTCGCCGAGGCCGACGCGCACCCCGGCCTCGACGAGATCGACGAGCCGCAGATGCGCGGTCGTCGACGGTGCGATGGTCGCCATCGCGACGTCCAGCTCGGCGAACTCGTCGATCAGCCGGCGGCTCACAGCCTCCGAGACCGAGCCCAGGTCGTAGGCGTGCGAGATGGTGACCTTGCCCTGCATGCCCAGCGCACGCGTGCGTTCGAGGATGAGCTCCGTGCTGAAGACGCCGAGTGCACCAGGCTCATGCAGGTGGATGTCGACCTCGACGTGGTACTTCTCGGCGAGGCCGAACACGATGTCGAGGTGACGGACCGGGTCGCGGTCGAGCTGACTGGGGTCGATCCCGCCCATGACGTCGGCGCCCTGTCTGAGCGACTCCTCGAGATAGTCCACGGTGCCGGCCTCCCGCAGGATGCCGGCCTGCGGAAACGTCATGACCTGCACCTCGGCGTGATCGCGGAACTTCTCCTTCGACGCCATCACCGAGTCGAACTTGTCGAGCTTGCAGTCGACGTCGACCTGCGCGTACGTGCGCACACGTGTGGTGCCCCGGGCGATCATCTGTTCGAGGGTGCCCGCGACGATCTCGGCGTGCGGCACGTCAGTATGGCGCCAGTTGTCCCGGTCGTTGAGCATCATCCCCCACACGCCCGGCGCGCCGGTGTGAGGACGGAAGGGCAACCCGATGCGAGAGGAGTCCAGGTGCACGTGAACGTCGCTGAACGACGGGAGAGCGAGTCGCGCGCGCCCGTCCACGTCGTCCGCCGCCGGTGATGCTGCCTCGTCGTGAGGCTCGATCGCGGCGATGAGTCCTGCCTCGATGCGGATATCGGCGGCGTCGGCGCCCCAGGGGCGCACGTTGCGGATGATCACGAAGGTCCTTCCGGGCGATGCCGCCGCGCGGCGCGCCGAGGCACGACCGCGTTCGGAGACAGACGAGGGGTG
>NZ_JAMXMB010000026.1 GCF_024055635.1 Microbacterium yannicii
CGGCCGCACCCCTATTCTGCGTCAGGCTTGTTCTGCCTCAGGCCTTCGCCTCACGGGCCGCTCTCCCACGCTCGCGCGTCGGGCTGCGGTCCGACGGCTCAGGATGCCAGCTCCTCCGGCTGCGCCTGCGTCGTCAGCGAGATGACGCCGTAGTCCCAGCCCTTGCGGCGATACACCACGCTCGGGTGGTCGCTGCGGGCGTCGATGAAGAGGAAGAAGTCGTGTCCGACCAGCTCCATGCGATCGACGGCCTCTTCGACCGACATCCATTCCGGGTGGAACTCCTTCGTCCGGATGACGACGGGCGTGTACCCCTCTTCCTCCTCGTTGCCGGTGACGATCGGGATCTCGCCCGTCGCGACGGCGCGGAGCACGTCGACGGATGCGGGCTGCACATCGATCCCCTGGATCGCGCCGCTGCCCTTCTCGAACTTGGCTCCCCGAGGGTGGTTGCGCGCGTCGACGCGCTTGTCCTTCGCGCGACGCAGCTGCTCGCACAGCTTGTCGACGGCGAGGTCCAGGGCGGTGAATTTGTCGCCGTCCGTGGCTTCGGCCCTGATGACGGGGCCCTTGCCGTTGACGGTGAGCTCTACGGTCTCGTCTTCCACACGGCCGTTGTGGTAGGCGCGGTGGGTGACCTTGACATCCACGCGTTGCGCGCGGGGAGCGAGGTTCTCGATGCGGGCGGCCTTCTCCTCGACGACTCCGCGGAAGCGATCCGTGATCCCCACTCCCACGCCGACGATGCTGGTTTCCATCCCTGCCTCCTTGTTCCGGTCCGCCCGGCCAAGGGCGGACCATCAGTCGCCTTGTCATCCCCACGCTAGCCCGGCGTCCGGACTCTGTCACCTGTGAGTTTCGAATGCGACGGATCCCGTTCATGTGGCTGTGCCAGGGCGGCGGGGCGTCGCCGCGACGGTCACCGCGGCGACCACCTCGACGCCCGCAGCCCGCAGCGCACGGACCGCCTCGGCGAGGCTCGCGCCGGTCGTCACGACGTCATCGACGACCACGACTCGCAGCGGCGTCACGGGTCGCGTCTGCTCGCCGACGCCGACGTCGGCACGACGAGGCGTCGATGGCCGCATGGTCGCCACCATGCTGTGCGCGACGTTGCGCCGCCGGGCGTCGCGGTCGAGGCCGCGCTGATCGTCGGTGCGACGCGCATGGCGAAGCAGCCGGCGCACCGGGCGCCTGGCACGGCGGAGCAGCAGCTCCGGCACCCGGAATCCGCGCCGACGGTATGCCGCGCGCGACGTCGGCATGGGCACCGCCACGCAGCCGGCAGCCCCCGCTCGATCGAGGGCCGCCGCGAGCGCCGGAGCCACTGCGACGGCGAGTCCGGTCCGACCCTCCTCCTTGATCGCCCGCAGCACCCGCGCCGCGACGCCGGCGAACGCCAGCCCGCTCCACACCTCGACCGCGCCCCCGGGTGCGTCGACGACCCGCACTCGCAGGTCGGGCTGCAACGCGAGCGCGCAGCGCTCGCACAGCGCGACGTCGGGCTCATCGCATCCCGCGCACCAGACCGGGAGGAGGAGGGCGAGCGCATCGGCGCATGCCTCGCGCACCGCGACCACGATCTCCCTCATCACGCGAACAGCCTCGCGCGTGGTGCCGTCGCCCCGCAGATGCCCGAAGGGTTCCGTGGACAACCGGACGCAGCGCGCGCTTGTGGAGGAGACCTGGTGCGGCGCAGCGCCTGGTGCGGCGGCGAGCCTGGTGCGGACGGTGGCCGGCGCGGAGGAGAGCTACTGCGGCGAGCCCTGTTGCGTCGCGAGCACCATGATGCCCGTCGCGGTCGGCTGCCACGCCGTGCCGCGCCTGACGTAGAGCGTGCCATCGTCCGCGCGCAGGCGCAGACTCGAGATCCCGGTGCCACCGGCGATCGACGCCATGCCCGACGACGTGTTCGACAGCGACGTCGGTCCACCGACGACCTGCTCGACGACGGTCGATTCGGACTCCGCGCCGGCGAGCACCCCGACGCTCACGTCGTCGATCCAGGTCACGCCGATCCGCGCGTCGCCGACCGCCGCGCCGCCGATCACCGCCAGCTCCATGGGGACGCCCAGCCGCACCGGCACGCCATCCTCGCGCACGACTCCCGCAACCGACAGCACGCTCCGGCCCCCCGAGCTCACGACGGCCGCCATGCGGGTGCCGTCGCGCGAGAGGGCCATGCCGGCGATGGCCGTCGCATCGGTCCAGGCATCGGCGACGTCGATCGGATCGCCGTTGGGCAGGAAGGCGCGCAGGGCCGAGGGCTGATCCTGGGGCACGCTCCACACGATCCCGGCATCGTCGATGACGGGATCGACCAGGCCAGGGCGCGCGTCGAGCGGCTCGGGGTCGGCTCCGGCGGCGTTGAGGCGCACGATCTGGCCGGAGGCGAGCTTCGCCGCGGCGAAGTCGCGCTCGGCGCCCACCTGCACGCTCACGGGTGCCGCCGTCTCGACGGCATCCGACAGACCAGGGATCCTGTCGACCTCGTCACCGCTGAGGAAGCCGAAACCCGCCTCCGTCAGCACCAGCGGCGCCGCCGGCACGCGTGTCGAGCGCACCGCCACCGGCTCGGCGTCGACCGGCGTGGACTCAACGGTCATCACGACCTCCGTCACACCGGCGGTCTTGAGGCTCTCCTCCAACTGCGTCAGCATGCGGTCGAGCGCCTCGCGGTTGGCACCGAGGACCCCCGTCGACAGCGCGACCTCCGCCACGCCGTCGGCGTCGACCGGGACGGAGGGCACCACCGTTACGCCGTCCGGAAAGGCGGTCGCGACGGACTCCGCCAGCCATTCGCTCGGAAGCTCGTTCACCAGCGCCGCGGCGATGCTGCCCGCTGCCTTCGTCACGGGGAACCAGCGCACGTCGGGCACGAGATACCGCCAGGACTTGTCGAAGTACATCAGCGGGTACCGGTGGAAGACGATCGGGAACTGCGCGTCTTCGAGCCAGATGCCGTCGGGGACCTCCGTGATCCGCCACTCGCCGTCCGCCTGCTTCTCGAGGCGGAACTGCTGACTGCCCGCCGCGAGATCGGCTCGCTGGTACGCGCCCTTGTCGTCGACCGTGGCGGCGACGTCGAAGGCGAACTCGACGACGCCCTCGTCGGTCTCGACGTAGTCCCGTTCGGCCCGCTCGTCCACGATGACGCGCGCCTCGGGAACCCAGTCCTCCGCGATCGAAGGCGCCAGGAACTCGCGCGCCACGTCCCATCGGCCCAGGACGCCCGGGCCCGAACCCGCATCGATGAAGCCCTCGACGATCTGCGTGGGCGTCGCTCCCGGCTGGGGCCGGTTCGGAATGAAGACGAGGTTCTGGGAGCCGTTGCCCGCTCCCCCGTTCTCGAGACCGTACTCGGGCGGTCCGCCGGTCGGGAATCCGGCGCAGCCGGTGACCACGAGTGCGCACAGCGCGAGGACGAGGGCGAGGATGCGGCGAGCGCGGGTCACGAGGCCCCTCCTTGCGACGTGCCGGCCCCGTTGCGCGGCGGGGCGACCGTGCCCCCGCCGGTCTCGCCGCCGGCTGAGCCATGAGGCACCTCGATCGGTGCCGTGAGCCCGAGGTCTTCGAGCGGTGCCACCGCGTCGTCTCCGGGATCGATGGGAAGGGGAGAGGCTCCGTTCAGCGGCGTGGCCTGCCGTGGGAGCGTGAGCACGAAGTTGGTGCCACGGCCGGGCTCCGACCAGAGTGCCAGCTCTCCCCCGTGCAGCTTCGCGTCCCCCAGCGCGATCGACAGACCAAGACCGGTGCCCCCGATCGTGCGCTTGCGCGACGGATCTGCGCGCCAGAAGCGGTCGAACACGTGCTCGACATCCTCGGGCTTCATCCCCAGGCCGAAGTCGCGCACGCCGATGGCGACCGCCTGCTGGTCGCTGTCGACGGTGACCACGATGGGACGGCCCTCGCCGTGCTCGATCGCGTTGCCCAGCAGGTTGCGCACGATGCGGCGCACCCGTCGGGGGTCCATGTCGACCGGAGAGTATCCGCCGGGCGCGACGAGGCGCACGTCGGTGCCGTGCTGCTCGGCGAGCTGCTCCATCGAGCCGATGACGTCCTCGGCCAGGTGGGCGAGGCTCGTCGGCTCGAGCTCGAGCTGCACCGACCCGGCGTCGTACCTGCTGATCTCGAGGAGATCCGTCAGCAGCGTCTCGAACCGCTGCACCTGCGCGTTGAGCAGTTCCGCTGCGCGCGCCGTCGCGGGATCGAAGTCGGCGCGCTGGTCGTTGATCATGTCGGCGGCGAGGCGGATGGTGGTCATCGGCGTGCGCAGCTCGTGCGACACGTCGGACACGAAGCGCTGCTGCACGAGGGAGAGCTCGGCCAGCTCCTTGATCTGCGACTCGATGCTGTCGGCCATCGCGTTGAACGAACGGCCCAGGGTGGCCAGCTCGTCCTCGCCGTGCACCTCGAGTCGCACGTCGAGGCGGCCGGCGGCCAGCATCGCGCTGGTGTCGGCGGCCTCGCTGATCGGGGTGGTGACCGATCGCAGCACGAACCACGCGATGCCGCTGATGAGGAGCACCAGCCCGATGCCGACCACCCACAGCGTCCGCTGCACGAACGTGAGCGTCTCCGGGGCGTTCGCCAGGTCGTAGGCGAGGTACAGCTCGTACGACGCGACACCCTCGATGGCGAGCTGCTGGCCGACCATGATGCCGGGCAGGCTCGTGCCGGCTCCACGCGGCAGCTCGACCGGCTGCCAGATCTGCTGATCGGGGTTCGTGCGCACGAGCGACCGCATCGCCGGCGTCAGCAGGTCGGGCATCACGGCTTCCGCGGTGCTGAAGTCCTGAGGCGCGTTGGGCACCGGGGGGCCGATCCGGTACGCCGCGACCATCTGGGCCGACGACTGATCGCGCAGGGCCGTGAACGCGAGCGTCATGACGTTCTCCCGCTGTACGACGTCGCTCTGCACGGCGGCGTCGAGCGTGCGCTGCGCCGCCGCACGAGCCTGCTCGGCGTCGAGGAGCACCTGGTCCCGGCGCGAGGCGAAGAGGTCGTTCTGGATCGCGAGCGCCATCCAGACGCAGGCGACGACGACCGCGAGCGCCGTCAGCCCGATCGTCACCAGAAGGGTGCGGAACCGCAGCGATCGCCGCCATAGACCGGCGATGTCGGCCGGCCATGCCCGCCACAGCCGCCACCACGGCACATGCCCGCGCGTGGCAGAGACGCCCGTGATCGGCGCGGTCACCGGAGCCTCAGACCACGGCGCCGGCGCGGTACCCGACGCCGCGCACCGTCGTGACGATCTTCGGGTTGTCGGGGTCCTTCTCGACCTTGGCCCGCAGCCGTTGCACGTGCACGTTCACCAGGCGCGTGTCGGCCTTGTAGTGGTAGCCCCACACCTGCTCGAGCAGCATCTCGCGCGAGAACACCTGCTGCGGCTTCGATGCGAGTGCGACAAGCAGCTCGAACTCGAGGGGCGTGAGCGCGATCGGGCCGTCGCCGCGACGGACCTCGTGCGCCGCGACGTCGACGGTCAGATCCCCGATGCGCAGCGAGTCGTTCGACTGCTGACTCGCGGGGCGCAGCCGCGTGCGGATGCGGGCGACCAGCTCTTTGGGGTTGAACGGCTTGACGATGTAGTCGTCGGCGCCCGACTCGAGGCCCTTCACGACATCCGCCGTGTCGGTGCGCGCCGTGAGCATGATGATCGGGATGCCGGACTCGGCGCGGATGCGGGTGCAGATCTCGATGCCGTCCATGCCGGGCAGCATCAGGTCGAGCAGGATGAGGTCGGGGCGTTCGGTGCGCCACACGTCGACCGCCTGGGCGCCGTCCGCGCAGAACACCGTGTCGAATCCCTCGGTGCGCAGCACGATGCCGATCATCTCGGCGAGGGCGGTGTCATCGTCGACCACCAGGATGCGTGAAGTCATCGCGCGCGTTCGTTCCTTCTCTCCAGGCACAGACGGCACGCGCCGTCCCCATGCGCTTCACACAGAGTAGTCGACACGGCCTGGGGAGCGGCCGAGCCTCGCCCGAGCGCACGCCGTGAGCTCCGCGGGAGGGCGGGTGCGGCATCCGGTCCATGTGGAACGATAGGGAACAGCCGAGCCTCGCCGTCCCTCGACAGCGCGGCGCCGACGGAGAGGGGAAACGTGTCCGCATACCCGGCCTGGACGCCGGCGTCCCGCCCCGGGATCATCCCGCTGCACCCGCTGTCGTTCGGCACGATCCTGGGCCGTTCCTTCGCGGCGCTGCGGCAGAACCCCCGGGTGCTCCTCGGCTTCGCCCTGGTCGTGCAGACCCTCGCCTACGTCGTGGTGCTCGCGGGCGTCCTCGGGGTGATGTGGGCCACCTTCTCGCGCCTGAACACGCTGCAGCCCGGCACGGAGGAGTACGACACCATCCTCGCCGGGTCGATCGCGCTCACCGCCATCGCCGGCCTCGTGCTGTCGCTGGCGGCCGGCGCGCTCAGCGTCATCGTTCAGGGCATCGTCGTCGTCGAGGTCACGCACGCGGCGGTCGCAGAGAAACTCACGCTCGGCGCGCTGTGGCGGCAGGTCAAGCCGATCGCGTGGCGACTGATCGGCTACTCGCTGCTGGTGGTCCTCGCAGTGGTCGCCCTCGTGACGGTCGCGGTACTCGCGATCGCTGGCATCGCCATCGCGGCGCCGCCGGCGGCGATCGCGCTCACGATCGTGGTCGTGCTCGCCGCGGTCCCGCTCACGTGGTGGCTCATGATCAAGCTGCTGCTCGTGCCGGCGGCGATCATCATCGAGCACGCCACGATCCTCCAGGCGCTGTCGCGCTCGTGGACCCTCACGCGCCGGCGCTTCTGGCCCGCCCTCGGGATCATCATCGTGATCAGCGTCATCTTCGCCGCCGTGGCGCAGGTGGTGAGCCTGCCGATGAGCTTCCTGTCACTGGGCCTCACCACGATCATCGCGCCGACGGGCGCACCCGAGCCGACGGCGATCATCGGCTTCATCGCCGCGGCGCTGCTCACACAGGTGCTGACGCTCCTGCTGCAGTCGGTCGCGGTCGTCGTGCAGTCCACAGCGACCGCACTCATCTACATCGACTGCCGGATGCGCCGCGAGGGACTCGACCTCGATCTGCTGGCGTATGTGGAGCGACGGGATGCGTCGTCGCTGTCCCCGCTCGGCTCGAGTGCCGAGGCCGCCGGCCTCGGCGACCCCTACCGCGAGCACATCGGGCGTGCCATCGCACCGCGCGGTGTGCCGGGCGCGTACCTGCCCGGGTACGGGGCATACCCGCCCGGGTACGATGCGTACCCTCCCGGGTACGGGCAGGCCGGCTCCCCCGTCCAGCCGGCGTATGGGGCGCAACCCAGAACATACGCAGCACCGCCCGCATACGCACAGTCCGTGTACGGGGCGCCTGCCTCTGCCGCACCGCCCGCGTACGCCCCGCAGCAACCGGGCCAGGCGGCGCCGCCGGCGTACGGCGCACCCGGCTCTCAGCCCGCGTACGGTGCACCCGGCTCTCCGCCGGCGTACGGTGCATCGCCGGAACCGCGGCCTGCCACATCCGCCGCCCCGCCGGCGTCCCCGGCCCCTGACGCCGCACCGGCCGCGGATGCCCCGTCCTCGACGGCGTGGACCGCCCCTGGGGTCCCGTCCGAGGGCGCCGACCGCGACTCGCCGTGGTCCTGACCTCCGCCCTGCGCGCGCTTGCGCGTGCCGCTGACGCCGTGCCGCCGCTCACGCCCGACGGCGACGAGGCACGTCGCTGGGCCGAGGAGGAGCTGTCGGATCCTTCGTACGACATCGCCGAACCCACGCCGTTCGACCGCATCGCGCGGGCGATCGGCGACTTCATCGCCTCGCTGCTCAACCCCGATCTCTCCGGCGGATGGGGTTCGACGTTCGCGCTCGTCGCCGGGATCGTCGTCGTCGTGATCATCGTGGCCGCATTCCTGATCTGGGGTGTGCCGCGGGTCTCGCGCCGCGCGGCGGCGCGCACTCCCCTGCTGTTCGGCGAGGCCGAGCACCGTTCGGCGGCGGAACTCCGCGCCGCCGCCGCCGAACGGGCGCGGGCGTCGGACTGGGAGGCGGCTATCGTCCTGCGCTTCCGCGCGCTGGCCCGCGGCTGCCTCGAACGCGGTGTCGTCGACCCGCCCCCCGGCGCGACGGTGCACGGATTCGCGCGCGCCGCCGCCCGCGCATTCCCGGCCCTCGGAGACCGGCTGGAGGACGCCGCGACGGCGTTCGACGACGTGCGCTACCTGCGGCGCCCCGGCACCGCGGAGCTCTACCGGCTCGTGACGTCCGTCGACGACGCGGTCGCCTCGGCACAGCCGGCGGCGCGCGAGGCGGTGCCGGCGTGAGCACGACCGCCACTCCCCCGCGGCAGGCTGCCACCGACGTCCCGGCCCCGACCGGGCGACGCCGCCGCGTCGCCGCGTGGGTCGGGATCGCCCTCGCACTTCTCGTCGTGGGCGGCATCGGCGGCGCCGTGTCGGAGGCGAACCAGTGGGCCCAGCGCGGCGCCCTCGACCCCGACTCCGCCGGTCCCGCCGGAACGCGGGCCCTCGCCGAGATCATGCGCCGGCACGGGGTCGATGTCGTGGTCGCCCGGGACCGGGGTGCCGCGTCCCAGGCCCTCGCCGCAGGCCCCGCGACGCTGGTGATGCCCGATACGCCGGCGCTCTCGGACGACGCCGTGGCCGACCTCGCCGGCGGTGCCGACGATGTCGTGCTCATCGAACCGCGCGCACGCACCCTCGAGCTGCTGCTGGCCGGCTCCGCGCCGGCAGGCGTCGCCCCGGACGCCGACGTCGACCCCGACTGCGACGTGGCCGATGCCGTCCGCGCCGGTGCGGTGGCGCCCGGCGGCGTCTTCGACGCGGGCGACGGCGTCGCCGCCTGCTATCCCGCCGGTGACGGCTTCGGTCTCCTCGTCCGCTCCGACGACGGCGGCCGGGCCGCGGCCGTCGACGGCCGCGCCCTCTTCACGAACGAGCACCTCGCCGAGAACGGCAACGCGGCGCTGGCGGTGAACCTGATGGCGCGGCATCCGCTCGTCGTCTGGTATCTGCCCGGCCCGGGTGACACCGATCTCGCCGACGCCGACCCGTCCCTGGGTGAGCTCACGCCGCCCTGGGTGAGCCCGGTCATCGTGCTGCTGCTCGTCGCGGGGGTGGCCGCGGGCATCTGGCGGGGGCGCCGGTTCGGGCCGCTCGTCGCCGAGCGGCTGCCGGTGACCGTCCGCGCCGCCGAGACCACGGAGGGCCGGGCGCGCCTGTACGCGCGGGCCGGCGATCCACTGCACGCCGCGGACCGGCTCCGGATCGGCGCGCTGCGACGCCTCGCCGCTCTCCTCGGGCTCGCCGCGAACGCCGCGGCCCCCGAGGTCGCCGACGCCGCCGCGGGCCGCACCGGACTCGACCGCCGCGCCGTGCGCGGCATCCTGCTCGACGAGATCCCCGCGAGCGACGCCGAGCTCGTCGCCCTGAGCACACGCCTGAGAGACCTGGAGGACGCCGTGCGCACGGCGGTCCGCCCCGAAAGGAGACCCCGATGACGGATTCGCCACCGGCGCCCAGCACGACCGCCGACGGTGCGGCCGACCGCCCGACAGCAGCCTTCGAC
This sequence comes from Microbacterium yannicii, assembly GCF_024055635.1. Lineage (GTDB taxonomy): Bacteria > Actinomycetota > Actinomycetes > Actinomycetales > Microbacteriaceae > Microbacterium > Microbacterium yannicii. The sequence goes on from NZ_JAMXMB010000026.1 coordinate 9,570, forward strand.
GATGCCGCGCTGCGAGACGCGATGAACCGCGTGCGGCTGGAGGTCGGCAAAGCCGTCATCGGGCAGGACGGCACCGTGACGGGCCTCCTCATCGCCCTGCTGGCGCGCGGACACGTGCTGCTGGAAGGCGTGCCCGGTGTCGCCAAGACGCTCCTCGTGCGGGCGTTCTCGACCGCGCTCGGCCTCGACACCACGCGGATCCAGTTCACGCCCGACCTGATGCCGGGCGACGTCTCGGGCTCGCTGGTCTACGACGCCAAGACCGGAGAGTTCGAGTTCCGCGAGGGACCGGTCTTCACCAACGTCGTCCTCGCGGACGAGATCAACCGCACACCCCCCAAGACGCAGGCGGCGCTGCTGGAAGCCATGGAGGAGCGCCAGGTCTCGACCGACGGCGTCACCCGGTCGCTTCCCGATCCGTTCCTCGTCGCCGCGACGCAGAACCCGATCGAGCACGAAGGCACGTACACCCTGCCGGAGGCCCAGCTGGACCGGTTCCTGCTCAAGCTCATCGTCGACGTGCCGGCACGGGATGCCGAGCTCGCGGTGCTGCGCCGGCACGCCGGCGGCTTCGACCCACGAGACCTCGCCGGTGCGGGCCTGCGCCGCGCCGCCAGCGCCGACGAGATTCGCGCGGCACAGCGGGCCGCGGCATCCGTCACCGTCTCGGACGATGTGCTCGGCTACATCGTCGACCTCGCGCACGCCACCCGCCAGAGCCCCTCCGTGCAGCTCGGCGTCAGCCCGCGTGCCGCGACCGCGCTGCTGGCGGCGTCGAAGGCGTGGGCGTGGCTGGGGGCGTACCCCGCCATCACGCCCGACCACGTGCAGACGATGCTGCTGCCGACGTGGCGGCACCGCATCCGCCTGCGACCCGACGCCGAGCTCGAGGGCGTGTCGGTGGATGCCGTGCTCGGCTCGGTACTCCAGCAGACCCGTGTGCCGATCTAGGAGCGGTCGGTGAACCAGGGATCGATCGAACCGTCGGGAGCCCGCGCGCACCGCGCCGGCGGCCGGCGGCGGACAGCGCCTGAGGCGACTCCGCGCGAACGGGGCGGTTCCCGGTGTACCTGACCGGTCGTCTGCCGCTGCTCATCGCCCTCGGCGCTGTGCCCGTGGTACTGCTGTCGGCCGCGGGGATCGACGCCTGGCTCACGGCGGCGGGGTGGGTGCTGCTCTGCCTGATAGCCGCGCTCGCCGACGCCGCAGCGGCACCGGATCCGCGTCGGATGACGGTGCGGCGGCGTCTTCCGGGCCGCGTGCTCCTCGGACAGCCCGTGCGGGCCGAGCTCGTGCTGGGCAACGCGGGTGAGCGCACCGTGCGCGGTCGCGTACGCGACGCCTGGCAGCCGACGGCCGGTGCACCGACCGAGCGCGCGGCGATCGACATCCCCCCACGCGAGTCGCGGACGATCGCCGTCGCGCTGCAGCCCCGCCGCCGCGGTGAACTGCGATCGCGCTTCGTCGTGGTGCGATCCGACGGACCGCTGCGCCTCGCCGGGCGCCAGGCGCGCCTCGACGAGCCGGGCACCCTGCGCGTGCTGCCGCCGTTCACCGCACGGCGGCACCTGCCCTCGCGGCTCGCGCGACTGCGCGAGCTCGACGGCAACACGAGCGTGCAGGTGCGTGGCCAGGGAACGGAGTTCGACAGTCTGCGCGAGTATGTGCGCGGCGACGACGTGCGCTCCATCGACTGGCGCGCGACGGCGCGGTCGAGCACGACGATGCTGCGCACGTGGCGCCCCGAGCGCGACCGGCACGTCGTGATCGTGATCGACACCGGACGCACGGCGGCGGCACGCGTCGGCGACGGCGTGCGGATGGATGCCGCGATGGAGGCCGCGCTGCTGCTCGCCGCGCTCGCGACCCGGGCCGGGGACCACGTGCACCTGCTGATGTTCGACCGCGCCATCCGGGCCCGCGTCACGCGCGTCGACGGCCCGGGACTGCTGCCGGCGATGGTCGACGCCATGGCGCCGGTCGAGCCCCAGCTGATCGACACCGACTGGGATGCCGCCTTCGCCCAAGTCCGCCTGCTCACCTCGCGCCCCTCGCTCGTGGTGCTCCTCACGGCACAGGATGCCCCCGAGGCCGCCCGCGGCTTCCTGGGGTCGCTGCCGGCGGTCGCTCGCGGCGCGCACGTGCTCGTCGGCGCCGTGACCGACGAGCGTGATCCCCCGCCCGAGCGCCCCGACGCCGCCGACGTGTACCGGGCCGCGGCCGTGGAGCAGGCCTCGCACGACGCCGCCGTCGTCGCCGCCGCCATCCGCCGCGCCGGCGGGGAGGCGATCGCAGCCACTTCCGAGGACCTGCCGCCCCGCATCGCGGACCGGTACCTCGCGCTCAAGGCCGCCGGGCGGCTCTGAGGTCGCAACACCGGGTCTCGGCATCCGAGGTCCACGCTCCGGTTCGGGGCGCCCGCGCACGTTCGGGGCGCGCGACGCACGCCCCGAACGCAGCTTGCGCGCCCCAAGCACGGGAAGACGCCGAAACGGCCGGCGAGGAACCCCTGAACACGCCGCGAAACCCCGAGCAGCGGGTGTCACACACCGACACTCCGCGCGCGGTTCCTGGGAAATCGCTGGACGGAGCGCTAGCCTCACGACGAGGAAAGGAGTCCGCCATGCCGGATACCGCAATCCCGCCCACCACGGCGAACAGACTCGTCGCGGAGGCTCTCGGAACGTTTCTGCTCGTCTTCGGCGGCGTCGGCACCGCGCTGTTCGCCGCGAACTTCCCCGCAGATGCGGAGAGCAACCCGCTCGGCGTCGGCTTCGTCGGCGTCGCACTCGCGTTCGGCCTGACCGTCGTGGTCGGCGCCTACGCCTGGGGTCCCGTCTCGGGGGGCCACTTCAACCCCGCGATCACACTCGGACTCGCCGCTGCGGGCCGCTTCGAGTGGAAGAACACCATCCCGTACATCATCGTGCAGCTCATCGGCGGCGCGCTCGGCACGACGCTCATCGTGCTGATCGGCATCTTCGGCACCGACAACTGGCTCGCCAACGCGCAGGACAGCGGCTTCGCGTCGAACGGCTACGGCACCGGCGACTTCGGCTCCCCCGGCGGCTTCGGCCTCGGCGCCGCGATCATCGCCGAGATCCTGCTGACGGCGATCTTCGTGCTGATCATCCTGGGCGTCACCCACTCGACGCGTGGCACCGCGGCGCTCGCGCCGCTGGCGATCGGCCTGACGCTCACCCTCATCCACCTCATCTCCATCCCGATCGACAACACCTCGGTGAACCCGGCCCGCTCCATCGCCGCGGCGATCTACGGCGGCCCCGGCCCGCTCTCGCAGCTGTGGGTGTTCATCGTGTTCCCGATCGTCGGCGGTCTGCTCGCCGGTCTCCTGCACCGCGCGCTGTTCGAGCCCAAGGGCACGCTGCCGCCGGTGCAGGCCACGGCCCGTCTGGAGTAGGCGCCCCGCACACAGAAGAGCGGCCC
>NZ_JAMXMB010000027.1 GCF_024055635.1 Microbacterium yannicii
CCGCCCCCTTTCGGGGACGGGCCGCTCTTCTGTGTGTCGGATCAGACCAGGTCGAACCGGTCGAGCTCGGTCACCTTGCCCCACGCCTTGACGAAGTCACGCACGAACTTCTCGTTCGCGTCATCCGAGGCGTACACCTCGGCGACGGCGCGCAGCTCCGAGTTCGAGGCGAACAGCAGGTCGACACGGGTGCCGATGCCGACCGGCTCGCCGGAGCCGTCCTTCGCTCCCGAGAACGCGTGCGAACCCGGGTCGAGCGGCTTCCACGTGGTGCCGAGGTCGAGCAGGTTCACGAAGAAGTCGTTCGTGAGCACGCCCTTGCGGTCGGTGAACACACCGTAGTCCGAGCCGTCCCAGTTCGCACCGAGCACGCGCAGACCGCCCACGAGGACCGTCAGCTCGGGAGCGCTCAGCGTGAGCAGGTTCGCCCGGTCGATGAGGTGGTGCTCCTCGGGCATGAATGCCCGCGGCCCGTAGTAGTTGCGGAACCCGTCGGTGATCGGCTCGAGGAAGGCGAACGACTCGACGTCGGTCTGCTCCTGCGTGGCGTCGGTGCGACCCGGGTGGAAGACCACCTCGGCCTCGACGCCGGCGTCCGCCGCCGCCTTCTCGACCGCCGCGTTGCCGGCGAGCACGATGAGGTCGGCGAGCGACACTTTCTTGCCGTCGGTGCGTCCGTCGTTGAACGACGCCTGAATCTGCTCGAGCTTCGCGAGCACCGTCGCCAGCTGGGCGGGCTTGTTGACCTCCCAGTCCTTCTGCGGCGCCAGGCGGATGCGCGCGCCGTTGACGCCGCCGCGCTTGTCGCTGCCGCGGAACGAGGATGCCGCGGCCCACGTGGTCTCGACGAGCTCCGCGACGCTGAGACCCGAGTCGAGGATCTGCGCCTTGAGGGCTGCCGCGTCTGCCGCGTCGATCAGGTCGTGGTCGACGGCGGGGACGCGGTCCTGCCAGAGAAGCTCCTCGGCCGGGACCTCAGGTCCGAGGTAGCGGGCGATCGGGCCCATGTCGCGGTGCGTGAGCTTGAACCACGCACGTGCGAACGCGTCGGCGAACGCCTCCGGGTCATCCTTGAAGCGGCGCGAGATGGCGTCGTACGCCGGGTCGGTGCGCAGCGCGAGATCGCTGGTCAGCATGCGCGGCTCGCGACGGCCGTTGGAGTGGGCCAGCGGCACCATGTCGGCGCCGCCGTTGTTGATCGGCCGCCACTGGTGGCCGCCGCCCGGGCTGCGCATGAGCTCCCACTCGTACGCGTAGAGGATGTGGAAGAACTCGTTGTCCCAGCGGGTGGGGTGGTACGTCCACGTGACCTCGAGGCCCGACGTGATGGTGTCGTCGCCGTGCCCGGTGCCGTGGTTGTTCTTCCAGCCGAGGCCCTGCTGCTCGAGGCCGGCAGCCTCGGGGTTGTCCTCGATGTTGGTGTCGGGCGCCGCGCCGTGCGTCTTGCCGAACGTGTGGCCACCGGCGATGAGAGCGACGGTCTCCTCGTCGTCCATGGCCATGCGGCCGAAGGTCTCGCGGATATCGCGCGCCGAAGCCAGCGGGTCGGGGTTGCCGTTGGGGCCCTCGGGGTTGACGTAGATGAGGCCCATCTGCACGGCGGCGAGGGGCTTCTCGAGCTCGCGGTCGCCCGAGTAGCGCTCGTCGTCCAGCCAGGTGGTCTCGGGACCCCAGTACACGTCGGCGTCCGGCTCCCACACGTCGGGCCGGCCGCCGGCGTAGCCGAACGTCTGGAAGCCCATGGACTCGAGTGCCACGTTGCCGGCGAGGATCATCAGGTCGGCCCAGGACAGAGACTGGCCGTACTTCTTCTTCACCGACCACAGCAGGCGGCGAGCCTTGTCGAGGTTGACGTTGTCGGGCCAGCTGTTGAGCGGCGCGAAGCGCTGCTGCCCGGCGCCGCCACCGCCGCGACCGTCCGTGACGCGGTACGTGCCGGCACTGTGCCACGCCATACGGATCATGAGGGGGCCGTAGTTGCCGAAGTCGGCGGGCCACCAGTCCTGCGACGTCGTGAGGGTCTCGGCGATGTCGGCCTTGACCGCCGCGAGGTCGAGCGACTCGAATGCGGCCTTGTAGTCGAAGTCCTCACCGAGGGGGTTCGCGACCGCGGGGTTCTTGGCCAGGATCTTGAGGTTCAGCTGGTTGGGCCACCACACGCTGTTGGCATTGCCGGTCGTGGGATGGGGCTGGCCGCCGTGGATCACGGGGCAGCTCTCGGACTCGTTCGGGCGGGGGCGGGTCTCGCCGTCCTCGCGCTCGTCGACCGGGGTGTCGATCGGCGTGACCGCCTGATCGGCGTCGGTGGGGTTCTCGCCGATCTCCGGGATCGTGTCGTTGGTGTCGGTCATGAGCTTCCTTCCATCGGATGGGCTAACGGGTTCGGATAGGAGATCAGGATGCTGCGGGCACGCGCGCCGTGGCCTCGCGACGGTCGCCCGGTTCGTCGGCCGCCGCCGCGGCGCAAGAGGGGCACACGCCCCAGAAGGTCACCTCGGCGGCCTTGACCGCGTAGCCGTGGGCGTCGGACGGCGTCAGGCACGGGGCATCCCCGACGACGCAGTCGACGTCCTGGACAGCGCCGCACTCGGAGCAGATGAGGTGGTGATGGTTGTCGTCGACGCGCAGTTCGAACAGGCCCGGCCGGCCGGCCGGCTCGATCCGGCGGGCGAGCCCCGCGTCGACGAAGTCGCCGAGCGCGTTGTAGACCGACTGCAGGCTCGTGCCGGGAATCGTCCGGGCGACGATGCCGAACAGCTCCTCGGCGCTCGCGTGGGGGCGCTCCATGAGCGCTTCGACGACCGCCCGCCGGGAGTCGGTGACCCGCAGTCCCGCCGCGCGCAGCCGTGCCGCGGAGTCGAAGACGTCGGGCGGGTTCACTCCTCCAGCCTAGCGTTGTTTTGATCTATTCAAAACAGTGGTACGCAGCATCCGCCTCCCCTCTCCCCGGTTGACTTGCCCGGAGACGGAGGCGCGGCGGAACCGGGCCGCGGAGGCGCCCGGGGAGGAGCTCAGCCGGCGACGAGGGTCGGCGTGCCGGCTTCGTACTCGGTGAGGTCGCCGCTCTCGCCCAGGCGGTGCGCGCGACGCCCGACCACGAGCATGTAGACGAGGAACAGGGCCAGCGCGCTCGCGCCGATGCCGATCTTCACCGGCCACGGCCACGGCTGGGCGGTCACGAACCCCTCGATGATCCCCGAGAATCCCAGGGCGATGACGAGGCCGATCGCGATCGTGGCGAGCGATCGACCGGCGGCCGCCAGGGAATCGCCCCTCGAACGCGGGCCGGGTGCGACCCAGGCCCAGAAGATCTGCAGTCCCGCCGCCCCCGCCACGAAGATGCACGTGAGCTCGAGCATCCCGTGCGGGAGGATGTAGAGCACGAACACGTCGCCGCGGTCGAATGCGGCCATGATGGCCGCGGCCGTTCCCACGCCGACGGCGTTCTGCACGAGCACCATGATGGGCCACACGCCCGTGATGCCGAACAGCACGCACTGCGCTGCGATCCACGCGTTGTTCGTCCATACCGTGCCTGCGAAGACGGCCGCCGGGTTCTCGCTGTAGTAGTCCGTGAACTCGTTCTCGACGTAGTGCTCGAGCTGCGCCTGACTGCCGAGGCTCGCCACCAGCGCGGGGTCGCCCGCCACCCACAGCGCCACCACCGTCACGACCGCGACGAAGCCCAGCGCGATGGCGAGCGTCGCCCAGCGCACGCGGTACAGCGCGGCGGGCAGCTGCAGTGCGAAGAAGCGCGGAATCTGGCGCATGACGTTCTCGGGAGCACCGGTGAGGCGCAGCCGGGCACGCGCGAGCATCGTGGAGATGTGGTCGCCCTGGATGCTGCGCCCCGCGGATGTCTTCGCGTCCGCGAGGTCGGCCGATGCGGCGCGGTAGCGCGTCACGAGCTCATCGACCTCGGTCCCCGAGAGGCGTCGTGCACGGCTCAGCTCGTCGAGCCGCGCCCACTCCTCGCGCCGGGCAGCCGTGAGCGCATCGAGGTCCATGTGTTTCACTGTAGCCATGACCGCTGAGCGCCCCGCGATCGTCGACATCCACCAGGACGAGGTGCTCACCGGTGAGGCTGTCGCGCTGGACGTGCAGCCGCTCGGCTACTTCCTGCGCGCGCTCGGGGTGCTGATCGACATGCTGCTCGGGGTCGCCGTGCTGCTGCTGTTCGCCTGGGGTATCGGCTGGCTGCTAGGCCTCGGCGCCCTGGATGAGGCCATCGTGCCGATCCTCACGATCGTCGTGCTCGTGCTCGTCATGGTCGTGATCCCGACGGTGGTCGAGACCACCACGCGGGGGCGCAGCCTCGGCCGCCTCGCGGTGGGCGGTCGCATCGTCCGCGCCGACGGGGGCGCCGCCGGCTTCCGGCACGCCTTCATCCGCGCGCTCGTCGGCGTGTTCGAGCTGTGGTTCACCGTGGGTGCCGTCGCAGCCCTGGTGGGAGCGTTCACTCCGCGGTCCCAGCGACTCGGCGACCTCCTGGCCGGCACCTACTCCGAGCGCACGCGCACCCCGCGACTGCCCGACGTCTCGTTCGGCATCCCTCCCGTCCTCGCGGACTGGGCGGTGATCGCCGACGTCGCGCGCCTCCCGGAGCGCCTCGCCCGGCGTCTCGCGCAGTTCGCCCGCTCGGCCGCGAACATGGAGCCGGCCGCACGCGCGCGGGTCGCGGCATCCCTCGCCCGAGAAGCAGCCGAGCACGTCTCACCCGTGCCGGCCGTCGACCCCGAGACCTTCCTCATGGGCGTCGTCACGGTCCGGCGCGAGCGCGAGCTTCGCGCGCTGCGCCTCGAGACCGCCCGCGCCGACGCACTCGCTGCGCCGGTGTCGGCCCCGCCCCGCGGCTTCCCCGAGCGCTGATTCCGCGGGAGCCGCCTCAGTAGCGGTAGTGGTCCAGCTTGTAGGGACCCTCGACCGGCACGCCGATGTACGACGCCTGCTCGGGCGTCAGCTCGGTGAGCTGCACGCCGAGCGCGTCCAGGTGCAGTCGCGCGACCTTCTCGTCGAGGTGCTTCGGCAGCGTGTACACCGCGGTCGGGTACTCGTCGCGCTTGGTGAACAGCTCGATCTGCGCGAGCACCTGGTTCGTGAACGATGCGCTCATGACGAACGACGGATGCCCCGTGGCGTTGCCGAGGTTCAGCAGCCGGCCTTCGCTCAGGACGAGCACGCTGCGTCCGTTCGGCAGACGCCATTCGTGCACCTGCGGCTTGATCTCGACCTTCTCGGCGCCGGGCAGCGCCTCGAGGCCCGCCATGTCGATCTCGTTGTCGAAATGACCGACGTTGCCGACGATCGCGAGGTGCTTGAGCTTCAGCAGGTCGTCGGTGGTGACGACATCCTTGTTGCCGGTGCCCGTGATGACGATGTCGGCCTGTCCGGCGACATCCGTGAGACGCGCCACCTGGTAGCCGTCCATCGCGGCCTGCAGTGCGCAGATCGGGTCGACCTCGCCGACGATCACCCGCGCACCCTGGCCGCGCAGAGCTTCGGCGGCCCCCTTGCCGACGTCGCCGTAGCCGCACACGAAGGCCACCTTGCCGCCCATCAGCACGTCGGTCGCACGGTTGATGCCATCGGGCAGCGAGTGGCGGATGCCGTACTTGTTGTCGAACTTCGACTTCGTGACCGAGTCGTTCACGTTGATCGCCGGGAACAGCAGCTCACCGGCCGCCGCGAGCTCGTACAGCCGGTGCACGCCGGTCGTCGTCTCCTCCGTCACCCCGAGCAGATCCGCCGCCATCCGTGTGAAGCGCTGCGGATCGCGCGCGATCGACGCCCGCAGCGTGTCGAGGATGATCCGGTACTCGGCGTTGACAGCTTCTCCGGTCCCTGAGCCTGTCGAAGGGTCCGGAACCGAACCCGACTTCTCGAACTCGACGCCCTTGTGCACGAGGAGGGTCGCGTCACCGCCGTCGTCGAGGATCATGTTCGGCCCGTCGAAGCCCTCGGCCGACCAGTCGAAGATGCGGTCGGCGAGGCGCCAGTACTCCTCGAGGGTCTCGCCCTTCCACGCGAACACCGGGATGCCGGCGGGGGCGTCGACCGTGCCCGTCGGACCGACGACGACCGCTGCGGCCGCTTCGTCCTGCGTGGAGAAGATGTTGCAGCTCGCCCAGCGCACCTGTGCGCCCAGCGCGACGAGAGTCTCGATGAGCACGGCGGTCTGCACCGTCATGTGCAGCGAGCCGGCGATGCGCGCGCCTTTCAGCGGCTGCGACGGGCCGAACTCGTCACGCAGCGCCATGAGGCCCGGCATCTCGTTCTCGGCGAGGCGCAGCTGATGCCGTCCCGCCTCGGCGAGCGAGAGGTCCGCGACCTCGTACTCGAACCCTTCAACGGGCTCCGGGAGTGCGGACGTGGAAGGCGCGGCGACGGGAGTGTGGGTCGGCATCCGCCCATTCTCCCACGCCGGCTCAGGCGCGGAGGGTCTCGTGCCGTACGACGACCCAGCCCTTGGGCACCGAGAGGCGGTCGGTGTGGATCGCGCACAGATCGTGCGCGTGCGGGTCGCCGCCGATGCCGAGCGGACCGAGTGCCGCCATCTGGTCGCCGTAGTCGTAGGTGAGGGTCGACACCGCCTCACGGGCGCAGCCGACTTTGGAGCACACTCTCTCACGCATCGGCTCGACGCTACCGTGGCCGAGCAGCGAGGAGACGGATGCCGCGCCGCGGCGCCTCAGCCGCGTGCCGGTCCGCTCAGCCGCCCGGGCTCGGAGATCCGCCCAGAGTCGGATCAAGCGCCGGGAAACTTCCGACTCGCGGCAGATCCCCGGGCACCCGGCATCCACCCAGGCCCGGGGATCCGCCCAGAGTCGGATCCAGCGCCGGGAACCCCCGAACCACGGCAGATCCCCGAACGAGGGCGGATGCCGCTCCCTGAAGCCGCGGTTCTAGGATGGGGGCATGGCGTGGCGGCGGACCCGGACCAGCGAACGCACGCAGGCGCGTGCGTCCCGTCACGGACGCCATGGCCGCGAGGGCCGAAGCCCTGTCGTGCGGCCGCCCCTTCCGCCGCTGGACACCCGCGTCGACCGCTTCGACCTCTCCGTCGGCACCGCGGCGGAGTTCCTGCGCTCCGCATGGCCCGAACTGCGCGACGTGCGCTTCGAGGTGGCCGACATGCCGGCCGCGACAGATGACGACGGCATCCCGCGCTGGACCGTGCTGCCCGACGCCGGGCGCATCATCCTGTACCGCCTGCCGATCGAGCGTCTCAGCCATCTGCACCGCGATGACGAGCTGCACCGGCGCATGCTCGTCGAGGGCGCCGTCTTCCGCGCGGCGGCGGAGTACCTCGACCGCGACCCGTGGGACCTGGGCCCGGAGCGCTTCCGGTACTTTTGACGCGGCTCGGATCAGTGCGAGCGCTAGCGAGCGTTGATGCGAGCCGGGTCAAGGTTGAGCGAGCGAAGCGAGACGAAACCCCGCGCCGTGGGATGCCAGAAGGCGACTCAGGGGTAGACGACGATCTCGGCCGTCGCGACGTCCGACGGCCACACCGGCACACCCGCCAGCGCCCCGTCACCGGCGAAGGATAGGCCCGCCCGCACCGGCGCCTCCGGCTCGAACCGGTACACCGTGCGCGCCGAGAGGCGCACGCTGACCGACCCGCTCGCGGGGACGGTGACTTGCAGCGGCGATCCGCCGTCGACCGCGGTGACGGTGACCGCGACCGGCTCACCGGACGGGTTGACCACCGAGAGCGCCGGCGTCGGTCCGCCCGGCGTCGCGAACAGGGAGCTCACCGACACCTCCGGCGCCGGGGTGTACCACGCGAAGTCGTCGCCTGCGCCGACGCCGGTCGCCTGCCACACCGCGGCCACCACGGGGGCGTCGGCGTCGATGGCGACGGTGTACGACCCGGCGGTCAATCCGTCCAGTGCCAGCTCGATCGGCTTGCCGGCCTCGAGCGCGACCTCCTGCGGATCGCGCAACTGCCCGGTGCTGCCGACCGCGGTCACCGTGACATGGGCGGTCGCGGCAGCGGAGGGCGACAGCATCCGCAGCACCGTCACGTCGTCGTCGGCGTCCGGCGCAGGGCTGCCCGCGGCGCCGTCCTCGGCACCCGACCGACGCGACACGGTGATGCCGGTGATGACCTCCGTCGTATCGGCCTGCGCCACGGGACCGACCTGGTCGACGCCGCCGGGGGTGAGCGTGCGCGTGATGCTCGCCTGCAGCGACGCGCGGATGGGCGCGCCCACGGCCGAGACGCGCACCACCGGGGTCTCCTCGCCGAGCGCGATGCCCGCGAGCGGGACCACCCGCTGCGTGCCGGGCGCGACCACGAGGTCGACACCGCCCGGCGGCGTCTGCGCGCCGGCCGCGCCGAAAACGGTGAGCTGCACCGTCGCCGGAACGGTGCCGGGGTTCGCGAGCAGCACGAGGTCGGCCGCGCCGGTGGCGCCGGAACCGCCCACCAGCCACGAGTCCAGCAACGGCGGGCGGCACGCTGAGGCAGCGAACCCGGCGAGGTCGTCGGCGGACGCCGTCGCCGCCCCGCTGGCCGCCACGTCCACCGCTTGGTCGTCGATCGGCGGAGCCGTGTACGCCAGCGGCCCCGGTCCGACATCGGTCGTCTCGAGCCGCTGCTCGGTGGGCGGCGCTCCTTCGGCCACGCCCACCACGACCGACTGGGGGGCCGCGATGGAGATGTCCGCGGCATTCGTCGGATCGCGTCCGATCGACAGCAGCGCGCCGTCACAGGCGACCACGGAGGCTGCAGGCGCCGGAGTGGCGGGCACGCTGAGCGGCTCTCGGACCACCGTCGGCCACGGCACCGATACGGCTGTGACCACCGCCACGACCGCGCAGATCGAGATGATGGTGCCGATCAGGAGACGGGCACTCGTCGGCGCCCAGCGGAAAACGCGTCGGTCGCTCATCGGCCCTCCTGCCAGTGGGGTCCTACCACGCGCGGGGTTCTTCGCGCTTCGCGGAGGGAGGTCGCCGTCGGCAGCGCGAGCAGCAGTGCGATGCCGAGGATCGCGAGCTGTCCGAACGCGATCCACCGCGCGAGGGTCGTGGCCGAAGGCGCCTCCGCCGGCCGCGGCCCGATCTGGTCGACGACGCGCCAGAGTTCGCCCTTGGCGGTGTCGCCTACGACGACGAGCGTGTCGCGTTCCCCGAGGGCCGTCATCGCCGAGAGCCGCATCGTGCGGGCGGCATCGCTCTCGGGCGGCGTGGTCGGCGCCAGCAGGATGAACCGGATGCCCCGGTCGCCGAGCTCTGCCACGACGTCCTCCGACGAGGGGGTGACCAGATCGGCGGCGAGCGCGGCGAGCTCCTCGTCCTGCGGTGAGGCCTGGGTGCGCGTCGACAGCAGCGTTGTCTGGCCGCCGATGGTCTCGCTCGCCCCCCACACCACCTGGGCCGCGACGCCGGCGTCCGCCTGCGGAGTCAGCACGATGGTGCCGACATCGGCGTTCTCGCGCCCTTCGGCGGCGACGAAGGCGGGGAGGGTGCTCGCCGGGCCGTTCGCGATCGTCGCCGTGCCCTGAGTGAACGAGACGAGCGACGGCACGGCGAGCGTCACCGCGGCCGCGAAGACGAGTGCGGCCGCGAAGCCGCGCAGGAGTGCGACGCGCGGCGCGAGGCCGGCGTCGAGTGCGACGAGGGCACCACCGACAGCGCCCAGCCACGCCAGGCTCAGTCCCGTGCCCGGCCAGAGCGGCACGGTGAGCGACTGCACGACCGACACCGACACGCCGACCGCCGCGAACGCCGTGCCGAGGCCGAGCGCCGTGACGACGAGCAGCACGATCCCCACCGCCCACCGCTGCGTCAGCGGCGCGGCGAGCGCGAGCAGGGCGAGCGGCACGCTGAGCAGCGGCACCCACCAGGTCGGTCCGTCGGGAAGCAGGGTGGTCCATCCTGCGAGGTCGGGGGTGGGGATGCCGGCGGCCAGGAGTGCCCGGCCCGACGCGTCTGCGGCGACCTGAGGCCCGGGCCAGGGCACACCGGGGTCGGCGAGAAGCCCCCAGGCACGCCCGTGCGCGAGCGCGTTCCATACCAGCGGCAGCGCCACCGCGAGCGACGGGATCAGCGTCCACACCAGACGGGCCACCCCGCGGCCGGCGCGCAGCACGACGGCGAGGAGCACGGCTCCGAACCACAGCACCGCCATGGCCGGAGTCAAGGACGGCGCGGTCGCGAGCACCCCAGCGAGAAGGAGCGAGGCCGCACCCGCACCGGCCCACGACCGGTGGGCGACCGCGCCCGCGTAGAACAGCCAAGGCAGAAGCAGATGCAGAAGCACCCCGGTCGGACGTCCCTGGGTGAGTGCGACGAGGAGGGCGGGCGACAGCGCCCACACCGCACCGCCGAGCAGTCGCAGGCTCGAGCGCTCGGTGACCCGCGTCGCGGCGAACCAGCCGCCGAGCGCGGCGAGCGGCAGCGCGAGGACCCACAGCAGTACGAGGGCCCGCGACGGCGCCCACGGCCAGAGCGATCCGAGCACAGCCACGACGGCGGCGAAGGGATCAGCGGGACCGACGGTGTCGAGCCCGAGCGCGCGCTGCCCGTACGCGGCGTCGTTCCACAGCTGCCCGACGGTGTTCGCGAGCGGCTGGAGGGCGCCCCCGCCGAGCACGGGCCACGCCAGCAGTGCGGGGAAGGCGGCGACCGAGACGGCGAGCGCGGCGAGGACGAGCCAGGCGCCGCCTCCGGCGAAGAACCTCAGGTCGCTGCGCCGATGGCCGCCGATCGCGACCTCGGGATCGTCGTCGAGCCGCTCCCGGAGTTCGGCCTGCGTTGTCCGCAGCGGCGCCAGCTGCGCCCACGATGCCGTGCGAGCCCGCGCGATGCGCCGACGCGCACGCCAGACCGGCACGATGCCGACGAGCGCCACGGCCGCCGCGGCCCACTCCGAGGCGATGCGGCCCGGCTGCTTGCGGACGAGATCCACGATGGTGCGCCACAGCGCGAGCGGCAGGAGAGACAGCCAGTGCAGCGGAGTGGCGACGGCGGGCGCGTACGCCATCCGTCGGCGGAGCTGCGCGACCCGCTCGGCGTAGACCGCACGCCGCCGGCGCTGCGGCGTCAGCGGGACCGGCAGCCCCGCCACACCGTCGCCCGCCGTGGCGACGAGCGCGCTCGGCACGAGCGACACCCGCCCTCCGGCACGTCGCGCCCGCACTCCGAGATCGAGCCCCTCGTCGGCACCCGCCAGCCCACGATCGAGACCGCCGAGCCGGATCCACGCATCCGAACGGACGAGGATGCCGCGCACGTCGGCGCCGAGCACATCCTCCTGTGCGTCGTGCTGGCCCTGGTCGAGCTCGTCGTCGGCGAGACCCACCGCGCGGCCGAACCGGGTCATGCTGACCCCGAGCGAGGCGATCTCGGAACGGTCGTCCCACCGCACCAGTTTCGGCGCCACGAAGGCGACCGACGGCGACAGCTCGAGCGCTCCCGCCAGCCGGGCGAGCGCGTCGGGCTCCGGCGCCGTGTCCTGAGCGAGCAGCCAGAGGGCTCCGGATTCGCTCTCCCCCGCGCGTCCAGCCTGGGCAGCGCTCTTGGGCAGAGACGCGAGCGCTGTCGCCGCAGCGAAGCCGGTCGAGGCCGGAGCCTTCACGACGGACGCCGCGCCCGCGGCATCCGCCAACTCGAACAGGCGCTCGTCGCCACCGCACACCACGATCGTGAGAACGTCGACCGGCCGCGTCTGCTCGGCGAGCGCCGCGAGAGTGCGTCGCAGATGGAAGGCCGCCGGCGTACGGCCGTCGGGACGCACCACGAGCACAGCGTGAATCCGATTCGACGACGGACTGGACGACGGCACCGTGCTCGACGGCGGACTGGACGACGGCGCACTGGTGCTCGACGGCACAGGGGTCGGTGCTGCGGTGGGCATGTCCTGGTCAGCCTAGGCGCGGGTGTCCGTGACCCCGGGCGAACGCGCCGGGTCGGCCGGATCGAACCGGCCGACCGGCGTGCGTTTCAGCCCGCTCGACGCTTCAGCTTGCGACGCTCGCGCTCGCTGAGACCGCCCCAGATGCCGAACCGTTCATCGTTCTGCAGCGCATATTCGAGGCATTCGCCTCGCACGTCGCACGACGTGCAGATGCGCTTCGCATCACGCGTGGAGCCGCCCTTCTCAGGGAAGAACGCCTCCGGATCGGTCTGCGCACACAGTGCGTCGGTCTGCCATGCGAGCGGATTGTCCTCTTCCGCGCCGATGTTGCGGCGAACCCCCGGTACCCCCAGTTGAACCGGATCGACGAACCAGTCGTCGGGAACGCCGGAACGGTATTGAGAAACCGTCATGTCGTTCTCACCCCCCGTGATCCTGCTCCACGCTGGTGCGTGTACGGATAATTACACCCGTGTAGTTCACGGAGGTCAAGTCGCAGATACTAAACGCTCAACCAACTCTTGAACCTTCACGACGCGCCGACGGCGTGTCGCGCTGTCATAACGGTCCGATGAGAAAGCGCGGGGGTGAGCCCATTCAGCGCCCCGGGAGGGCGATGAACAGCTCACCCTCGCCCGTCACGCGCAGTCCGCCCTCGTCGGGAGTGACCAGCACCGCAGCCCCCGGAACGAGCACGCTCGCGCTGCCCGACGCGAGTCCGGCCACCTCGGGAGCACCGTCCGTGGCGACCGCGATCGCCGGTCCCGCCAGCGTCACGTCGACGCCGTCCGCCGCTGCGGTGACGGCGAGAAGGGCGAAATCCTCGACCGGCACGTCGTACTGACGGATGCCGCGACCCAGCGTCCGCGCATGGATCACCGGCGGCACCCCCGGGGTCGGGTCGAGCACGCTCACGAGCTCGCTCGCATCGACCTGCTTCGGGGTCAGGCCGCCGCGCAGCACGTTGTCGCTCGCCGCCATCAACTCGACGCCGAGTCCGTCCAGGTAGGCGTGCAGCACGCCGGCGGGAACGAACAGCCCCTCCCCGCGGCGCAGTGTCACGAGGTTCATGAGCAGGGCGACGACGATGCCCGGATCACCCGAGAACCCCGCGTCCAGCGTGCGCGCCAGTTCCAGCTCCGCGGCGAACTCGTCGGACTCGCCCGCGACGGCGGCGGCGATCACGTCGCGCGCGACATCGGCGCCGTCCGACAGGAGCCAGCCGATGACGGCCGAGAGCGAGGCATCCGGTTCCGCCAACCGCTCGGCCAGCGGCGCGGCGCCCGGGCCCAGCGCGGCGATGAGGCGGCGCGTCGCGTCGAGCTCGCGCAGTCCCGCAAGCGCGCGGAAGGTCTCGCTCAGCGCGACGATCAGCTCCGGCTTGTGGTTGTCGTCGCGGTAGGTGCGCTCGGCGGCGTCCCGCGGGATCCCGGCGGCCTCCTCGCGCGCGAAGCCGGCCTCGGCCTGCGCCTTGGAAGGGTGCGCCTGGATGGAGAGAGCGGATGCCGCCGCCAGCAGCTTCAGCAGATACGGCAGCGGGCCGTCGATCCCCGACGCGGCGCCGTCGTCGGCGATCCAGCGGTCGAGCGTACGACCGTCCCACGTCTCGGCAGGGTCGCCCGGGTGATCCCCGAACCACACCTCCGCCTCCGGATGATCGGCGGGCTCTCGCCCCTCGAGATCGGCCAGCAGAGACGTCGAGCCCCAGGCGTAGTCACGGGGCTCGTTGGCGAGTGGGATCAGCACCCGAACAGCCTAGCCAGCGGGCCGGCATGCGGCTCTCGCCGGCGCCGCGTGCAGGCGTTCCGTCTCCCCCGTTCCTCTCTCATTCAACGAACGGATTCGGCGAGGGACGCACGGTACCCTGAGTGCGATGGCCGTCCACTCGAAGCACCCGGCGTCGGCACCCCCGGGACCGCCGGTCCGCGAGAAGACCGGCCACCTCATGCTGCGCGGCTGGTGCATCTTCGTGCTGTTCATGTCGTTGTCGGGCACCGCCTGGGTGCACGCGTTCGGCGAGCTCACCGCCACCGTCATCACGATCGCCGGCGGTCTGCTGTCGGTCGTGCTGTGGATCGTCCTGCGCCCACCCGTGCAGTGGCGGCGCCTGCCGTGGTTCGTGGTCGCCTACGTCGCCTGGGCCACACTGTCACTCGCGTGGTCGGCGTGGCCGGCGGCGAGCGCGCTCACGCTGCTGCTGCTCTGGATCACCACGGTGCAGGCACTGTTCATCGGCACCGTGCTGACGTGGCGTGAGCTTGTGCGAGCGGTGGCGTCCGCGCTCAAGTGGGTCATGGCGCTGTCGATCCTGTTCGAGCTCTGGGTCGCCGTCTTCATCGGGGAGCCGATCCTTCCGGGCTTCGTCGTCGCCGAGGCGGACGACCCGATCGAGTACTGGTCGCGCAACAACCTCTTCGACTTCCCGGGGCGGCTCCAGGGGATCATGGGAAACGCGAACCTCCTCGCGCCCGTCGCGCTGCTCGCGATCATCGTGTTCGCGATTCGCCTGGCCTCCGGAGCCCCGCGGCGCACGTTCCTGTGGATCTGGATGGCGCTGTCGGTCTATCTCTTCTTCCGCGCCTCCTCCGCCACCGCGTATCTGGCGGCGGCGGCCGTCGCGGTCGTCCTCGTCACCGTGCTGCTCATGCGCACCGCCACCAGGCCCGGAGAGCGCACCAAGTACTACGTCGGCTATGCGGCCGTCGGCATCGGCGGCCTCCTGGCGCTGTGGCTGGCGCGGGACGCCATCTTCACCGCCCTCGGCCGCAGCGCCGACCTGACCGGCCGCGAGGGCATCTGGGAGGCCGTGCTCGCCCGGGCGGCGGAACGCCCCTGGGTGGGCTGGGGCTTCGCGACCCCGTGGGTGCCGTCCGATCCGGCGTTCGACAAGTGGATCATCGACCACGGCCAGACGGTCATGCAGGCCCACAACATGTGGGTCGACGTCGCGATGCAGCTCGGCATCATCGGCGTCGTGCTGCTGGCGCTCCTCTACTTCGCTTTCGTGTGGCGGGCGTGGTTCTTCGCCGTCGACCGGCCCCGCTGGGACCTCCGGGCCGACCGCCCCTACTCGCCTCTGACGCTGCTGCCCACTCTCGTGGGTGCGATCCTCCTCGTGCAGGGCCTCGCGGAGTCGACTCCCCTGCTGCTGTGGGGTTGGCTCTTCGTCGTCATGCTCGGCGCGAAGATCAAGCAGTCGCCGCACGTCGGGGTGGGCCCCGCCGAGCAGAGCGCCGCGATCGAGCGCGGCGATGCCGTCGACAGCGACGAGTCCGCACCCCGCGAGCCCGGCGGGCGGCGCCGCGGGCGCGCACGGCAGGCACGCGGGCGCGCCGCCGACGCCGAGCCGAGCGCGACCCCCGGCGCCACCGCCGTCGCCGAGGGCGACCTGGCAGGGCACGACGCGTGACCGACACGCCGCGCCCCGCACCGCCCGGGTGGCTGGGTGCACTGCTCGACTCGGCCTCCTTCGCACGCGCCTTCACGCTCGTCGTGTTCGCCACTGTCTTCTCGGCGTACGCGATCGAGCGGATCGCCGGCCACGTCACCTACGTCACCATCGTGGCGGGGCTGTGCGTCCTCGGCGCGGGTGTCATGGTGGCGCGCAGGCGTGAGATCTCGCTGCTGAGACTGGTGCCGACGACCGTCCTCGTGTTCGTCGGGTGGGCGCTGGCCAGCATCGCCTGGAGCGGCGACCCCGCCACATCGTTCTGGAGCTGGGTATCGATGGCGGCGCTCGCGTTCCTCGCCGTCGTCATCGGCCACGTGCGCGACACCCTGCAGACCGTCCGGGCGCTCGGCGACGTGCTGCGCGTGCTCCTCGGCGTGTCGCTCGCGCTCGAACTGCTGTCGGGGATCCTGCTCGACATCCCCTTCACCTTCCTCGGCATCCAGGCCAACATCGCGCAGCTCGGTCCCGTGCAGGGCATCTTCGGCACGCGCAACCTGCTCGGATTCGTCGCCGTGATCGCGCTCATCACCTTCCTGATCGAGTACCGCACGCAGTCGGTGCGACCGGGGCTCTCCGTAGCATCCGTGGTACTGGCGGGCGGCATGGCCGCGCTCAGCGACTCCCCCACCGTCGTCGTGCTGGCACTCGGCGTCGGGCTGGCCGTCGGAGCCCTCGCGCTGGTGCGCCACGCCCAGGCGGAGCGCCGCGCAGGCCTTCAGCTCGCCCTCGGTGCCCTCGTCGTCGTCGGCGTGTTCGTCGGCTACGTGGCGCGGCATCCGATCATCGCCCTGCTCGGCGCCGGCACCGACTTCTCCATGCGCGTCGAACTCTGGAACTTCATGGTCGACATCCTCCGCCAGAGACCCGTGCAGGGGTTCGGGTGGTTCGGTGTCTGGGACCAGCAGGAGTACCCGTTCAACGCCATCAACTTCTGGCTCCGCACCGACCACGCCACCGGCCTCAACGCGTACTTCGACGTCGCCCTGCAGCTCGGCTGGGTCGGCCTGGTGCTCTTCCTCGCGCTGTCGGCGCTGGCGCTGGCCCGTTCGTGGCTCGTGGCCGGCGAACGCCGCTCGGTCGTCTACGCCTGGACGCCGCTCGTCCTCGTCACGATCCTCATCGACTCCATGTTCGAGAGCTTCGCCCTGACCGGCCTCGGCTGGCTGATGCTCGTCCTGTGCGCGGTGCGGGCGGGCCAGTCACGTTCCTGGCGCGAGAGCCTCGGCAGCGGTGGCACGGATGCCGGTGGCGCAGGCGCTGCGGACGGCGCCGGGCTGCCGCACGCCCAGGGAGACGAGGGGGCGGCAGGGTAGGCTTTCCTCCGGCCCGACGTCTCGGCGCCCGCCGCCTTTCTCCGGAGATCAGCCCCGTGACCCACGTTCCGTCCGCCTCCGTGCAGTTCGATCCCACCACCGCGACCATCGCGGTCGTGACCTACAACCGCTCGGGCCTTCTCACCCGCCTGCTCACGAGCATCACCGAGATGGACCCGAAGCCGGGACACATCGTCGTGATCGACAACGCCTCGACCGACGACACGACCGATGTGGTCGAAGCGTTCCGCGAGCGCCTCGAGCCTGCGACGCTCGTCTACCGCCGCATGGAGACCAACACCGGTGGCTCGGGCGGCTTCAGCGAAGGCATGCGCGTCGCGTACGAGCTCGGCTCGCAGTGGATCTGGCTGATGGACGACGACGTCGAAGTGCTGCCGGACGGTCTCGCGAAGATGGGCAAGTGGGCGCCCCGGTTCAAGAGCATCCAGGGCCGTCGGTACGACTACGACGGCAGCGCCTTCTACTGGCAATACCGTGTCGCAGAGCCCCTGGCCATCCCGATCCCCTTCGCGCCCGCAGAGTTCGACGACTCCGGCTACAAGCCGATGAACTCGGGATGCTTCGAGGGCATGTTCATCCACCGCGACATCGTTCAGCAGATCGGCCTGCCCGACCCCCGGTTCTTCATCTACTGGGACGACCAGATGTACGGCTGGCTCGCCTCGCGCAAGACGAGGTCCGTCATCGTCGACGAGTTCGTGCTGCGCCGCACCCGCGAGATCAAGCAGTGGGACATGGGCATCCGTCACATGAATGCGTCGAGCAACGCGTACCGCTACTACATCATGCGCAATCGGGCATACATCAAGAAGTACTACCGCACTCTCGGCGTCTACAAGCCTGTGCTCTTCGGCCTGGGGACGAGTCTGACGTTCGGCAAGGAGTTGATTCGTCTGCTGTTCGTCGAGCGAACGGTGCGCGGCACGTCGCACCTCTTCCGGGGCCTGCGGGACGGACGCAGGATCGCGAAGGATGCCTCGTGGCAGCCGATGCCGCCGCTCCGGGCGGCGACCGCTCCCGCCTGAATCGGACGCCAGTCGGCTTCAGTCGGCGAAATGCCAAATCGCGCCCCTCAGCGCCGCACTCGGACCGCTGGCCAGCCAACGGTCCGCCACCTCCGTGCCGGACTTCATGGATGGACCGAGTCACTGCTCCCCGCGGCGCGGGTCTCTTGGTTCCGCTACGTGGTCGTACCCCAATGAACCTCGAGCTGGCGACCCGCAACGGCACACCATCGCTGCGTCTCATTCACCACAGGCCTCACAGATAGACAGCGGCCGAAGGATGAGGCTGTCGACTTCGCCTCAGTTCGCTGCCGTTGCCCTCCCTGAGTCACCATGGACGGGTTCTGAACACCCGTTCGGCAACCTGGTCGCAGCCGCGTGGGTTTCGTAGTCTCCGCCATGCCAATCCGAGATCTCGGACATCACTGCCGCAACGCGAGTGTGTTCGGGATCCGCGCGAAATTGTTCGAACGCACGCCTGTCCACGAAGGTTGCCTCCTGGACGAGTACCCGCCCTTTTCGAACGTCAACCGAGTGTTCGATGCGCTAGGACTCGATACCAGCAAAGGCGGCGAAAACCGACAGAGCTTCCGCTGCGCGATCGATCGCGCCTTCCGTCACGTGGTCGTGAATGCGGAAGAGGACGATGTGGCGGTAGGCCATGCGGTTATGCGCGGAGGGTGTCGGCGTGGTTGCGGTACCAGGCGACGGTGCGGTCGAGTCCGTCTTGCAGGGTGATTTTGGAGGTCCAGCCGGCGTCGGTGAGTTTGGAGACGTCGAGTAGTTTCTGCGGGGTGCCGTCGGGTTTGGTGGTGTCCCAGTCGGTGTCACCGTGGAAGCCGACGACGTCGGCGATGGTGTCGGCGATCTGCCGGATGGTGACGTCGGTGCCGGTGCCGACGTTGACCTGTTCCGGTCCGTCGTAGTGCTCGAGCAGGTGCAGGACCGCGTCGGCCATGTCGTCGGAGTGTAGGAACTCACGCCGCGGTGTCCCGGTGCCCCAGTTCGTCACCGATCCCGCCCCGGTCTTCGCGGCCTCGTCGTAGCGGCGGATCAACGCGGGGAGGACGTGGGAGCCGGTCGGGGAGAAGTTGTCGTTCGGTCCGTACAGGTTGGTGGGCATGGCGGAGATCCACGGCAGCCCGTACTGGCGGCGGACGGCCTGGATGTTCAGGATCCCGGCGATCTTCGCGATCGCGTACGCGTCGTTCGTCGGCTCCAGGTGCCCGGTGAGGAGGGAGTCTTCCCGGATGGGCTGTTCGGCGTACTTCGGGTAGATGCACGACGACCCTAGGAACGCGACCCGCTCCACATTATTGGCGAGTGCCGCGTCGAGCACGTTCGACTGGATTCGCAGGTTGTCGCTGAGGAAATCGACCGGGTAGGTGGAGTTGGCGAGGATGCCGCCGACCTTCGCCGCGGCGAGCACGAGGTAACGGGGTTTGATCTCCCCCAGGTAGTCGAATACGGCGTCGCGGTTCTTCAGGTCCAGTTCCGCGGACGTCTTGCCGACGATGTTCGTGAACCCCGCCGCCTGGAGTCGGCGGACGATCGCGGAGCCCACCAGGCCGCGGTGTCCGGCGACGTAGAACGTCGCGTCCCGGTCCAACTCCGCCGGGGTGTAGTCGACGCCGTCGGTCGCGGTCACTTGATCACCAGGTCGGGGGCGGTCGTCCACGAGCTGAGGGTGACGGTGTCGATCCATTCCGGGCCTTCTTCCAACGCTTGCACGTCGGCGTCAACCATCAGCCTGGCCAGTTCCTTCCCATGCACACCCGGCGTCCAGCCCAGCTTGTCGGCCGCCTTCGACGGGTCGCCGATGAGGGCGTCCACCTCGGTGGGCCGCAGGTAGCGTTCGTCGAAGCGGACGTACTCCTGCCAATCCAGCCCGACGTGACCGAACGAGGTCTCCAGGAAGTCGCGGATCGTGTATCCGACGCCGGTGGCGAGCACGAAGTCCTCGGGCTCGTCGACCTGCAGCATCCGCCACATCCCCTCGACATACTCTGCCGCGTACCCCCAGTCCCGGATCGAGTCCAGGTTCCCGAGGTACAGGTCCTTCTGCCGGCCAGCTTTGATGCGTGCGACTGCACGGGTGATCTTGCGGGTCACGAACGTCTCACCCCGCCGCGGCGACTCATGGTTGAACAGGATCCCGTTCACCGCGAACATGTCATACGCCTCACGGTAGTTCTTCGTGATCCAGAAGCTGTACAGCTTCGCCGCCGCATACGGCGACCGCGGATAGAACGGGGTGGTCTCCGACTGCGGCGGCGGCGTCGCCCCATACAACTCCGACGTCGACGCCTGATAGAACCGTGTATCGATGCCCGACAGTCGCACCGCCTCCAGCAGCCGGATCGTGCCGGTTCCAGTGGTGTCGGCGGTGTGCTCCGGCTCATCGAACGACACCCGCACATGCGACTGCGCCGCCAGGTTGTACACCTCGTCCGGATTGATCTCCGCCATCAGCGTCACCAGACGGGCGCCATCACTGAGATCCCCGTAATGCAGGAACAGCTTCGCGTGCGGGTCATGCGGATCCACATACAAGTGATCAATCCGAGACGTATTGAACGTCGACGCCCGACGAATCAAACCATGAACCTCATACCCCTTACGGAGCAGCAACTCCGCCAGATACGAACCATCCTGACCAGTGATACCGGTGATGAGTGCCGTCTTGTTCATTAGCGCTTTCAGTGTCGTTGATGCGTCACGTGGAAGCATCGAAGTCGAGATCAAGCCTACCGGTCCAACTCTGTCGAGCAGCAGGGCCCGGGGCGACTGGCCCAGCCTCATCCTTACCGACAACTTGCGTTGACGGTTCAAGGCAAAAGCCCGCGGATCCTTAGACGCCCGTGGGGTAGTCCGCGTTGTAACGGTCAAGCACTTTGCCGATCGGGGCATCCATCGCCAGCCGGTGCTTGTCGAGGTAGAGCCCTCGCGTGCAGAAGCGACGCAGGTCGCGTTCGCTGTGTGAGACAAAGAAGAGCGTGCGCCCATCGGCGAGCAGTTCGTCGATGCGCCGGTAGCACTTCTCTCGGAACGCCTTGTCACCCACGGCGAGCACCTCGTCGACCAGCAGGATCGGCTCTTCGAGTTGCGAGACGACGGCGAACGCAAGCCGCACCTTCATGCCGTTGCTGAGGTGCTTGTAGGGCGTGTCGATGAAGTCCTCGAGTTCAGCGAAGTCGATGATGCCGTCGAAGCGTCGCGAGACCTCGGCCTTCGACATCCCGTGCAGACCGGAGGTGAGCCGCACGTTCTCGCGTACGGTGAGATCCCCGACGAACCCGCCTGTGATCTCTATCAGCGGAGCCACGCCGCCGTTGACCGAGACCGTTCCTTCGTCGGCAAGGAGAACTCCGGCGACGAGCTTGAGGAGCGTCGACTTGCCCTGCCCGTTGCGCCCGACGACGCCGATCGATTCGCCCGGTTTCACATCGAAGCTGACGTCGCGCAGCGCCCAAAACTCCCCCGGCTTCGCGCGTCGAGACGAGTCGGAGAACAGGTCCTTTATATTGCGGCGGCCGCGCCGGTTGCGGCGGAAGCGGACGCCGAGATCCTGCACCTCGATCGCGAGATCGGATGCCGTCATCACAGCTCCTTCAACATGGGACGTTCGAGCCGTCGGAAGACGGCGACGCCGAGGGCGAGGAAGAGGAAGGACATGACCGCGCCGATGCCGATGACCCACGGATCCCACTCCTCCGCGAAGAACCCGACCCGATAGAGGGCGAAGATCCCGGAGAGGGGATTGAATGCGGCGAGCGTCTCGAACACGCCTGGCAGGTCCTCCACGCCGTAGATCACCGGTGAGGCATAGAACAGCGCACGCAGGATGAGCTTCGTCGTCCGTTCCAGATCGGCCCAGAGCACACAGAGGGGGGCGACGAGAAGCCCCAGTCCCACCAGGAGAACAGCCTGCAGGCAGACCGCGACAGGGATCCACAGCAGACCCCAGTTGAGCTGAGCCGGGGCCTTGGTGAGCTCGGAGACGATCACGAACATTGCTAGCACCGGCAACGAGCACAGGAACTCGATGCCCTTGCTGAGCACGATGCGGTTGACCCAGATGGAGCGAGGTATTGCGGTCGATCGGACGAGGCGTGCGTCCTTGTTGAACGCGCGTGTGAAGTCCGAGACCGACGAGTTGAACCACACCCACGGCAGCAGCGCTGTGATGAGGAACACGATGTAGGGCTCGTGGCCCACCGTGCGTTGGAACACCTGCGTGAACACGAACCAGTAGATAGCGCTCATGACGAGCGGGTCGAGGACCGACCACAGATAGCCGAGCGCGCTCGTGGAGTAGCGCACCTTGAGGTCGCGCGCTGACAGCAGCCACAACGAGTGGAGGTAGCGCCGGGCGGATCCGGGAGCGCCGACGGCGGCTGTTGTCACGGAGATGAGTCTAGTTCGCAGGGACGAGCGATCCGTCCGCAAGCCCTGGGGCGAAACACGATCCTCCCGCGGACGCAGCTTCGCCACCCGCGAGGCCCCTGGAGCACGGCCGGGGGATGAGGTGACTCGGGAGTGCGCACCGCTGACGACCAGGCGATCGCGTCGGGGCGCTCCGTCCGTGGATCTCGCGCGGACGCGTCTCGTCCGGATCGAAACCGTGTAGGACGGCGAGGTGGACGCCTAGGATCACAACCCGTCTAGTGCCGCGGCGAGGTCCGGGGCAAGCATTCGTACGTATTGGAGGTTCAAATGGTCGGGATCGAAATAGACCGGCACTCCGCCCACGACGGCATAGCACTTCTGTGCGTCGCAGAATCGGTCTGTCAGATCGACGACGCCAATGCCGGGTCGGGCGATGCGACTACCGGCTATCACGATGGGGTCGGGCGGCTGCGCCTCGGAACGAGGTCGTGCACAGACGACCGGATCCGCCACGTTGAGCAGGACACAGTCGGTGCTTCGCACTTCGGCGTTGAAGGGCGGGTCGGCGATTCCGATGACGCGGACGCCTGCGTCCGCCCATTGAGTCCAATCCTTCATCAGTCCATCGACGAACTGATCCGCCGAAGGACGGCCGGATCCGTCATCGACGAGCTGCAAGCGGGCTGCCATCGCCGTGAAGACGATATCCGGCCTTGCATCGAGGATCGCGGCGGACACATTCCGCGACCACTCACGACAGGCAGCGGCGTCGCTAGGCGCCGCTGGTGAACGAAACCCGACGAAAGCGACGTCCGCCACCGGGCATCCACCCAGATAGCTAGTCGTCACGCGCCAGCCGCGCTCTCGTGCGAGTTCGAAGACGGCGCCCTGCCACTGTTGCGCGTGGGAATCGCCGACGAGCCAGACATCCTCTGAGGGAGTGTCGGGCCGTGAGAAGTCGCAGACGACGTGCTTGAGTTCGCGGCCGCCCGCCATCCGCGGCGACTCCGGCTCGCACTCAGGCGGAGCGTAGTAGTACTCGTTCTTCTTGGTCATCACTGCTGACGCGGGGGGGCCAAACGGATCCGTGCAGGTTTCAGCGTCGGCCAGCGCAGCGGGCCCGACGCATGACCCCGTGGACACCGGTAGTTCCGGCGAGTCCGAAGCGCTTTGCACCTGATAGCCGACGAACAGCGCGCCGGCGAGCGCCATTACTGTCGCCATTCCGGCGAGCATCAGGGACACCGACCTGCGCGTCGACGTGCTCCAGAACCTCCAAGTCCGACCACGGTCCTCGACGAGGAGCTTCGTCACCCAGGCAAGGGCGAGAGCGACCGCGAGCACGCTGATGCGGATCAACCCGGAGAGTTCGCGCTGCAGCGCGAACGGGGCAACGACGATCAGCGGCCAGTGCCACAGGTACAGCGAATAGGAGACTCCACCCAACCACTGCACCGGCATGCGATCGGTGACCCACGAGTGCCAGAGGCGCGTGTGCGCTGTGCCTGCCGCAATGATCGCCACGGTGCCGACGACGGGCAGCAGCGCGGCAACTCCGGGGAAGGGAGTCTGCGATCCGTACAAGAAGACCGACACGCCGATTGCCGCGAACCCGAGAAGCGCCACGATGTTGGCCCCCAGGCGCGGCATTCGGATACGTGCTCCGAGTACGGCGATCGTCCCGCCCGCAGCGAACTCCCACGCGCGGGTGAAGGTAACGAAGTACGCCTGATGCGGGGCAGCCGCGGTATAGACGACGCTTGCGGCCAGCGAGACCACGAGGATCCCGACAAGGACCGTCACCACCGTCCTGGTCAGGGCGACGCGTCTGCCGCGCCACGCCAGCGCCGCCAGGGTCAGCACGATCAGCACCGGCCAGATCAGGTAAAACTGCTCCTCAACCGACAGCGACCAGAAGTGCTGCGCGACGCTGGCCGAGTCGTTCGCTGCCGAGTAGTTGACGGACAGGTTTGCGAGCAGCCAGTTCTCCACATAGCCGGCGCTCGCGGCGATCTCCGCAGCGTTGCGCTCCCAACGCGGGTATGGGAGGAACACCCACACCAGCACCGCGGAGATCGCGAGCACCAGCAGCGATGCCGGCAGCAGCCTGCGGATGCGGCGCGCGTAGAACGCACCAAGACGGATTCGCCCGGTCCGGGTGGCCTCACCCACCAGGTGACCGGTGATCAGAAATCCGGAGATGACGAAGAAGACGTCGACACCGACGTAGCCGCCCCTGACGTACGTCGGCCACAGGTGGTTGAGCACCACCGCCCCGATCGCGACCGCGCGCAGCGCCTGGACGTCGAAACGGAAGCGCCGCACCTCGCGCGCGCCCGAAGGGGTCGCGAGGGCGACGTCGCCAGCGCTGCGGGTGCTCACGCGAGCTGGTTGTTCCACATCGACAGCGCGGAACCGATGGCCATGTGCATGTCGAGGTACTGGTAGGTGCCCAGGCGGCCGCCGAACAGCACGTCCTGCTCGCCCTTCGCCAGCTCCCGGTAGGCGACCAGGCCAGCGCGGTCCTCGGGCGTGTTCACGGGGTAGTACGGCTCGTCCTCGCGTGACGCAAAGCGCGAGAACTCCCGCATGATCACGGTCTTCTCGGCGGGATAGCGGTCCGCGCGCTCCGGGTGGAAGTGCTTGAACTCGTGGATGCGCGTGTACGGGATCCCGGAGTCCGCGTAGTTCATCACCGGAGTGCCCTGGTAGTCGCCGATCTCGAGCACCTCTTGCTCGAAGTCGAGCGTCCGCCAGGACAGCGCGCCCTCGGCGTAGTCGAAGTAGCGATCGACGGGGCCGGTGTAGACGACCGGCACCTGACCCACTGTCGCCTGCTTGTTGAGCAGCTGCGACTCGTCGAAGAAGTCGGTGTCGAGCTTGACCTCGATGTTGGCGTGGTCGGCCATCCGCTCCAGCCACGCGGTGTACCCGTCGGTCGGCAGGCCCTCCCACGTGTCGTTGAAGTAGCGGTTGTCGTAGTTGTAGCGGACCGGGAGTCGGCTGATGACCTCGGCCGGCAGATCCTTCGGATCCGTCTGCCACTGCTTCGCGGTGTAGTCGCGGATGAACGCCTCGTACAACGGGCGCCCGATGAGCGAGATGCCCTTCTCCTCGAGGTTCGCCGCCTCCTTGGCGTCGAACTCCCCCGCCAGCTCGTGCACCAGCGCTCGGGCCTCGTCTGGTGAGTAGGCCGACTGGAAGAACTGGTTGATCGTGCCGAGGTTGATCGGCATCGGGAACACGACGCCGTTGTGGTTCGTGTACACGCGGTGGACGTAGTTCGTGAACGTCGTGAAGCGGTTGACGTACTCCCAGACCCCAGGGTTCGAAGTGTGGAACAGGTGCGCACCGTAGCGATGCACCTCGATTCCGGTCGTCGGTTCGTCCTCGCTGTACGCGTTGCCGCCGATGTGGTGCCGGCGGTCGATCACGGTGACCTTGCGGCCGGACGCCGCGGCCCGCTCGGCGATCGTGAGGCCGAAGAAGCCGGAGCCGACGATGAGAAGATCCATAGTCCTCAGTGTTTTCGTTTCATCTGGGGGAAAGCGCGCCTCGCACGGCGCGCAGCACCCTAGGGTACCTGTGCCGGCTGTGCGACCCTCGTCAGTCGCGGGTGAGGTACTCGGCGAGCGTCGCGTCGGCCGACCGCGGCGCGTAGCCGGTCCGCTCGATCTTCGACAAGTCGAGCACGCTGTTCGCGGGGCGGGGCGCCACGGGAGCCGCCGCCCCGGCGAAGTACGCGGCCGTGCTCACACCGGTAACCCGGGCCGGGTCGTGACCCTTCAGCTCGAACACCCGGCGCGCGACGTCCGCCCAAGAAGTTGCCGCGCCTGACCCCGTCATGTTGTAGATGCCGAACGGAGCGCCGGATTCGAGGAGGTGCCGGATGCACCCGGCGATGTCGGCCGTGAAGGTTAGGCGGCCGACTTGGTCCTCGACCACATCGGGGTCAACCCCGCGCTCGGCGAGCGCGGCCATCGTGCGTACGAAGTTCTTGCCCCCTCCGACCACCCACGAGGTGCGGACGATGTAGTGCCGCGCGAGCGACGCCACGACCGCGTCCGCCGCAGCCTTGGTCTGCCCGTAGACGCCCAGCGGTGCGAGGGCGTCATCCTCACGGTAGGCGCGTTGGAGCGTGCCGTCGAAGACGTAGTCGCTCGAAACGTGCACGAGCGTGATCCCGTGCTCGGCGGCCACCCGCGCCAGCGCGGCGACGCCGCTGACGTTCGCCGCCCAGGCCGCGCGACGCCCGTCAGCCGTCTCGGCGGCGTCGACCGCGGTGTATGCGGACGCGTTGATGATAGTTCCGTAATCCCGCCAGCGCCTCAAGAAGGGGAGCTGCGGGTCGGTTAGGTCGAGCTCCGCCCGCGAGGCGAACTCCACGTGACTGGCTCCAGCGAATTGCTCACGCAGTGCGATCCCGAGCTGCCCATTTGCCCCGACGACGAGAACTTTGCGAGCCGGCACCGGCACCGCCTCGGTCAGGCGCGGGTGGCCCCGATCCTTCGCGGAGATCTCGGCCTCACGCAGGGGGATCGGCCATTCGATCGCCGCGGTCTCGTCGGCCAGATTTAGGAACGAGTAGGAGGCATCCGGCGACCAGTGGTCGTTGACGAGATATGTGTATGCGGTGTCGGGCTCGAGCGTCTGATAGGAGTTGCCCACGCCGCGCGGGACGAAGATCGCGCGCGACGCGTCAAGCTCCGCCGTGAAGACAGTGCCGAACGACGGACCCTCGCGCAAGTCCACCCAGGCCCCGAAGATGCGGCCGGTGGCGACAGACACCCACTTGTCCCAGGGCTCCGCATGGATGCCGCGCGTAGTGCCGACGGCGTCGTTGAACGAGATGTTGTTCTGCACAGGCCCGAAGTCGGGCAGCCCTGCAGCGGCCATCTTCTCCCGCTGCCAGTTCTCCTTGAACCAGCCCCGAGAGTCTCCGTGAACGGGCAATTCGAACACGAGCATGCCGGGGATCGGGGTCTCCGACGCGGTGAGAGACTTGCCGAACTCCGCCATCACTGCCCCTTCGACGCGTAGAACGCCTCGACGCCGTCCTTGGCGCCCGCCCACCACGACTCGTTGTCGCGATACCAGGCGATCGTCGCCGCAAGACCAGCTTCGAAGTCCCCGTAGCGCGGCGCCCAACCGAGCTCTTCGCGAAGACGTGTCGAATCGATCGCGTAGCGCAGATCGTGACCGGCGCGATCGGTGACGTGATCGTACGCGTCGGCGGGCCGGCCCATGAGCTCGAGGATCAGCTCGACGACGTCCTTGTTGTTCTTCTCACCGTCGGCGCCGATGAGGTAGGTCTCGCCGATGGCGCCCTTGTCGAGGATCGTGAGGACGGCCGCCGAGTGGTCGTCGGCGTGGATCCAATCGCGGACGTTCTCGCCCCGCCCGTAGAGCTTGGGACGGACGCCCCTCAGGACGTTCGTGATCTGCCTCGGGATGAACTTCTCCACGTGCTGGTAGGGCCCGTAGTTGTTGGAGCAGTTCGAGATGGTAGCTCGTACGCCGAACGAGCGCACCCAGGCGCGCACGAGCAGGTCACTGCCCGCCTTGGTGGACGAGTACGGCGAGGAGGGGTTGTAGGGCGTCGTCTCGGTGAACCGGGCCGGGTCGTCGAGCTCGAGGTCGCCGTAGACCTCGTCCGTCGAGATGTGGTGGAAGCGGCGATCGTGGCGGCGGGCCGCCTCGAGCAGCGTGTACGTGCCGACGATGTTCGTGTCCAGGAACGGCCTGGGGTCGTGGAGCGAGTTGTCGTTGTGCGACTCGGCGGCGTAGTGCACCACGGCATCCACCTTGCCGAACAGATCATCGACGAGCGGCGCATCGGTGATGTCGCCCTTCACGAACGTGACGCGATCCTCCGGCAGTCCGTGGAGCGAGGCGAGGTTGCCGGCGTACGTCAGCGCATCGAGGACCGTGACCTCATGGTTCGTGTGCTCTAACACGTGGTGGACGAAGTTTGATCCGATGAAACCCGCGCCTCCGGTGACAAGCAGCTTCGACATCAGCGTCCCCTCTCCAGGGTCTCGAGCAGGTACGTGCCGTATCCGGACTTGACGAGCAGCCCGGCGCGCTCGCGAAGCTCGGCGTCCGAGAGGAACCCCTGGCGCCAGGCGACTTCCTCCGGCACCCCGATGCTGAGCCCGGTGCGGCGCTGGATGGTCCGCACGTACTCCGCGGCATCCGTCATCTGGTCGAACGTGCCTGTGTCCAGCCACGCCGTCCCCCGCGGAAGCACTTCGACTCGCAGCTTCTCGCGCTCCAGGTAGGCCCGGTTGACGTCCGTGATCTCGTACTCGCCGCGCGGCGAGGGGGCGAGGCCGCGCGCGATCGCCACCACATCGTTGTCGTAGAAGTAGAGGCCCGGGATGGCGAAGTTGCTCTTGGGTACCGCCGGCTTCTCCTCCAGCGAGACGGCACGGCCCTCGTCGTCGAACTCGACCACACCGTACGCAGCCGGCTCGGCGACCCAGTAGGCGAAGACGGCGCCGCCGTCGATGTCCGCGTACCGCTTGAGCTGCGCGCCGAGGCCGGGTCCGTAGAGCAGATTGTCCCCAAGCGCGAGGGCGACGCCGTCGTTCCCGATGAATTCGGCACCGATGGTGAAGGCCTGTGCCAGACCCTCAGGCGACTCCTGCTGGGCGAACTGAAGACTGATGCCGAACTGTGATCCGTCTCCGAGCAGGCGTTCGAAGGCCGGCGCATCGTGCGGCGTCGTGATGACCAGGATCTCGCGGATCCCCGCCAGCATGAGAGTCGACAGCGGGTAGTAGACCATCGGCTTGTCGTACACGGGGATCAGTTGCTTGGATACTCCGAGAGTGATGGGGTGCAGTCGAGTTCCCGAGCCGCCGGCGAGGATGATTCCCTTCATAATCGTCGATTCTTCCATGGCACGTGGTGGTGCGCCGGCGCGGGTGTCCTCCCTCGAACGGGCGCACAGGCTCGCCGACTAGGATCGTGGAGTGCGAGACGGCAGCGACTCGCGCCCGCGGCATCGTCATACACGGTCCTGCACCTCGCCCGAGGGACGCTCGTTTGGCCCCGCGGTGCGCGACCCACCGACTTCCCACCAGAAGCCCCGAGAGAACATTGAGCAGAAGCAAGCCAAGTGTCCTGGTCGTCCTCCCCACTCTGGGCGACCGACTGGAATTCCTCGCCCAGACCCTCGCCTCCGTCCAAGCGCAGCGCTCAACGGTCGACCTGACGCTCGTCGTCGTGTCGCCACCCAGGGCGACACAGGCTCGCGAGCTAGCGAGCTCATACGGCGCCGTGCTCGTCGACGACCCTAAGCAGGGCATCTCGGCCGCCATCAATTGCGGGTTGCGCGCGCGCACCGATGAGCGTTACTACGCCTGGATCGGCGACGACGACCTCTTCCTGGACGGCGGCCTCGAACTCCTCCGCGATCTGCTGGAATCAGACGAGCGGGCCGTGGTCGCGTATGGCGGATGCGATTACATCGATTCCGCGGGCCGCACGGTGTGGACCAGCGCGGTGGGAAAGCTCGCCCGCTTCCTGCTCCCCTGGGGGCCCGACCTCATCCCGAACCCGTCTGCGATGATCCGATTCGACGCCCTAGAGGCGATCGGCGGCTTCGACGAATCGCTGCGCTTCGCCATGGACTTGGACGCTTTCCTGTCCCTGCGCAAGCACGGCCGCTTTGTCGCCACTCGAGTGCCCGTCTCGGCGTTTCGCTGGCATCCGGAGTCGCTGACGGTCTCCGACCGGTCCGGCTCGAGCAGCGAGTCCGAGGCGGTCAAACGACGCCACCTGCCTCGGTGGGTGCGTCCTCTGAGTCCGCTATGGGACGTGCCGGTGAGATTTGCGTCGCGTCGCGCTGCAAACAACGTGACGGCGACGGCCAAGGCTCTGGCGCATAAGAACCCCCCGGAGGCGTGACAGAAGCAGTGAGTTACGCTGGAGCGTTGCGTTCCGGCGGACGTTAGCTTTACCTGCCTCGAAACCAAGTCGAGCTCTGTCTCACGGAAGGTCTCAGTGTGCTCTGGCTGTCTTTGACTGCGGTGGCTGTCGTCACCGTGTTGCTCCTGCTCCTCATCGGCGTCCCGCTGGCGCGTCTCATCGGCCTGCGGGGCTTCACGTCGATCGCAGTCGGCCCCGCCTTCACCCTCACGATCATCTGCGGGGCGTCTCTCGTGCTCGCCTGGCTCGGCATCGCGTGGACGCCCCTCGGAGTCGTGGTCATAGCCTGCGTCGTCGGACTCGTCTTGGCCGGGGCCAGATCCCTGACCCGTCGATGGCGACCGGTGGTGGCGCCGAGTCCTGCCCGCCGATTCGACGCATGGCTGCTCACGGGCATCTTCGTCGCGGCCGCCCTGATCACCTGGCGCGTTGTCGCGGTGATCCAGGTGCCCGACAACATTTCGCAGACCTTCGATAATGTCTTCCATCTCAACGCGGTCCGCTGGGTCCTCGACACCGGCTCGGCCTCGGCACTCGAGATCGGCTACATGACTAATCCCGACGGACCGCCGGCCTTCTACCCGTCCGGATGGCACGGCCTCGTGGCGCTTGCCGCCCAGCTCACGGGCGCAGCGGTGCCCGTCGCGATCAACGGCGTCGTCCTGGCCATCTCCGCGTTCGTCTGGCCCGTCGGCATCCTGCTGCTCTGCCGCACGTTATTCGGCCGGTCCCCCGCGCTCTCGCTTGCCGCCGGCGTGGCGGCCGCCTCGGTTCCCCTGCCACTGCTGCTCATGGACTACGGCGTCCTCTATCCGTTCCAACTCGGAGTCGCGCTGCTGCCGGTCGCCCTGAGTATCACCGCTCGCCTGCTCCGGCTGCCCTCGGGGCCTGATCCCCTCGGTGCACTGTGGTGGAGTGTGGCGCTCGTCGGCGTGCTGCCGGGGATCGCGCTCGTGCACCCGGGTGCGCTCATGGCTTGGCTCGCGCTGTCGGCGCCGATGGCACTCGTGTTTGTCGTGACTCGGTGGCACAACGTCCCGTCACGTCGCGCGCGCACCACCCTGGTCGCGGCGACCGCGCTGTATCTGCTGATCGCCGCCGCGATGGTGTACGCGCTGCGCCCGCCCTCTGGCGCGCGCGGCTGGCAGCCCGAGGTGAGCGTAAACGACGCGATCGTGAAGATCCTGACTGCTGCGCCGTGGTATCCCCACGCGCCGATCGTCGTCGCGACCGCGGTCGTAGCCGGCATCGTCTGGGCGATTGTCGCACGAACGCGCGCCTCCGTCACGGCGCTCGGGATGTACGCGGTCGCAGGAATCCTGTTCGTCGTGGTCGCCGCGATCCCGTTCCCCGTCCGGGACCTGTTCACGGCGCCCTGGTACAACAACATCCCCCGCATCGCCGCCCTTCTGCTGGTAACGATGGTGCCGCTAGCGGCGTACGGCGCCACGGTGTCGTGGTACGCCTTCGCGCGCGCTCTGCGACGTCGCGGGGGCTCCTCCGCAGCCGTCCGCCTCGCCGGGATCGCCGCCGTGGTCGTGCTGGGGCTCCTCGCGCAGGCAGGACCGCTCTCGGCGATGCCCGAAGCTCAGCGCGTCGCCTCCGCATCCTTCGCCCTCACGGACGACTCGCCGCTGCTCAACAGCGACGAGGCCGGCCTCATCGCCCGGCTCGACGAGCATGTCCCCGCCGATGCCGTGATCGCCGGTAGCCCGTGGACGGGTACCTCCGTCGCGTACGCGCTCACCGGCCGCCACGTGCTCATGCCGCACATCCAGATGGAGATCTCGGACGCACTGGAGGCCGTGAACGACGATCTCAACGATGCGACTCCCGGATCGCCGGTGTGCGACGCAATCGCGGAGCTCAACGTGGGCTTCGTGCTCGATTTCGGATCGCGAGAGGTCCACGGCGCGAACCACGTGTTCCCCGGCCTCACCGATCTCGAGGACTCCGGAGCCGTCCGCCTCGTGGATCACGAGGGCGATGCACGATTGTACGAAGTGATCGGGTGCGCGCTGTGATGCGGCGCGAGGACGATCACCTCCCTCTAGGGTGTGTGGAGAATGACTGACTCGATCGAACCGACCCTCGTGATCGTTCCGGCATGGAACGAGGAGAAGAACGTCGGACACACCGTGGGCGAGATCCTCGCCGCTCGCCCGGGATATGACGTCGTCGTCATAGACGACGGATCGTCCGACCGCACGGCGGCCGTCGCGCGCGAAGCGGGAGCCACCGTGATCCAGCTGCCGTTCAACCTGGGCGTCGGCGGCGCGATGCGGACCGGCTTCACCTATGCGCAGCGCCACGCCTACCGTCGGGCGATCCAGGTGGACGCCGATGGGCAGCACAACCCCGCGGACATCGATGCCGTGCTAGGCGGTCTCACGCGCGCGGACATCTCGATCGGCGCGCGCTTCGCCGACGTCGGGGACTACGACGTGCGAGGTCCGAGGCGGTGGGCGATGATCGTCCTCGCCAAGACGCTCTCGCGCGTCGCCAAGACCCGCCTGACGGATGCCACGAGCGGCTTTCGCGCTGCTGGACCCCGTGCGATCGCGCAGTATGTGCAGTACTACCCGGCCGAGTACTTCGGCGACACCCTGGATTCCCTCGTGGCCGCCTGCCATTCGGGCCTGACAGTGACCCAGGTGCCGGTGGCGATGCGCGCCCGCATGCACGGCACGTCGACACAGGGGACCTGGGGGGCGATGGTTTACCTGCTGCGAGCGGTGTTCGCGCTGGGACTCGCTGTGATCCGGCCGCGTCGCGGTGCCCGCCCAGAACTGCCGGAGGAGCAGCAATCATGATCGTCATCCTGGGGGTCGGTCTGGCCCTGCTCATCTTGGCGATCGTGATCTGGATGCTGCTGACCCGCTCGTTGCAGGAGAAGTACGCGGTGATGTGGCTGATCATCGCGGTCGCCGTCCTACTCCTGGGGCTCTTCCCGCAGCTTCTGACCGCTTTGACGGACGTCCTCGGCGTTCAACTTCCGTCGAACCTGCTCTTCGCTCTCGCGATCGTGCTCCTCCTCGGCGTTGCCCTGCACCTGTCATGGGAGCTGTCGCAGGCGGAGAACGAGATCCGCCGGCTCGCCGAGGAAGCGGCGTTGGCAGGCACGGCGATCGAACGGCTTGAGCGCCGTGTCGCCGCCCTCGAAGCCGAGAACGCGCAGCGCCGGGCGCTCGAGGACGACTAACCGTGCTCGGCACCGTCTGGGTCGTCGTCACATCGTTCCGCCCGGACGACCTCGACGGCGTGGTGCGGGCCCTCGCAAGTCAGGTCGACGGGATCGTCGTCGTGGACGACGGGAGCGGCCCCACGGCCGCAGCACCTCTCGACCGAGCCCGCGAGCTCGGAGCGCACGTGATCGCTTTGCCCGATAATGTCGGCATAGCGGCGGCTCTCAACGCCGGAATCCGCCACGCGCTTGATTCGGGCGCCGACGCCGCGGCGACCTTCGATCAGGATTCCCATGTCGGCCCCGACTTCGTCGCCCGGCTCGTCGAACTCCACGACGACCTGCATTCTGACGGGATCACCCCTGGTCCGATCGTCCCGCAGTTCTTCGCGGACGTGAGCCAAGCGGCGCGCGCAGACTCCCAGGGACGGCTGCTCGCGGAGAACTCGATCCAATCGGGGATGCTCATCTCCCGGGCGCTCATCGAGCGGGTTGGCATGTTTCGCGAGGACTTCTTCATCGACCTGGTCGACACCGAGTACGAGCTGCGGTGCATCGATTCGGGCGTACCTGTGCGGGCTGTCTCGGGTCTCCGACTGGGGCACCGGCTAGGTGCCCGATATCGTCGCCGCGGACGGCTCCCCCTGCCGATCCCCCGGATCGTCACGTTGAGCTCACCCTTTCGCTATTACTACCGCATGCGAAATCGCATCCTGTTGGAGCGGGGCTATCGGCGGCGATTCCCGCTGCGCCTGCTCCGTGATGGACTCACCGATCGTCTCCACTTCATGATTGTGATCTCCCTCGCCCGCCCGCGACGCGACATGTGGGCGATCGTGCGTGCCGGCGCGCGCGCCGGTCGGCGTAGTGTCGGCGGCCGTGCACCGGACGAGATCCTACGCCGCGCGCAGCGCGTGCAGTGGGCCGCGGATCGCCTGGCCGACGACTGATCAGACGTCAGCCGGCGCACGCAGACGGCGATACTCGAGGATCGCCGCGGGTGTGAGAATCAGCAGCGCAGTGAACTCCGACGCGGCCACGCCGGTCGCGATGATGTTGGCCGAGCCCAGCTTTGCCCCCCAGAGCATAACGGTGAGACCAACGATCGCTGCGCCCGCGGTAGCTATGAGTACAATCCGGAATCGATCGGCCGGGATCAACAGATTCCGAATCAGCGGCGTCGCCAGGGAGATGCAGAAAAAGGCGATCCCGAAGAGAGCGCTGGGCACGGGCTGCGCCGCCACCTGCGCGCCGAAGACCAGACCAGTGACCCACGGACCGAGCACGGCGATCGCAGCACCTCCCACGACACCAAGGACCGCGTGGGCGGAGAGCGCGACGAGGTGCCGGCGACGCACGTCGCCGGAGTGCCGCTCGAGGACCCATGCCTGGAAGGCGTTTGCGATCGCGACCACCGCCAGGGTGCCGATGCGGTAGGCACGATCGGCGGAGGCGAAGGCACTGGCGTCCGCAGCGCTCAGCCCCGCGGTGGCAATCGGGATCGCTGTGGACCCGTACGCGTTGCCGGTCGCATCGATCGTGGCCGTCGGTACAAGCGAGCGCAGCACACGACGCACCGGACGGGGTAGATGGTCCGGATGCGAATGCTCGCTGATCGTGAGCCAGGCATGGACGCCGAACGCGGGAATCGTGAACACTAACAGCAGCGCGGGGTACCAGAGTACCTGGCCCGAGAATGCAAGGATGGGGAACGCGACAAGCGACGCGGCGAGCTTCGGAAGCGCGTCGAATAACATGACCCCACGGGGGTTGCCCTGGCCGATGCAGAACCACGCCGGGGTCAAGCCGCCCAACGTCATGGCAACTGCCACGGCCACCGATTCCAGCCGGTATGCGTCGCTGCATACCAGCCACGTGACGACGGCGACGACCGGCACGACGAACGCCGACAGGATGAGGCGGGACCTGACGCTCTCGCGGAGGATCGCGGCGCGTTCGTGCTCGGAGTTCGCGCGCGCTACCCGTACCGGACCGACCACCCCCCACCCGAACAGGATGCCGACCATGCCCAGGATTCCCACCGACTGGCCCGTGGAGAAGTTCGCCCATCCTGCCTCGCCGACGATCCGCGAAACAACGGGAAGTATGATGAAAGGAGCGAGCGCGGAGAGGATCGGTGCGCTGGTGAATCCCGCGAACCTGAGCATAAGCGACCGCACCGAAGCAAGTGTACGTGCCTTCCCGACACGTCCCACACCTGGAAGGTGACCACTCCCCGTGAACGAGCGTGTCAGCGTCTGCATGGCGACGTACAACGGTTCCGCCTATATCCGTGATCAGCTTCGGACGATTCTGGAGGAGCTCGCCCCAACCGACGAAGTGGTCATCGTCGATGACTCCAGCACCGACGACACCGTGTCGATCATCGTGGCCGTCGACGATCCACGCATCCGCCTGATCCAGCAGGAGTCCAACCAAGGGTATGTACGCACGTTCGAACGGGCGCTCAAGGAAGCCGAGGGGGACGTGCTGCTACTGTCCGACCAGGATGACGAGTGGATTCCCGGCCGACGAGACCTTCTCGTCCGTGCGGCGATGGGTTCCGGAATCGCCGCATCGAATCTCGTACTGCTCGAATCTGGCGAGTCCCTCAGATCGCCGCTTACCGGTAAGCCCTGGCGGCTGCAGGTGGAGGATTCGGGTCGGCGACTGCGCAACGAATTCCTCATCCTCATCGGCGACATCCCCTACTTCGGCTGCACGATGGCAGTGCGCAAGGACGTGCTGTCCCGCATCACACCGTTCCCGCCTTTTCTCACCGAATCGCACGATCTGTGGATTGCGACGGTCGCCAACCGTCACGGCCTGATGACCCACGTCTCGCCGCCGACTCTCCGTCGACGGGTGCACGCATCGAACGCGTCCACACCGAAGCCCCGCGCCCTATCGAAGGTGCTCCGTGCGCGATGGATGCTGTGGAAGGCCTATCTGGTCGCCAGCCGTCGCTAACCTGTCGGGATCGCCGGCGTGAACCCGTCACATTCATCACACTGGTCACATCTGCTTCCATCCGCCACAATGGGGGCGTGACATCGATCGGTTACCGCACCAGGGCTTTTCGCAGAACACTTGCGATCGTGGCCGTAGCAGCCGTGGTTTCGACGCTCGCCCTTTGGCCTGCGAAGTCGACCGCCGATGCGCGCCCGGCATCGGTAACCGACTCAGAGATCCGCTTCGCCGCGGACCTTTCGCAGTTCCGGCCGGGGCAGATCATCAGCGATGCCGTCTTCTTCGACTCCACCACAATGACGGAGGGCCAAATCCAGTCCTTCCTCGAGTCGAGGGTGGCGAGCTGCCGTGCGGGGTACACGTGTCTCAAGGACAAGTACGACACATCGCGGTCGATCGCAGGCGACGCGATGTGCGGCGCATACGTCGGTGGCGCGTCCGAGCGGGCGTCACGCATTATTTTCAAAGTCGCACAGGCCTGCGGGATCAATCCGCAGGTCATCCTCGTGACGCTGCAGAAGGAAAAGAGCCTGGTGACGAACCGGGAGCCGACTGCGGACCACTACAAGATCGCAATGGGACAGGGGTGTCCGGACACGGCAGGATGCGATTCGCGTTACTACGGGTTCTTCAACCAGGTGTACGGCGCCGCGTGGCAGTTCAAGCGCTACGCGAACCCGCCCGGCACCAGCCAGTACTTCACCTGGTATGCCCCGGGAAAGACCTGGAATGTGAGGTTCCACCCAAACACTGCCTGCGGGACGTCGCCGGTCTACATCGCGAACCAGGCGACGGCCAACCTCTACTACTACACGCCTTACCAGCCGAACGCTGCCGCGCTTCGGGCGGGCTATGGACTGGGCGACTCCTGCTCCGCCTACGGCAACCGCAACTTCTACAATTATTTCACCGACTGGTTCGGCAGCACGCTGACTCCCTACGGGCCTCTCGTGACCGGTCCGACTCGAGATCGCGCATACCTGCTCAACGCGGGGGTGAAGTTTCCGATCGGGTCGCCGACCGACTTGGAGGCGTTCGGTGCGGCACTCGGCGGACTAAGGACCGTCCCAGCGAGCTTCCTGGACAGCATGCCGACGGGTGCTACGGTCACCCGGTACGTGCACGACCCTCGCAACGGGACGCTCTACCTGCTTGAGGTGGATGGAACCAAGCACCGTTTCGCGACTCCCGAACAGGTGAGCCTGTTCGGATACACCTTCGACTCGTACGTCAACCTGGAGGCTCGCCTGGTCGACTCCTTCGCGACCGGCGGCGAGGTCGGACCCTTCTCGCGTGCGGCCGGCGGCGTCGGCGAGGTGTTCTATCTGGAAAACGGCGCGCTTCGCTACGTGTACGACACACCGGCGTACGCGTACGCTGCCCGAGGAAAGAGCAACTACATCGCGACGATGGATGCTCTCCCACACTCGCGCATTCCCCGTGGCGCGACCTTCTTCACGCCGAACACGCTTGTCAAGGGCAGTTCTTCGGGGGATGTACTCCTGACAACCCCGACGAGCAGTGTGGTCCGCATCCCCAGCTTCGCGCTCGCGGCCGAGTTCGGCGCTACCAGCTACAAGGTCGTCGCCGATTCGATGCTCGCCAAGAGCGTCCGCACGACCGACTCCCTCGCGCCGGTGATCCTCTGCGACACCCAGCAGTTCGTCGCCGCGAACGGTGCGATCCGCCCTCTCACCGGGTCGACAACGGGATTGGCGGTGGCGCGCCTCGCCGCGGCAGACTGCGGGGCGCTCACAAAGGGACCACCGGTGGAAGCACCGCTGTTCGTTCAGGCCACGACGGGCCAGGACGTCTACGCCGTCATCGAAGGAAGGCTTCGTCACGTCCATGGCTACTCCCAGCTCATGTCGTTGAACGGGGCTCGTCCGCTCGTCGTCCTCCGCTGGGGAGCCGACATGATGAGGACCCAGAGTTTCGGCGCACCTCTGTTGTTCGAGGGTGAGTTCATCAAGTTCGACGGTCGCGGTGAGGTGTACCGATACTCGAGTGACGCGCTCCATCACGTCGCCGACTACCCGAGCCTCGTCGCGCTCGGGGGCGGGAAGCTACCCGCGATCGCGGTCGTGGCGGCGGACTACTCCCAGTCTTATGCGTACGGCGATTCGATCGCCAACGTCCCGCCAGTCACCGAGGGGATGTTCGTTCGGTTCGCGGGGAGCGGTGAGATACACCGATTCCTCGATGGCCGCCTGCATCACGTCACCGACTACACAACTCTCGTCTATCTGGGCGGCGGAAGCGAACCGCCGATCATCATCGTTCCCGCCCTCGTGAGTTCCGCTTACCCGGTAGGTGCACCCATCAGCGGCGTGCCATCGCAGGCAGATGGCACCTTCATACAGTTCGCCGGTCGGCCCGAGGTCTACGTCGTGAGCAAGAACGAGCTCCACCACGTCCAGAGCCTCAATACGCTGCTCTCCCTCGGTGGCAACCGGATCCCCCCGATTCGTCAGCTGCCGCTGGACGACCGGGCGTCGTGGCGATTCGGCGCGCCGCTCTAACCGGCCCGTGCGGCGCTGTCCGGCGTGATCTCTAGGAGGTGATGTCCACGAGAAGCCGCGAAAGATGTCTACTGCCAGGCGTTCTTGGCTCTCAGCAAGCGTCGGATACAATTATCG
This sequence comes from Microbacterium yannicii, assembly GCF_024055635.1. GTDB lineage: Bacteria > Actinomycetota > Actinomycetes > Actinomycetales > Microbacteriaceae > Microbacterium > Microbacterium yannicii. The sequence continues at coordinate 38,773 of NZ_JAMXMB010000027.1, forward strand.
CTTGTGCTCGCCGACAGTCGGCGTTGCCGTGCCAACCTGAGGTCTTAACGAGTGTCCCAGTATCGCGAGCGCGTGAGCGTCGTCATCCGTACGAAGAATCGCGAGCGACTGTTCGCTCGTGCCCTGGACGACGTCCTCGCACAGGAGTTCACTGAATGGCACCTCATCGTCGTCAACGACGGCGGCGCCTCGGCACCGATCGACACCGTGCTGGCGGACCGCGAGCGCGCTCTGAATGGGCGTGCCGAAGTCATCCACGTCGATGGAGGCACAGGCTCGATGGAGGCAGCCGCCAACCTGGGCGCGCAGCGAGCGCGGGGCGAGTTCGTCATCATCCACGATGACGACGACACCTGGGCGCCGCAGTTCCTCCGGGTGATGGTCAAGGCGCTCGATGCTGATCCCGATGCGGTGGCCGCCGCCGCGCGCACTGAGATCATCTTCGAGCGCATCGATGGCGATCGTTCGATCGAACTGGGTCGGGCTCCGTTCGTGCCGCCGGGTGAGATGGTGACGATCTACGACCTGCTCCAGACGAATCGCGTGGTGCCGATCGGCCTTCTCGTTCGCCGTCGCGTCTACGACGAGATCGGCTGGTATGACCCAGCACTCAAGGCGGTCGGAGACTGGGAGTTCAACCTTCGCCTCGTCCGCCACGGTCACGTCCCCTTGGTCGGCGAGGAGCCGCTCGCCTACTGGCACCAGCGACCGCACGCAACGGGCGCGGCATCCAACAGCGTCTTCGGTGAGAGTCTCGACCACATGCAGTTCGATCGACTCGTACGCGACAGGGCTATCAAGGAGTACGTCGATCGCAACGGCATCGGCGGCCTCCTCTACCTCTCGAAGTACATCGAGGAGACGGTGCGGCACTACTCACTGCAGCAGACCATCCGCCGTGCGATGAGCCGGTTGGGCGGCAATATTCGCTTCCGCCGTCGCTGATAGACGCGCCAACATCATCGCTCCACAGGAAAGGTCCCTCAGCGTGTCTAAACGCGTCGCCGCGGTCATCGTCACCTTCAATCGGCTTGAGAAGCTCAAGACCGTGCTCGACTCGGTCCGCGATCAGACCACTCCGCCCGAGTGGATCGTCGTGGTCGACAACGCGTCGAACGACGGCACCGCGGGCTATCTCGCCAGCTTGGACGATCCGACGCTGGACGTCACCCGCCTCGAGGAGAACACCGGCGGCGCCGGCGGCTTCGCGACCGGGATGAAGCGTGCCTACGATCTCGGCGCCGAACTCTTCTGGCTCATGGACGACGACTGCTACCCGGAACCGGAGGCGCTGAGCCATCTGGTCAGCGGTCACAGCGAGGCGATGGAAGCTATGCCCGGCGGAGTGCCGTTCGCCTGCTCGCTGGTGTACTTCGACCACGACGAGCTAGCAGAGATGAACATCGCCGCCCCCGATTGGAAGTGGGCACGCCTTTGGGCGCAGGGGCAGCGCGCCGTCCTCGTGCAGACGTGCTCGTTCGTCTCCGCGCTGTACTCACGCGAGACGGTCGAGCGGATCGGGCTGCCGCTGCGTGATTACTTCATCTGGTTTGATGACGCCGCCTATGCGCGCATGGCGGGCGTGGGTATCGGTCCGGGTGTATGCATCCTCGACAGCAAGGTAATCCACGATACGCCGACGAACGTCGCCGGCGACTTCTCCAAGGTCGACGAACAGAACATCTGGAAGTTCGCCTACGGTGCACGCAACGAAGGCTCATACCATTTGCACCACGAGTCGCTGTTGTCGTATGTCCGATTCTTCCTCCGCGTGCAGATACTCATGCATCGAGGCCGCGTCGCATGGCGCCTGCGTCGGCGGATCACCGGTCGACTGTTGGCCTCAATCGGCTTCAATCCGCAGGCGGAACGCGTCGCGCCGGTCCCTGCCGAAGTGCGCTGATCTTACGACCGCCTGATACTCAGTGCCGACCCATCTGCCCCTCACCGGGCACCAACCGCAGCCCGGAGGGACTCATGCGCCGCGATACAAGTGACGCCGCCGTGCTTGAAGAGCCTGGGCGGAGCCGCGGGCTCACCGACGTCTTCTCGCATCGGCACCTGCTCGCGTTGATCGTCCGCAAGGAGATCCAGATCCGCTACCGCGGATCGATCTTCGGCTGGCTTTGGTCGTATGTGAAGCCGCTCGTGCAATTCCTGGTGTTCTACGTTGCGCTGGGCGTCTTCCTAGCGCTCAACAAGAGCATCGACTTCTATGCGATCTACATCCTTGCTGGCATCACCATCGTTACGTTCTTCAACGAGGCCTTCTCCAACGGAACGCGCTCGCTCACAGACAACGCTGCCCTCATCAAAAAGATCTACCTGCCGCGGGAGATGTTCCCCATAGCGAGCATGCTCGTGGCGCTCGTGAACACCGTTCCGCAGATCATCGTCGTCATCGCAATCGCGTTGTTCTTCGGCTGGGCGCCGACGATCCTTCAGGTCGCGGCACTGCTGCTCGCGCTCCTCATCGTGGCCATGCTGGCGACCGGCCTAGGCATGCTCTTCGGCGCCGTGAACGTGACGTTCCGCGACGCTCAGAGCTTCGTGGAGATCATCGTCATGTGCGCCGTGTGGGCGTCGCCCGTGATGTACCAGTGGGAGATGGTGGCGTCGAAGGTGCCGGAGTGGCTCTTCGCGCTCTACCGCCTGAACCCGCTTACGCCGGCGGTGGAGCTCTTCCACTACGGAATCTGGTTCCCCCTCGATCCGCGCGGCGCCCAGCCGCTCCCCAATCTCTGGACCTATTCCGCGTGGGCGCTCGTGATTGCGCTCCTGATCTTGGTGTTCGGCCAGTTCGTATTCCGCCGCTTGGAGGGTCGCTTTGCCCAGGATCTCTGACACCACGTTGCCTCGCATCGTCGTGGACGCGGTCCACAAAGACTTCAAGCTACGCCACACACACTCGATCAAAGAGACTTTCGTCGCCGCGGTTAAGCGCAAGCCACTGACCACCGATTTCCACGCTCTCGACGGAGTCAGCTTCGAAATCGGCGAGGGAGAGTCCGTCGCACTGCTCGGTTTCAACGGGTCGGGCAAGTCCACGATGCTCAAGCTCATCTCCGGCGTGCTCACTCCCGACCAGGGCAGGGTACTGACCCGCGGCCGCGTGGCGGGGCTCATTGAGGTCGGCGCAGGCTTCCACCCCGACTTGTCTGGGCGCGAGAACATCTACCTGAACGCGGCCATTCTTGGGATGACGAAGAAGGAGACCGACGACCGGTACGAACAGATCGTCGAGTTCAGCGAGATCGAACAGTTCATTGATACTGAGGTCAAGCACTACTCGTCAGGAATGTTCCTCCGGCTCGCGTTCTCGGTGGCTATCCATACCGAGGTCGACATTCTGCTCATCGACGAGATCCTTTCTGTCGGTGATGAGCCCTTCCAGAAGAAGTGCCTGGCACGCATCCGGCAGCTGCATGATCAAGGCAAGACGCTGGTTGTCGTCAGTCATGATCTCGACATGGTGGCGTCGCTCTGCGAACGCGGTATCCTCCTCCGTGGCGGCAAGATCGCGTTCGACGGCGCCAGCGACGAGGCCGTGGGCAAGATGCGCGCCTGATTGGAGGAAAGCGCGTCTCCGCACGAACCCTCTCTACTCAACTCCGGATAATCTCGTGTGATGGCCACCTGGAACCCAGCAACGAGGGCCCGAAACCTCGTCACGCGACTACGGCGGCTGAGCGACGGTGTTGTCGCCATCCGCAGCGACTTGGACGGGCTGAGATCAGAGATCGATGCCCTACACGCAGAAGAGCACGAGACTCGTGAGCTCTTGGCCCAGATGGGCGCCGAGATACGTGCCGAGGTGCGTGCCGAGCTCGTCGCCGAAAGCAGCCTTGTGCGCGCCGCCGCAGATCGTGCCGCTCGCCGTGGGACTCTCCAGCGCGGGACGGTCCGTGTGGTCTTCCTTGTTCACAACAAGGACGCCTGGGACTCGATCGGCGAGGTGATCCAGATCATGCGGGCCAGCAGCGACTTCGAACCGGTTGTGGTCACGATCCCGCATCACTACGGAGGAGGAGATGAGTCTCGGGGTGAGGGTCGTATTCATCGATTCCTGGCCGAACGGGGAGTTCCGCATCTGCGCCTGCGCAACGATGAGCAAACGTGGGCACGCGAGTTGCTGCTGGCTCTCGACCCCGACGTGGTGTTCCGTCAATCCCAGTGGGACTCAGATGTGGACTCTGCCTTTTCTGCCGAGAACCTGGCGTGGGCGCGGTTGGCGTTGATCCCGTACGAGACGATGAATCCGACGAAGAACGTGCCATGGGACCATCCACCGGTGAACAGCGCACTCGACCAGCACTGGCATCGGGCGGCGTGGTTGGTATTCGTCGCAAACGAGGATGTCGTCGAGATCGCCCGAACAGACACATTGACGGGTGGCAGCCAGTATCGAGCAGTAGGGCATCCCAAGGCTGACGCGCTTCGCAAGATGGCGCCATTTTGGCCATCTCCAGAGGTTCCTGCAAAGCGGCGGCGAGTCCTGTGGTCGGCGCACCACTCGATCCTCGACGGGTGGAACGACTTCGGCATGTTCCCTCAGGTGAAAGACGACATGCTGCGCTGGGCAAGCGAAGATCTCGGAACCGAGTTCGTCTTCACCCACCACCCATACTTGCGAGGCACACTTCGGCGCCCCGAGAGCCCCCTCAAGTCCGCTGACTTCAAAGACTGGCTTGCCATGTGGCGAGCTCTCCCCAATACGGTCTACTGGCGCGGCGAGTACGCCCCGGTTCTTGCGGCGACGGACTTGCTGGTCACCGACGGACCCAGCATGATCACGGAGTCCCAGGTGCTGACGGTTCCCACGCTGTTCCTGGAGCGTGACGAGCATGTGGAGTTCAATCGCGTGGGTGAACGGATAGTCTCCGGAGTCCACCGCGTCCCGGACGTGGCCGCGGCCCGTGCCATCGCTGAGCTCATTTCTGAGAAGGGTGATCCTCTGGCAAGCACCCAGCGGGAGAACATTCGGAGGCTCTTCGGCGAACCAGGTGCCGCACAGCGGATCGTAGACACGATACTCGCGGAAGCGCAGATGGAGACGAGCGGCCTGAGATGAAAAACCCCGCTACAGCTCGGCGTGGAGCATCCACACCTTGTCGGCGGCCTCGCGCCAGGAGAATGCCCGTCCCCGATCCCCCGCGAGCACACCCAGCCGCTCCGCCGCGGCGGTCGAGCCGAGCGACGCCGCCAGCGCCGCACCGAGCCCGTCGACGACGCTCGACGCGTCGCTGCCCGTGATGAGGACCCCGCCTTCGACGACGACCTCGGCGTGCACGGCGGACGACGCCGCGATCACCGGCACACCGAGCGTCAGGGCGTCGACGACGCGCCAGGGGAACGCCCCACGCCGGGATGGCGCGACGAGCGCCACCGCGGCGCCGAACACGGCGGCGCGATCCTCCGCCGACAGCACCCCGCGCACGTGCATGCGCCGTTCGGGCAGGCCGGCCGCCGAGGCCAGCTCAACGACCGCCGGCTCGTGGCCTTCCTCGACGTCGATGACCACGACGGGCAGGTCGACGCGGGATGCCGCGACCGCGGCGAGTCCGGCATCCAGCCCCTCCGAAGCCAACGGGCCACCCGCCAGCAGCACGAAGCCCTCGGGCAGCCCCAGCTCGCGACGGCGGCCGACCTCGTCGACAGGCACCGAGAACCCCGACGGGGAGGCACCGGCGATCACCCGGAGCCGGTCACCCAAGGGGGCGATCTCGAGCAGCCGGGCGGCCAGCGAGTGGGTGGGCACCACGACGGCGTCCGCGTGCTTGACGGCGCGCTTCAGCATCGCCTTGTGCCACGCGACGACGGCACGCGGCAGCTCGGCGGGCGACTCCCACGGACGCAGATCCCATACCGTGACGACCGTCTGGTCGTTGTCGTGCAGGCGATCGTGCCGCACGAGCGGCGCGAACAGCGACGGCGAGTGGATCATGCCGCCGCCGATGCCGGTGCCCACGCCCAGTTGCAGGGCCGCGGAGAGTTCGCGGCGCTGCAGTGCGGTGCGACGCACGCCGGCCAACCCCGGCACCGCCGCCAACGCGTCATCCGCTCCCCCGGCGGGGGCGATGGCCTCGACCTCGCAGCCGGACGGCGCCGCGATCACCAGGGCCCGTGCGAGCTCGCGTGACGCCTCGGCGAGCTCGGGCTCGGTCGGTGCGACGAGCTGATCCAGCACGACGCGCAGCGTGGCGACCATGAGTCAGCCCTCGGGCGTCGGGGTCGGCGGGTGGAGCGTCGTCTGCATGAGCTCGGCGATGTACGCGTAGTCGGGGTCGAACTCGTCGATGCCCTCCGCCGGTGTCAGTTCGATCGTCTGGACCGGCTGCTCCTTGGCCTTCAGTCCGAGGTCCACGAGCGTCGGGATGAACGACTGCGGCAGATCGGTCTTGATGAGGTCGGCACCCGCCGCGGCCACATCCTGGAATCGCGTCAGCACGACATCGGGGGTGAACTGCGCCAGGATCGCCTCCTGCAGTTCCCGCTGGCGCCGCATGCGGTCGAAGTCGCTCGTCGTGTACCGCGAGCGCGCGTACCACTGCGCCGTGTCGCCGTCCATGTGCTGCTGCCCGGGCTCGATCCAGCCGATGGCCCAGCTGTCGACATCGTGCGGGTCGACCCCGTCGGGCGGACCGCCCTTGGGAAGGCGCTCGACCACATTGATGTCGACACCACCCAGTGCGTCCACGAGCGATGCGAAACCGTGCATGTCGACGAACACGTAATAGGGGATCTTGATCCCGAGGATGCCTTCGGCGGCGTCCTTGGTCGCCTCGATGCCGGGCTCCGAGCCGTTCGCCTCGGCATCCGGATACAGGTCGGCGCCGTTCTGACACACCTCGACCTCGGTGCGCAGCTGATTGATGCCACTCCCCCAGCCGCAGTTTGGGTCGGCGTGACCTTCGTGGCCGTCGGGGTAGCGTTCCTGCATCGGGCCTTCGGCGAACGGGAAGTGCGGCATATCGCGAGGGATGCCGGTGATCGTCGTCGCGCCCGTCTCAGCGTTGACCGACACGACCGAGATGCTGTCGAACCGCATCGAGTCGCGACCCTCTCCGCTGTCGGCGCCCAGCAGCAGGATGTTGTAGTACCCGTCGTCCGGCGCCACCGTGGGACCGCTGGCCCCGAAGATGGTGCTGATGGTGGCTCGGGTGGTTCCGACGTACTCGGCCGCCTTGGCGGCGGTGCCACCGGCCACCACCATGAGCGCGACGGCGACGATCGCGATGGCGAACCGCGCCCAGGGTCCCGTCTTGACCAGGCGCACGAGGCGCAGCGTGTCGATGCTCAACACGATCCACAGCACCGCGTAGCCGATCAGCAGCGCCTGGGCGATCAGCAGCGGGAGGGGCCGGAGCAGGGCCAGCCAGTCGGGCAGCCACGCGCTCGTCACGATGCTCAGTCCGGCGGTCGGCGCGAGCAGCGCGAACAGCACCGCGATCACGAGCAGCACCCACATCACGAGCGTCGCACCGATGCCGAACCGGCCGAGCCGGCGATTGCCGGCGAGCACCTGGGCCGACCCGGGGATCAGGAAGTTCAGCGCGACCAGCCACCAACCGCGGCGGGTCATGACAGCGCGGGACGCGGCATCCGGATACCGTATCGGGCGCTCTTCGACCACACTCGACCGGGTCGGACGAGCCTTCACGCTCGGTGGGCTCATGACGCTCACAGCGACTCCTTGAGCCGCCGGTTCTTCTGCTCGACCTGCGCTTCGAGGTCGCGGGCGTAGGCCTCGATGCGGTCAGCGACGGCCGGGTCCGAGGCGCCGAGGATCCGCGCGGCGAGAAGCCCGCCGTTCTTGGCGCCGTTGATCGAGACGGTGGCGACCGGGATGCCGGCGGGCATCTGCACGATGCTCAGCAGCGAGTCCATCCCGTCCAGGGTGGCCAGCTGCACGGGGACGCCGATGACCGGCAACGCGGTGAGGGAGGCCAGCATGCCGGGAAGATGGGCCGCTCCGCCCGCGCCGGCGATGATCGCGCGCAGACCGCGGGACCGGGCCTCACGCCCGTAGCGCAGGAGCTTGTCGGGAGTGCGATGCGCCGAGACGACCTCGACCTCGTGCGCGATTCCGAAGTCGGTGAGTGCCTGCGAGGCGTCGCTCATGACGCGCCAGTCGGAATCGGAGCCCATCACGACGCCGACGAGCGGCGCCTCCGAGGAATGGAGGGGCCGCGGATCAGCAGGGGGCGCAGTCACTCGTCAAGGGTAGGGGCGAAGGCTGGAAGATGCCCGCAACGGCGCGGACCCTTCGACAAGCTCGGACCGGTGGGACAGCCCATCGACACTGCGATCCTCGGCGCCGAGCCTGTCGAGGCGTCGCTGACGTTCAGTCCAGGAAGAAGGATGCCGCTGCCCGCGCCCGGTACGCCACGTCGTCGAGGTCGTCGCCGATGACGTTGACGTGACCGACCTTGCGTCCGGGGCGGGGCGCCTTGCCGTACGTGTGCACCTTCGCCTGCGGATGCTCCGCCATCGCTGCGGGGAAGCGCTCGTCGAGCGAGTCCTCCGTCGGCCCGCCCAGGATGTTCACCATGACGGACCACTCCGCGACCGGTTCCGTCTCGCCGAGCGGCAGATCCAGCACGGCGCGCAGGTGCTGCTCGAACTGGCTTGTCACCGCGCCGTCCTGGCTCCAGTGACCGCTGTTATGCGGGCGCATCGCCAGCTCGTTCACCAGCAGACGCTCGTCGGTGGTCTCGAAGAGTTCGACCGCCAGCATCCCGGTCACGCCGAGGCCCTCGGCGATCGACACGCCGATGCCGGACGCGACCTCCTGCAGCCGCCCGCTGGAGTGCGGAGCGGGCGCGATCACCTCGGCGCAGACACCACCGCGCTGCACCGTCTCGACGACCGGGTACGCCCTCATCCCCCCGGAAGGCCGCCGCGCGACCTGCTGGGCGAGCTCGCGCGTGAAGGCGACGAGCTCCTCGACGAGGAGCGCACCGCCGTGGGCGTCTTCGGCGAGCGTCGCGAACCAGTCCTCGGCCTCGGTGCCGGCCGACACCACGCGCACGCCCTTGCCGTCGTACCCGCCGCGCGGCGTCTTGACGACCGCGTGGCCACCGTGGTCGTCGATGAAGGCCTGCAGCTCCTCGGTGTTCGTGACCGCCGCCCAGTCGGGCTGCGGCATCCCGAGCTCCTGCAGGCGGGCGCGCATGACCAGCTTGTCCTGCGCGAACCTCAGCGCGTCGGGGCCGGGGTGAACGGCGACGCCCTCGGCGACGAGGGCCGCCAGGACGTCCTGCGGCACGTGCTCGTGGTCGAAGGTCACGACATCGACATCGCGCGCGAACGCGAGCACGGTCGCCGCATCGCGGTAGTCGCCGACGGCGGTGGCGGCGAGGGATGCCGACATCCCCTCGTCTTCGGCGAGCACGCGCAGCTCGACACCGAGCTCGACCGCCGGCGCGATCATCATGCGGGCCAGCTGGCCTCCTCCGACGACTCCGACTCGCAGCGCCATGCACTCTCCCTCTCGCCTCAAGACCCCTCCATCATCCCGCACTGCGGGGTGATGGACGAGCCGGGGTCAGGCCTGTGGGAGCGGCGGCCGGGGCGGAACGGCCGGCGGCTGGCCGGGCGGGAGCGGCTGCGCGTCGCGGTGGGCGAGGATCTGATTCACCTCGACCTGGTCGACAAGGGCCTCGTGCACGAGATCGGCGCTCGGGATGTTGGCGAGCCGCAGCGGCTCATCGACCCCGTTGCTGAGGGTGATCGTGCCGGCGCCCCACATGCGCTGCAGCACGCCGCGATGCACTTTGAGGGTGTACCCCCGCACGTGCGCCAGCTCCCGGCGCTTCGCGGCGAAGATGCCTCGACGCTCCATCACACGCCGCGTCGTGATCGTGTAGACGTGCCCGGCCCAGGCCAGGTACGGAACGAGCACGAGCAGCAGCACCACCGCGGCGGCCGCGGCCACCAGCATCCAGTTCTCGAACGGCGCGGGGAGGTTGCCGTAGAAGTATCCGCAGGCGCCGGCGACCGCGATGAGCACCAGCGCCGACCAGGCGAGCCGCCGGGCGTGCGGGCGGAAGCGCGCGACGAGAAGCTCCGGCGTGGGTGCACCGGGGGCCGGCGTGAGCGGTCTGCCGCCGTAGCTCGTCGGCTGCGTCATGCACCCATTGTGCGGCGAGCCGCCGACAGTTCGGGGTGCACCCGCCGTTTTCCGTCATCCGCGGTCGCGCAAAGGCCCCGTTGGACAGGGGTTTGGGGCGCGTCGCGCACGCTCGGGGCGGACGCGGTGCGCCCCGAATGCTCACGATGCGCCCCGAACCCGGAGAGTTCGGCCGAGATACCCTTCCCGTCAGGATCCCGACGGGCGCGGCCTCACGTGAACGACGTCGCCGGCCGATACGACGCTCTCGTACTCGCCGTCCTGTTCGACCACCAGGCGCCCGTCGTGGTCGATGCGCCGCGCGCGGCCCCACAGGGTCTGGCCGTCCGGCAGCGACACCGCCACCTCGCTCCCCAGCGTGCCGCAGAGGGCTTCGACCTCGCCGAGCACGCCCGATGCCGCGGCATCCCCTCCCGCGGCAGCGAGCGCCGTGAGCTGCTCATCGAGGGCGGTGAGGTAGTCGGCGAGCAGGCGGTCCTCGTCGCACGTCGCACCCACGACCGCGAACGACGTCGCCGTGTCGACGGGGAGGTCGCCCTGCGGCATCCGCGTGTTCACTCCCGATCCGATGACGACGACGTCGGGATGGCCAGGCACGACTTCGGCGAGGATGCCGCAGATCTTGCCGCCGTCGACGAGCACGTCGTTCGGCCACTTCAGCGTGGCGGTGTGCGCGCTCCCCGCCAGCTGCGCGGCGATCGCCCGCGTCATGGCCGCGCCCGCCAGCAGCGGGATCCACCCGCGGGCTGCAGCCGGAATAGCCGCGGCATCGATCACGACCGAGGCGGCGAGCGCGGATCCCGGCGGCGTCACCCAGGTGCGATCGAGGCGACCGCGTCCGGCGCGCTGGTCGGTGGTCAGCAGGAGCGACAGGTGGGGCCATTCGTGCGGTGCGTCGACGACGTGGCGCACGACATCGGCGTTGGTGGAGTCGGTGGTCTCCACCACCTGCACGCGCGGGCTGACGGCGGCGGTGAGCGGGAAGCCCTCGGACGAGTACGACGATGAGTGCGTCATGCTGCTCACGCTACGCCCGTCTCTGCCTGCGGAACTCTGCCCTTTCGCGATTCCGCGGCGCGGGGGGCCCCGCGACGGAGTGGGCTTCCGCAGCCAGATGCCCCGAGGACCGACAGCGGATGCCGCGACCCCTTGTGCGAACCCTCCAACAGATCCCCCGAGCCCGCCGATAGGGTGGAATCCGTGACCGATCAGCCCGACCTCTCGACGACCGCCGGCAAGATCGCCGACCTCCGCGCACGCTTCCAGGAGGCCGTCCTCGATCCCGAGGAGATCGCGAAGGAGAAGCAGCACGCGAAGGGCAAGGGCACCGCGCGCGAGCGCATCGAGATGCTCCTCGACACCGGCAGCTTCGTGGAGCTCGACGAGTACGTGCGCCATCGCACCACCGCCTTCGGCATGGATCGCTCCCGGCCCTACGGCGACTCGGTCGTCAGCGGCGTCGGCACGATCCACGGGCGCACGGTGGCGGTGTACTCGCAGGACTTCTCGACCTTCGGCGGGTCGCTCGGCGAGGTCGCCGGCGAGAAGATCATCAAGGTCATGGAGTTCGCGCTGCGCTCCGGCATCCCCATCGTGGGAATCCTCGACTCCGGCGGCGCGCGCATCCAGGAGGGCGTGGTCGCCCTCGGCAAGTACGGCGAGATCTTCCGCCTCAACACCCGGGCGTCAGGGGTGATCCCGCAGATCTCGATCATCATGGGCCCCGCGGCCGGCGGGGCCGTCTACTCCCCCGCCCTCACCGATTTCGTCGTCATGGTCGACAAGACGAGCCAGATGTTCGTGACCGGTCCCGACGTCATCAAGACGGTGACCGGCGAGGACGTCGGCATGGAGGAGCTCGGCGGCGCGCACACGCACAACACCCGCTCGGGCGTCGCGCACTACCTCGCCGAGGACGAGGACGACGCGATCGACTATGTCCGCTCGATGCTCGGCTTCCTCCCCGACAACAACATGGCGGAGCTGCCCGTCTACGAGAGCGGCTTCGAGTTCGAGACGACGGATGCCGACCGCGCCCTGAACGCGATCATCCCCGACTCGCCGAACCAGCCGTACGACATCCACCAGGTGATCCGCGGCATCGTCGACGCCGAGGACTTCCTCGAGGTGCAGCCGCTGTTCGCACCGAACATCGTCATCGGCTTCGGCCGCGTCGAGGGTCGCTCGGTCGGCATCATCGCCAACCAGCCCTCGCAGATGGCGGGCACGCTGAACATCGAGGCCGGTGAGAAGGCCAGCCGCTTCGTGCGCTTCTGCGACGCGTTCTCCATCCCGATCGTCACCCTGGTGGACGTGCCCGGCTACCTGCCGGGCACCGACCAGGAGTGGACCGGCGTCATCCGTCGCGGCGCCAAGCTGCTCTACGCCTACGCCGAGGCGACCGTGCCGCTGGTCACGGTCATCCTCCGCAAGGCCTACGGCGGCGCCTACATCGTCATGGGGTCCAAGCAGCTGGGTGCCGACGTGAACCTCGCGTGGCCGACGGCCGAGATCGCCGTCATGGGCGGCCAGGGCGCCGTGAACATCCTCTACCGCGGCGAGATCAAGCGTGCGGAAGAGGCGGGAGAGGATGTCGCGGCAGTGCGCACACGCCTGGCCAACGAGTACACCTACAACGTGGCTTCGCCCTTCCTCGCGGCCGAGCGCGGGGAACTCGACGGCATCATCGAGCCGGCGCAGACGCGCGTGTCGATCGCCAAGGCACTGCGGGCGCTCCGCGGCAAGCGTGCCAGCCTGCCGCCCAAGAAGCACGGGAACATCCCGCTGTGAGCATCGCGGATGGCCGAGACGCGTCGCCTGCCTCGCCCGGCGGCGGCGACCCGGCACGGCCGGGGTCGGCGCACTCGGAGACGTCGGGCGACAGCGTGACGATCGACATCCTCCGCGGCGCCGCCACGGAGGAGGAGCTCGCGGCGCTGATCGCCGTCGTCACCGAGGCATACACGGGTGAGGCGGCCGAGGCGGTCGCCGACGATCGCGTGCGCCGCACCGCCTGGGAGCTGTCGCAGCGCTCGCTGCGCGCGCCGCTCAACAGGGACCTGGGCTGGGGCCGGTTCGGCTGAACCTGAACCATGTGCGTGCGCGTTGCGGCACGGATCGTTGAGCGGAGCGCCACCAAGCCTTCTCGCCCGACCCGCGACACGTCCTCGAACGTTTCGTCTCGCTTGTTCCTCGCTCGCTCAGCGACCGGACGGTTTTGTCCCCCGAAATACCTACAGACACACCTGTTGCGGCCCGGAGATACTTGACTCGCTGGAACGCTTCTGCGTTCGGCCGATCCGACTCCGCTCTGCGGTTGCTTCGGGTCCGGCCATGCGGACGGTTTTCGGGTAACCGTCCGCGCAGGCGAGGGGCGGGCGGCTTCGCCGCCCCTCGCCTCCTTCGATCCCCGTTCCCCGCCTGGTATCCCCTCCCCCTCCGGGCGGGGAGCGAGTATGCCCGGCGCGGTGTCGTGAGCGCCTCGGGCGTCGCCCGCACTCGTCGGGTCGCACCCGTGGCTCTGCCTCACCCGTCGTGATCTTGCGCCTCGGTCTCGGTCCGGACGCGTCGTGCGCCCCGCGACTCAGGCCCTGCCCGGGTGCGGGATCTCCAACCACAGGTCGACGGAGTCCTCATCGCTGGGACCGCCGACGGAGGGCGAGCGTCCCACGACAGTGACCGCGACCCGCTCGTCGGGCGAGGTGCGGATGTACAGCCGGTCCGAGGCGGCCGATCGCAGCGCGTCCGCGAGCTGGGCCCGGATCACGCCGAGCTGCTCCTCGTCGACGCCGTCGAGCCCGCCCTCGTCGAGAACGGTGACGTTGGCGCCCCTGCGCCGCGCGCGCTCGAGCTCGGCGCGCACCGCATCGTCGAGCAGCCGGGGCCCCCGCATCTCGTCCCGGAGCTTGCCCTCCGCGATCCTCGCCTCGAGCCGGTCAGCGTCGGTCAACCGGCCCGCGTGCGCAACCGTTCGCGTGAGCACCGGCCCGGCGACGGCCAGCGCCTTCTGCACCTGCACGCGACGCTCGCGCTGACGGACCACCTGCGACGTCTGCCATCCGCTGGCGGCCCGCTGCAGCCGCGTGAGGCGCGAGGTGTCGCGTGCGGCCCGATCCATCGAGAACACGAGCAGCTGCGCGCAGGTCACCCACACGATGGAACCCACGAGGCCGAGCGCTAGCGCGTTCAGCGGACCCATCCAGACCATGGAGGCCACCGTGAGCGCGACGATGCCGGTCCAGGCGGTCCACGGCCGGCGCCGCACCATGACGATGGTCATGAGCGCGCCGATGCCTCCGAGGTACCACGTCGCGAACGGCTCCGTCCGCGACGCCGCTCCGACGGCGACCGAGATCGCGCTGGGCACGATCACCGCACACGCGAGGGCCAGGACCTGAGCGATCGCGGGGAGCGGCACGGGACCACGGATGCCCTCGGCCAGCGCCTTCGGGTCACCATCGGCACCTGCGCTCGCTGCCGCCGCACCCGCCCCCGCGGCACCCGTCTGGGGTGTCGAGCGGGTCGATGCCGGCTCCCAGAAGATGCAGAGCCAGGTGGTCGCCAGGTAGAACACGAGCGCGATCACCACGACGAGCGGCTGCGCAACCGGTCCGGTCCACGACAGACCGCGTGCGGCGAGGTACGCCGTGAAGGCGACGGCCAGCAGGACCAGCACGTTCTTGACACTGATCATGCGGTGGACTCCTGCCAGGTCAGTCGCACGACGGTCCCATGGGGGCCGGTCTCGAGGTCGGCATGGCCGCCGACGGCGGCGACGCGGGCCATGATCGACGCCCGGATGCCCAGCCGGTCGTCGGGGACGGCGTCGAGGTCGAAGCCTTCGCCGGCGTCGTGCACTTCGACGCGCACCCGCGCACCCGTCTCCATGACGGCGATCCCCAGCCCCGCTCCGCCGGCGTGCTGGAGCGCGTTGGCCACCGCCTGCGTGGCGGCGAGAGCGAGAGCGCGGGCCACCCGTCCGGGGATAGACGGCCCGGCACCGTCGAACTCGCGCTGGATGTCGACGTCCACGCCGAGCTCACCGGCCGCGGCGTCGATCTCCGCCGCGAGCGCCGCGAGATCCCACGGCTCGTCCGTGCCCTCGTGCGCGTCCTGTTCGGTGTTGGCCAGCCGGGTGAGCGCCTCACGGGCCATGGATGCGGCCAGGGTGCGCTCACGGGGCGTGCTGGCCCGCTCGGCGGCGATGAGCGCCGCCAGCACGCTGTCGTGCATCAGCGCGGCGACGGCGACGCGCTCCTGCTCGGCAGCATCCGCGGCCGCAGCCCGGGCGTACGACGCGACCGCGCGGGCGCGCGTCTCGTCGACGTTCACCGCCATCGAGCGGAACAGCCAGCCGAGGGTCAGGATGACCCCGCCCAGGATCAGGGCGAACGACACGTCAAGGCCGACGGTGAACCAGAACTCGCTCGCGAAGCCGACCTGCATGAGCCTGACCACGCCGAAGAGGACGGGCGCGAGAATCGTCCACCCGATCTGGAGCGGGAAGGGGAAGGCCAGAACGGCGGCGAGCGTCGCCAGGTTCAGGAGATACCAGATCCACGGCTCGTCGATGGACGTCGACACGACGCCCGCCGTGGCGATCGGCCAGGCGACGAGCGCGAGCACGTACACGAGGGCGAAGACGCCGGCCGCGACACGGACGCCGCGCCCGATGACGCAGGCGAGGATCATGACGGCGAGCGTGCCGAACACCGAGATCATCAGGGCCTCGTGCCAGCCAGGCCTCTCGTCGGTCGATCCGAGCGCCGTCAGGAAGGCCTGGAGGCCGAGGATCAGCGACCCGAACGCTCCGCCGACGAGCGAGATGATGCGCTCGACACGGGACCGCGTGAACGATCCGATGCCGACCGTGACCTGCGGGGAGTGAGGAATCTGACCCCACGCCGTGTCGAGCAGGCCGGTCTGCGCGTCAACGGCCACGCGTGCTGTCTCCCGGGTCGGCGGACGGTTCGACGAGGATGCCGTCCTCGACGGCGCGGTGCAGCAGGTCGATCTTGGTCGGCGCGGGGCGCCCGACTTCGACGTACTTGACGCGTATGCGCGTGATGTTCTCCTTCGCCGTGGAGTACGCGACTCCGAGCCGGTCGGCGACCACCTTCAGCGGGAGGCCTGCGGCGTAGAGCCGCAGCACGTCCCGCTCCCGCGCGGACAGCTGCGCGTCCGCGAAGGCGCGGTCGCCCTCGACGGCGCTGGCCCACTCGACGTTGTTGAGCGGCTCGCCCCGCGACACGGTGCGGACCGCCGCGATGACGTCGCCGATGGGTGAGGACTTGCTCACCACGCCGGCCGCGCCGGCTGCGAGGGCCTCACGCACCGCCGCAGGCCGGTCGGCGACGCTGTGGATGATGACGCTCGATCCGTCGAGCACCAGGCGTCGCACGTTCTCGGTGACCGTGGTGCCGTCGCCGAGCGTCAGGTCGAGCACCACGACGTCCGCCGGGGGGTGGCGCGACAACGCGCGCCACTGCACGTACTCCGTGACGGTGCTCCCGGAGAAGGCGACGTTCATCGCCTCGGCACGGAGGCAGGCCGCCTCGAGCCCGAGCCGAACCGACTCGTGGTCGTCGATGAAGGCCACCCGTGTCATTCGGCCAGCCTAGCCACGTGCGGCGCGCGACCGGCGACCTTGTAGCCTGAATGAGCAGAAAGGCGACCATGACCCCCCACGCTGTGATCATCGCCGGGCGACCCGTCGGCACCGAGCATCCCCCATTCGTGATAGCCGAGGTCTCGGGAAATCACGGCGGCGACCTCGATCGAGCCCTCGCGATCATCGACGCCGCTGCAGATGCCGGCGCGGACGCGGTCAAGTTCCAGACGTACACCGCGGACACCATCACGATCGACGTCGACGCACGCGCGTTCCGCGTCTCCGACGAGCACGGGCTCTGGGGAGGGCGAACACTCTACGAGCTGTACACCCAGGCGCACACGCCGTGGGCCTGGCATGAGGCGATGTTCGCACGGGCGAGGGAACGCGGTGTCATTCCCTTCTCGAGCCCGTTCGATGCCACGGCCGTCGCGCTGCTGGAAGGGCTCGACGCCCCGGCGTACAAGATCGCGTCGCTCGAGATCGGCGATACGGCGCTCCTGCGGACCGTCGCAGCGACCGGCAGACCCGTCATTCTGTCGAACGGCGCGGCCAGCTTGCTCGAGGCGACGCAGGCGATCCAGACGCTGCGTGACGGCGGCGCCGCCGAGATCATCCTCCTCTCATGCGTGTCGTCCTATCCTGCCGACCCGCGCGAGGCCAACGTCCGCAGCATCCCGACGCTGCGCGCCGCTCTCGATGTCGAGGTGGGCTTCTCCGATCACACCCCCGGAATCGGCGCAGCGCTGGCCGCAGTCGCCCACGGCGCGAGCGTGATCGAGAAGCATCTGACGATCTCGCGAGCAGATGGTGGGGTCGACGCTGCGTTCTCACTCGAGCCCGGGGAGTTCGCCCTGCTCACGCAGGAGGCACGGCATGCCTGGGAAGCTCTTGGCGACGCGACGCCGGGCTTCACGCCGGGCGAAGCTGAGAGCCGCAGGCTGCGCCGCTCGCTATGGGTGGTCGAGGACGTCCGCGCTGGGGCGGTCGTGAGCGCCGACAACGTCCGCTCCATTCGTCCGGCAGGGGGTCTCGCGCCCTCCGACTGGGCCACCGTTGCCGGCCGAACGTTCGCAAGAGATGTGCGGCGAGGGACGCCGCTGTCCTGGGACCTCATCTGATCGGCGCAGCGACATCCGTCTTCCCCGTCAGAGACGCTTGACCCACCGTTCCCAACCGTCTGCAGGCGAGTCGACGGCGATGAATCCGGACCGTCGGAAAAGTGCACGCGAGGAATCGTTGTCGTGGCGGAGCTCGGCAGTGACGGTGCGTCCGCCATCCCTGGCGAGCGTCGTCAGAGCGCGATCGATCATTTGGCTTCCGATACCGCGACCGCGCTGATGCGGTGCGACGGTGGCCGAGACCTCCCATTCCCCGGGTGCGGTCGCATCGAGCCGCACGGTGCCGACAGGACCGCCCCGATTCGCGACGTACAGTCGGCGTTCCGGCCGGTCGAGTGAGCGCCGCAGCCAGGACAGATGCTCCGGCCAGCGCACCGCCTCGATGTGGCGCGACTGCCGCCGAACGAGCGGATCGTTGCGCCACGCGTAGAGTCGCCCGGCGTCGCGCATCGCTGCGGGGCGGAGCTCCAGCGATGCCGAGACCCGATCCGCCGCGACAGCGTCCCAGACATCAACCACGCGGGCGGCCCCGCGACCGTCGACGATGCGGCGGGCTCGTTCGGCCATCCCCAGACGGGCGTCTGCGTCGGCGATGACTTCGGCAAGGTCGGCGACGGCGAGCTCGTCCTTCGACGGAAGGAAGCCTAGCCCGACCGCGGCACCCGCCGCGAGCAGCGTGTCGTAGTGATCTCGCTGGTTCTCCGCAACACCGATGAGGGCCATCGGCACTCCGAGCGCCGCCATCTCCCATACCGTCGTACCCGCGGCGGTGATGACGAGGTCCCAACCGTCGAGGAGCTCGGTCACGTCCGGACTCCTCGGAACAGGGATCACTCCCGGCGCCGGCCCAGGCGCGCCGACCAGGCCGACTCGTGTCACCCCCGCGACACCGGCAGCGGCCCGCGCGACTGCCGGACCGTAATCCGCAGCATCCGTTCCGCCCATCAGCACCAAGGCATGCACACCGCTCCGTCTGGCGGGACCCGCGTGCGTCGCAGCCGCGGAGAGTCCGCGTCGCAACAACGCATGATCAGGTCCGAGACACACATCCGCATCCGCATACAGCTCGTGGAACTCATGGGTGGCGCGGGGCCCGGCGTCGACGATCACGTCCGCCGGGCGCCGACCGTATTGAGCGTCGGTGGCGGTCGAGATGATGGTGCCTCGCCCGCGAGCGAGAGCCCGGATGTCGGAGAATCCCTCGTAGCGATCGATGTGGATCATCGCTGCGTCGATTTCGGCCGCTTGCTCGAGCAACTCCCCCGAGTTCATCGCCGGCGGCACCACCGTGATCTCGGCCGTGCGCACCATCTGGAGCGCCAGGGGCGACTCGATCTCGCCCGATAGGACTGCGCGACGCCCCCGCGCGACGAGCTCTTCCGCAATCGCCACGGTACGGACAAAATGACCGATCCCCCCGCGCAGAGTCGCGTCGCTGCGGAACAAGACCGCGCTCATCCCTCCTCGATCCGCTTCTGCGCGACGCCGGCGTTCAACGCGACGAGCTCTGCGTGCGCCTCCAGGATCCGCACCACATCACGCCACCGAGGCGGGCGCGGCAGCAGTGGCACGAGCGCGTCCAGCAAGGCTGCGTCCTCCTCGACGTCGAGCGTCACCCGCAGGTGGGAGGATGCCGGCGCGACGATGATGCCGGCCCGTGGCACGACCGAGTCGACGCTGTATGCGCGGCTGGTTACATGGATGCGGTCATACCCCACCGCCGTGCGATCCATCTCATCGAGCACCTCACGCGAGACCAGCTCGACATCCAGGCCGCGGGGAAGCGTGCGGTTCAACGTCGTCGCAACATATCCGAGACCCGGATCCCCGCGCCACACCGCGATCACCTGATCGATCAGGACCGCGTCAAGCAGCGGGCAGTCCGCGGTGAGCCGCACAACCGCGTCTGCCCGCGTTTCGGCCGCCGCGAGCGCGAATCGGGACAGCACGTCGGAATCGCTGCCCCGTACGACGCCCACCCCGCGCTCCCGCCCCCAGGCAGCGATCGGATCGTCGGCTGTCAGTGCCGAGGTCGCCACGACCACGTCGTCGACCTCCCTCGCCGATAAGGCCGCGCTGACGACCCAGTCGAGCACAGGGCGTCCATCGAGCTCCCGCAGCACCTTTCCTGGAAGCCGCGTAGAGCCCATTCGCGCCTGTATGACGGCAACGACGCGGGCGTTCACGCGCCGATCGCCTTCCTCACCGCTTCGATCACGTGGTCCACATCGTCTACGGTGAGCGAGGCGTGCATCGGAAGGGATATCTCCCGTCGGTACCAGTCTTCGGCCACCGGGCAGAGGCCTCGACGGTAGCCGAGGTCTTGGAACACGGGGTGCCAATACACGGGGATGTAGTTGACCTGGACGCCGATTCCGTCAGCGCGGAGTTCTTCGAAGATGCGCCGGCGTTCCTCGACTGGGACGCGCACCGGGTAGAGGTGCCACATCGGGTCGGCATTCGGTGGGCAGCGGGGCAGCTCGATGCCTGCGAGATCGGAGAGCCCGTCGCGATAGCGCTCGAACACCGCGTTGCGGCGCGCTTTGAAGGACCCGAGGCGCGACAGCTGACTTGACCCCAGGGCGGCGAGCACGTCGGGCAATCGGTAGTTCAGGCCGAAATCGGCGATCTCCTGATGCCACGGCCCTTCATCGGGCCAGCGCTGCCGGGCGCGGTCGCGGACCAGACCGTGGTTGCGGAACGCGCGGGCCCGGTCCGACAGCGCGGCGTCTCCAGTGACGACCGCACCGCCCTCGGCCGTCGTCGCGTTCTTCGTCGGGAAGAACGAGAACGTGGTCACGTCGGCGAGACCACCGACCGGAACACCGTTCAGGAGACTGCCGAGCGAGTGCGCGGCATCTTCCAAGAAGAGCGCGCCAGCGTCGTGCGCCACCACCGCCAGGCGGGTCGCATCCACCGGCACACCGGCATAGTCGACCCCCGCAACGACCGCGGTGCGATGTGATGCCGCTGCCGCGGCGGCGTCAGGATCGAGGTTGCCTGTGACGGCGTCCACGTCCGCGAACACGATCGTGGCGCCGAGGAGAGCCGCGGTGGATGCGGTGGCTGCGAACGTCAGCGGCGAAGTGACCACCTCCGTGCCGGGACGGACGCCCGCAGCGTGATATGCCGTGTGGAGTGCCGCCGTCCCGCTCGTAACGGCGACGGCCGGAATGTCCACTCCGGCTGCACAGCTCACCGCATTTTCGAACTGGACCACCGCTGGCCCCGTCGTGAGCCAGTCGGATGTCAGTGCGGCGACGACTGCATCGACATCGGCCCGGTCGATCGACTGGCGCCCATAGGGGATGTTCCTGTTCACGCTGCGCTCAGAATCGTCCGCAGGTCGTCGACGCTCAGCCATTTCTGGTTCCGATCGGAGCGGTAGCTCTCGCCCTCGGGGAACGGGACGCCGTCCGCCGGCGTCGTATAGCCCCAGCCACTCAGATGAGGCTGCACGACGAAGCGATCCCCCAGCACGAGCGTGCGACGCGCATCATCCTCCGCGATCATCTCCTCGTGCAACTTCTCGCCGGGGCGGATGCCGATCTCGACTGTCTCGGCTCCTGGGGCGACGGCCTCGGCAAGGTCGGTGATGCGCACCGAGGGGATACGTGGCACATAGAGCTCGCCGCCGGTCATCACGTCGAACGAGGCGAGCACGAACTCGACCGCCTGAGGGAGGGTGATCCAGAAGCGCGTCATCCGCCGGTCGGTGATCGGCAGCGGCTGGCCCGCGTTCGCGAGTTCCCGCCACTTCGGTACGATGCTCCCGCGAGAACCCGACACGTTGCCATAGCGAACCACAGCGAAACGAGTCCGGTAGTTCGCGGCGTAGTGGTTGCTCGCGATGAACATCCGATCCGCCGCGAGCTTTGTCGCGCCGTACAGGTTGATGGGGCTCGAGGCCTTGTCCGTCGACAGCGCGACCACCCGTGCCACGCCGGTATCGATCGCGGCCTCGATCACGTTCTGGGAGCCGCGCACATTGGTCTCGACGAATTCGAAGGGGTTGTACTCCGCAGTGTCCACCTGCTTCAAGGCTGCGGCATGGATGACATAGTCGACTCCGTGCATCGCGCGCCGCAGCCGACCGACGTCGCGGATGTCGCCGAGGAACCAGCGCAAACGAGGATCGTCGCCGAACTGCTGACGCATCTCGAACTGCTTGAGCTCGTCCCTGCTGAGGATGACCAGTCGCCCGACGTTGCGGTTGGTCAGGAGCTCCCGGGTCAGTGCCTTTCCGAGAGACCCCGTTCCGCCCGTGATGAGAATCGAACTCCCCGCGAGCACCGAGGTCATGGAGTCGGTTCCTCAAGGCGGCGGAGACGTTCTTCGTAGTGGCTGATCAACTCCAGCCGGAGGCGGGCACGTTCGTGTTCGAGTTCGGCATGCGTCTGAGCCTCAGCCGAATCAGTTTCGGACATGCTCAACTGCCGCCGCAGCGACTCGAAGCGGTATTCGAGCGCCGCGACCTGCGGTGCGACGCGATCGAACTCGGTCCTCAAGTGCCCGTAATCCGCCGCGACGCGATCACGCACTCGTGCGACCTCGTCGCGCAGAGCATCCGCTTCGATGCGCTGCTCGTTGCGGAGAGCTTCGAGTCGATAATCGAGTCGCTGATCGAGGCACTGATCGAGTCGCTGGTCCACCCGCCGCTCGACGGCGCGCGTCAGGCGTTCGCGGATCCGATTCAACATGATCATCCTCTAGCTCAGAACTTCAACGATGGAAGCGGATGCGACCGCTGTCGATCCACCGGCGGGCAAGGCGACCTTCGTTGGCGATGCGGTGTTCCGGCCCCACTGGGCAGGCATCACCATACGCATGCTCCCATGAGGTTTGCTCAGGATCGTCGACGAACGAGAGTCCAGCGACGTCAAGGGCCGCGTTCGGGAACAGATGCGCAGCGATCCACATCATCGTAGTTCCAGTCGTCGCCCACTCTCCATCATGCTCCGGATCGAGTCCGATCTCTCGGCCGAGAGGAATGATCACATCACGGTTGGGCACGGTTACGAAACCCAGGTCTCTAGGCCAGAAATGCGGGTAGACCTCCCACTCCCATTGCATGCGACCGGGCTCGATGAGGAGGTAGAGCCGCTCGCGATATCCGGAGAAGAACCAAGGCGTGGGGCGGACACCGCGATTGAAGACCACAACGTCGGCCTTCGTGCCAACAGCAGGTGCCTCATCAGGTTCGTCGAGCCTGAACCCGTTCACTCGAAAAACAAGGTCTGCTGAGTCGATGACCTCTGCTCTCGTTGCGGACGCTTCGAGCGGCTGATTGCCCACAACGGCAATGCGCTCCACTGATCGACGCGCCGCGTACGTCGATGCCAGCGGTCGCAAGACGCCATAGAAATCGGGTTCTCCCTCGAGGGAGGCGCGTCTTGGCGCGAGTTCGGCTTTCATAGTCGCGCAAAGCCTATCTGCCGTTAACCCGTACATGGCCATTCGTTCAGCGAGCGTCGCGGGTGAGAACCGCCACGGCTTCGACGTGATGCGAGTTCGGGAAGAGGTCCAGCGCGTCGACTCGGGCGAGGTCGTAGCCACCGGCGCGGAAGGTCGCGATGTCGCGCGCGAGGGCGACGGGATCGCACGCCACATACACCACCGTCGCGGGAGCGAGCGCCGTGATGTGCTCCACGACCTCGCGCCCGGCCCCGGAGCGGGGCGGGTCGAGGAGGACGACTCCCCGTGACAGCCGCTCGCGCTCGCCGGCGGATGCCTCGACCGCGAGCCGCGCCAGCCACCGGTCGACGCGCCCGGTCTCGGCACGCGCGCCGACCCAATCGACCAGGTTCTCGCCCGCGTGGTCGGTGGCGCGGGGGTCGGATTCGACGCTGGTCACCCGCGTCGAGGGTCCGCCGAGCTTGCCGAGCGTCGCAGCGAACAGGCCGACCCCGCCGTAGAGATCGAGGTGGGAGGCGTCGGGGTCGATCCAGAGCCCACCGGACTGACGGATCGGCCCGTCGGCACGCAGACTCTGCAGAGCCCCCGTGACCGTCGCAGTGAGCGAGTGGGCGGCGAGACGGTGGACCTGCCAGAAGCCGCCCGCATCGACGCGGAACTCGCGACCGTCGACGCGCTCGATGACCGTCTCGGCCTCGGGCGCGCGGCGACCACGGCGGCCGCTGCCGCGGCGGCCCCCGGCATCCGGTCGGCGCTCCGGGCGCGGCAGCACGCGAACCCGCCCATCCGCCGGCTGCACCAGGTCGCCGCGCCCGGGCTCGCCGCCGCGGAGTTCCAGGGCCGCGCGCTCGACCTCGGCGGTCGCGAGCGGCAGATCCTCGAGCGGCACCACGCGGTGGCTGCGGGCGGCGTACTGACCGACGTTGCCGTCGGCATCCACGTGCAGGCTGACGCGCGTGCGCCAGGCGGTGCCGTCGAAGGTCTCCTCGGCAACGGGGTCGCCGGCGAGCGCGTCGGTGGACTCAGCAAGGATCGGAAGCGCCGACTCGATACTCGCGGTGGCGTCGGAGACACCGCCGAAGCGGTGCAGCGCGTCGAGCAGCACCTCGAGCTTGAGCCGGCGCTGGTGCTCGAGGGAGATGTGTCCGAAGTCGGCCCCGCCAGGACGCTGCTCGGGCGGCACGTCGACGTCGGCCTGGCGCCACACGTGCAGCTGCCGGTGCGGGGACGCGTCGAGCACCTCGAGCGTCTCGGCCCGCCAGAACGACGACTTGGCCGTGTCGGTCAGTCGCACGCGGACGCGCTCCCCCGGAATCGTGTCGGGCACGAACACGACCCGCCCCTCGTGCCGGGCGACGAAGACGCCGCCGTGGGCGACGCCCGTGATGTCGAGGTCGAGGAGGTCGCCGGTTCCGCTCATCCGTCGAGCCTACGGCTCGGCCGCGTACCGTGGAGGCATGCGCGTCTGCCTCGCCTCGACTTCGCCCGCCCGGCTCATGCTGCTGGGACAGTTCGGCATCCGGCCTCTGACGGTCGCCCCGGACGTCGACGAAGAGGCCGTCATCGCGACGGTCGAGGCGTCGGAGAGCCGCACCCTGGCGCCCGACGAGCACGTGCTCCTGCTCGCTCGGCGGAAGGCCGCCGACGTGGCGGCGCGGCTGCGCGACGACATCCCCGATTTCGACGGCATCGTCATCGGCGGCGATTCGATGTTCGAGCTCGACGGCGAGGTGCTCGGAAAGCCCTACACCCCCGAGAACGCCGTCGCGCGGTGGCGCACGATGCGCGGCCGCACCGGCGTGCTGCACTCGGGGCACGCCGTCGTGCGCATCGAGCCCGGCGAAGCTCCGCGGGAGGTGCATGCGACGGCCGCGGCATCCGTCTCCTTCGTCGAGGACGTGACGGATGCCGAGATCGAGGCGTACGTCGCCACCGGCGAGCCGCTGCACGTGGCCGGAGCGTTCACGGTCGACAGTCTGGGCGGCGCCTTCATCGAGCGCGTGGAGGGCGATCCCTCGACGGTCGTCGGCATGTCGGTGTCGACGCTGCGCCTGCTGGTCCGCGAGCTGGGCGTCGAGTGGACGGCACTGTGGAACACCACGGACCCGTCGCTGGGATCGTCGGAGACCGAGCCCGTCACGCTGTAGCGCAGGCATCGCCGGGGGCGGACGGGCCTTGTAGTAGGAATCCCACGTTTCTCGTCGGTTCTTGTATGAACCGGTCAAAAGCCCTCGGGATGCCGTCGGTAGGCTGGCATCCATGCCCCAGATCGCCAAGGTTCTCATTGCCAACCGCGGCGAGATCGCCGTTCGCGTCATACGCGCCGCCCGCGATGCGGGGAAGGCCTCCGTCGCCGTCTACGCCGACCAGGACCGCGACGCCCTGCACGCCCGCCTCGCCGACGAGGCGTACGCGCTCGAGGGCTCGACCAGCGCCGAGACGTACCTGTCGATCGACAAGATCCTCTCGGTGGCGCGCCGCTCGGGCGCCGACGCCGTTCACCCGGGCTACGGGTTCCTCGCCGAGAACGCCGAGTTCGCCCGCGCCGTGATCGCGGCAGGGCTGGTGTGGATCGGCCCGTCGCCCGAGGCGATCGAGGCCCTCGGCGACAAGGTGACCGCCCGCGCGGTCGCCGAGAAGGTCGGAGCACCCCTCGCACCGGGCACCCCCGGCCCGGTCGCGGGCGCCGACGAGGTCGTGGCGTTCGCCGAGCAGGTGGGTCTTCCCATCGCCATCAAGGCGGCGTACGGCGGCGGCGGGCGAGGCCTCAAGGTCGCCCGCACGATCGACGAAGTGCCCGAGATGTTCGAGTCGGCCACGCGCGAGGCGATCAGCGCGTTCGGCCGCGGCGAATGCTTCGTGGAGAAGTACCTCGACAAGCCGCGCCACGTCGAGACGCAGTGCCTCGCGGATGCCGCGGGAAACGTCGTGGTGATCTCGACGCGCGACTGCTCGCTGCAGCGCCGCCACCAGAAGCTGGTCGAGGAGGCACCCGCGCCGTTCCTCTCGGACGAGCAGAACCGGATCCTGTACGACGCGTCGAAGGCCATCCTCAAGGAGGTCGGCTACGTCGGCGCGGGCACCTGCGAGTTCCTGATCGGCGCCGACGGAACGATCTCGTTCCTCGAGGTCAACACGCGCCTCCAGGTCGAGCACCCGGTGTCGGAGGAGGTCACCGGCATCGACCTCGTGCGCGAGCAGTTCCGTCTCGCCGAAGGCGGAGAGCTCGGGTACGACGACCCCAAGCCCGAGGGCCACTCGATCGAGTTCCGCATCAACGGCGAGGACCCGGGACGCGGCTTCCTCCCCCAGCCCGGTCCGATCCACGTGTTCAAGACGTTCGGCGGCCCCGGCATCCGTCTCGACTCCGGCGTCACCGCCGGCGACAGCGTGTCGGGCGCCTTTGACTCGCTCCTCGCCAAGATCATCGTCACCGGGCGCGACCGCGCTGAGGCGCTCGAGCGCTCGCGTCGCGCCCTCGACGAGTTCGAGGTGTCGGGGCTTCCCACCGTCCTGCCGTTCCACCGCGCCGTCGTCCGCGACCCCGCGTTCGTGGCGGAGGACGGCCGGTTCGGCGTCTACACGCGCTGGATCGAGACCGAGTTCGTGAACGACATCCCGCCGTGGGACGGCGAGCTCGATGCGCCAGCACCGTCCGAGGCACGCCACACCGTCGTGGTCGAGGTCGCCGGCAAGCGCCTCGAGGTGAGCCTTCCCGACCGCGTGGTCGCCGCACCCGGTGTCGCCGGTCGCCCCGCCGCGGTGCCGCCGTCGCGGCGCTCGCACGCCCCGACCGTGGTCGCCGGTGCATCGGGCGACGCGGTGAAGTCGCCGATGCAGGCCACCATCGTCAAGATCGCGGTCGAGGAGGGCCAGCAGGTCGTCAAGGGCGACCTCGTCGTCGTGCTCGAGGCCATGAAGATGGAGCAGCCGATCCAGGCGCACAAGGACGGCGTGATCGGCGCGATCAACGCGAATCCGGGCACGACGGTGTCGGCCGGTCACCAGCTGCTGACGATCTCCTGACGCCCGTTCCCTCCGGCAGCACCTCGCGGCAGGATGGCGGGATGGATGCGTCCCCGCCGTCACCCGAAGTATCGGCCGCCGCGATCAACGTCGTGATCCCGCCCGAGCTGCGCTGGCACGACACCCGCCGCGGCGAGGAGTTCGAGCTGCAGACCCTGACGGTGCGGCTGCTGCCCGACGGCAGCCTGGCGGTGAAGGCCTACGGCCGTCCGGTCGCCGGGGGACGCGGCGCCTACGTCTCCTTCGCGATGCCCGACCGCCCGGAACTGCGCGCCCTCGTCGACGCCGCGGCCGACCGGGCGGCAGAGCTGTGGGGCGCCCACACCGGCCTCGGTTAGGGATGCGAGGACGGATGCCGCGGGCCGCGGCATCCGCTCTTCGACGGTCTCAGGGACCGCCCGAGGTCAGCCGCCGTAGACGTTGTGGTCGACGACGTGCATCGCCCGGGCCGCGTCGGTGATGCTGCCCGACAGCGACGGGTAGACCGCGAACACGCGCGAGACCTGGTCGACGGTGAGGCGGCGCTCGACGGCGATCGCGATCGGGTAGATGAGCTCCGAGGCGCGGGGGGCGACGATCACACCGCCGATGACGGTGCCGCTGCCCTCGCGGGCGATGATCTTGACGAAGCCGTCCTTGATGCCCATCATCTTGGCCCGCGGGTTGGCCGCCAGCGGCAGCTTGTGCACGACGCCGTTGATGTGGCCGTCCTCGATGTCCTTCTCCTGCCAGCCGATCGTCGCGATCTCGGGCGCGGTGAAGATGTTCGAGGTGATGCGGCGGCGCTCGAGGGGGATGACGATGTCGCCCAGCGCGTGGAAGATGGCGGTGCGGCCCTGCATCGAGGCGACCGATGCGAGCGGCACGAAGGTGGTGCAGTCGCCGGCGGCGTAGATGTTCGGCACGGAGGTGCGGGCGACGCGGTTGACCTGGATGTTGCCGGCCTCCGTCATCTGGACGCCCGCCTCTTCCAGGCCGATGCCCGCGGTGTTGGGGATGGAGCCGACGGCCATGAGGCAGTGGCTCCCTTCGACGGTGCGCCCGTCCGACAGCGTCACGATGACGGCGTCGCCGGTGTTCTCGACCTTCTCGGCCCGCGACTTCGACAGCACCTTCATGCCGCCGCGCTTGAAGACGCGCTCCAGCACGGCGGCGGCATCCTTGTCCTCTCCGGGGAGCACCTGGTCACGGCTGGAGACGAGTGTGACCTTCGCCCCCAGGTTCATGTAGGCGCCGGCGAACTCGGCGCCCGTCACGCCCGAGCCCACGACGATGAGGTGCTCCGGAAGGGCGCTCATGTTGTAGAGCTGCGTCCAGGTCAGGATGCGGACGCCGTCGGGCTTGGCGCTCGCGAGCTCGCGCGGCGACGAGCCGGTCGAGACGACGAGCGTGTCGGCCTCGATGCGGTCGAAGTCGGTTCCGCCCGGGCCAGTCGACACGACGACCGCGTGGTCGCCCTCGAGCCGGCCATGGCCGGAGATGATGCGCACGCCCGCCTCGACCAGCGATGCGCGCATGTCGTCGGACTGCTGCCGGGCCAGGGTGAGGAGACGCTTGTTGACGGCGCTCAGGTTGATCGCGATCTCCGGCTTCAGCGGCTTGCCGTCCTTGCCCTTGGCGAACAGCTGCACGCCGAGGTCGCCGGCGCCCGCGATCGCCACGGCGGCGTCGGCCGTCGCGATGAGGGACTTCGAGGGGACGACGTCGGTGATCACCGCCGAGCCTCCG
This sequence comes from Microbacterium yannicii, assembly GCF_024055635.1. Lineage (GTDB taxonomy): Bacteria > Actinomycetota > Actinomycetes > Actinomycetales > Microbacteriaceae > Microbacterium > Microbacterium yannicii. The sequence continues at coordinate 67,805 of NZ_JAMXMB010000027.1, forward strand.
ATGCCCGCGCGCTCGACCACCGTCACCTCTGCTCCGAGCTGGGCGGCGGCGAGCGCCGCGTCGTAGCCTCCGGGTCCGCCGCCGAGGATGGCGACACTCTGGGTGGTCTCGAAGCTGATCGACATGGATTCCATTCTCCCCTGCCGGATGCCGCGACCACGACACATCCGGCGACACTCCCGAAAGCGCGGCGGACCGCCCCCGCTGGCCCTGGGCCGCGGCGGTTCCTAAAGTGGTGGCATGTCAGACACCATCGGCAATCCTCTCGACGACCCCACGGCCGACCCCTTCGAGGTCGCCGCCGCCGCCGCGGAGGACATCGCCCGCATCACCCGCGTCGAACGTCACGACATCGCTCTGACCCTCGGCAGCGGCTGGGGCAAGGCCGCAGAGCTCCTCGGCGAGACGACCGCGACGTTCCCCGCGACCCAGGTGACGGGCTTCAGCGCGCCGGCGCTGAGCGGCCACGTCGGGACGCTCCGCAGCGTCGTCACGCCCAAGGGTCGCCGCGTGCTGGTGATCGGCGCCCGCACCCACTACTACGAGGGCTACGGCGTGCGGCGGGTGGTGCACAGCGTGCGCACGGCCGCCGCGGCGGGAGCGCGCACGATGGTGCTCACCAACGGAGCGGGCGGCATCAAGCACACCTGGACGCCGGGCCGACCGGTGCTGATCAGCGACCACATCAATCTCACCGGCGACTCGCCGCTCGAGGGCGCGACGTTCATCGACCTCACCGATCTCTACTCGCTGCGGCTCCGGGACCTCGCACGCTCCATCGACCCGAGCCTCGATGAGGGCGTGTATTGCCAGTTCCGCGGGCCACAGTACGAGACTCCGGCCGAGGTGCAGATGGCCAAGGCGATCGGCGGCCACATCGTCGGCATGTCGACGGCGCTCGAGGCGATCGCCGCGCGCCAGGCCGGCATGGAGATCCTCGGCTTCTCGCTCATCACCAACATGGCCGCCGGCATCCAGAAGACACCGCTCAGCCACCAGGAGGTGCTCGACGCCGGCCGCGAGGCCGAGCCGGTCATCTCCTCGCTCCTCGCCCGCGTGATCGGCGCGCTGTGAGCGGCGCGGAGGTGCCGGCCGCCAGCCCCGACACGCAGGAGCCGGCACCGGACAAGGTGCCGACCGGGGCGGATGCGGCAGCCGAAGTGCTCGCGCGCGCACACTCGTGGCTCGCGCAGGACCCGGACGGCGTGACGCGCAGCGAGCTGCGTGCGCTCATCGAAGGCGCGGAGTCCGGCGCCGCGGCAGCGGCGGAGGAGCTCGTGGACCGCTTCTCGACGCGGCTCGCGTTCGGCACCGCGGGCCTCCGCGGCGCGCTCGGCGCGGGCAGCAACCGCATGAACCGCGTGCTCGTCGCCCAGGCCGCCGCGGGACTCGCCGCCTACGTGCGCGCGCAGGCCGGGCTCCCGCCGATCGGAGCGGAGGCGGTCTCCTCGGCCACCGAGCACGAAGGTGCGCAGGCGATGGATGCCGGGCCGCACGCCGACGCGGATGACGCCGCTTCAGGCGGCCCGGCGGACGGAGAGGCCAGGTCGAACACGGCGGAAGCCGCACCAGGGGCCGCGGCCGACGACGCGCCCGCCGGGCCGTCTGCGCCAGAGCTCACCGAGACTCCGTCGGTCGATGCGCTGGAGGCAGAGGGACCGGAGGTCCCCGGCATCCTCGACGATGCACCGATCGTCGTGATCGGCTACGACGGGCGACGCAACTCCGATGTGTTCGCCCGCGACTCGGCGGAGATCTTCGCCGGCGCAGGGCTCCGTGCCATCCTGCTCCCCCGGCTGCTGCCTACCCCCGTGCTCGCCTTCGCGGTGCGGCACTTCGGCGCCGCCGCCGGCGTCATGGTGACCGCGAGCCATAACCCGCCCGACGACAACGGCTACAAGGTGTACCTGGGCGGCGACGACGACGGCTCGCAGATCGTCGCGCCCGCCGACGCCGAGATCGCGGCGCACATCGCGCAGGTGGCCGAGGCCGGCGACATCAGCACACTCCCCCGCTCGCTCGCCTTCGAGGTGGCGACCGAGGACGTCGTCGACGACTACATCGCGGCCACCGCGGCCGTCGCCCCCGCCCCTGCGGGCGCGGACGGGCTCAGCTGGGTCTACACCGCGATGCACGGCGTGGGGTGGGAGACGCTGTCGCGCATCCTGCAGGCCGCCGGCTACCCGGAGCCTGTGCCGGTTTCGGCGCAGCTCGAGCCGGACGGCACATTCCCGACCGTGGCGTTCCCGAATCCGGAGGAGCCGGGCGCCATGGACCTCGCGTTCGAGGCCGCCCGCGCAGCGGGCGCCGAACTCGTGATCGCGAACGATCCGGACGCCGACCGGCTCGCCGTCGCCTTGCCGGACGACACCGCCGAGGGCGGCTGGCGCCGGCTGACCGGCAACGAGGTCGGGCTGCTGCTCGGCTGGCGCGCCGCGCAGCTCGCGACGGCTGACGGCCCGGCCCCGGAGGGCGCCTCGCTCGCCTGCTCGCTGGTCTCATCGCCGGGTCTGCAGACGGTCGCGGAGCACTACGGCCTCGACTTCCACGCGACGCTGACCGGCTTCAAGTGGATCTCGCGCGCCCCCGGCATCGTGTTCGGTTTCGAGGAGGCCCTCGGCTACCTCGTGAACCCCGGGACCGTGCGTGACAAGGACGGCATCTCGGCGGCGGTGGCGATCCTCGGCATGGTCACCGAGGCACGCGGCCGAGGCGCGACGCTCGCCGACCTCCTCACGGAGTTCGAGGAGCAATTCGGCGCTTTCGCCAGCGACCAGATCTCGATCCGCGTCGACGACGTGTCGCAGATCACAGGGATCATGGCGGCGCTGCGGGCGCGGCATCCGGAATCCGTCGGAGATGTCGCAGTGGATCGCATCGACGACCTCGAGCAGGGCGTCGACGACCTGCCGCCGGGCGACGTGCTGCGGCTGTGGCTCGTCGACGGCTCGCGCGTCGTCGTGCGCCCGAGCGGCACGGAGCCGAAGCTCAAGCTGTACCTGGACGTGCGGGGCGACTCGCGCGAGGACGCCGCCGCGCGCATCACCGCGCTCGCGGACGGCACCCGCGCGCTGCTCGCCGAGTACGGCGACTGACCGCACTTCGCGCCCGGTCGTTGAGCGAGCGAGGAACGAGCGAGACGAAACGCCGCCGAAGGTTGCGCGGCGTCAAGGCGTTTCGTCTCGGTCGCTGGCGCTCCCTCGCTCAACGACCGGGGGGACGCGCTTCCTGGTCGCCGGCGCTCCCCCGCTCAACGACCGGAACTTTGCGCCCGGCCGTTGAGCGAGCGAGGAACGAGCGAGACGAAACGCCGCCGAAGGTTGCGCGGCGTCAAGGCGTTTCGTCTCGGTCGCTGGCGCTCCCTCGCTCAACGACCGGGGGGACGCGCTTCCTGGTCGCTGGCGCTCCCCCGCTCAACGACCGGAACTTTGCGCCCGGCCGTTGAGCGAGCGAGGAACGAGCGAGACGAAACGCACCCGGCGCCGAAAGGCCTCAGCGGAGCACGAAGTGGCCGGGTGAGACCTCGGTGAGCACGGTGCCCTCGGGTTCGAGCCCGACGAGATCGGGCCGCGTCGAGATGCGCTCGAGTCGACGGCGGGCCTGCACGGGGTCGATCGACAGCGCGGCATCGAGCAGGTGGCGCGTGTAGGCGTGCTGCGGCGACGCGAACACCTCGGCGGTCGGTCCGAGCTCGACGATGCGGCCGCGGTTCATCACGGCGGTGCGCGTGGCGATCTCCCGCACGACCGACAGGTCGTGCGAGATGAACAGGTAGGTCAGCTCCAGCTCCCGCTGAAGCCGCAGGAGGAGGTCGGTGACCTGCGCCTGGATGGACATGTCGAGCGCCGAGAGCGGCTCGTCGCACACCACGAAGCCCGGACGCACAGCGATGGCCCGCGCGATCACGATGCGCTGGCGCTGCCCGCCCGAGAACGCGCGGGGGCGTCGGTGGACGGCATCCCCGTCGATCCCCACGGCCGCGAGCGCCTCGATCGCCTGCGCGCGCGAGTCGCCGCCGGGCGCGAGCACCGTGAGCGGCTCCATGACGTTCTGCAGCGCTGTGCGGTGCGGGTTCAGGGACGAGAACGGATCCTGGAAGATGACCTGCATCGATCGGTGGTAGGGCGCCCGGCGGGAGCGCGGGAGCGACGTGAGGTCGACGCCGTCGTACGTCACCGTGCCGCTCGTCGGTTCGTCCATCTGCAGGATGCTGCGCCCCAGCGTGGACTTGCCGCTCCCCGACTCCCCCACCAGCGCGAGCGTCTCGCCGCGGCGGATCGTCAGATCCACGCCGTCGACGGCCCGCACGGTCCCGGTCGTCCGACCCCAGGCGTTGCGCAGGGGAAAGGTCTTCACGAGCGCGTCGACGCGCACGAGATCGTCTATCGTCTGTTCGCTCATGCGTCCGCCTCCTCCGGTGAGGGCTCGGTGGGCGCGGCATCCAACAGCTCCTTCGTGTACGGATGCCGCGGCTCGCGGAAGACGCGATCGACATCGCCCGACTCGACGATGCGGCCGTCCTTCATCACGAGCACGTCGTCACAGACGGCCGCGACGACGGCGAGATCGTGCGTCACGATGAGTACGGTGAGCGAGCGCTCGGCCTGGAGCGTCCGCAGCAGCGCCAGGATCTGCGCCTGGATCGTGGCATCGAGTGCGGTCGTCGGCTCGTCCGCGAGGAGCAGCTCCGGCCGCGCGAGCAGGGCCATCGCGATCATGGCGCGCTGGCGCATGCCCCCCGAGAGCTCGTGCGGGTAGCGCGACAGCACGCGGTCGGGGTCGGGGATACGCACGGCAACCAGTGCCTCGCGCGCGAGCGCCGTCGCCTGGCGGCGCCCCACACGCTGGAACCGCTGCGCGACCTCGACGAGGTGCGCGCCGATGCGGACGAGCGGGTTGAACGAGGTCATCGGGTCCTGGAAGACCATCGCGGCCGGCAGCCGCTCCCGCGACGCCGCAGACGTGATGTTGCGACCGTCGAGGACCACGCGCCGCCAGTCGCGGGTCGCACCGTCGGGGAGGATGTCCATGAGCGCGCGCAACAGCATGGTCTTGCCCGAGCCCGACTCGCCGACGATGCCGACGACGCGGCCGCGCGGCACCTCGAACGACACGTCCTCGAGCACGCGCACGCGCCCGCCGGTTCGGCCTGCGAGGTCGACGTCGAGTCCTTCGACACTCAGCAGCACATCGCCGGGCTCAGCGGGCGGCGGGGTCGCGGCTGGGCCCACGCGGCCGGAGGCTCCGCGCGACGCGCCAGCGGCGGGTGGAGGGGTCGTGGGGACCGTCATGACGCTCCTCCTTCGCTGACGGTCTGGCGCAGCGCGTCGCCGAGCACGTTGAACGAGAGCACGGTGAGCAGGATCAGGATGCCCGGGATGAGGGCGAGGTAGGGCGCCGTCTGCAGACTGCCCTGCGCCGATTCCAGCAGGCTTCCCCAGGACGCCATCGGGGGCTGGATGCCGAGACCCAGGAAGCTCAGCGCCGACTCCGTGAGGATCGCGGTGGAGATGCTCGCGGTCGCCGCGACGATGATGGTCGGCGAGGCGTCGGGCATCACGTGGCGCCACACCACGAGCTCGCGCCGCACGCCGACGTAGCGGGCGTAACGGACGAACGCGCGCTCCCGGAGGCTCAGCGTCTCGGCGCGCACGAGTCGTGCCGTGGGCATCCACGAGAAGGCGCCGATCACGAAGATGATCGTCCAGAGCCCGGGCTTCAGGAACACGCTGGCGACGATGACGAGCACCATCCACGGGATCGACGAGAGGAAGTCGACGAACCGCATCAGCAGGTCGTCGATCCGGCCGCCGGCATAACCGGCGATGAGGCCGACGACGACGCCGATCACAGTCGCCGCCGTCATCGCCAGGATGCCGACGGTCAGCGAGATGCGGCCGCCATAGACCACGCGCGAGAAATAGTCGCGCCCGAGCTCGTCCGTGCCGAACCAGTGCGCGGCGCTCGGCGGCTGCCAGCGGATCGCGAGGTCGGTCGCGGTGGGATCCAGGGGCAGCAGCGGCGCCAGCAGCGAGACCGCGGCCACGATCACGAGGAACGCGATGGCCAGCAGGGATGTGACCGAACGGAACGAGCGCGTGCGGTGAACGAGCGTGTTCGCGTCGATGGCGGCGGCGACGTTGGGAGTGGTGGCGGTCATGAGCCCGCTCCGATCCGGATGCGCGGGTCGACCACGACGTAGAGGATGTCGGCGATGAGGTTGCCGACGATCACGAGCACGGCCGACAGCAGCAGCACGGCGAGCACGACCGGGTAGTCGAGACTGCGGGTCGCCGTGAGGAAGTAGGGACCGATGCCGGGCCAGCCGAAGATCGACTCGGTGACGATGGCGCCGGTGACGAGGATGGGCAGCGCGAGACCGAGCTGCGTGATGATCGGCAGCATCACGTTCCGCCCGACGTGGCGGCTGAGCACCTCGCGCCGCGACGCCCCGAACCCGCGCTGCACGAGCACGTAGTCCTGCGACAGTTGGCTGATGGTCGCGGCTCGCACATAGCGGGCCAGCTCGGGGAAGAACGCGACCACGAGCACGAGGAACGGCATCACGAAGTGCATCAGGAAGTCGACGGGATCGCCCTGCTTGCCCACGGAGTGCATGCCGATGATCGGGAACCATCGCAGTTGGTAGCCGAACACGTAGATGACCAGCAGCGCGAACCAGAACGACGGAGTCGCGATGCCGATGCCCGCCAGTCCGTCGATGGCCTTGTCGACGACCGTGCCACGACGCGAGCCGGCGATGAGTCCCAGCACGACGGCGATGACGAGAGCGGCGATGTAGGCCGGCGCCACCAGCATGATCGTGTTAGGAATCCGCGCGGCGAGCTCTTCGGCGATCGGGTGCCGGCTCACGAGCGAGTAGCCCAGGTCACCCTGCACGACGCGGGAGAGCCAGAGGCCGTATTGCACGACGAGGGGCTGGTCGAGACCGTAGCGCGCGCGCATCGCCGCCTGCGTCTCCTCCGACATCTGCGGCGTGGTGATCGTGTCGACCACGTCGTACGGCGCTGAGTGCAGCAGCGCGAAGACGACGAACGTCACCAGCAGCAGCATCGGCACGACCTGCAGCAGGCGCCGCAGGATGTAGACACCCATCGTTCTCCTTCCCCGCTGAAACGGATGCCGGGTCGCAACCCGCCGGACATGCCGATGTCACGGGCACCCGCGGCGGGGTGCCCGTGACATCAGTGGCTCACTGCTCGGTGAGCAGCCCGAAGTTCTCGAACGTGTAGATCGGGACGGTCTTCGCGTCGTCGACGCCGCCGATCCGCGGGTTGACCGCGAGGATCTTGAGGTTGTCGGCGAGCGGGAACACGACGGCGTCCTCGGCGATCTGCGCCTGCAGGTCGGCGTAGATCGAGGCACGCGCGTCGGGGTCGAGCTCGACGGCACCCTGGTCGAACAGCGCGTCCGTGGCCGGGTTGGAGTACGAGAAGTAGTTCGCCGAAGCGCCGGTGCGGTACAGCTGGCTGTACGCGTCCGGGTCCTGACCCATGATGTAGCCGCCCAGGAACGCGTCGTACTGCGAGTCGGCGCCCTTCTGGATCTCGTCGAAGACCGCTGCGGGCTCGATGCCGGCGAGCTCCACCGTGATGCCGGCATCCTGCAGCTGCTCCTGGATGAGGGTGGCCTCGGTGGTCTGCGCGGGATCGGCACCGGCGTACGCCAGGGTGATCGAGAGGTCCGACACGCCGGCCTCGTCGAGGAGGGCTGCCGAGGCATCCGCGTCCTGCTCGTACTTCTCGACGTCCTCGGTCGCGAACGCGTTGCTCGGCGGGAGGATCGTGTACGCGCTCTCGTAGTAGTCGTCGCTCAGGAACGCCGCGGTGTTGATCTCGTCGCGGTCGAGCGCGAAGAAGATCGCCTGTCGCACCTTCGGGTCGGTGAGCTTGGCGGCGTTGAGGCCGACGTAGGCGACGCGGCCCTCCGCGTACGGGTAGACGTTCAGGCCGGCGCCCTCGAGCTCGGTGATCTGAGCGGGCGTCGCGAACGACGCGTCCACCTCACCGGTCTGCAGCGCCGTCTTCGTGGTGTCCGCATCCGCGACGATGCGCAGCGTGACCTTGGGGATCTTGGGCGCGTCGCCGTAGTAGTTCTCGTTCGCCTCGAACGTGAGGTACTGGCCACGCTCGTACTCGGTCAGCTTGTAGGGGCCCGAGCCGACCGCGAGCGGGTCGAGCTCCGACACCGAGAAGTCGGTGACGTCGCCGTACACGTGCTCCGGGATGATGTACGTCTCGGTGGCGATGTTGCTGAGCGCCGCCGCGCTCACGCTCGGCAGGTGGAAGACGACGGTGAGCTCGTCGGTCGCCTCGGCCGTGATGGGCTGGTCGCCGACGTACAGCAGGTCGGCGTTGCCGTTCTCGCGGACCGCCTTGTTCGTGTAGGTGAAGACCACGTCCTCAGACGTGAGCGGCTCTCCGTCGGACCACCGCAGGCCGTCCTTGAGGGTGACGGTGACCGACAGGCCGTCCTCGGCCGGCTCGATCGACTCGGCCAGCTCGTTCACGACGGTGCCGTCGCCTTCGACCCGCGCCAGCGGCGAGTAGACGAGGTTCGTGACGGTCAGGCCCCAGCGGTCCGCGACGTTGATCGGGTTGAGCGAGGTCGGGTCGCTCGCGATCGCGTAGGTGAACTGTCCGGTCGCCTCGGCGCTGGTGGTCTCAGGTGCGGCGTCGCCCTGTGCGCAGGCCGCCAGTCCGATGGTGGCCGCCAGGGTCAGGGCGATGGGGGCGATCACTCGCCGTCTCGTCTTCATGAGCTCGTGGGTCTTCATCGTGTTTCGAGTCCTCTTCGCTGTGCATACGCCCGAATGGACGCACTGTTCGAGCCTAGGTCGGCCCGCGAGAGAGAGGCGCCGATCGGGCGAAGAATTGCGAAGTATGTCGACGCGGGGGCAGGCACATCGAGTCCTAAGCTCGAAGGATGCTGCTCACCCTGCCCATCGCCCTGGAGAACGCGTACGTGCGCCTGGAACCGCTCGCGCCCGAGCACGAGGCCGATCTCGCGGCGGCTGCCGTGGGGCTCGAGCACACCTGGTACACCTCGGTGCCGCGTCCCGACGGGATCGCCGCCGACATCGCGCAGCGCCTGGCGTGGCGGGACGCGGGTCACATGAACCCATGGGCGGTGCGCCGTCTCGACACCGGCCGCGTGGTGGGCACCACGACCTTCTGCAACATCGACCAGCCGAACCGCCACGTCGAGATCGGCCACACCTGGCTCGGACGCGAAGCGCAGCGCACCGCCGTCAACACGGCATCCAAGCTACTGCTCCTCGGCCACGCGTTCGAGGCGTGCGACGCGATCGCAGTCGAGTTCCGCACGCACTGGCACAACCGCCAGTCGCGTGCCGCGATCGCCCGGCTCGGCGCCCGGCAGGACGGCGTGCTGCGCAACCACCGGCTCGGCCCGGACGGCACCCTCCGCGACACCGTGGTCTTCTCGATCCTCCCCCACGAATGGCCCGCGGTGCGCCTCGGCCTCACCGAGCGCCTCGCGCGCGGCTGACCCGGGCGACCGGCATCCGTCCCTTCGCCTCCTCGTCTACCGGCCTTGTGAGGTTTGGGGCGCGTTCGCTCCGTTGGGGCGCAGATTCTGCGCCCCAACGGAGGTTTTGCGCCCCAAGACCATGGGTGGGACGGATGCTGCACCGCAACACCCGCTCCTCCCCGACGGCGGCCGTTCGCGGCTTGACCGCGGATTCTCCACGATCGGCGCCCGGGCGCACGTACCGCGCGAGGACGGCGAGCAGGCTCGACGCATGCCACCGATGCGCCTGCTGCGTCACGACGATCTCGTCCTCCTCGGTGTGGGCCCGCGCCGCCTGGCGACAGCGCTCCGTACGGGATCAGTGGTCAAGGTTCGGCCCGGGGTGTTCGTGCGAGGCGACGCGTGGAACGCAGCCAAACCCGAAGCACGGGCCGTCGCACGGGCCCAAGCACTGACGGCGGTCTCAACGATCCCTCCCGTCGTGTCGCACGAAACGGCGGCCGCTGTGCACGGCCTGCCCCTGTATCGCGCGGATGACCGGGAGCGCGTCCATGTGATCGCAGCCAGCGGGCGCCCTGGTGCCGCCGCAGGGGTCATACGTCATCGCGGAGAACTCCCCGACGACCACGTCATCGAGCTGGAGGGTATGCGCGTCACCTCGCTCGTCCGCACGGTAGCCGATGTCGCGCGCACCACCACCTTCGAGCAGGGCGTGACCATCACCGACGCAGCCCTGCGCGAGCATTTCGTGACCGGGCCGGGTCGGTACGACTTCGACGGCGCCGAGGACTTCCGGCAGAGGGTGTTGGAGATCGTGCGACGAGCCCCGCATGGGCAGACGCGCGCACGGCGTGTGCTCGATTTCGCCGATGGGCGCGCGCAGCTTCCGGGCGAGAGCATCAGTCGAATCCGCCTGCGAGACTTGGGGTTCCGAGCGATTCAGCTGCAGGTGCCGGTGGCGGGACCGCGGAACACCACCTACTTCGTCGATTTCGGTCTTGAGGAAATCACCGCGCTCGGCGAGTTCGACGGTGCGATCAAGTACGTGGACGGCCGACTCCTCGACGGTCGCACGTCGTCGCAAGCACTCGACGAAGAGAAGCAGCGCGAGGACTGGATCCGCGGGACGACCCAGCGCCGCTTCGCCCGCTGGGGCTGGCCGCACCTGCGCACGGCCGCCCAGTTGGGCGCACGACTCGAGGCGTTCGGCATCCGCCCCCTGTGCTGAGACCGCCGCCACCCACGCGCGGGATCGACGCCTTCCCTCTCGCCGGGTTCGGGGCGTGTTCTCCCCGCCGGGGCGCAGATTCTCCGCCCCAACGGAGGAAATGCGCCCCAAACCGAGGCTGAGGGCAGATGCCGCGGCTCAGCCGTCGATGACGGCGACGAGCTCGTCGAGGAAGGCGTTGAAGTCGGTGCCGCGACGCACGATGCGCTGCACGCTGTCTCGCTCGCTGAACACCTCGACGAACTGCTCGAAGACGGTCTGGAACGCCTCGCGATCCGTCTCCGAGAACGCGACGAGTGCGACGACCTGCACCCGTCCGTCGCCCCATGCGATCGACGGGTCGGCGATGCCGATGGCGATGGCGGTGCGGGATGCCGTCATCTCGAGCGCGTGGGGCACGGCGAGGGCGTCCGTGAACGCGGTGGATGACAGGCGTTCGCGCTCGATGGTGCGCTCGACGTACTGCGCATCGATGACGCCGCGCTCGCGGAGCAGCGCCCCGAGGGTGCGGATCACGCCTTCCTCGCCCTCGGTCGCGGCGACGTCGAGCCCCCGGAGGAAGGCCGACGGCTCGAAGTAGCGCTCGAGCTCGGCACGCAGCCGCGCGAGCCGTCGCGAGCGACGGATCCGGCCCGCCGCGGACTGCACCCGCTCGACGTCCGCGTCGGTGAGGAACGGCTGGATGCGCACGATGCGCTCGCTCGTCAGGGGCGGGTCGATCGTCGTGAGCACGAGGTCGGTGTCGATCGACGCCCAGTCGGGGTCGACGCGCGTCTCGACGCCGACGACCTCGACCGCCTGCCCCAGCGAGCGGTCGACGCTGGAGCGCAGCAGCTCGTGCAGGTCGTAGTAGCCGGGACACACGATGGTCGCGGTGAGCAGCTGGTCGGCACGCCGGCTGCGCTCGAGGCGTCCGCCGACGTGCATGGCGATGTAGGCGATCTCGTCATCGGGCAGCGGAATGCCGAGGCGCTGCTGCAGGCGGCTGGCGATGAACACCGCCACCTCGAAGATCATCGGATACGTCGACTTGAGCGAGCGCGTCAGCGGGTTGCGCGACCACGCCTGCTCCCGCGCCCGATGCAGCAGGTTCTGCACGTGCAGCGCCAGGCGCGCCACGAAGTCGTCGTGGGCGATGTCGACGAGGAACTCCTCGGCGGCGGCGACGACGACATCGCGTACGGCGGCCTGCACCTCGGGATCGAGGGTTGACGGTGTGCTGACGGATGCCGCGCCCTCGATCCCGTCGGGTGCGACGACGCGGGTGAGCACGAGAGTCGCGAGATGCTGGAGGTCCGCGCTGCCGAGGCGCACCCCGAGGTGCCGCTCCGACAGGTCGGCGATGATCGCCGCCACCTGGGTCTGCGTGGGACGGTCGCGCCCGTTCGCCTGCTCGGCGCCGACGGCGTCGAGCGGGCGGTCCCGGGCGGTGCGGTCGGCGGCGATCGCGATGTGCATCACGACGTCGGCGATGCCGATCTCGTTGACGAACCATCCGAGCTCGCCGACGCGCGCCACGAGCTCGGTCTTGAACGGACCGAACGCCTGAGCCCCGACCGACCCCTCGCCGAGGGTCCGCCGGAGGGCCGCGAGGTCGAAGGATCCGGCATCCATCTCGTCGTGCGCGAGCTTGCTCAGCAGGCGTCGCTGCGCGCCCTCGGTGCCGCGCAGCCGTGCGTGGGCGGCCGAGCGTTCGAGCGTGAGCTCCGTGCCGCCGAGGAGGCCGCGCACCCGCGACAGGTCGCCCTCGAGCGTGGCCGGCGACACGTGGAGGGCGTCGGCCGTCTCGAAGACGTCGATGCCGTCGGGGGCGTCCAGCAGCGCGCGCACCAGGGTGTGAAGGCGGTCGCGCGGCGTGCCCGCGTCCCCGCCGGCGCGCAGGACCGCAGCGGCCTCGGAACCGGCCCGGTACCCCTGCGGGCCCGACTCGACGGCGGTGCCGGGAGCCGCGCGTGCGTTCGCCGCGGTCACATACGACCGGATGCTGCGAGGAGTCACGCCGAGGGCGTCGGCGAGAGCGGATGCCGTCAGCCAGTCGCCGTCGCGCAGGAGCAGTGCGAGCACGCGATCTTGCCGGGCCCGGGTCACCAGGCCAGTCAACCACGGCGCTGTCGCCCGAGGTCCTCCGTAGCCTCATTGCGTTTCGTCTCGCTCGTTCCTCGCTCGCTCAACGACCGGACAGTGCGGTTAAGCGAGCGAGCAAACGGCTCGCTGTCGTGACCGCGACCCACCGGTCGTCGCGCGAGGGAGCGCCGGCGATCGAGTCGCAACGCCCCGGCCTCGGCGCACGACCCGACCGTTTCCGCCCCCGCGGAAGAAGGAGTGGTTGTCCCCTCTCAGCGTTCTCACAAGAATGGCCATGAGGAGGCGGGTCGATGAGGATCCTGGTGGTCTGCGGAGCGGGTGCCTCGAGCACCTTCGTCGCTCAGCGCGTTCGTCACGCGGCGCATGCGGAGGGTCTCGACTATTCCGCGTTCGCCGGCACCGAGCAGTCGCTGCCGATCGATCTCGATGGCGCCGACGTCGTCCTGGTGGGACCGCATCTTGCGCACGCGCTGGAGCGCATCGATCGGGATGCCGCCGCACGGGGCACGATCGTCGTTCTGCTGCCGTCCGACATCTTCGGAGACCGCGACGGCACCCGCACCCTCGCGCTGGTCCGCGCCGCGACCGGAAGCCCCGGGGGGTCGCTTCCGGCCGCGGCGGCGGACCCGCCGGACAGTCCCGACTGACCCGCCATCCCCTGAACGCCGAGCTCACGACAGAGAGGTCACCCCATGCCACCCATCTCCCGCACCGTCCGGATCGGATCGGCGCACGGGCTGCACGCGCGGCCCGCGAAGCTGTTCGCGCAGGCGGCGAAGGATGCCGGCATCCCGATCACGATCGCGAAGGACGCCGGCGGCCCGGTCAACGCCGCCAGCATCCTGGGCGTGATCGCGCTCGGCGTGGAGCAGGGCGACTACGTGACCCTCACGGCGGACGGTGACAACGCCGACGCCACGCTCGACAGGCTCGCCGAGCTGCTCACCACCGACCACGACGCGGAGGCCTGAGATGACCGAGCTGCGAGGTGTCGGCATCGGCCTGGGCGTCGCCCAGGGACCTGTCGCGCGCATGGCGGAGCCGGCGCCCCCTCCCTCCGACGCACCCAGCACGTTGAGCGTCGACGAGGAGAAGGCGCGGGTGACGGATGCCGTCGCCGCCGTCGCCCGCGAGCTCGAGGCGCGCGGGGCGCAGGCCGGCGGCGCCGCACAGGAGGTGCTCGAGGCGCAGGCGATGATGGCGGAGGACCCGACCCTCGTCGATGAGGTCGGCACCCGCCTGGCCCAGGGACGGACGGGCGAGTTCGCGGTGTTCGACGCGTTCGCGTCGTTCCGCGAGCAGCTCACCGCGCTCGGCGGCTACCTCGGCGAGCGCGCCGCCGACCTCGACGACGTCGCCCAGCGCGTCATCGCCCGGCTGCGCGGCGAGCCCGCACCGGGCGTGCCCGATCCCGGGCATCCTTTCGTGCTCGTCGCGAAGGATCTCGCGCCGGCCGACACCGCGCTCCTGGACCTCGACAAGGTGCTGGCGCTCGTCACCACGGAGGGCGGCCCGACGTCGCACACGGCGATCCTCGCGCGCGAGAAGTCGATCGTCGCGATCGTCGGCGCGGCTGACGCCAAGAACCTGCGGGACGGCGAGACCGTGATCGTGGATGCCGCGGCCGGCGTCGTCACGACGGCGGCGACGCCCGACGAGCTCGAGCGCGCTCAGCGCCGCGCCGAGGAGCGGGCATCCGCCTCGTCCGCGCCGATCACCGACGGCGCCCTCGCCGACGGCACGCCGGTGCCGCTGCTCGCGAACCTCGGCAAGCCGGAGGGCGCCGTCGATGCGGTGGCCCTCGGCGCCGAGGGCGTCGGGCTCTTCCGCACCGAGTTCCTCTTCCTGAGCTCGGCGCAGGCACCGACCGTCGAGCAGCAGCGCGAGGCCTACACGAAGCTGCTCGCGGCGTTCCCGGGCAAGAAGGTCGTCGTCCGCGTGCTCGACGCCGGCGCCGACAAGCCGCTGGCGTTCCTCAACGACGCGCACGAGGAGAACCCGGCGCTCGGGCTCCGCGGCATCCGCGCCCTGCGGGCGAGCGAAGACATCCTCCGGGAGCAGCTCACCGCACTTGCAGAGGCGGATGCCGCCACCGACGCCGACCTCTGGGTCATGGCGCCGATGGTGGCGACCGTCGAGGAATCGGAGTACTTCACCGACATCGCCCGCGACTACGGCATCAAGACTGCCGGGGTCATGGTCGAGGTGCCGTCCTCCGCGCTGCTGGCCGACCGGATCCTGTCGTACACCGACTTCGCGTCGATCGGCACCAACGACCTCACGCAGTACACGATGGCGGCCGACCGCCTGCTCGGCTCGGTCGCCTCCCTCCAGGATCCCTGGCACCCCGCGGTGCTGCGGCTCATCCGCGAGGTCGGCGACGCCGGCCGGGCGCACGGCAAGCCGGTCGGCATCTGCGGCGAGGCGGCGGCCGACCCGCTCCTTGCCGTGGTGCTCGTGGGCCTCGGCGCCACGAGCCTGTCGATGGCTCCCACGGCCCTCGCCGACGTGCGCGCCACGCTGCTGAAGCACACCGCCGGCCAGGCGCGCGACATCGCCGCCGCCGCCCTCGCCGCGTCGGACGCGGCATCCGCTCGAATCGCGGCGCAGCAGGCCGCGGCCGGCAGCACGAGCACCACCGCCCAGACGGCGGCCACCCGATAGACCGCCCGCAGCTGCGGCACAACGAGAAGAGAAGAAGGAGACAGCAGACATGACAACGGCGTCTGTGCCCGCATCGGGCACCAACAAGGCTCGGGTCGGAGTCCAGCGCTTCGGCACGTTCCTGTCCGGCATGATCATGCCGAACATCCCGGCCCTGATCGCGTGGGGCATCTTCACGGCGTTCTTCATCGAGGTGGGGTGGACACCCAACGCGGACCTCGCGACGATCGTCGGCCCGTTCATCCACTACCTGCTGCCGATCATCATCGCCTACACGGGCGGCAACATCGTGTACGGCGTCCGCGGCGGCGTCGTCGCCTCGATCGGCGTCATGGGCGCGATCGCCGGGTCGGATTTCCTGATCGCACAGATCAACGCGGACCTTCCCGCCGACAACCAGCTCGGCCAGGTACACATGTTCATCGGCGCGATGATCATGGCGCCGCTGTCGGCGTACACGATGAAATGGCTCGACAGCCTCTGGGAAGGCAAGATCAAGGCGGGCTTCGAGATGCTCGTCAACATGTTCTCGGCCGGCATCTGGGGCTTCGTGATGGCCATCGTCGGGTTCTACCCGATCGCGTGGCTGGTCAACGGGCTGATGCAGATCCTCAGCAGCGGCGTCAACTGGCTCGTCGACATGAACCTGCTGCCGCTGACCAGCATCATCATCGAGCCGGCGAAGGTGCTGTTCCTCAACAACGCCATCAACCACGGCGTCCTGACGCCGCTGGGCATCCAGCAGGCGGCCGACGCCCCGAACAACGCATCGATCCTCTTCCTCCTCGAGGCCAATCCCGGCCCGGGTGTGGGTCTGCTGCTGGCGTTCACCTTCTTCGGCATCGGGGCGGCACGCGCCTCGGCGCCCGGGGCTGCCGTGATCCAGTTCTTCGGCGGCATCCACGAGGTGTACTTCCCGTATGCGCTGATGAAGCCCATGGTGATCCTGGCGCTCATCGCGGGAGGCGCGACGGGTGTCACGACGAACATGCTCCTCGGCGGAGCCCTTCGAGCGCCAGCCGCACCTGGCAGTATCTTCGCGGTGCTCGCGCAGACGGCCACGGGTTCGTACTTCGCGGTCATCCTGTCGGTGATCCTTGCCGCAGCGGTCACCTTCGTCCTCACGGCGTTGATCCTCCGGGCCTCGCGCAAGCGCGACCTCGAGGCGATGGCAGCGACGGACGATGCCTTCGGCGCCGCGATCACGCAGACGGAGGCGGCCAAGGGCAAGTCCTCCGACGCGCTCTCGGGCCTGCGCGGCGGCGCCGCCACTGGACCCGACGGCGGCATCGAGCCGGCGACCATGACCGAGCGCGAGATCAAGAACATCGTGTTCGCGTGCGACGCGGGCATGGGTTCGTCGGCGATGGGCGCCAGCGTCCTGCGCAACAAGATCAAGAAGGCGGGCATCGAGGACGTCACCGTCGTCAACAAGGCGATCGCGGCGCTGGATGCCTCGGCGGACCTGGTCATCACCCAGAACCAGCTCACCGACCGGGCGCGGCAGAAGACGCCCGGCTCGGTGCACGTGTCGGTGGACAACTTCATGAACTCGCCCCGATACGACGAGGTCGTGGACCTGGTGCGCGCGCAGCACCAGGATGGGGCGTAGCCGAGACCGCGGTGGGGCCGGGCGGGCGCTTCATGCCCTCGGCCCCATCGCCCGGCCGGCCACGGCGAGCATCGCCGCGGCGCAGGCCGCGGCATCCGTCATCCGTTGATGACAACCGGAACGAACGATGAGAGAGGCGAAGACATGGCACGCGAGGTCCTGAGCATCGGTCAGGTGCGCATCCACTCCGGAAGCGCGACGCGCAACGAGGCGATGAAGGAGGCCGCCGACATCCTGCAGGCTGCGGGCGCGGTCACCGGCGCGTACTACGACGCCATGCTGCAGCGCGAGCAGACCGTGTCGACGTACATGGGCAACGAGCTGGCGATCCCGCACGGCACGAATGAGACGAAGGGCGAGATCCTCGAGTCCGCGCTGTCGGTGGTGCGCTACGACGGCGGGGTCGACTGGGACGGCAACCCCGTCACCTTCGTCGTCGGCATCGCAGGCAAAGGCGACGAGCACCTCGAGATCCTCTCTCAGATCGCCATCCTGTTCTCGGAGGAGGACGACGTGGCGCGCCTGAAGCAGGCGCAGACGCCGGAGGAGCTCTTCAGCCTGGTGTCGGCGGCGGGCGTCTGATGAAGGCCGTCCACTTCGGCGCCGGCAACATCGGTCGCGGCTTCGTGGGACTCCTCCTTCACGAAGGCGGATACGAGCTCGTCTTCTCCGACGTGGCCGCACCGCTGGTCGACGCGATCAACCGCGCGTCGAAGTACACCGTGCACGAGGTGGGCGAAGGCGGGCGCGACACCGTCGTCACGGGCTTCCGCGCGATCAACAGCGCGGAGCATCCCGAGCAGGTGGTGGAAGAGATCGCGGGCGCCAACGTCGTCACGACCGCCGTCGGGCCGACGATCCTGAAGTTCGTCGCCCCGCACATCGTCGGGGGGCTCGCGCTGCGCGATCCGTCCAGTCCGCCGCTGCAGATCCTGGCGTGCGAGAACGCGATCAACGCCACGGATCTGCTGCGCGACGAGATCAAGGAGCTCGCGGGCGACGCCTGGGACGCGCTTGCCTCCCGTGCCGTCTTCGCGAACACCGCCGTCGACCGAATCGTGCCCGGTCAGCCCGAAGGAGGCGGAGTGGACGTCACCGTCGAGCCCTTCTTCGAGTGGGCCATCGAGCGGCCGCCGTTCGGCGACGATCCGCCCCGCATCCCGGGCGCACACTTCGTCGACGACCTCGAACCGTACATCGAGCGCAAGCTGTTCACGGTCAACACCGGTCACGCCGCCACCGCGTACTTCGGCGCCCAGGCAGGGGTGGAAGGGATCGCACAGGCGCTCGCCGACCCCCAGCTGTCCGCACGCGTCGAGGCGGCGCTCGAAGAGACGTCGGCCCTTCTCGAGGCCAAGCACGGGCTCGATGCCGAGTCCCTCGCGGCCTACCGGTCGACGATCCTGAGCCGCTTCCGCAACACCGCCCTGCCCGACACGGTGTGGCGGGTCGGCCGTCAGCCGCTGCGCAAGCTCTCGCGCCACGAGCGGTTCGTCGGCCCCGCCGCCGAGGCCGCCGAGCGCGGTCTCGGCGTCGACGCGCTGGTCGACGCAATGGGCGCGGCGCTGGCCTTCGACGACACAGAGGACGCCCAGTCGGTGGACCTGCAGCGGATGCTGCGGGAACAGGATGCCGCGACCTTCACGGCGTCCGTCACAGGCCTCGAGCCGGAGCATCCGCTGTTCACCAAGGTCGAGGCCGTCGTCGCGGCACGGCAGGCGGAACTCGGAGCCTGACCGGGCTCGCAGGTTGAGCGGCACGCGCCGGTCTACGCTCGACCGGTGACCCCGAGCGCCCCCTCCCCCGAGCCCGCACCCGACGCCGAGGCGGGATCGGAGGCCATGGCTCCATCGGCACCCAAGACCCGCCGGCGCGGTCTCCGGGTGCTGTGGTGGATCCTCGGCTCGCTCGGCGCCCTCATCGTGCTCGCCGTCGTGGGCATCGTGATCTGGAGCCAGGTCGGCGTCATGGCCGCCGAGCCGGGACCCCTTGCCGACGTGCGCGCGAACACCGCGATCGAGATCACCGACACCGACGCGGGCATCGTGCTGGCACCTGCCGGCGAGTCGGCGGACGTCGGCCTCGTGTACGTGCCGGGCGCAAAGGTCGACCCCTGGGCATATGCAGACAAGCTGTCGGGTCTCGTCGCCGAGGACGGCGTCACCGTGGTCATCACGAAGCCCTGGCTGAACCTCGCGTTCTTCGACCTGCGCCCGCTATCGGCATTCACCGACCTGGCACCCGGAATCGACACCTGGCTCGTCGGCGGCCACTCGCTCGGTGGCGTGCGCGCGTGCCAGCTGGCAACGGATGCCGACGGTCTTGCGCTCTTCGGCTCTTACTGCGCCAACGACCTGTCGACGTCGGGACTGCCCGTGATCAGCGTGTCCGGCAGCGAGGACGGCCTGTCGACACCGGAGAAGATCGCCGAGGCGAGGCCCCTCCTGCCCGACGACGCCGAGATGCACGAGATCGAAGGCGCGAGTCACGCATCCTTCGGTGACTATGGACCGCAGCCCGGCGACGGCACGCCGACGATCGCGGACGACGACATGCGCGACCAGCTCACCGAGCTCGTGGGGCCTTTCGCCCTCGCCACCGCCGGTCGCTGACCGGCGCTCCCGCCCGAAGCCGAAGCGGACTGACGTCTGGACCGCATCCACCGCGTTTCGTCTCGCTCGTTCCTCGCTCGCTCAACGACCGGACAGCCCACGTCCCGGTCGTTGAGCGAGGCAGCGCCAGCGACCGAGACGAAACGCCCCGAGCCGACGGGCCGGGCTGAGCGACCGGCACCGCCCGCCTAGACTGGAATCCCGTGACCGTCATCCTCGCTGCGATCGCGGCCTTCGTCGCTGCGGTCATCCAGCGCATCACCGGGCTCGGGTTCGTGCTCGTGCTCGTCGGGCCGATCGTCCTTCTCTACGGACCGGTCGAGGGCGTCACGATCGGCGTGCTCCTCGCGCTCGTCGCCTCCCTCGTCGCGATCCCGCTGGTGTGGCGCCAGATCGACTGGGCTCGCTCCTGGTGGCTCATCTGGCCCGGGATCGTCGCCGCCCCTTTCGGCGCCCTCCTCGTGCGGCTCCTCCCCGATGCCGCCCTCCTGCTCCTCATCGCCGGCATGGCGTACCTGGCCCTGATGGCCGGACGCATCTCTGCGCTCTCCACATCGCTGACGGGGCGCATGGGCGCCGTCGTGTCGGGCTCCGCCGCGGGCTTCATGCACGTGGCGAGCGGCCTGTCGGGCCCGCCGCTCGCCGCATACGCGGTGGGCGACCGCTGGCCGCAGCGCAGCTTCGCCGCGAGCGCGCAGCTGATCTTCGCGGTCTTCGGCGTCGTTTCGGTGGCCTTGCGAGGACTGCCGGTCACGCCGGCCGAAGACGTCGGCACCCTCGTCATCGCGACGGTCGCCGGCATCGCGATCGGCACGATCCTCTCCCGCAACGTGTCGCCGCGCATCGCCCGGGCAGCCATGCTCGCGCTCGCGTGGGCGGGCGCGACGGTGGTGCTGGTCCGCGGCATCCTGGCACTGTTCATGTGACGGCTGCCGACGTCCGACGGGCGCGGCATCCCGTCGCGGGTGCCGGATCACGCGCGGATTTCGGTTAATGCTGCTTCACGCCTAGTGTTCTGTCGGCGGAATCGTCACGCCGGCACGAGGACGTGCGCACCGACGAACGTGAGGATCAATGAGCGACCATCGTTACGCCATCATCGGCGCCGGCCCCTCGGGCCTGTCGGCGGCCCGTGCCCTGCAGAAGGCCGGGATCGACTTCGACGGCTTCGAGGCATCGCGCGGCGTCGGCGGCCTCTGGGACATCGAGAACCCGCGCTCGACCATGTACGAGTCGGCGCACCTCATCTCCTCGCGCACCACGACCGAGTTCGCCGAGTTCCCGATGCGGACGACCGCCGACTATCCGAGCCACCGCGAACTCGTCTCGTACTTCCGCGAGTTCGCCGACCACTTCGGCATCACGGAGCGGTTCCGCTTCGACACGAAGGTCACCTCGCTCGCGCGCACCGACGACGGCGGCTGGATGCTGCAGGCCGAGGGCCCTTCGACAGGCTCAGGGACCGGGGGCGGCTCAGGGACCGGCGGCGGCTCAGGGACCGGGGGCGGCTCAGGGACCGGCGGCGGCTCAGGGACCGGCGGCGGCTCAGGTACCGGCGGCGGCTCAGGCGACGGCGGCGGCTCAGGCGACGGCGGCGGCTCAGGCGACGGCGGCGGCTCAGGGACCGGCGGCGGCTCAGGGACCGGGGGCGGCTCAGGGACCGGGGGCGGCTCAGGGACCGGCGGCGGCTCGGACACCGGCTCCGCAGGCGAGCCGACGCAGCGGCGCTACGACGGCGTGATCCTCGCGAACGGCACGCTCGCCGAGCCGAACGTCCCGGCGTTCCCCGGCGCGTTCACCGGCGAGCTCCTGCACACGAGCGCCTACAAGTCGGCGACGCAGCTGACCGGCAAGCGTGTGCTCATCATCGGCGCCGGCAACTCCGGCTGCGACATCGCCGTCGATGCCGTGCACCACGCGGCATCCGTCGACATGAGCGTGCGGCGCGGCTATTACTTCGTGCCGCGCTATCTGTTCGGCAAGCCGTCCGACACGCTCAACCAGGGACGGCCGCTTCCCGCGCGTCTGAAGCAGTTCGTCGACACCAGGGTGCTGCGGGCATTCACGGGCGACCCGGTGCGGTTCGGGTTTCCGAAGCCGGACTACAAGATCTACGAGTCGCATCCCATCGTCAACACACTCATCCTCAATCACCTCGGCCAGGGCGACCTGCGCATCGTGCCCGACATCGACCGGTTCGACGGCCGCACCGTGCACTTCCGCGACGGCTCATCGGGCGAGTACGACACCGTCCTCCTCGCGACCGGCTACAAGCTCGACTACCCGTTCGTCGACCGCAGCGAGCTCGCCTGGAGCGGCATGGCGCCGCGCCTCTTCCTCAACGCGTTCACCCCGTCGTTCAACGGGCTGTACGTGATGGGCATGATCGAGGCATCCGGAATCGGCTGGCAGGGCCGGTACGAGCAGGCCGAACTCATCGCCGCCTACCTCGCGGCGCTCGAGCGCCACCCCGACCGCGCCGCGGCCTTCCGCCGGCGCGTCGCGAGCGAGGCCTGGCCCGACCTCACCGGCGGCTACCACTACCTCGGCCTGGAACGCATGTCGTACTACGTGAACAAGGACGCCTATCGCGGTGCGGTGCGAGCCGCCACCCGCCTGCTGCGGACGGATGCTGCGGCGCCGACGCCGAGCGGACCCTTCGACAGGCTCAGGGACCGGAGCAAGGACAAGCTCAGGGACCGCAGAACGTCGGCATCCATGCGCACGCCGGCTGCGAAGAAGGCGACGGCATGAACCCGGACGACGTCCTCCTCAACTTCAACCCGGGCACTCTCGTCGTGCTCAACGTGGTGCTGGGGCTCATCATGTTCGGCATCGCCCTCGACACGACGGTCGACGACTTCAAGGTGGTCGCCCGCAAGCCGAAGCCGTTCGTCATCGCGATCCTCGCGCAACTGGTCGTGCTGCCGGCCGTGACCTTCGGGCTCACTCTGATCCTGCCCGTGACGCCGTCGATGGCTCTCGGCATGATCCTCGTGGCGTGCTGCCCGCCCGGCAACATCTCGCAGGTGCTCACGCACCGCTCCGGCGGCAACGTCGCGCTGTCGGTGTCGATGACGGCGGTGTCGAACCTGATCTACATCCTCTTTCTGCCGCTCTCGGTCGCGTTCTGGGGTTCGCTGCACCCGACCGCGCGCGATCTGCTGGTGGCCGTCGAGCTCAACCCGTGGTCGATGCTGGGCGACATCCTGCTCATCATCGGCGTGCCCTTCGCCCTGGGCCTGTTCATCCGCAACCGGTTCCCCGTCTTCGCCGGCAGGGTGCAGCCGTGGGTGAAGTGGTTCTCGCTGATCGCGCTCGTCGGCTTCATCGTGGCGGCGCTCGCGGGCAACTGGTCCTACTTCGTGGCGTTCCTCGGCATCATCATCCTCGTCGTCACCATCCACGACGCCGTCGCGCTGGGCATCGGATACACGACCGCCGTCGTCGGCGGCCTCGGCACGCGGGAGCGCAAGGCGATGACGTTCGAGGTCGGCATCCGGAACGCCGGTCTCGGGCTCGGGCTCGTCTTCGCGTTCTTCGGCGGACTCGGCGGCATGGCCATCGTGGCCGGCTGGTGGGGCATCTGGGACATCATCGCGGGTCTCGCCGTCGCGGCCCTCTGGGCGCGCCACACCAAGCGGCGCACCGGGTCGGCGAAGGGCGACGCGTCGCGTCACGCACTGCGGGTCGCGGATGCCGGGGCCACCGACGCTGGAGCCGCCGGCGCCGCGGAGTCCGGCGCCTCGGATCCCGGCTCGTCGGCCTCCGGTTCCTCGGCAGGAGCCGCGGAGTGAGCCGCGCAGGCCACACCGCCGCGGCCCGTGCCGCTGCGGCGCGCAGCAGCCTCTCGACGCAGCCGACCACCCTGACCGATCCCGCCGCACTCGGTGTCCGCCGCGAGCGGGTCAGGGTGCTGGTCACCGGAGGCGCCGGCTTCCTCGGGTCGCACGTGGCCGCAGCGCTCGTCGCGCACCCGGACGTGGAACTGGTGGTGGCCGGCGATGTGCGGCGGCCGCAGCATCCCATCGACGGCGTCGTCTACGACGACTGCGATGTGACGAGCGCCGGTGGACTGGTGCCGCTGCTGGAGCGCCACCGCATCGACGTGGTCGTGCACCTCGCGGCGATCGTGAACCCCGGCCGCGATCACGACCTCGAGTACCGGGTCGACGTCGACGGCTCGCGCCACGTGCTCGAGGCGTGCGTCGAGGCCGGAGTGCGGCGCGTCGTGGTGTCGTCGTCGGGCGCGGCCTACGGCTATCACGCCGACAGCCCGGAGTGGTTGCGCGAATCCGACCCGGTGCGCGGCAACGACGAGTTCGCGTACTCCAAGCACAAGCGCCTCGTCGAGCAACTGCTCGCCGGCTACCGCACCGCACACCCCGAGCTCGAGCAGGTGGTGTTCCGCATCGGTACCATCCTCGGGCCGACCGTGCAGAACCAGATCACCGCGCTCTGGGACGGCCCGGCGCTGCTCAAGGTGCGCGGGTCCGAGTCCCCGTTCGTGTTCGTGTGGGTCGACGACGTGGCAGCCGCGATGGCGCGCGCCGCGACGTCCGGCCCGCCCGGTGTCTACAACGTGGCCGGCGACGGCCGGGTGACCGTGCCCGAGATCGCGCGACGTCTCGGCAAGCCGGTCGTGACGGTGCCGCCGGGCCTGCTCGGAATCGGACTGCGCGTGGGACGGATGCTGCGCCTCACCGTCCACGGTCCCGAACAGGTCGGGTTCCTGCGCTACCGACCCGTGCTGGCGAACGACGCCCTCAAGCGGGACTTCGGCTACACGCCTTCCAAGACCTCATCCGAGGCCTTCGAGGCCTACCTCTCCACCCACCCCGGCGTCGCCCGCCGCTGACCCGCTACCGTCTCTGCGTCGCCCCGGCTGCAGGACGGTGCGCACCGCCGCGGTCCGGCAACAACTCCGCAAGATCTACCCGAGGGCTGGCCTCACCGCCGCGGTCGGCCATGAAGTTGTCTCCATTGAGGACTTGATGACGCGCAACCCGGCGCCGGTCGGGCCGTGATTGCTCACGGCGTTGGTTGGTGAGTCGAGGAGCCCGGGCCTCACGCCGGCAGCACCAACTCCTCAGGACCGGGCGACGTTCAGCGGCAGTCCCCCAGCGACATTGCGAACGGTTATCGATCCTGAGGACTTGTGGCTCCTCCACAGCAGAGGAAGCGGTGACGAATCCCCCACTTCCGCACAGAGGCGCCAAGAGGGCGGCCGGCCGGCAACGCCGGACGACAGGGTGAAGCGCATGTTCGAACTCGCAGAGCGCTCGCTCACCAGCGGCATATCGCCGACATTCCTCAGCCGCGACGAGCTCCTGCGAATGGGCCTGACGCGGACTCGCCTCGCCCGTGCACTGGCCGACGGACGGATCGTTCGAGCACGCAAGGGACGATACATCCGCAGCGATCTGCATCCTGATCTCCTTACGGTGGCCAAGCTGGGCGGGCGGCTCGACTGTGTATCGCTGCTGCGCCATCTCGGTGTCTTCGTCCTCGCTGCCCCGGCACTTCATCTGCAGGTGGATGTCGGCGCGAGCCGGCTGCCTCTCCGCCCACCGGGGGTGACGTGTCACTGGCGGGACTCCGAGGCACCGCGCGAAGCACTGGTGTCGGACCTGGTGGAAGCACTCGCACAGTCCGTGCGATGTCAGGGGCCACGCGAGGCCATCGCCTCGCTCGACAGTGCATGGCACGCCCGGCTGATCGACGACGCTACGCTGGCGCTCGTCTTCGGGAGGCTTCCACGCAGGTACCAGGCGCTGAGAAGACTGCTCGATCCTCGAAGCGAGTCGGGTTCCGAAAGCCTCATGCGACTGATCCTGCGCACCCTCGACTGCCAGGTCGAGCTGCAGGTCCGGATCAGCGGTGTCGGCAGGGTGGACTTCGTCGTCGACGGCTGGCTCATCGTCGAATGCGACAGCGAAGAGCACCACTCGGGCTGGGCGGCGCAGAAGCACGACCGGCGGAGGGACCTCGCGGCGGCAAGGGTCGGCTACACGACGGTCCGCATCATCGCTGAGGACATCTTCCACCACCGCGACGAGGTGCGTGCGGCGCTCCAGGACGTA
Source organism: Microbacterium yannicii (assembly GCF_024055635.1). Lineage (GTDB taxonomy): Bacteria > Actinomycetota > Actinomycetes > Actinomycetales > Microbacteriaceae > Microbacterium > Microbacterium yannicii. The sequence goes on from NZ_JAMXMB010000027.1 coordinate 93,602, forward strand.
CTCCGACACGGGCCGCGCCGCCGCACAGAGCGCAGCAACTCCTCAAACAAGGTGAGATGAGCTCGTTGTGGGCCCGAGGGTGCGCTCGCCGCACCAGAACTGAGGAGTTGTTGCGGCCGTGCCGTGGAGCAGCGGATGCCGCGGCCGCGGCATCCGCTCTCCAGAGGCCGTGGGCTACGCGTCGAAGCCGTCGGCGATGAGATCGATGAGCTCCTCGCGCTCCTCGACGGGGAGGAACGCGCCAGCGGCGGCGTTAAGCTGGAACGCCTCCAGGTCGTCGAGGCCGTACTCGAACGTCTCGGCGAGAAGCGCGAGCTCGCGCGTCAGCGACGTGCGGCTCATGGTGCGGTTGTCGACGTTCACGGTAACCGCGAAGCCCAGCTGGTACAGCAGGTCGAACGGGTGGTCCTCGATCGTGGTGCCCCAGCGCTCGATCGCACCGGTCTGCAGGTTCGACGACGGCGACAGCTCGAGCGGGATCTCGCGGTCGCGCACCCAGCGGGCGAGGTCGCCGAACTGCACGAGCACCTCTTCGCCGGCGCGCGAGACGACCTCGAGGTCTTCGGCGATGCGCACGCCGTGCCCGAGCCGCAGCGCACGGCCATCGATGAGAGCCGATCGGATGGACTCGAGGCCGGCGGCCTCTCCGGCGTGGACGGTCGCGGGGAAGAACTCCGACGCGAGGTAGTCGAAGGCGTCGCGGTGGTTCGAGGCGGGGAAGCCGTCCTCGGGGCCGGCGATGTCGAACCCGACCGCACCCCGATTGCGCCACTCGACGGCGAGACGCGCGATCTCGAGCGACCGGTCGGTGTGACGCATCGCGGTGATGAGCTGGCCGACGCGGATGTCGCGGCCACCGCGCTCGGCGGCATCCTCGCCCTCCTCGATACCCTCCTGCACGGCGGCGACGACCTCGTCGAGCGACAGCCCGCGCGTCAGGTGCTGCTCGGGCGCCCACCGCACCTCGCCGTAGATCACGCCGTCGGCGGCGAGGTCCTCGACGAACTCCCGCGCGACGCGCGTGAGGCCCTCGCGGGTCTGCATCACGCCGATCGTGAGGTCGAACGTCTTCAGGTACTCGACGAGGGAGCCCGAGTCGCTCTTCTCGGCGAACCAGTCCGCGAGGTCGTCGGGGTCGGACTCCGGAAGCTCCAGCCCGATCGCGTCGGCGAGTTCGACGATCGTCGCCGGCCGCACGCCGCCGTCGAGGTGATCGTGCAGCGACACCTTGGGGAGGCTCCGGAGGGACAGACCGTCGAGAATGGCGTCGCCGTGCTGGTCGATGGGCATGGATTTCTCCTCGGTTGCGATCGCGAGTGGGGGTGATGGACGGATGCCGCGACCCGGCGCCGCACCGGAGCCCCGGCGCGGGACTGACCCAGCCTAGGCGGTGATGCGTTCCAGGACGAGTGGAGCGGCAGCCAGCGCCTCCGCACCGATCCGCCAGGCGCCCTCGACGGCTTCGAGGGCGCGTTCGAAGCGGGAGTCATCCTCGCCGAGCAGGGTGAACAGCGGCTGACCGACGGCCACCTGATCGCCGGGCTTGACGTGAAGATCGATTCCGGCGGCGTGGAGCACCGGGTCCTCGGCACGCGCGCGGCCGGCGCCGAGGCGCCATGCGGCGATGCCGAACGGCAGCGCCTCCACGCCGGTGACGTAGCCGGCCTCGGTGGCCGTGACGGTGTGGGTCTCGTTCGGCGCCGGGAGGGCGGCATCCGGATCGCCGTCCTGGGCGCGGATCATGGCGCGCCAGGCGTCCATCGCGCGGCCGTCCCGGAGGGCCGCCTCGACGTCCGCGTCGGGCTGCCCCGCGAGCGCGAGCATCTCGCGTGCAAGCGCGACCGTCAGCTCGACGACATCGGCGGGACCGCCGCCGGCGAGCACCTCGACCGACTCGCGCACCTCGTTGGCGTTGCCGATCGCGAGGCCGAGAGGCGTGTTCATGTCGGTGAGCAGGGCGGTCGTCGCGACGCCCGAGTCCGTTCCGAGCGCCACCATGGTGCGGGCGAGCTCCCGCGCGCGGTCGACGTCGCGCATGAACGCCCCCGAGCCGAACTTCACATCGAGGACGAGCGAGTCGGTGCCCTCGGCGATCTTCTTCGACATGATGCTCGACGCGATGAGCGGAATCGCCTCCACGGTGCCGGTGACGTCGCGCAGCGCGTACAGCTTCTTGTCGGCGGGTGCGAGCCCCGAGCCGGCCGCGCAGATGACCGCGCCGACATCGCGCAGCTGCGCGAACATCTCGTCGTTCGACAGCGCCGCACGCCAGCCCGGAATCGACTCCAGCTTGTCGAGGGTGCCGCCGGTGTGGCCGAGCCCGCGGCCGGAGAGCTGCGGGACCGCCACGCCGAACGAGGCGACCAGCGGGGCGAGCGGCAGCGTGATCTTGTCGCCGACGCCGCCGGTCGAGTGCTTGTCGACCGTCGGCTTGCCGAGGCCGGCGAAGCTCATCCGCTCCCCCGACGCGATCATCGCGTCGGTCATGACCCGGATCTCGTCGCGCGTCATGCCGTTCAGGAGCACCGCCATCGCGAACGCGGCCATCTGCGAATCGGCCACATAGCCGCGGGTGTAGGCGTCGACCATCCAGCGGAGGGCAGGGTCGGGGACTGCGCCGCCATCGCGCTTGGACCGGATGACGTCGACCGCGTCGAACGGCTCCACCGCGTGCGGTTCGATGGGCTCACCGACCGCAGGGGCGGTCATCGTGCCGCCTCCTCGAGGTCGCGGGGTCCGAACGCGTCGGGCAGCACCTCGTCGATGGTCCGGATGCCCGACACGGTCTCGAGCAGCATGCCCGGGATCGCGAACTCGTAGAGCAGCTGCCGGCATCGACCGCACGGCATGATCGTGTCGCCATGGCCGTTGACGCAGACGAAGGCCACGAGACCGCCGCCGCCGGACATCTGCAGCTCACTGACGAGACCGCACTCGGCGCAGAGGCCCACGCCGTACGACGCGTTCTCGACGTTGCACCCGGTGACGATGCGCCCGTCGGTCACGAGGGCGGCCGCGCCCACCTTGTAGCGGGAGTACGGCGCGTACGCACGCTCCATGGCGTCGGTCGCGGCGGCGCGCAGCTCGTCCCAGTCGATATCGGTCACTTCAGGACTCCGTTCAGGGTGAGGAAAAGCGTCACAGGGGTCCCCTGACGTTCGGCCGAGCCCGGCGGAGCATCCGACCGACCGCTCCGGTATCCGGAGGGTCGGCGGCGGCGGATCCGGATGCCTCGGCTCGGCATCCGCCGCTCGTCACGGTATCGGCGGGCACGGTCACCCCTTGATATAGGGCTTGCCCGCGGCGGCGGGACCGCGTATCTGCCCGGCGAAGCCGGCGACGGCGAGGATCGTCACGAGATACGGCAGCATCAGCATGAACTCGCTCGGGATGGGGGTCTTCAGCACGGTGAGCAGGTTCTGCAGGTTCGTGACGAAGCCGAACATCAGGGCCGCGAGGGTGGCACGGATCGGATCCCAGCGGCCGAAGATGACGGCGGCGAGCGCGATGAAGCCGAGGCCGGCCGTCATCTCCTTGCCGAACTGCGGCACCGACACCAGCGTGAAGTACGCGCCTCCGATTCCCGCGACCGCGCCGGCGAGGGAGACGTTCCAGAACCGCGAGGTGTTCACTCGGATGCCGACGGTGTCCGCAGCCTGAGGATGCTCGCCGACGGCGCGGAGCCGCAGACCCCACCGCGTGCGGTACAGCGCCCACGCGACCAGGGCGACCGTGAAGAACATCAGGTAGACGATGAACGTCTGGTTGAACAGCACCGGTCCGATGATGGGGATGTCGCTGAGCAGCGGGATCTTGATGCGGGTGAACCGCACCGGGTTGTTCAGCAGGGACTCGTTCGGTGCGAGCAGCGCCCCGTAGAGGAAGCCCGTGAGGCCTGTCACCAGCACGTTGAGCACCACGCCGACGATGACCTGCTCGACGAGGTACTTGATCGCGAATGCGGCGAGCACGAATGCGACCAGGACACCGCCGATCATCGCCCCGATCAGTCCGACGAACGGGTTGTGCGTGATGCTGGAGAGCACCGCCGCGGTGAAGGCGCCGAGTAGCAGCTGTCCTTCGATGGCGACGTTCACGACACCGACCCGTTCACCGATCACCCCGCCGAGCGCGCCGAACACGAGCGGCACGGACAGCGAGACGGCGCCGACGAGGAGGCTCGAGACCGGCACGAGGCCGCCCGCACCCGCCCAGACGAGGAACGCGAACACCGCGAGCACCCCGAAGACGATGATCAGCCAGAGCGCGGGCGAGCGGTAGGACCACGTGTCCCACAGCGCCCAGGCGGTGAGCAGCACGAGGATTCCGAGAAGGATCCAGCACGTCGCCGCGGTGGGCAGTTCGACGTCCGGCAGGGCGAACGCGGAATCGCGGCCGCCGAGACGGAAGGTGCTCACGCCGTCGCGCGGCACGAACAGGAAGAGCGCCGCGAGCAGGAGGACGACCGCGCCCAGGACGATCGCCGTCTTGAAATGGCGCTCGCGGACGGTGACGAGCTGGATCGTCCCGTCGGCAGATGCGGTGGGGGCCAGTGCGCTCATGCCGCCACCGCCTTCTTCGCGGCCTTGGCTCTCGCCTTGGCGGCCTTCTCGGCATCCGTCTTCGGGAGGAAGAAGATCGTCCGCAGCAGCGGGGGCGCCGCGATGAACAGCACGATCAGCGACTGCACGACCAGCACGATGTCGACCGGGATGCCCTGCGCCTGCATCGAGAACGACCCTGCTTTCAGCATGCCGAACAGGATGCCGGCGGCGAAGGTGCCCCAGGCGCGGCTGCGGCCGAGCAGGGCGACGGTGATGGCGTCGAAGCCGATGCCGGCGTCGATGGTGGCGGTGAACCCGGTGGTCACCGAACCCTGGATCTGGTTCATGGCGGCGAGGCCGGCGAGGCCTCCGGCGAACAGCATCGCGTAGATGTAGATGCGCTGGACGCTGATGCCCGCGGCGCGGGCGGCGTGCGGGTTCTCGCCCACTGCTCGCATGCGCAGGCCCAGGCTCGAGCGCTCGATGATCCACCACACGAGCAGCGTCGCCAGGATGACGATGACGAAGCCCCAGTCGAGCGACGGGAAGTCGGGGCCGAACAGCTCGGGGAATCGCGCCGACTCGGGCGTGGCCGCGCTGATGGGCTGGTTCGTGCCCTCCTTCTGCAGCAGGCCGGGGGTGCGGATCATCCACAGCAGCAGGTAGTACGCCACGTAGTTGAACATGATCGTGAGGATGACCTCGTGCGCACCCGTGTACGCCTTGAGCACACCGACGAGGCCGCCCCAGAGCGCCCCGCCCACGATCCCCGCGAGGAGCGTCGCGGGCAGATGGAGCCACATCGGCAGATCGATGTGGAAGGTGAACAGCGCCGCGAACACCGCGCCCATGAGCATCTGACCGCGCGCGCCGATGTTGAACAGCCCGACGCGGAACGCGAGGGCGACACCGAGACCCGCGGCGATGAGCGGCGCGGCGAACCCGAGCGCGTTCGTCAGCGGTTTGATCTGCGCAGCGAAGTCGGCTCCGCGGGCGTTGAAGACGGCACCGCGGAAGAGCGCCTCATAGCCGCCGTAGACCGCGGACCAGGCGGCGACGAACGTGTCGCCCGGACGGGCGAAGAAGTAGACGGACGCCTGCTGGACGTCCTCGTCGGTGAGCGCGATCAGGATGCCGCCCACCAGCATGGCGAGCACGATCGCGAGGATCGTGGTGACGATGCTTCCGCGCATCAGCTCTTTGATGAAGGCGTTCGCCTTCGGGGGTGCCGGCGGCTCCTGCCCGGTGAGGGGCCCCGACATGCGGGGAAGCTGCGGGTCTATGGGACGCTCGACGCCGGCGGCGCCGGGTGTCGTACCGCTCATGCCGAGACCTCCGCATCCGTCGCGCCGGCCATCATGAGTCCGAGCACCTCGCGGGACGTGTCGCCCGGCACGACACCGACGATGGTGCCGCGGTACATCACCGCGATGCGGTCGGCGAGGGCAGCGACCTCATCGAGCTCGGTGGAGACGACGACGACGGGGATGCCGGCATCCCGCGTCTCGACGATTCGCTTGTGGATGAACTCGATGGATCCGACGTCGACGCCGCGCGTGGGTTGAGCGGCGACGAGAAGGCGCAGCTCCCGGCTCATCTCCCTCGCGATCACGACCTTCTGCTGGTTGCCGCCCGACAGCGCGCCGGCGGGCGTCGCCGGCCCTTGCGTGCGGATGTCGTATTCGGCGATCCGATCCTTCGCGAACTGCTCGACCGCTTGCCGGCGGATGGTTCCGGCCCGCACGAACTGGGCGTCGATCGAGCGGTCGAGGATCAGGTTCTCGGCGACGGTGAAGTTGCCCACCAGCCCGTCCTCCGTGCGGTCCTCGGGCACGAAGCCGACACCGGCGTCGAGGATCGCCCGGACGCTCTTGCCGACGAGCTCGACGCCGTCGAGCTCGATCGAGCCCTCGATGCGGGACGCGAGTCCCACGATCGCCTCGACGAGCTCGGTCTGTCCGTTGCCCTGCACGCCGGCGACGGCGAGGATCTCGCCGGGATGCACCTCGAACGCGACGTCGTCGACGACGACCGCACCGGTCGCGGTCAGCACGCGCAGATCCTTCACGACGAGCCCGCCCTCGCCGGGGCGAGGGGCATCCTTGTGCACGGTCAACTCGACGGCGCGGCCGACCATGAGGGAGGCGAGCTCGGCGTTGGTGGCCGTCGGCGAGGCCTGGCCGACGACCTTTCCGAGGCGGATCACGGTGATCTCGTCGGCGACCTCACGCACCTCGCGGAGCTTGTGGGTGATGAAGACGATCGACGTGCCCTCGTCTCGCAGCTGGCGCATGATCGCCATCAGCTCGTCGGTCTCCTGCGGGGTGAGCACCGCGGTGGGCTCGTCGAAGACCAGCACCTTGGCGTCTCGCGAGAGCGCCTTGATGATCTCCACGCGCTGCTGCACGCCGACCGGCAGGTCGCCGACGATGGCGTCCGGGTCGATCGCGAAGCCGAAGCGGTCGGCTACCTCGCGCACGTGACGGCGTGCGGCGCCCAAGTCGAGCACGCCGGGGCCCCTCGTGGTCTCGTGCCCGAGCATGACGTTCTCGGCGACCGTGAAGACGGGGATGAGCATGAAGTGCTGGTGCACCATGCCGATGCCGGCCGCCATGGCGTCGCCCGGTCCGCGGAAGTGCTGCACGACGTCGTCGAGGAGGATCTCCCCCTCGTCGGCCTGATACAGGCCGTAGAGGACGTTCATCAGCGTCGACTTCCCCGCGCCGTTCTCACCGAGAAGCGCATGGATGCGCCCCGGCTCCACGAGGAGATCGATGTGGTCGTTCGCGACGAGACTGCCGAATCTCTTCGTGATCCCGCGAAGCTCCAGCTTCATATCTGCACCCTATAGATTCGCTCGGCCGCGGCGCTATGCGCCGGGCGGGTGCGGGGCGTGCGCCCTGCACAAGTCGGCGGCACGTGTCGGGGCGGACAGCGGATGACCGCTGCCCGCCCCGATCGTGCCGCACAGGATTACGGAGAGTTCGGCGACTCCACCACGATGTCACCCGAGATGATCTGCTCCTGGAGCGCGGTGAGCTCGTCGAGCAGTCCGTCGGGCAGCTGCGACTCGAAGTCGTGGAAGCTGGACAGCTTGACGCCCTCGTTCTCGAGGGTGCCGATGTAGGGCTCCGGGTCGAAGTCGCCCGACGCTGCGGCGATCGTCGCGTCGTAGACGGCGACGTCGATCGCCTTCATGATCGAGACGAGCGTCAGGTCGGCGACGTCGGGGTCGGCGACCGCGAGGTCGGAGTCGACACCCAGCATCACGGTGCCGGTGCCACCATCGGTGATGGCAGCCGCAGCGCTCTGGTAGATCGGTCCGCCGACCGGCAGGATCACGTCGACACCCTGGTCGAGAACGCCCTGCGCGGTCTGCTTGGCGGTGTCGTTGGCGTCGAAGCCGCCCGTGAACGAGCCGGTCTGAGCCTCGGAGTCCCATCCGAAGACCTGGACGTCGGCGCCCTTGTCCTCGTTGTACTTCTCGACGCCCAGCTGGTAGCCGTCCATGAACACGGCGACCGACGGGATCTGCATGCCGCCGAAGGTGCCGACCTTGTTCACGCCGCTCTGTGCGGACCACGCCGCCGCGGCGTAGCCGCCGAGGTAGGCGGCCTCTGCGGTGTTGAAGACGAGGGGCTTGATGTTCGGGGCGTCGGTGGTGCCGTCGAAGTCGGTGTCGGCGTAGTCGTCGATGATCGCGTAGTTCACGTCGGGGTTCGCGAGCGCGGACTCGACGGTCGCCGCCGACAGGTTGAAGCCGACCGAGATGATCAGCGTGCAGCCCTCGGCGACCGCGGTCTCCATGTTGGGCGCGTAGTCGTTCTCGGAGGTCGACTCCAGTTCGAGCGGCTCGATGCCGAGCTCGTCGGCGGCGCGGTCCATGCCCTCCTTGGCGGACTGGTTGAACGACTTGTCGTTCCAGCCACCGGCGTCGGAGACGAGGCACGCCTGGAAGCCGTCGACGACGTCGGCGGCGCCGGCACTGTCGCTCGGGCTCGCCTCGGGCGCGGAGCCGCAGCCCGCGAGGGCCAGCAGAATACCCGCGGCGGCTGTGACGCCTACGAGCTTCTTGGTGCGTGAGATGGTCAACTCAGCCTCCACTACATTGCCCCGCGTCCTTCACGGGGACTGCACAAAGTTACCCACTGTGTCGGTGCGGTTGCATACTCCACAGCCCGCTGTTCGCGAAAGGTTACAAAGACGCAATATGCGGTGCGATCAGAAGCCGAGCAGGAAAACGGATGCCGCGGCCGCGGCTGGGCCCACGAGCCCGAGGCTCCGCTCAGCGCGAAGCGATGAGTGGAAAGGCGTGGGGACCCTCACAGCACCTCGCCGCGCCCGCTGAGCTTGAGCGCGTCGACGACGCCCTTCACGCGCTGGGCGTGCTCGCTCGTCGTGACGAGCAGCGCATCCTCGGTGTCGACGATGACGATGTCACGCACGCCGATCACGCTGATGACGCGCCGCGTCTGGCTCACCACGATGCCGCTGGCGGCGTCCGAGAGCACGCGGGCGTTCTCGCCGAGGATCGCGAGGTCGTTCTTGCGGCCGTGCGAGTTGAGCTTGGCGAGGCTCGCGAAGTCGCCGACGTCGTCCCAGTCGAAGTGACCGGGGATGACCGCGAGGCGGCCCTTCGCGGCGGCGGGCTCGGCGACCGCGTAGTCGATGGCGATCTTCTTCAGGCTCGGCCACACGCGGTCGACGACCGGTCCGCGCTCTTCCCGGTCGTCCCACGCCTCGGCGAGGTCCATGAGTCCGGCGTACAGCTGCGGCTCGTTCTCGGCGATCTCGCCGAGCAGCACATCCGCACGGGAGATGAACATGCCGGCGTTCCAGAGATAGTTCCGGTCGGCGAAGTACTCCTTCGCCGTTTCGAGGTCGGGCTTCTCGACGAAGCTGCCGACGAGGGCCGCCTCGGGCGCACCATCGATCGACAGCGCGTCGGTCTTCCTGATGTACCCGAAGCCGACGGACGGCTCGGAGGGCTGGATGCCGATGGTGCAGATGTAACCCTCGCGTGCCGTGGCGACGGCCTGGTTCACCGCCCAGTCGAAGAGCTGCGGCACGCGGATCACGTGGTCGGCCGCGAACGAGCCGATGATGACGTCGGGCTCCCGGCGCGACAGGATCGCTGCGGCGAGGCCGATCGCCGCCGTCGAGTCACGAGGCTCCGACTCGAGCACGACGTTCTTGTCGGCGATGCCGGGCAGCTCCCGCTCGACCGCAGCGCGGTGCGCACGGCCCGTCACGACGGCGATGCGGTCGGGGCCGGCGAGCGGCTCGAGCCGGTCCCAGGTGTCGCGCAGCAGGGTGCGTCCCGAGCCGGTGAGGTCGTGGAGGAACTTCGGCGCATCGGCACGCGACAGCGGCCACAGCCGGCTCCCGATGCCGCCGGCGGGGATCACGGCGTAGAAGTCGTCGATGGGTCCTGGCATGCCACCGAGGCTACCCTGACGCCTGCGCGCGTGACGGCGACCGGGCCTCCGGCCGGCCGCCGTCACGCTCCGCTCAGCCCCGCCGCGGAGAGGTGCCGGGCGTGGCGTCGCGCAGCGACTCCAGCATCGCCGTGAACGCCGGCTTCGGCGTGTAGTCGTCCTCGAAGATCGTCGCCCAGCCCTCACCGGGGAACACGTCGGGAACCCAGGAGTTCGCGTCCGGGAAGCCCCACACCGTGAAGGACGAGCAGGCGGTCACGTTCAGGCACGCCTCGAGCATCGCGTCGTAGCGCTCGGCCTGGACGGCCACCTGCTCGGGGGTCGGGCCCGTCTCACCGGGCTGCAGCGGGATGCGGACGTCCGCTTCGGTCACCGCGACCTGCAGTCCGAGCGCCGCGAAGCGCTCGAAGTTCGCCTGGATCGACGCGTCGAAGCCGTACAGCAGGCTGAGGTGGCCCTGGGCGCCGAAGCCGCCGAGCGGCACGCCGTCGGCCAGCATGCGCTGCGCGAGCGCGTAGTAGGCATCGGTCTTTTCATTGATGCCCTCCGCGTTGTAGTCGTTGAGGAACAGCACCGCCTCGGGGTCGGCCTCGTGCGCCCACCGGAACGCGTCCTCCAGGAGCGCGATCGGGTCGGCGGCGCATGCCTTGAGGAACGGGTTCGCCTCCGTGCGCAGCCGCACACCGCCGTTGTCCCACGTGTCCTGGAAGATCTCGTTGGCGACGTCCCACTCGTAGATCCGGCCCTTGAAGTGACCGACCACGGTGCGGATGTGGTCCTCGAGCACGGCACGCGCCTGGTCGCACGTCCAGGTCTGGCTCGCCGCCGTGACCCACGCCGGGTTCTGGCTGTGCCACAGCAGCGTGTGGCCGCGGACCTGCTGGTGGTTCGCCCGGGCGAAGGCGACCAGGGCGTCGGCGGACGCGAAGTCGTACACATTCGGAGCCGGGTGCACGGCATCCCATTTCATGTCGTTCTCAGGGGTGAGCGACGAGAACTGCGCGCCGAGCACCTGCTGGTACTTCGTAGGGGCGTGGCGGTCGTACTGCACGAGGTCGCGCTGCCCCCACGCGGCGCTGCCGATCGCGAGGTCGCGCGGCGCCTGCGTGCGCAGGGCGTGCTTGTCGGCGTGGCTGTGGCCGGGCGGCTCGGCGTTCGCCGCAGTCGCGCCCCAGAGAGGCAGCACGAGAGCGGCGACGGCTGTGGCCGCCAGAAGCGATCGGAGGGATCGGCGCATGGGGAAACTCCTGACATCTTTGTCTGTCATATGCGGCGCCTGGGCGACACATATGTTCTTGCGTGCAACAAACGCTAGGCCGCGCTCTCGGGCAGGGCAAAAGGTTTCGGAGCGTTTTCCACGTCGATGACGAGGGCCTGAAGATCTCTCGACGTCGAGATAAGTTAGGCCGCCCTAATCCCCCAGCCGCGCGCGACGGGAATAGGATGGTCGCAGCGCCCGCGTGACGCCGACGGCTCGCAGCACACCGCTTCGGGCCCACTTCGGGGGACGCCTCGCCGTCAGAGGCCAGCCCCACCGTGTTTCGATCCAAGGAGGACGGCCGTGTCTGCACCAGCACGCGTCACACCGTCGGTATCCGAGACCACCTCCCGAGTCCCCCGCGGCACGCTGTACCGCGGGAACGAAGGAATGTGGTCGTGGGTGCTGCACCGCATCACCGGCGTCGCGATCTTCTTCTTCCTGCTGGTCCACATCCTCGACACCGCGCTCATCCGGGTCTCGCCCGAGGCGTACGACGCGGTCATCGGCACGTACAAGAACTGGGTGATGGCCCTCGGCGAGGTCGCCCTCGTCGGCGCGATCGCGTACCACGCCTACAACGGCCTGCGCATCATCCTGGTCGACTTCTGGTCGTGGGCCACGCGCCACCAGCGTCAGCTCTGGTGGGGCGTCCTCGGACTGTGGGTCGTGACGATGCTGGGCTTCGCGCCGCGCCACCTCATGCTCGCCTTCGCTCCGGGAGGAGGCCACTGATGACCGCCATCGCCGACCCCCGCGCCCCGCACGCCCCCGCACGGCGGAAGGGTCCCAACCTCGAGAAGTGGGGCTGGATCTACATGCGCGCCTCCGGCGTGCTGCTCGTGGTCCTCATCTTCGGTCACCTCTTCGTGAACCTGATGCTCGGCGAGGGCATCCACGGCATCGACTTCGCCTTCGTCGCCGGCAAGTTCGCCTCGCCGTTCTGGCAGTGGTGGGACGTGCTGATGCTCTGGCTCGCACTGATCCACGGCGCCAACGGCATGCGCACGATCGTGAACGACTACGTGACGCACCCGACCACCCGCCGAGTGCTGGTGTGGGCGCTGTGGCTCGCCGCGGCATTCCTCATCGTCCTCGGAACCCTCGTGGTCTTCACCTTCGACCCGTGCCTCGGCTTCGACGCCGATACCGCGTCCGACGTCATCGTCAGCATCTGCGCATAGCGTTCGGGCTTTTCCCCGAGCATCGACCACCGAAAGCATCCAGCGTGAGCACTGAGACCCCTGCCGGCACCGAGAGCATTGCAAGCTACGTCAAGGACGGCGTGCACTACCACCAGTTCGACATCGTCATCGTGGGCGCCGGCGGCGCCGGCATGCGGGCGGCCATCGAAGCCGGACCGGGTGCGCGGACGGCCGTCATCTCGAAGCTGTACCCCACGCGTTCGCACACGGGTGCGGCGCAGGGCGGCATGGCGGCGGCGCTCGCCAACGTCGAAGAGGACTCGTGGGAGTGGCACACCTTCGACACCGTCAAGGGCGGCGACTATCTGGTCGACCAGGATGCCGCGGAGATCCTCGCAAAGGAGGCCATCGACGCGGTCATCGACCTCGAGAACATGGGCCTGCCGTTCAACCGCACGCCGGAGGGCAAGATCGACCAGCGCCGCTTCGGCGGCCACACCGCCGACCACGGCAAGACGCCGGTGCGCCGCGCCTGCTACGCCGCCGACCGCACCGGTCACATGATCCTGCAGACGCTGTTCCAGAACTGCGTCAAGCTCGGCATCAACTTCTTCAACGAGTTCTACGTGCTCGACCTCGTCACCGTGGGCGAGGGCAAGGACAAGCAGATCGCGGGCGTCGTCGCCTACGAGCTCGCCACGGGCGAGCTGCACGTCTTCCAGTCGAAGGCCGTCATCTTCGCCACCGGCGGCTTCGGCAAGATCTTCAAGACCACCTCGAACGCGCACACCCTCACCGGTGACGGAGTGGGCATCATCTGGCGCAAGGGCCTGCCGCTGGAAGACATGGAGTTCTTCCAGTTCCACCCGACCGGACTCGCGGGGCTCGGCATCCTGCTCACCGAAGGTGCGCGCGGCGAGGGCGCCATCCTCCGCAACGTCAGCGGCGAGCGGTTCATGGAGCGGTACGCCCCCACCATCAAGGACCTCGCGCCTCGCGACATCGTCAGCCGCTGCATGGTGCAGGAGGTCGCCGAGGGCCGGGGCGCCGGTCCGCATCGCGACTATGTGCTCCTGGACTGCACCCACCTGGGCGCCGAGGTGCTCGAGACGAAGCTCCCCGACATCACCGAGTTCGCCCGCACGTACCTCGGCGTCGACCCCGTCGTCGAGCCCGTGCCGGTGATGCCCACCGCGCACTACGCGATGGGCGGCATCCCGACCAACAACGACGCGCAGGTGCTGAGCGACAACACCACCGTCGTGCCCGGCCTGTACGCCGCCGGCGAGTGCGCCTGCGTCTCGGTCCACGGGTCCAACCGCCTCGGCACCAACTCGCTGCTCGACATCAACGTGTTCGGCAAGCGCGCCGGGCGCAACGCCGTGGAGTACGTCAAGACCGCCGACTTCGTGCCGCTCCCCGAGGATCCCGCCGCCGAGGTGCGCGGCCTCATCGAGGGCCTGCGCAACAACCAGGGCACCGAGCGCATCGCGGTGCTCCGCAAGACGCTGCAGGACGAGATGGACCGCAAGGCCCAGGTGTTCCGCACCGACGAGTCGCTCGGCGAGGTGCTCGACGTCATCGAGGAGCTGCGCGAGCGCTTCAAGAACGTGCACGTCGACGACAAGGGCAAGCGCTACAACACCGACCTGCTCGAGGCAGTGGAGCTCGGCTTCCTCCTCGACATCGCCGAGGTCGTCGTCGTGACAGCCCGAAACCGCAAGGAGAGCCGCGGCGGCCACATGCGCGACGACTTCCCGCACCGCGACGACGAGCAGTACATGCAGCACACGATGGCCTACCTGTCGGGGGATGCCGGGTCTTCGCACTCCGACGACCACATCCGCCTCGATTGGAAGCCCGTCGTCTTCACGAAGAACGAAGCCGGCGAGTTGCGCTACCCGCCGTTGGAGAGGAAGTACTGATGTCGACGCTGGCCCCAGTAGAGACGCCTGCCGACGCCGCCACCGAGGTCGAGACCACGGACGACACCGGCATCCAGTCGTTCCTGGTCACCTTCATCATCCGCCGGTTCAACCCGGAGGTCGACGAAGAGCCGCGCTGGGTCGACTACGACGTGGAGCTGTACTCGACCGACCGTGTGCTGGACGCCCTGCACAAGATCAAGTGGGAGGTCGACGGGTCGCTGACCTTCCGCCGATCCTGCGCACACGGGATCTGCGGCTCGGACGCGATGCGCATCAACGGCCGCAACCGACTCGCGTGCAAGACCCTCATCAAGGATCTCGACATCTCGCAGCCCATCTACGTCGAGGCGATCAAGGGCCTTCCCCTCGAGAAGGATCTCGTCGTCGACATGGAGCCGTTCTTCGCGTCGTACCGCGAGGTGCAGCCGTTCCTGATCGCGAACTCGAAGCCCGAGCCGGGCAAGGAGCGCATCCAGTCGATCGTCGACCGCGAGGTCTTCGACGACACCACGAAGTGCATCCTGTGCGCGGCATGCACCTCGTCGTGCCCGGTCTTCTGGACCGACGGGCAGTACTTCGGCCCCGCCGCGATCGTCAACGCGCACCGCTTCATCTTCGACTCGCGCGACGACGCCGGCGACGTGCGCCTCGACATCCTCAACGACAAGGAGGGCGTGTGGCGCTGCCGCACCACCTTCAACTGCACCGAGGCGTGCCCCCGTGGCATCGAGGTGACGAAGGCGATCGCCGAGGTCAAGCAGGCCGTCCTCCGCGGACGCGCGTAGCACTTCTCCCCCGTTGGCGGACGGATGCCGCGACGCGGCGCGGTGCGGCATCCCTCAGTCGATACTCTGGCTTCCGTGAGCCAACGGGACGATGCGCGCAGACAGGATCGCGCGCGTGCGCAGGAGCACGACGAGGCTCGCGATCAGGCGGATGCCGCGCAGCGTGAAGAGGAGTCGCTCCGGGCTCGCTGGGAGGCGACGCAGGAGAACCTGCGCGAGCGGTTCGATCAGCCCCTCAGCAGAGCGACCGCGCTGACGCAGCGCACGATGGCGTGGTTCCCGGTGCGGGTGTGGCGTCATTTCCTCCAGCACAACGGCTTCCTGCTCGCCGCGGGAGTCAGCTATCAGGCGCTCTTCGCGACCTTCGCGGCCATCTACGTCGCCTTCGCGATCGCAGGGCTCTGGCTCGGCGGCAGCTCGGATGCCATCGAAGCGCTCATCAGGCTCATCAACAGCTACATCCCCGGCCTGATCAGCGACGAGGGGCTGTTCACCCAGCAGCAGGTGACCGAGGTGGCGACGAGCAATGCCGGCGTCCTCGGCGTCACGGGCATCATCGCGCTCGGCACACTGATCTGGACGGCCATCGGGTTCGTGACGTTCAGCCGACGCGCGGTGCGCGACATCTTCGGGCTCCCGCCGGATCTGCGCAGCTACTTCTATCTGAAGGCGCGGGATCTCATCGGCGCCGGACTGTTCGCGCTTGCTCTGGTGGTCGGCTTCGCCGCGCAGACGCTCGGCACCTGGGCGTTGAACTGGCTGTTCGCCGTGCTGGGATGGAAGAACGCGTCGGGCTGGGTCGGGGTCACCACGAGCATCGGAACGGTGGCGATCTCCTTCGTCATCTTCAGCGCCGCGCTCGGGGGACTCATCCGCTTCCTCACCGGGACCAAGCTGCCCTGGCGCCGGATCTGGCCGGGCGCCCTCCTCGGCGGCGGCGCCATCACCGTGCTCCAGCTGTTCACGGGGTGGCTCTTCGTCTACACGCCGACGAACGCCCTGCTCGCGACGTTCGCGATCTTCGTCGGCCTGCTGCTGTGGTTCCGCATCATCGGCATCATCATGCTGGTGGCCGCGGCGTGGATCGCCGTCTCGGCGAAGGACGAGGAGATCCCCCTGTTGCCGCAGACCGAGGCCGAGCGGCTCGCCGCCGAGCACGCCGCTCTGCTCGTGGCGGCACGCGTGCGGCTGCGCACGGCACAGGGGGCGCGCGACACGGCTCCCTGGTACCGGCAGTGGGCGGCCGACCGCGCGGTGCGGGAAGCGGAGCAGGAACTCGCCCAGGTGGAAGCGGCCACCCCTGCTGCTCCGACGAAGAAGCCGGGCAGCCTCTTCGAATGAGTGTCGGCGGCGGCGGATAGTCTTGCCGTCGTGTCTCGCCGTGTTCGCATCGCCTCTGTCAACGTCAACGGAATCCGTGCCGCCACTCGCAAGGGCATGAACGACTGGCTCGATGCCGCCGACATCGACGTTCTGGCCCTGCAGGAGGTGCGGGCGACCGAGGACGAGCTGCGCGCGGCCCTCCCCGGCTGGGAGATCGTCAACGACGAGGCGCTGTCCAAGGGCCGTGCCGGCGTAGCGGTGGCGAGCCGCATCCCCTCGATCGAGGTGCGGCGCGTTCTCGGGCCGGCCGCCGACGACGCCGCCGAGGTGCTCGACAGCGCCGGCCGCTGGATCGAGGCGGACTTCGACATCGACGGCGAGCGGCTCATCGTGGTGAGCGCGTACGTGCACACCGGCGAGGCCGAGACGCCCAAGCAGGACGCGAAGTGGGCGTTCCTGGACGCGATGGAGAAGCGGATGCCGCAGCTCAAGGCCGCGTCGCCGCTCGCGCTCGTGATGGGCGACCTGAACGTCGGTCACCGCGAACTGGACATCCGCAACTGGAAGGGCAACGTCAAGAAGGCCGGCTTCCTCCCCCGCGAGCGTGCGTACTTCGACCGCTTCTTCGGCGAGGAGGGCGCAGACGTCACCGGGACCGACGGCTCGCATGGCACCGGCCTCGGCTGGGTCGACATCGGACGCCGCTTCCACGGCGACGTCGACGGCCCGTACACCTGGTGGTCGATGCGCGGGCGCGCCTTCGACAACGACGCCGGATGGCGGATCGACTACCACCTCGCGACGCCCGAGCTCGGCTCCCGCGTCGTCGACTACCGCGTCGTGCGCGCCCCCTCCTGGGACACCCGGTGGAGCGACCACTCCCCCGTCGTCGCCGACTACACGATCGGTCACTGAGCCGGTCGACCCGGGGCGCGCCTGCTCGACGGGGGGTCGGCGCTGGGCGCGCACGCGGACGGCGGATGGGCGCGGCTGTCCCGCTGCGGCGCAGGCCGCGGCATCCGCTTTATAGACTTGCCGGATGAGCAAACCGCGCCTGTACTCCGGCATGCAGCCCTCCGCCGACTCGCTCCAGATCGGCAACTACATCGGGGCGCTCATGCAGTGGCGCGACCTGCAGGAGTCCTACGAGGCGTTCTTCTCGGTCGTGGACCTGCACGCGATGACTGTCGCGCAGGATCCGGAGCATCTGCGCGAGAAGACGCGCCGCACCGCCGCGCAGTACATCGCGGCGGGAATCGAGCCCTCTCGGTCGACGCTCTACGTGCAGTCGCACGTGCCGGCGCACGCCGAGCTCGCGTGGATCCTCTCGACGATCACGGGCTTCGGCGAGGCCGGCCGCATGACGCAGTTCAAGGACAAGTCGCAGCGCTACGGCTCGGAGGCGACGTCGGTCGGACTCTTCACCTATCCCGTGCTGATGGCAGCCGACATCCTGCTGTACCAGACCGACATCGTGCCGGTCGGTGACGACCAGAAGCAGCACGTCGAGCTCACCCGCGACCTCGCGGAGCGCTTCAACAGCCGTTTCGGCCAGACGTTCACGGTGCCCATGCCGGTCATCCAGCAGGAGACCGCCCGCATCTACGACCTGCAGAATCCCACCTCGAAGATGTCGAAGTCGTCCGAGTCCGACGCCGGCACCCTGTGGATGCTCGACGATCCGGCGGTGTCGGCGAAGAAGGTCATGCGCGCCGTCACCGACTCGGAAGGGTCGGTGCGGTACGACCGCGAGGCGAAGCCCGGCGTGTCGAACCTGCTCGTGATCTACGCCGCCCTCACCGGTCGCCAGATCCCGGCGATCGAGGACGAGTACGCCGGTCGCGGCTACGGCGACTTCAAGAAGGGCCTCGCCGAGGTCGTGGTGAACGAGTTCGGCCCGGTGCGCCAGCGGGCGCTCGAGCTGCTCGCCGATCCCGCCGAACTCGACCGCGTGCTCGCCGCGAACGCGGCGAGGGCTGAGTCCGTCGCCAACCGCACTCTCGACGACGTGTACGACAGGGTCGGCCTCCTGCGCCGCTCCCGCTGAACCAGGACGGATGCCGCGGCCCCGCGCCGCGGCATCCTCCTCACCGGCGCAGGCGGACCACCGTAGGGTGGGCGGGTGGAACCCACGATTCTCCGCACCCGTCGGCTGGAGC
This sequence comes from Microbacterium yannicii, assembly GCF_024055635.1. GTDB lineage: Bacteria > Actinomycetota > Actinomycetes > Actinomycetales > Microbacteriaceae > Microbacterium > Microbacterium yannicii. The sequence goes on from NZ_JAMXMB010000027.1 coordinate 112,182, forward strand.
TGTCCCTGCCGGTGGAGGCCGATGTCGACGCGATCTACGAAGCGTGCCAGGACGCCGAGACGCAGCGATACACGACAGTGCCGTCTCCCTACGAGCGGACCCACGCCGAGGAGTTCGTGCCCCGTACCGACGCCGACTGGGAGAGCGGCGCGCACGTCACGTGGGCGATGCGCGAAGGGCCGGTGCTCGCGGGCATGATCGGGCTCTACCGCCTCGACGGGCGCGGTGCGGGCGAGCTCGGCTACTGGGTGTCGCCGTGGTCGCGTCGGCGTGGACTGCTCACCGAAGCGGCGCGGGCCGTCCTCGACTGGGGCTTCGCCGCCGACGGGCCGGGGCTGCAGCGCATCGAATGGCGGGCTGTCGTCGGCAACGTGGGCTCCGCCCGCGCCGCTCGCACCCTGGGCTTCCGCTACGAGGGCACCCTGCGCCAGGCGCTCGTCGGCGCGCAGGGGCGCGACGACGGCTGGATCGCCGGCCTGCTCGCCACCGATGACCGCACTCCTCAGCCCTGGCCCGTGCTCGACTGACACCCGGTCCGTACCGGCCCGGGTGTCGCCGCTGCATGGCAGGATGAGCGCATGCCCGAGATGCCCGAGGTGCAGGGGCTCGTCGACTTCCTCCGCGAGCGGCTCACCGGCGTGCGCATCACGCGCGCCACCGTCGCCAACATCGCCGCGCTGAAGACGTACGACCCGCCGATCGAGTCGCTGGCGGATGCCGAGATCACCGGTGCGACCCGCCACGGCAAGTTCATCGACCTGTCGACGACCGGCCCGCACCTGGTGTTCCACCTCGCGAAAGCCGGGTGGCTGCGCTGGTACGACGAGCTGCCGAAGACCGTCATCCGGCCGGGCAAGACGCCGATCGCATTGCGGGTGGCGCTGTCGGACGGCGCCGGATTCGACCTCACCGAAGCCGGCACCAAGAAGTCGCTCGCGGTGTATGTCGTGCGCGAGACCGACGACGTTCCCGGGATCGCCCGCCTCGGCCCCGACCCGCTCGATCCGTCGTTCACACGCGACACGCTGGCGGGCCTGCTGGTGAGCCGACGCACGCAGATCAAGGGCGTCCTGCGCGACCAGGCGACGATCGCCGGGGTCGGCAACGCCTACTCGGACGAGATCCTGCATGCGGCGAAGATGTCGCCGTACGCCCTCGCCACCTCGCTCACCGACGACGACGTGACGCGACTCTTCGACGCGATGACCGAGACCTTGACGGATGCCGTCGCCGAGGCATCCGGCAAACCACCTGCCGAGCTCAAGGACGCGAAACGTCGCGGCATGCAGGTGCACGGGCGTCGCGGTGAGAAGTGCCCCGTCTGCGGGGACGAGGTGCGCAGCGTGTTCTTCGCCGACAACTCGCTCGAGTACTGCCCGACCTGCCAGACGGGCGGCAAGATCCTCGCCGACAGGCGGCTGTCCCGTCTGTTGAAGTAGGACTCAGTCGCCGGTCGTGTCCATGAGGATGCGCGCGTCGTCGTCGACCCAGTCGAGCGACTTCGAGACGGCCTTGCGCCACTGCCGGTAGCGCCGCTCGCGCTCGTCCTCCGGCATCCGGGGCTCGAAGCGCACGTCCTCCTGCCAGTGCGCCCGCAGCTCGTCGAGCCCGCCCCACACGCCGGTCGCCAGCCCCGCCGCGTAGGCGGCGCCGAGGGCCGTCGTCTCGACGACCTTCGGGCGGACGACCGGGATGCCGAGGATGTCGGCCTGGAACTGCATGAGCAGGTCGTCGCGCGTCATGCCGCCGTCGACGCGCAGTTCGTCCAACGCGCGGTCAGTGTCCGCTACGACAGCCTCGATCACGTCTCTGGTCTGGAACGCCGTCGACTCGAGCGCGGCGCGGGCGATGTGCGCCTTGTTCACGTAGCGCGTGAGCCCCACCAGCGCGCCTCTCGCGTCGGGGCGCCAGTACGGCGCGAACAGGCCCGAGAATGCAGGCACGAAGTAGGCGCCGCCGTTGTCGTCGACGCTGGCGGCCAGCGTCTCGACGTCCTCCGACCGATGGATGATGCCGAGGTTGTCGCGCAGCCACTGCACCAGCGACCCGGTCACGGCGATCGAGCCCTCGAGCGCGTAGCGGGCGGGCTCGTCGCCGATGCGGTAGCCCACCGTCGTGATGAGGCCGCTGCCCGACCGCACGATCTCGGTCCCGGTGTTCACGAGGAGGAAGTTGCCGGTGCCGTAGGTGTTCTTCGACTCCCCCGCGTCGAACGCCGCCTGCCCGAACGTCGCCGCCTGCTGGTCGCCGAGGATCCCGGCGATCGGCACCCCATCGAGCACCGACGGCAGCTGCGAGTGCCCCATGACCTCTGACGAGGAGCGGATGGCGGGCATCATGGCCCGCGGGATGCGCCAGGCCGCGAGGAGCTCGTCGGACCAGTCCAGCGTCCGCAGATCCATCAGCAGCGTGCGCGACGCGTTGGTCACGTCGGTGACGTGGATCCCGCCGCGTGCGCCGCCCGTGAGATTCCACACCACCCAGGTGTCGGGGGTGCCGAACAACAGCTCGCCGGCCTCGGCCGCCGCGCGTGCGCCGGGGACGTGGTCGAGGATCCATTCGACTTTCGACGCCGAGAAGTACGTCGCCAGCGGCAGTCCCGTCGTATCGGCGAACCGGTCGGACCCGCCGGCCTTCGTCATCTCGTCGATGCGTGGCTGGGTGCGCGTGTCCTGCCAGACGAGCGCGTTGTGCACCGGGCGGCCGGTGCGCTTCTCCCACACGATCGCCGTCTCGCGCTGGTTGGTGACGCCGATGCCGGCCACGTCCGCGGCACTGATCCCCGCGCGCGACAGGCACGAGGCGATCACCCATTCGGTGTTCGTCCAGATCTCCACCGGGTCGTGCTCGACCCGTCCCGCCCGCGGGAAGATCTGTTCGTGCTCGCGCTGCGACACGGCCACGACAGCCCCTGCGGCGTCGAAGACGATCGCACGCGTCGACGTCGTGCCCTGATCGATGGACAGCACGTGGTCCGCCACGTCGTCTCCTTCCTCGGCGGGCGGCGTCGCCCGCAGTGGTCGCGCCCGGGGCGCGGCGTGCGGTCAGGCTATCGCGCCGAGGCCGGAGACCACGTCGGATCGGCGGCGTGGACCCGGTCGAGCCCGCGGATGGCCTCCGCCGCCGAACGCTCGGCATCCCAGCCGAGCACCGGCGCGATCGCGTCGGCCACCTCGGCTGCCGCCTCCGCGGTCGCCGCACCGGTGAACGCGATGCTGGTGCGCCGCAGCAGGATGTCGTCCAGATGCACCACATCCTCCGTCGCCGCGAGGTGCCGCAGCTCGCCCGAGCTGTAGCCGGCGAGCGAGCGCAGCGGCGCGTCCTCGGCATCGACGGCGATGGCGTCGACCACGGACTCCGCCACCGTGCCGTAGCGGTCCAGCAGCGTCGCGACGCGAACGGCCGGCAGATCGACGGCGTGCGTCGCGATCCACTGCTGGCGGGCGCGCTCGGTGGTGGGGTACCCGCGGCCGCCGCCGATCGGCACGCCCCTGGTAGAGCTGCGGCGAGGCAGCGCCAGCAGCGCCAGCGCGCGGTCCGCCAGGTGCTCGGCGGAGGCTCGGAACGTCGTCCACTTGCCGCCGACGAGGCTGAGCACCGTGGCACTCGCGCGGTGCGAGGAACCGGTCGCCGCGTCTGCCCCGCCGAGCGGCGCCGTCTCCGCGCGGTAGTCGCGGGAGACGAATCCCGGCGAGACATCCCCGTGTCCCGGGAGCGGCCGCACTCCGGCGAAGCGATAGACGATCTGCGAGCGGTCGACGGGGATCTCGGGGAGCACCTGATCGATGAGCTCGATGAAGTAGTCGACCTCGGCCTCGGTGCACACGATGGGGTCGGCCATGTGGTGCTCGAGATCGGTGGTGCCGACGAGGACCCGGCCCTTGAGGGGGTAGATGAGCACGATCCGGCCGTCCTCGTTCTCGAAGAACAGCTCGCGTCCGCCCGTCGCCGCGAGCAGTGCCGGGTGGTCGAGCACGACGTGCGAGCCCTTGGTGCCGCCCATGTACCGGGTCGGATCCCCCAGCGCCGAATTGGTCTGGTCGGTCCATGGGCCGCTGGCGTTGATGATGACGGATGCCGCGAATCGCGTCTTCTCGCCTGTCACGGCGTCGCGCAGCACCACGCGGCCGTCCTCGACGCCGACCGCGGCGGTGTAGTTCGCCGCGCGGGCGCGGTCGCCGCCGGCTGCGCGACCGTCGCGCAGCACGTCGATGGCGAGGCGCTCCGGGTCGTGGAGCGAGGCATCCCAGTAGGTGGCGGTGTACTTCACGTCCGGGTTCAGCGCCGGCAGCTGCGCGAGCGATCGCCGTCGTCCGTGGAAGGTGTGACGCGGCACGGTCGCGGTTCCGAAGAGACCGCCGCCGCGCGAGAACGAGTCGTAGATCACGAGCCCGATCTTGATGAGGGCCGCGCCCCGCTCCCGGTGCTTCCCGCCACCGTGACGCAGGAAGCGCAGCGGAGCGGAGAGCACTCCCGAGAACGTCGAGAAGATGGGGATCGTCGTCTGGAGCGGCCGCACGTAGTGCGGGGCGGTCTTCAGCAGCCCGTTGCGCTCGGTGACCGCCTCCTGCACGAGACGGAACTCGCCGTTCTCGAGGTAGCGGATACCGCCGTGGATCATGTGCGACGACGCGGCGGACGCGCCGCTGATGAAGTCGTCGCGCTCCACCAGGGCGACGTCGACGCCCTGCAGCGCGAGATCGCGGAAGGTCGCGAGACCGTTGATGCCACCGCCGATGATCAGCACGTCCGCGTACGGACGCGCCCTCAGCTCTTCGTATCTGCGCATCGACCCCACCGTGCTCATCCCCTCGCTGTCCCTCCCAGGCTACGTCGGCGCGAGGACATCGGACGCGCGACGCCCGGGCTCAACCCCCTCCGCGAGCTTCATGCACCGACATGGAATGTCTGGGCGGATGCCGCGTTGACTACACTCAGAGCATCAACGTGCTCCGGGGTCGGTGAGAATCCGAACCGGCGGTGACAGTCCGCGAGCCAAGGCTTCAGCATCCGACTCGGATGACGCCCTGGCCGATCCGGTGGAAATCCGGAACCGACGGTGATGCGACGAGGTTCCTTCGGGAACGTGGTCGCTAGTCCGGATGGGAGGCAGCACACAGCGACGCCGCGCGCGTCGCCGCTTCCCCTGCCCGGAGCGTCGAGACCGACGACACTCTGCGGCACAGGATCAGGGAGCGGAATGGCGAGCACAGCCGAACACGACGCGATGCGTCGGGCGCTGGCGAACGCGCTGCGCGGTCCGCGCGGAGTGAACCCGCAGGTGGGCGCCGTGCTCCTCAGCCCGGGCGGCGAGATCATCGCGGAGGGCTGGCACCGCGGAGCCGGCACGCCGCACGCCGAGGTCGACGCCCTGTCGCAGCTCGCCCCGGGCGCCGCGCGCGGTGCGACGGCGGTCGTGACTCTCGAGCCCTGCAATCACACCGGCCGCACGGGTCCCTGCTCCGAGGCGCTCATCGCCGCGGGGGTGAGCCGTGTCGTCTACGCGATCGCCGATCCCGGCGACCACTCCTCCGGCGGCGCCACGCGGCTGCGTGCGGCCGGGGTCGAGGTCGAGGCCGGCCTCCTCGCCGACGAGGCGACCGCGCTCCTCGATTCCTGGCTCACCGTCCAGCGACTGGGTCGCCCGCACGTCACCGTCAAGTGGGCACAGAGCCTCGATGGCCGCGCCGCGGCATCCGACGGCACGAGCCAGTGGATCACCGGCTCCGCTGCCCGCGCCGACGTCCACCGCCGCCGCGCGGAGGCCGACGCGATCGTCGCCGGCACGGGCACCGTCCTGGCCGACGACCCGGCGCTCACGGCGCGCGCGGACGACGGATCGCTCCTGCCGCACCAGCCGCTGCCGGTCGTCCTCGGCACGCGGCCGGTGCCCGACGAGGCGGCGCTGCGACGGCACCCGCGGGAGTTCCTCCAGTATCCAGGCAACCGCTCGGCGGGCGGCCTCGCCGCGGCATTGGACGACCTGCGTCGACGCGGCGTGCAGCGGGTGTTCGTCGAGGGCGGGCCCGCCGTCGCGGCCTCGTTCGTGCGGGAGCAGCTCGCCGACGAGCTGCTCGTGTACGTCGCACCCGTCCTGCTGGGCGGCGACCGTCTGGCGTTGGACGACATCGGCGTCACGACCATCGGCGACGCGAAGCGCCTGGCCGTGGCATCCGTCACCCCACTCGGCGACGATCTGCTGCTCGTCGCCCATCCCACGACCCCTCCCGCCGCCGTTCACGCGGCGCACCGGGCAGGCGGGCACGTGGGCCGCTCATCGTCGGAAGGAGACGAGTGATGTTCACCGGAATCATCGAAGAGGTCGGCGAGGTCACGGCTGTGGAGCCGTCGGGCGACGGCGTGCGCCTGACCGTGCGCGGACCGAAGGCCGTGTCGGATGCCGGCCACGGCGACTCCATCTCGGTCAGCGGCGTGTGCCTCACCGTCGTCGGGCAGGGGCCCGACTGGTTCACGGCCGACGTCATGAAGCAGACCCTCGACATGTCGACCCTCGAAGGCGTGGCAGCTGGCCGCGCCGTGAACCTCGAGCGCGCGACCGCCGCCCACGGTCGCCTGGGCGGACACATCGTGCAGGGCCACATCGACGGCACCGGCACGGTGCTCGAAGTGCGCCCCGGCGCCGAGTGGCAGGTGCTGCGGATCTCGCTTCCGCCGGAGCTGGCACCCCTCGTCGTCGACAAGGGCTCGATCGCGGTCGACGGCGTCTCGCTCACCGTCAGCGCGGCGAGCCCGGCCCCCGCATCCACGGTCGCTGCGGCTGCCGAAGCGTGGTTCGAGGTGTCCCTGATCCCCGAGACGCTCGCCGCCACCACGCTGGGCGCCCGGGTGCCGGGCGAGCGCGTCAACCTCGAGACCGACATCCTTGCGCGCCACGTGCAGCGCTTGCTCTCCTTCGCGGCTCCGGCCGCACCAGCGGCTCCGGTCGCACCCGAACTCCCCGCGGACGCGTCCGCATCCACGGAAGGAGGCTCGAAGTGAGCCTTGCCACCATCCCCGAGGCCCTCGCGGCGCTGCGCGCCGGCCGGCCGGTCATCGTCGCCGACGATGAGAATCGCGAGAACGAGGGCGACGTCATCCTGTCGGCTCAGCTCGCCACCCCCGAGTGGGTCGCCTGGACCGTCCGCTGGACCAGCGGGTTCCTGTGCGCGCCGATGCCCACGGACTGGGCGGACCGGCTGGATCTGCCGCCGATGGTCGAGATCAACGAAGACGCGCGGGGCACCGCCTACACGGTCAGCGTCGATGCGGCGGACAAGGTCTCCACCGGCATCAGCGCCACCGACCGCGCGCACACGCTGAACGTGCTCGCCGACCCCGAGTCGAAGCCGACGAGCGTGATCCGTCCCGGCCACATCCTGCCGCTGCGCGCCGTCGACGGTGGCGTCCGCGAGCGCGCCGGCCACACCGAGGCCGCCGTCGAGCTGATGAAGCTCGCCGAGCTGGCGCCGGTCGGAGTTATCGGCGAGGTCGTCGCCGACGACGGCAGCATGATGCGACTGCCGGCGCTCCAGGAGCTCGGTGCGGAGTATGACATCCCGGTCATCACGATCGAGCTGCTCACGGCGTACCTCGACGAGCACGACCCCTGCGACCCCGCGACCCGCAACGCCCACAAGCGCCGCGTCAGCCTGCGTGCCGAAGCCAACGTGCCGACCTCGCACGGTGCGTTCCGGTTCCTGGCGTACAAGGACCGGGTCACCGGCACCGACCACCTCGCGGTCGTGTCGGGCGAGCTCGGCGACGCGCCGCTGGTGCGCGTGCACTCGGAGTGCCTGACCGGCGAGGCCTTCGGGTCGCTGAAGTGCGAGTGCGGCCCGCAGCTGGAGGCCGCGCTGGATGCCATCGAGCAGGACGGCGGCGTGGTCATCTACATGCGCGGTCACGAGGGCCGCGGCATCGGGCTCATCAACAAGCTGCGCGCCTATTCGCTGCAGGAACGGGGCCTCGACACGGTGGACGCCAACCTGGCGCTCGGCCTGCCGGCCGATGCACGGGACTACGCGGCAGCCGCCGGCATCCTCTCGGATCTGGGCATCGAGCGGGTGCGCCTGCTCACCAACAACACCGACAAGGTCAATCAGCTGCGGGAACTCGGGCTCGACATCGTCGAGCAGGTGCCGCTGCTGGTCGGCGTCGGGCCGAACAACCACCAGTACCTGGCGACGAAGCGCGACCGCATGGGCCACCTGATCGCGGAGGCCGACCTCGCCGACGCGATCGCGAACATGCACGAAGGAGCAGAACGATGAGCGTCAAGGGCGCACCCGAGGCCACGGGCACGGTCGACGGCACGGGACTCGACGTCGTCGTGGTCGCGGGCACCTGGCACGAGACGATCACCGACGGCCTCATCGCCGGCGCCGAGCGCGCCGTCAAGGCCGCCGGGGCCTCGCACCGCATCGTGCGGGTGCCCGGGTCGTTCGAGCTGCCCGTGGTGGCAAAGGCGGCGCTGGATGCCGGGGCCGACGCGGTCGTGGCGCTGGGCGTCATCATCCGCGGCGGCACGCCGCACTTCGAGTTCGTCTCCAATGCGGCGACGGACGGGCTCACGCGCGTCGCGCTCGACACCGGGAAGCCGGTCGGGTTCGGAGTGCTGACGCTCGACGACGAAGCGCAGGGCATCGCGCGTGCGGGACTTCCGGGGTCGGTCGAAGACAAGGGCCACGAAGCCGCCGACGCCGCGATCCGCACGGCCCTCGTGCTGCGCGAACTGCGCGCCTGACGCGGGTCGGTCGTTGAGCGAGCGAAGCGAGACGAAACGCCTCGGACGTTTCGTCTCGCTCGCGCCTTGCTCGCTCAACGACGGGGGCCCTGGTGATCGGCGAACCTTCAGCTAGACTGATGGCATGGAAATCCTTCGCCACGTCGTCGTGCTCGTCCATCTCGTCGGCTTCGCCGTGCTGTTCGGCGCCTGGGTGGTGGAGGCGGTCAACGGCAAGCGACGCTTCACCCGGGTCATGGACTGGGGTCTCGCGATCGCCGCGGTCGCCGGGCTCATCCTCGCTGCGCCGTGGGGCATCGAGTACGAGTTGAACTACGTCAAGCTCGGCGTGAAGCTCGTGATCCTTCTCGCGATCGGCGCCCTGCTCGGCATCGGCCGCGGTCGCCAGCGTAAGACCGGGTCGCTCCCGCCGGCGATGTTCTGGGCTGTCGGAGTGCTGACCCTGACGAACGCGGCGATCGCCGTGATCTGGCGCTGACACACCCCGAAGAAGTGCGAACGGATGCCGCGGCCCCGGGCCGCGGCATCCGCTTTCCGCATCCGGGCCTCCGTCCGCGACCGCGGGAGTAGGCTGGTTCTTCGTGCCGGGCGACACCGTCCGCACTCACGGTGATCCAGTGCAGTGCCGCCTGACGCGTCACCCTGCGTCTCGCGGACGCCCACCGCCGCATCCCACCAGGATGCCCCGCTCCGCGCATGCCCAGGTGAAAATTGACCTCCCCCACCACCGCCGCTGATACCGCGGCCCCCGCGAATCCCCGTTCCCGCGTCATCCTCGCCAGCCTCGTCGGCACGACGATCGAGTTCTACGACTTCTACGTCTACGCGACCGCCGCCGTCCTGGTCTTCCCCCTCCTCTTCTTCCCCACCGGCAACGACACCACGTCGCTGCTGCTGTCGTTCAGCGTGTTCGGCGCCGCGATGGTCGCCCGCCCGCTGGGCGCCGTCGTGTTCGGCCACTTCGGCGACCGCTTCGGCCGCAAGGCCACCCTCGTCGCCTCGCTGCTCACGATGGGTGTCGCGACCTTCCTCATCGGCTGCCTGCCGACGTACAACGAGATCGGCGTATGGGCGGCCGTGCTGCTGCTGGTGCTGCGCCTCGCGCAGGGCTTCGCCCTCGGCGGCGAGTGGTCGGGTGCCGCGCTCGTCGCCACCGAGAACGCCCCGGCGGGCAAGCGCGCCTGGTACGGCACGTTCCCTCAGCTCGGTGCGCCGCTCGGCTTCATCATCGCCAACTCGGTGTTCCTCGCCATCAACTTCCTGCTCCCCCACCCCGACGGGGCCGCCCAGCGCTCGGAGGAGTTCTTGGCGTGGGGCTGGCGCGTGCCGTTCCTCTTCTCGGCGGTCATGGTCATCATCGGCCTGTGGGTGCGACTGCGCCTCGTCGAGTCGGAGACGTTCGTGAAGGCGGAGGAGAAGGGCGCGATCCGCAAGTTCCCGCTCGGCACCGTCATCCGTCACCACTGGTGGCACCTGATCCTCGGCACGTTCATCATGCTGGCGACCTACGTGCTGTTCTACCTGATGACGAACTTCACGCTCGCGTACGGCACCAAGGCCACCCTCGCCGGCGCAGAGGCCGCGGCCGACGCCTCCGGCACCGCGTTCGACGCCGCCACGTATGTGCCAGGGCTCGGCTTCGGGTACACCGACTTCGTGGTCATGCAGATCGTCGGCGTCGTGTTCTTCGGCATCTTCACGCTGCTGTCGGGGCCGATCGCCGACGCGATCGGGCGCCGTCGGCTGCTGCTGTGGGTGACCGGTCTCATCATCGTGTTCGGTCTCACGTTCAACGTCTTCCTGCTGCCGCAGGTCGACCCGAAGTTCACCGGCGCACTCGTGCAGGCGTTCCTCGTGTTCGGCTTCATGCTGATGGGGTCCACCTTCGGCCCGATGGGTGCCGTGCTGCCGGAGCTCTTCCCGACGAACGTGCGGTACTCCGGCTCGGCGATCTCGTACAACGTCTCGTCGATCCTGGGCGCGGCGCTCGCGCCGATCGTCGCGGTGTGGCTGTGGGCCTCCGCCGGCGGCAGCCCCGTGCTGGTCGGGCTCTACCTCTCGGCGATGAGCGTGCTCACGTTCATCGCACTGCTCCTCGCGCCCGAGACGAAGGACATCGACTACGACGCCGACCTCGGCGTCGGGGCGACCGGCTCGCTCTGACCCCGGTCCTCACGACGACGGATGCCGCAGCCCACCCGGGTTGCGGCATCCGTCGTTTCGTGCCCGTGCCTCAGTCGAGGAACAGCGCGCGCAGGCGCTTCGTCGTGAACACGAGGCCGATCGCGATCATGACGACGTAGTACAGCACGTGCCACCACATCTCCGGGGTGAGGATGCCGGTCGTCAGACCGCGCACCAGCTCGACGCCGTGCCACAGCGGGAACGCCATGATGATGTGCTGCACCCACTCGGGGTAGATCGTGATCGGGTAGAGCGTCGCCGAGAACAGGAACATCGGCAGCAGCACGAAGTTGATCCAGTCCATCTGCTGGAAGGTCTTCATGTAGCTGGTGACGGCCATGCCGAGGCTCGCGAACCCGAAGGCGATGAGGAGCACCGCCGGCAGGGCGAGGATCGCGGTCCACGCGAGATTCAGGCCGAGGATCTGCATGATGATCATGAAGCCGGTGGCGTAGAGGAGGCCCCGCAGCAGCGCGTAGAGGATCTCGCCCAGCGCCACGTCGAGGGGCCCGAGCGACGTCGCCAGCATGCCCTCGTAGAGCTTGCCGTAGTTGAGCTTGAAGAAGACGTTCCAGGTGGAGTCGTAGATCGCGCCGTTCATCGCCGAGACGGCGAGCAGGGCCGGAGCGATGAACGCCGCGTACGGCACCTCGATGCCGCTGGAGGTCTGCACGTCGCCGATCAGCGAGCCGAGGCCGATCCCCATCGAGGCGAGGTAGAACACCGGCTCGAAGAAGCCCGACAGCACCACTGCCCAGCTCGAGGAGCGCGCGGCGACCAGCCCGCGCTGCACCACGGACTGCGGGTTGCCCGCCCACAGCGCCCGCACGCCGCCGGTGCGCGTGACCGCGGTCTCGGTTCCTCCCGGTCCCTGAGCCTGTCGAAGGGAGCTCATGCGCCGAGCCTCCTCTGGAAGACGCGTCGGCCGATCATGTACCCGCCGACCGACAGCACGAGCAGGTACCCGACGTGGATCACGATCGCGAACGGATCGGCGGGCATGCCGTAGGTGGCGATGCGGCCGAGCTCGGTGGCGTGCCAGAGCGGCGAGACCCATCCGATCCACTGCAGCCACAGCGGCAGGGTGGCCAGCGGGTAGAACGTGCCCGAGAACAGGAACATCGGCATGAAGATGAAGCGCTGCACGAGCGCGACCTGCCCCTTGTCGTCGGTGATCGACGCGGAATACGCCATGTACGGGATGCCGAACGCGAGGCCCGCGAGCAGTCCGATCGGAATCGTGAGCCAGCCTGTCGCCGGGTCGGGCACCGCCTGGAAGAGCCAGAGGAACAGGTAGTACGCCAGCACGACGACCACGATGCGCGCGGACGCGCCGGTCACGACGCCGCCCGCGATCTGCCCCGGCGAGAGTCCTGTCGCGCTGAAGCCGTAGAAGTAGCGGCGCCACTTGAAGCCCGCGATGACGGGGTACGAGAACTCCTCGGATGCCACCGAGATCGCCGCGGTCATGAGCAGCGCCGGCGCGACGAAGACGAGGTACGACACCTCGACGCCGTTCTGGCTGATCGGCGCGTCGATGAGCGCGGCGAGGCCGACCGCAAGGCCCAGCAGGTAGAGGATCGGCTGCCCGAGAGCGCCGACGACGATGGTCCAGCCGTACGCGCGCATGGCTCGCACCATGTGCTCGGTCACGTACCAGGTGCCGAACGCGCGCGGCTTGCGTCCCCACTGCATCGCCTCGGCGCGCAGCTCGTCGAGCGAGAGCTGCGTGACGGTCGCCGACACGGGCCGGCCGGACGCGCCGGCATCGCCGGACGCGCCGGGTGGCGGCATCCGCGACTCTGCCGGCTCGCCCGACGCGTGGGCGTCTTCGGGAGCCGCGTTCATTCGATCAGCGACCTTCCGGTGAGACGGAGGAAGACGTCTTCGAGGCTGGAGCGGCGTACGAGCGAAGTGATCGGAGTGAGTCCGCGCTGGGTCACGGCCTCGAGCGCCGCCTCGCCGTCCTGGGTGTAGACCAGGATCCGGTCGGGCAGCACCTCGACGCGCTCGCCGATGCCCTCGAGCTGCGGCGCGACCTGCTGGTTGCGATCCGACCCGAAGCGCACCTCGAGCACCTCGCGGCTGGAGTGCTCGCGGATCAGCGAGGCCGGCGTGCCCTCGGCCATGATGCGGCCCTTGTCGACGACGATGAGCCGGTCGCAGAGCTGCTCGGCCTCGTCCATGTAGTGGGTGGTCAGCACGAGCGTCGTGCCGCGCTCCTTGAGGCGGAACAGGCGGTCCCACAGCACGTGGCGCGCCTGCGGGTCGAGGCCCGTGGTCGGCTCGTCGAGGAGCAGGATGCGCGGATCGTTGATCAGGCCCCGCGCGATCGTCAGGCGGCGCTTCATGCCGCCCGAGAGCTGCTCGACCTTGCTCTTCGCCTTGTCTTCGAGCTGCGCGAACGCCAGCAGCTCGTCGGCCTTCTGATGACACACCTTGCCCGGCAGACCGAAGTAGCGACCGTAGATGTAGAGGTTCTCGCGGGCGTTGAGCTCGCCGTCGAGGTTGTCCTGCTGCGGCACCACGCCGAGCCGCGAGCGGATCTCGGGTCCGTACCTGTCGGGGTCGAGACCGAGGATCGACAGCTCACCGCTGCTGCGGGTCGAGACCGCGCCGACCATCTTCATCGTCGTGGACTTGCCGGCACCGTTGGGACCCAGCAGCCCGAACGATTCGCCGGGCGCGACCTCGAACGACAGCCCGTCGACGGCGAGGAAGTCGGGCTTGCCCTTGACCTTGTAGGCCTTGACGAGGTTCTCAGCGGTGATCACGGGGGCAGGCACCGCACCACCCTAACTCCCCGCTCCGACACCGCACAGCGCCCCGGCAGCGCACGGATGTCAATGCGAGTTGACACTGCATCGGGTGTCAACTACGGTTGACGAACGGATGCCGCGGCCCGCGGCATCCGTGATCGTCAGCTCATCTCGGATGGGCGGTCCCGCACGAAAGGCGACGCGATGAGCGGAGACGACCTGCGCACCCTGATCGGCGCATCGGACGCACGCGAGCCGCTGGCCGAGCTGCACCGCCTCGCCGAGGTGCGCGTGGAACTCGCGCGCGCCGAAGAGGTGCAGGTGCGCCGGGCGCGCAACCTCGGATTCTCGTGGCAGGCGATCGCGAGCGCCCTGGGCGTGAGCAGACAGGCCGTCCACAAGAAGTACGGTCGAAGGTAAGCCCCCTTTCACGAACGAGGTACACCCATGCCCTCCGCCGAACTCGACGAAGCCCCCGCCACAGCCGCAGCCGCGGCCGCAGCACCCCGCCCGCCGCGCGGACGCGCGCGCCGCGGCAAGCCCGAGGAGGGCCCGCGCGCGAGCTTCGGCCAGCTGCTCCCCTACCTCTTCGAGCACAAGCGCACGCTCGCCGTGGTGGTGGTGCTCAGCATCCTGAGCGCCGGCGCGTCGCTGGTCCAGCCGCTCCTCGTGGGCGAGGTCATCACGCGTGTTCAGGAGAACCTCGACCTCGGCGTCCTGATCTGGGCGCTCGTCGGCTTCGTGCTGCTCTCGTCGCTTATCTCCGGCTGGCAGCACTATCTGCTGCAGCGCACCGGCACCGCCGTCGTGTACTCCAGCCGGCGCCGGCTCATCGCCCGCATCCTGCACCTGCCGATCAGCGAGTTCGACGCGCGGCGCACCGGCGACATCGTCTCGCGCGTCGGCAGCGACACCACGCTCCTGTATGCGGCGCTCACCCAGGGCCTGGCCGACTCCATCGGCAACGCACTGCTGTTCGCCGGCGCGCTGATCGCGATGGCCGTCATCGACCCGGTGCTGCTCGCCATCATCGTCGTGGTGATCGGCGTCTCAGTGCTGGGCGTGGTGGCCCTGAGCGGCCGCATCCGCACCGCCTCGACCGAGCAGCAGGAGAAGGTGGGCGCGCTCGCGTCGGGCGTCGAACGCGCCGTGGGCTCGATCCGCACGGTGCGTGCATCCGGCGCGACGACGCGCGAGGTCGACGCGGTCACCGCTCAGGCGACGGATGCCTATACCGTCGGCATCCGCATCGCGAAGGTGTCGGCGCTGGTCGTGCCGATCGCGGGCATCGCTCTGCAGGTGTCGCTGCTCGTCGTCATCGGCCTCGGCGGCTTCCGCGTCGCCACCGGCGCGCTGTCGATCGCGAGCCTGGTGACCTTCATCATGTTCCTCTTCATGCTCATCGCGCCGCTCGGCTCGTTCTTCGGCGCGATCACCTCGGTGAACCAGGCGCTCGGCGCCCTGGGCCGCATCCAGGAGGTGCTGGACCTGCCGACCGAGTCGCAGGACGACGCCGCCATCGCCGCGGCCCTTCGACAGGCTCAGGGACCGGAGTCGGTCGCCGGGCAGAACCCGGTCGCCCGGCAGAACCCGGTCGCCGGGCAGAGCCCGGTCGCTGAGCAGAACCCGGTCGCTGAGCTTGTCGAAGCGCCGGCGATCGAGTTCCGCGACGTGCGGTTCCACTACCCCGAGAACGTCGTCGAGGCGCGTCGGAAGGCCGAATCCGAGGCGCGCGCCGTGCTCGAGAACGCCCACGTCGACACGTCCGCGATCGCACTCGGCGACGAGCCGGCCGCTGCGCAGACGGAGGCACGGACGGATGCCGCGGCATCCGTCTCCGCAGCCGCCGATGTGCTGCGCGGTGTGTCGTTCTCGGTGCCACGCGGCGCGCGCGTCGCGCTGGTCGGTCCGTCGGGTGCCGGCAAGAGCACGACCCTCGCCCTCATCGAGCGCTTCTACGACCCGACCGGCGGCGCGATCCTGCTGGACGGCACCGACGTGCGCGCGCTCGACCGCGACGCGCTGCGCGCACAGCTCGGCTACGTCGAGCAGGACGCCCCGACGCTGGCCGGGACGATCGGCGACAATCTGCGGCTGGCCTCGCCCGAGGCATCCGATGCGGAGTGCGAAGCCGTGCTGCGCGCGGTGAACCTCGGCGAGGTGCTGGACCGCAACCCCCTCGGCGTCGACGCCCCCGTCGGCGAGTCGGGTGTCATGCTCTCGGGCGGCGAGCGGCAGCGCCTCGCGATCGCCCGGGCGCTGCTGGCCGCTCCCCCGATCCTGCTGCTCGACGAGTCGACCTCGTCGCTCGACGGCCTGAACGAGCAGCGCATGCGCGAGGCGATCGACGCTGTCGCAGCCGGCCGCACGCTCATCGTGATCGCCCACCGCCTGTCGACCGTCGTCGACAGCGACCACATCGTCGTGATGGACCACGGCCAGGTCGTCGGCCAGGGCACGCACTCCGAGCTGGTGCAGACCACGCCGCTGTACCGCGATCTCGCGAAGCACCAGCTCCTCGTCTGAGCGCGTTCGGCCGGCCAGGCGCGGGCGTCAGCGCAAGGCGACGGGGAAGAGCTCCGTGCGGGCGATGACGCGGTCGCGCTCGGCGGCGTTCGCGGTGCGGCGAGGGTCGGCCAGGTACGCGTCGAGGGCCGCCTGGTTCGGGATGCGGTACACCTGCGTCTCGAGGGGCCGGCCCTGCGCGCCGTCCCCGATGGCGCGCAGCTCGAGCTCGATGCCCTGGTCGGGCAGCAGGGCGAGCACGCCGTCCTCGTAGGCGACGAGCGCCTCCTCGGTGCCGGGGTGGGCCCACGCAGGCAGCACAGGGTGATCTCGGAATCGGCCATACGCGTCATCCTCCCACCGCCGTCGCGTTCGCCCGAACTGCGATCCGCGGCTCCACGGGAACTTGCCGTTCGACTGCCCGAACTATCGCGCGGGCGGACACGCGGCGAGCGGTGAGCAGGCGGGGATCCCCAGAGGCAGAGGGATGAAGGATGCCCCGGCCCGCCGCACAGGTGGGGCCGGGGCATCCGCTACGCCCGGTCGGCCCGAAGAGCCGCGGGTCGTGCAGGCGCCCGCCCTTTCTGCCAAGAAGAGCGGCGGGCGCCGGTCTGGGGTCAGCCGCGCGAGCGGGAGCTCACGCCCGCTGCAAGCGGTAGCGCAGCGCGGCCAGCTCGGCCCAGAGCGGAGCCGGCACGCGGCCCTCGAAGGTCCGGTAGAACTCCTCGGTGAGCTCGGCCTCCTGCAGCCACAGCTGCGGGTCGACGGCGAACAGCTCGTCGAGGTCTTCCTGCGTGACGTCCAGGCCCTCGAGGTCGAGGTCCTCGGCACGTGGAAGGCGGCCGATCGGGCTCTCGACGGCGCCGACCTCGCCCTCGATACGACGGATGATCCAGTCGATCACGCGCGAGTTGTCACCGAAGCCCGGCCACAGGAAGCGCCCGTCCGTGCCCTTGCGGAACCAGTTGACCTGGAACACGCGCGGCGCGCGGTCGAACCGCAGCTTCTGACCGACCTTGAGCCAGTGGGCGAAGTAGTCGGCCATGTTGTAGCCGCAGAACGGCAGCATCGCGAACGGGTCGCGGCGAAGCTCGCCGACCTCACCCTCGGCCGCCGCGGTGCGCTCCGACGAGACGTTCGAGCCTATGAACACGCCGTGCGTCCAGTCCGTCGCCTCGACGACCAGCGGCACGTTGGTGGCGCGGCGCCCGCCGAACAGGATGGCGTCCAGCGGCACGCCCTGCGGCGCATCCCAGTCGTCGGCGATCTGCGGGCACTGGGCTGCGGCGACGGTGAAGCGCGAGTTCGGGTGGGCGGCGGGACGACCGGATGCCGGGGTCCAGGGGTTGCCCTCCCAGTCAGTGAGCTCCGCCGGCGGCTGGTCGGTCAGGCCCTCCCACCAGACGTCGCCGTCGGGACGCAGCGCGACGTTGGTGAAGATCGTGTTGCCCCACAGGGTCTCCACGGCGGTCACGTTGGTGGAGGCGCCGGTGCCCGGCGCGACGCCGAAGAACCCGGCCTCGGGGTTGATCGCCCAGAGGCGCCCGTCCTCACCCGGCCGCAGCCACGCGATGTCGTCGCCGAGCGTCTCGACGCGCCAGCCGGGGATGGTGGGCCGGAGCATCGCGAGATTCGTCTTCCCACAGGCCGAGGGGAAGGCGGCAGCCAGGTGGTACGCGCGTCCGGCGGGGTCGATCACACGGATGAGGAGCATGTGCTCGGCGAGCCAGCCCTCGTTCCGGCCGATCACCGAGGCGATGCGAAGGGCGAAGCACTTCTTCGCGAGGATCGCGTTGCCGCCGTAGCCCGACCCGTACGACCACACTTCGAGGGTGTCGGGGAAGTGCACGATGTACTTCTCGTCATTGCACGGCCAGGCGACGTCCTGCTCCCCCGGCTGGAGCGGCGCGCCGACGGAGTGCACGGTCTTGACCCACGGCGCACCGGCGGCGATCTCGCGCAGCACGTCGGTGCCGACGCGCGTCATGATGCCGATCGAGGTGACGGCGTAGGCGCTGTCGGTCACCTGCACGCCGATGTGCGACAGCGGACCGCCGACCGGGCCCATCGAGAACGGCACGACGTACATCGTGCGGCCGGCCATCGATCCCTCGAACAGCGGCGTGATGGTGGCGCGGATCTCGTCGGGTGCCGCCCAGTTGTTCGTCGGGCCCGCGTCCTCCTCGCGCTCGGAGGCGATGAACGTGCGCGCCTCGGTGCGGGCCACGTCGCTCGGGTGCGAGCGGGCGAGGTAGGAGCCCGGGCGCCACTCGGGGTTGAGCTTGATGAGCTTTCCCTCGTCGACCATCTCACGCAGCAGCGCGTCGTTCTCGGCGCGGGAGCCCTCGACCCAGTGCACGCGGGCGGGCCGGGTGAGAGCGGCGATCTCGTCGACCCAGGCGCGCAACGCGACCATGCCCTCCCCCTGGACGGTCGGCAGTTCGCCATACGTCCGCGCGCTCGTCGAAGCGGCAGCGGGACGCGTGGGGGCGGAGCCTTCGGTCCGGGTGAAGATGTCGGCAAGGGCCATGGTGTCGCTCCTCGTTGATTCGACCGTCAGACGGTTCAGACGATGCAGATTCGTGCTCTTCCTCTACTTTCGACTGTGATGGATGCCTCTTCCCACGAAATCACGTGTCAAAAGTCGCGATTCTTTCGCTAGCATCAAGGAATGCCGCCGACCTCGCTGGAACTGTCCACCCTGGGCCACCGCATCCGTCATCAGCGCCTCGCACACGGCTACACGCTGGACGAGCTGGGGGCCGTGGTCGGCGTCGCGGGCAGCCAGCTGAGCCTCATCGAGAACGGCAAGCGCGAGCCGAAGCTGTCGCTGCTGCAGGCGATCGCGACGGCGACGGGCGTCGACGTGGGCGACCTGCTGTCGACCGAGCCGCCGAATCGGCGGGCGGCGCTCGAGATCGAGCTCGAGCGCGCGCAGACCAGTTCGGTCTTCCGTCAGCTGGGCGTCCCGCCGATCAAGGTCTCCAAGGGCATGAGCGACGACACGATCGAGTCCATCCTCGGCCTCCACCGTGAGCTGCAGCGTCGCGAGCGCGAGGCGATCGCCACCCCGGAGGAGGCGCGACGGGCCAACACCGAGCTGCGGCTCATGATGCGCGAGCGCGACAACTACCTGCCCGACATCGAGAAGCTCGCCGAGAAGCAGCTGAAGTCGGCCGGGCACGTGTCGGGCGCTCTCACCCACCGCACCGTGAGCATCATGGCCGAGAAGCTCGGCTTCGAGCTGCTCTACGTCAACGATCTGCCGCACTCGACCCGTTCGGTGACCGACCTCGAGCACGGCCGGATCTATCTGCCTCCGGCATCCATCCCCGGCGGTCACGGCCTGCGGTCGATGGCGCTGCAGGCGATGGCGCACCGCCTCCTCGGCCACAAGCGGCCGACGGACTACGCCGACTTCCTGCAGCAGCGCCTCGAGATCAACTACTACGCCGCATGCTGCCTCATGCCGGAGACCGCGTCCGTGGCGTTCCTGCAGCAGGCCAAGAAGGACCGCAACCTCGCCGTCGAGGACTTCCGCGATGCGTTCGGCGTGACGCACGAGGCGGCGGGCATGCGCCTGACCAACCTGGCCACCGAGCATCTCGGCATCCGCCTTCACTTCCTCCGGGTCGATGGGTCGGGCGCCATCACCCGGGTGTACGAGAACGACGACCTGCCCCTGCCGATGGACGTGACCGGCGCGGTCGATGGACAGATCGCGTGCCGCAAGTTCTCCGCACGCGCCGCCTTCTCGGAGCAGAACCGCACCACCGAGCACTACCAGTACACCGACACCCCCGCCGGCACGTTCTGGTGCTCTACCCAGACCGGCACGACCTCGGCCGGCGAGTTCTCGATCACCGTCGGAGTGCCGTTCGACGACGCACGCTGGTTCCGTGGACGCGAGACGCAGAAGCGCGCCACGTCGACCTGTCCCGATGAGTCGTGCTGCCGCCGCGTCGCGTCCGACGTCTCGGAGCGGTGGTCGGGCAAGGCCTGGCCGAGCGCGCGCGTGCACATGCAGATGTTCTCGCCGCTCCCGCGCGGCGCGTTCCCCGGCGTCGACGACAACGAGGTCTACGACTTCCTCGACCGCCACGCGTGACCGGCGGCGGGCTGACCGTCAGCCCCGAGCGCCCGGACGTGTGTGGGACCATTCGCGCGCATGCCGCGCTCTGCTACGTTCGGACTTGTGCGTTCGTTCGTTCGCACTGCACACACAGAGGGGCCGACGACGAGCATGGTCGCAGCCGCACGACACGATGCCATCCTGCGCGAACTCGAGCTGCGCGGGTCGCTGCAGAACGCCGCGTTCGCCCAGCGCCTGGGCGTCTCCGCGATGACGCTCCGTCGGGACCTGCTGGAGCTCGAGGCGCGCGGACTCGTCGTGCGCGTGCACGGCGGGGCGACGTCCCCCGCGGTGGCGGCGCAGCAGGAGCGCGCGGGAGCCGACCGCGGACCGGTCGTCTCGCGCCCCGTCGCCACGATCGGGATGATCGTGCCGACGGCGAACTACTACTTCCCCGAGGTCATCCGAGGCGCCAGCCAGGCGGCGCGCGAGCTCAACTGCCGTCTGGTGGTGGGCGCGACCAACTACTCGCCGGACGAGGAGCTGCGTCAGGCCGAACGGCTGATCGCGGGGGGCGTCGATGCACTGATGATCACGCCGCACGATGCGATCCGGGACGAGGTGTCGCCCCTGCGCGACCTGCTCGAGTCCGCGCGGATCCCGGTCGTCCTCGTCGAACGCTCCGTCGAGGAGAGCACAGCGGGAAGGTTCGAGTGGGTGCGATCCGACCACGTCTACGGCGCCGAGATGGCGGTGCGCCACCTCATGGATCAGGGGCACCGCCGGATCGCGCTCGCCGCGAGGCCCGCCGCGACGGTCGCGAGTCTGCAGGAGGGGTTCGACCGTGCGATGCGCCGGCTCAACGGCGACGGCTACGCACTGCGCCGCGACCTGACGACCCCCCGCATCGGCGAGAACGTCACGATCGCCGAGCTGAACTGCCTGCTCGACGACTGCCAGGAACAGCAGGTCACCGCCGCCGTGATCCTGGGCGACGCGGACTCGATGGCGTTCACCGACCTGGTCATCGAGCGAGGGCTGCGCATTCCCGACGATTTCGCCGTCGTCGCCTACGACGATGAGATCTCGGCGCTGGCCGCCGTGCCGCTGACCGCTGTCGCGCCGCCGAAGCACGAGCTCGGCCACGCCGCGGTGCGGCTGTGCGTCGACCGCCTCCGCCAGCCGGAGGGGTCCCCGCACACGATCGTGCGGATGACCCTTCTGCCGAGCCTGGTCGTGCGGGAGTCCACCGTCCGCACATGATCCACGTGTGCGCTTTTGTGCGTTTGAGCGCATTCGGCTAGGCGACGAGGCCGAGGCAGAGGAGGATCGGCTCGCACGGTTTGAAGATTCGAAGGAGAACCCGATCATGTCCCTGCGTCGAACCACACTCACCGCCGTCGCGCTGCTGAGCGCGGGGGTGCTCATCGCCGGCTGCTCGTCCGCCGACCCCGAGCCCGCAGCATCCACGCCTTCGGGCCCCGTCACCGGCGACATCACCTTCTGGTCCTCGCTGAGCGGCATGGCCGACGTCGCGGCCGCATTCAACGCCAGCCAGGACGACATCACCGTGACATTCGAGGAGATCCCCAACGGCGCGAACGGCGGGTACACCAAGCTCTCCGCCGCGATCGAGTCGGGCACCGGCCCCGACGTCGCCGGCATCGAATACGACCGGCTCCCTGGCTTCGTAGCCTCGGATCAGCTCGTCGCCGTCGACGACCTGGTCGCCGATGACGTACTCGAGGCCTACGACCCGCAGGTGCGTGATCTGGTCAGCTTCGCGGAGTCGTCCTACGCGCTCCCCTACGACGCACCGCCGCTGGTGATGTGGTACCGCCAGGACGTCCTGGAGGCTGCCGGCGTCGAGGTGCCGACGACCTGGGACGAGTTCGAAGATGCCGCGCGCGCGGTCAAGACCGCGAATCCCGCCGCGTACCTCACGAGCTTCTTCACCAACGAGCCGCAGCTGGCACCGCTGTCGTGGCAGGCCGGCGCCCAGTGGTTCAGCGTGGACGACGACCAGTGGAAGGTCGACATCGACGGAAAGCAGTCCGTGAAGGTCGCCGACTACTGGCAGCGGCTGATCGACGAGGACCTCGTGAAGCCTCAGCTCGGCTTCAGCGACGAGTGGACCGCCGACCTCGCCGGCGGCGTCGTCAACGGCTGGGTCGGCGGCTCATGGAGCGCCTCCGGGCTGAAGACCCGCACCGAAGGCGCCGGCCAGGCCGGCAAGTGGATCGCGGCGGTACCGCCGACGTGGGATGGCAAGCCCAGCGGCGCCCTGAGCGGCGGCACGAGCTTCGCCATCACCGAGAACACCGACAACGCGGCGGCCGCCGCAGTCTTCCTGCAGTGGCTGACCACGACACCCGAGGCCGTCGAGGCGCGCGGCGCCGTGGGGACCGCCTACCTCGCGTATCCGGGTCTGAACGACGCCGCGGCATCCGTCGCTCCGGTCGACTACTACGCGAACGACATCTACGCGGTCTTCGACGACGCGTCCGAGAACCTCGGCCCGTGGGCATGGGGTCCGAGCTACGACATCACCAGCACCGCGCTGAAGGATGCCGTGGCCACCAGCCCGACGCTCGGCGACGCGCTCGAGCAGACCCAGACCGCGACCGTCGACGGTCTCGAGGCGCTCGGCCTCGAGATCTCCGAGTAATCCCGCAGGACCCCGGCCGGGCGGGCGCGCCCGCCCGGCCGGGGTCCCCTCTCGAAGGGTTCCGCTCATGGCGCTCCAGACTCGCTCCGGCCGCTCCGCGACCCGCCGGCGGAGCATCCCGGGAACGGGTGGCCGATCCGCGGCGATCTTCCTGATCCCGTTCTTCACGCTCTTCGCGATCACGATGATCGCCCCCGTCGTCTACGCGATCGGGCTGAGCCTGTTCGCCGAGAAGCGCAGCGGCCTCGGCTTCGGCGACGCGAGGGTCGACTTCGTCGGCGTCGGCAACTACCTCGATGTCCTGTCGAACCGCACGTTCCTCGAAGGCTTCGGACGCCTCGCGATCTACTGCGTCCTGTATGTGCCGACGCTGCTGATCACCGCGCTGGTGCTCGCGCTGCTGCTCGACGCCGCCGTCACCTATGCCCGGCGGGCGTTCCAGCTGCTGCTCTTCCTGCCCCACGCGGTCCCCGGTGTGATCGCCGCGCTCATCTGGGCGTACCTCTACACGCCCGGGGTGAGCCCGATCGTCAAGGCACTGGCCTCAGGCGGGATCGAGATCGACTTCCTCTCGGTGGAGCTGGTGCTTCCCTCGATGGTGAACATCGCCGTGTGGGAGTGGGCGGGCTACAACGTCATCATCCTGTTCACCGCCCTGCAGACCGTGCCCCGCGAGATCCTGGAGGCTGCCCGTGTCGACGGCGCCGGAGAGATCCGCACCGCCTTCTCGATCAAGACGCCGCTGGTGTGGCCGGCGCTGGGCGTCGCGCTGCTGTTCACCGTCATCGGCTCGCTGCAGCTGTTCACCGAGCCCAAGATCCTCTCGTCGGCGACGACCGCCGTCACCAGCACCTGGGTCCCGAACATGTGGGCCTACGACGCCGCCTTCAACCGCAACAACCTCCCCCAGGCCGCGGCCGCCTCCATCATCCTCGCGCTCCTCGCGGGTGTGCTGTCGTGGGCCGTCACCCGATTCACTTCGAAGGAGCGCACGCGATGAGCGCCGTCCTCGCCACGCCGCCGACGCCTCAGGTCGCGGCATCCGCTCCTCTGCGCTCGCCGGCGCAGCCGCCGCGGACCCGCAGGAAGATCCTCCGCCGCCTCCCCGCGATCGCGGGCGTGAACGGGCTGCTGCTCGTCGGCTGCGCCTACATGATCCTGCCGCTGCTGTGGCTCGTGTTCGCGGCGACGAAGGACGCGACCGGCCTCTACTCGGGCGACGTCTTCGTGTTCGGCGGCGCGTTCCTGGCCAACATGGAGCAGCTGTTCACGCAGGACGGCGGCATCTTCGTACGCTGGCTCGTCAACAGCATCCTGTACGCCGGCATCGGCGCCGTGGTCGGCGGGTTCATCGCTCTGATGGCCGGGTATGCGTTCGACAAGTTCGAATTCCGCGGCAAAGGCACCTGGTACGGCGCGGTGCTGGTGGGCGTGCTCATCCCGAACACCGCCACGGTCATCCCGCTGTACCTGCTCGCGGCCTCCGTCGGCCTCACCAACACGATCTGGGCCGTGGTGATCCCGACCCTCTGCAACCCGTTCAGCGTCTACCTCGCCCGCGTGTTCAGCGCCGGCTACATCCCGGACGAGACCCTCGAAGCAGCGCGCGTCGACGGCGCGGGGACCGTGCGCACGTTCCTGCGGATCGGGCTTCCGATGCTGACGCCCGGATTCGTCACGATCGCCCTCTTCCAGTTCGTGGGCATCTGGAACAACTTCATGCTGCCGCTGATCATGCTGCAGAACCGCGACCTCTTCCCCTCGAGCGTCGGCATCGCGCTGTGGCAGAGCCAGGTGCAGCAGAACCCCGAGTTCTCGACGCTGGTGATCGCCGGGTCGTTCATCTCGATCCTGCCGCTCGTCATCGCGTTCGTGATGCTGCAGCGCTTCTGGCGGTCGGGGCTGTCGGCGGGAAGCGTCAAGTGAGCGGCCGCAAGCGGATCGCCTTCGCCATGGCCGAGTCGGTGCGGGCACGCATGTACCCGCCGGCGCGCGTGGCCGAGTTCGCGGAGGTCGCGGACGTCGCGGGCTTCCTGCACGAGTTCCGATCGGATGCCGCGCGAGACGTGCTGGCAGACGTCGAGGTGCTCGTCACCGGCTGGGGTGCGCCTGAGATCGATGCCGACGCCCTGCAGGCCGCGCCGAAGCTGGCGGCCATCCTGCACTCCGCGGGCTCGGTCAAGCCCTATCTCACCGAGGACGTGCTGGCACGGGGCATCCGTGTCAGTTCCGCGGCTGCGGCCAACGCGATCCCGGTCGCTGAGTACACCGTTGCGATGATCGTCCTGGCGGGCAAGGCCGTGCTGCCGATCGCCGCCCGCTATCGCGAGCTGCAGGACGACGTGCAGCCGGACGCCGATTTTCCCGACATGGGCAACTTCCGCAAGCGAGTCGGCATCGTCGGAGCCTCGACCATCGGCCGCCGGGTCATCGAGCTCCTGCGCTCGTACTCCTTCGAGGTCGTCGCGTACGACCCGTTCCTGTCGGTGACGGATGCTGCAGCCCTCGGCGTGACGCCCCTCGAGCTGGACGAGCTCCTCGCCACCTCGGATGTCGTCTCAGTGCACGCCCCCTCGCTGCCCGAGACGGACAACATGATCGACGCACGGCGCATCGCGCTGCTGCGCGACGGCGCGACCCTCATCAACACGGCGCGTGGCGAGATCATCGATCAGGATGCTTTGACCGCACGGGTCGTGGACGGCGAACTGTACGCCGTGCTCGACGTCACCGTTCCCGAAGTGCTTCCGCCCGGTCATCCGCTGTACACGTCGGACCGCGTGCTGCTCACACCCCACATCGCGGGGTCGCTGGGCACCGAACTCGGCCGGCTGGCCGCCTCGGTCCTGGAAGAACTGCGACGCCTGACCACGGGCCGACCGCTCGCTCACGAGCTCGCCCCCGAGCGCTACGCCATCACCGCCTGACCACGTGGCGCCACGTGCGGCGCCGGTCCGCAGCATCCCGAACGAAGGAATCCGCATGTCGCGCACCCTCCGGCCGCCCGTGCGGCTCCTCGGTGGCGGCGACGCCGTGCTCGCACTGGACATCGGCGGCACGCAGATCAAGTCGGCGGCAGTGGATGCCGACGGTCGCATCGACGCCGTCCGACGCACTCCGACGCCGTGGGGTCCTGAGGCGGTGGTCGCCGCGATCGCCGACCTGGCACGGGCCCACGCCAGGAGGAACGAGGTCGACCTGCGGCCGCGATCCGTCGGGGTCTGCGTTCCCGGTCTCGTGGACGAGTCACGCGGGGTGGTCCGATATGCGTCGAATCTGGGCTGGCAGGACGTCTCCTTGCGCCGGATGCTGGAACGGGAGCTCGGCCTCCCGGTCTCGGTGCAGCACGATGTGAGAGCCGCCGCGCTCGCCGAGAGCCGCATCGGCGCGGCCTACGGCTACCCGTCGGCGCTCGTCGTCGCGATCGGCACGGGGATCTGCGGCGCGCTCGTCATCGACGGGACGCCCTATTCCGGTGGTGGGTACGCCGGCGAGATCGGGCACGCGGTCGCCGATCCGCAGGGCGAGCGCTGCCCATGCGGCGCGGTCGGCTGCCTGGAGACCATCGCCTCGGCGTCAGCGATCGCGCGGCGCTACACAGCCGCTTCCGGAATCGCCGTCGGTGGAGCACGCGAGGTGTTCGACGCCGCGCAACGTGGCGACCGACACGCCGCGGCGGTCTGGGCGGATGCGGTGACCGCGCTGGCGCAGGGCATCGCGAGGCTGGTGGCGGCCTTCGCCCCGCACGCCGTCGTGGTCGGTGGAGGTCTCGCTCAGGCCGGCGAAGCCCTCGTCGGTCCGCTGCGGGCCGAACTCGATCAGATGCTCTCGTTCCATCGACGACCGTTCGTCCTCTCCGCCCGGTGCGGCGAGGATGCCGGTGTCGTCGGCGCGGCGATCACCGCCCGCGACCTGGCGTCCGCGCTTCGTGCAGGCGCGGGCGGTCGGGTGTGACGTCACCGAGGTGAGGGGCGTCCGCGGCGGGCACCGTCTTCGACCGCGACCAGGTTCAGACCCCGCATCGTGTACACGACGCCGTTCTCGTCGATGTCGAGATGCGGGCCGCTGTACCAGCCGCCGTCGATGTCACCGACGACCGTCGACAGGCGATGGCTGGTCGCGTCGACGCGGAACAGCGTCGTGTCGGACACCCCGTAGACCGTGCCCTGGAAGCAGTTGAGGGCGCCGAAATCGGTGGCGACGCCGCTGACGTCCACAACGCGCACGACGGACCTGCTCTCGAGGTCGACGACCACCAGTCCGCTTGCACGCCTCCCGAGGGCGAACAGGCGACGGCCGTCGGTCGCGAGGGCCGCGATGCCCGCGGGCAGCCCCGCATCCACGCGCCACAGCTCCGTGCCCGCGACGGGATCCCACGCCACGACGGTGCTCCGCGGCCCCTCGGCGTAGAGGTTGTCGCCGCCGAGGAAGGCGATGCCGCCGGCTGTCGCAACCGCCCGCACCATCTGCCGGGCGTCGATCGGGTTCACCGCGGTCGTGTGGGCTCCGTTGGCGGGGTCGTACGTGGTGAACGAGCCACCGCCGCCCGTGTCGTTCTGCGCACCGAGAAGCACCAGCCCGTTCACCGGGTCCCAGCACACGTCCAGTGGCCGGTTCTGGCCCGCCGCGGGTGCGACGACCTGCGCGGGCGGCTGGCCGGAACCCGGGTCGTACCGCCAGATCCCCTGCGAGTTGTACTGCCCGGTGTAGAGGACGCCGTCGACGATGACGCCGTCCTTCGCCTCGCCCCCCATCCGTATGCGCGTGACGGTGCCGGTCGCGAGGTCGAGCCGGCTGATCGCGCCAGTCCCGCCGACGTACACCGACCCGGCACCGGCGGCGATCCCCATCACTGCCTGCGGGTCGGCCGGTGCCCCGGCATCCAGCAGCTCTGTGACCGTGCTGGTACGGGCCGCCGGGTCGATCTCAGCGACGAACCCGTATTCGGATGCCCCGACCAGGCGATCGCCGGCGATGTCCAAACCCCAGAGCAGGGCCAGGTCGCGGTTCTGGAGGTTGGTGATCTTCTTGGTGGCACGGGAGTAGGCCATGACGCTCGGCGCCTTCACGTAGTAGATATCTTCGCCCCGTCGGCGCAGCTGTACGCCGGTCTGCGGGATGACCTCGTACGTGGACGGGGCCGCGAGACTCATGAGCAGCGACTTTCCCGGGCCCTTCAGCCCCACGCCGAGCAGATCGTCGAGCACCGAGAGCGATGTGACCGACACCGCGGCCGCCACCTCGCTCGGCAGGATGTTCTCGAATGCCCGCGTGCCGCGGTCGAAGGCGAAGAGCTTCCCGGCGCTGCCGGCGCCACCCGCCAGCGTGGACCCGGTTCCGAAGTACACGGTCGAGGCTGTCGCCGCGACGGCCTGGGCTATGGTCGCCCCCGGGTCCGGTGTGCCCCAGTCCGCGACCGCGCCGGTCGCGGGGTCGACCTCCCAGAGCGATGGCGGCTTCGGCGGCTCGCCGCCACCGGCGACGTAGATCCTGCCGTCCGGCGCGACGGCGAGGGCGCGCACATCACGGTCACCGGTCGACGCCAGCGGTGTGGCGGGCACCGAGAGGGTGGTCAGGTCCCACCGGTGCACGCTCGCACCGGTGTCGTCGTCCTTGCGGAGTGTGCCGATGTACAGCGCCGTCCCGTCGGGTGAGACCGCCATGGCCTGCACGGCGTACCCCGAACTCAGATCGGTGCGGCTGGTCACGCGGCGGGTGGTCAGATCGAATCCGATCACGCGGGCGGGCTGGAGGTTGCGCGACCCGATGTAGAGCGTGTTCCCCACGACGAGGCTGCTCATCAGGGGGAACTGCACCACGCCCGGCCCGAGGTCCCGGATGCGCACCTTCCCCCAGCCGAGCCCGGTCTCGAGCTGCGCCCCTGCCGCGTCGCCGGGTCGCATCGTCACTGCGAGGGCGACCGTGCCGGCTGTGCCGACGAGCATCTGCCGTCGAGTGAGTCCGTTCGTCATGATGTGCTCTCTCCGTCGGCGCGCCGCAACGATGCGGCGCTGTCCTGGTCTCGCAGTGGAACTGCTCGAACAGCGTCAGGGTCAGCGGCAGGCAGCCCCGTCGAAGACCGCCGGGTTGGATGTCTGCATCCCGTCCGAGCCGCGGGCCGCCTGAACGGTCACCGCGCCAGACGGCACGGTCGCCGTCCGGATGTTGAACGTCGCTGTGGCGTTCTTTCCGGGCGCCACCGACGCGACCGCCTTCTCTCCGTACGGGGTCGTGATCGCGAGGGAGATCGGCTCGTCCCCGTCGTTCCTCGCCTTCACCATGAGCTGGGTCTTCGATCCGAGGCACCGGGCCTCAGCCACGATGCTGACCGGGATCGGCCGATCGTCGATGCGCACCAGATCGCGTCCCTGCAGGGTGTAGAGATTGCCGAGCTCGTCGTTGGTGATGTGGGCACCGCTGTACCAGGCCCCGTCGATGTCGGGAACCACCTCGGTGAGCTGGAACGTCGTCGGGTGGAACCGGAACACGTCGGTGTCGGACACGCCGTAGACGACGCCGCGGTTGGTCACGAGCGCGGCGAAGCCGGTGCTGACCGAGCTGACGTCCGCCGTGTGAACGACGGTGCGCTGCGCGAGGTCGACGACGAAGAACCCGCCCTTGCGAGTCAGCCCGTACAGGTTTTCTCCCTGCACCGCCAGTGCGGAGATGCCTGCTCCGGGCATCGGCGCCATGCGCCAGAGCTCCGTGCCGCTCACCGGATCGACGGCGACGACGGTGCCAGGACCGTCGGCGTTCTGCAGGCCGCCGCCGAGGTAGGCGACGCCGTCATGGGTGGCGACGGCGCGGACGTACTGCTTCGCGTCGATGGGGTTGACGAACATGCCCGACTGACCGGTGGCCGGGTCGTACGTCCACAGCGAGCCGCCCCCGACGGTGTCGGACTGCACGCCGACGAGCGCGAGCCGATTCACGTCGTCCCACTGGACGTCCTGCGGCCGGTTCTGCTCGCCCGGGAACGCCGCCACCTGACTGAGCGGGCGGCCGTCGCTCGGGTCGTACCTCCAGATGCCCTGCGAGCTGTACTGGCCGGTCACGAGCACGCCGTCGACCACGATGGCATCCTTGGCTTCTCCCGGGGCACGCAGATACTCGACGGTTCCATCGGTGAGATCGTGCTTGGCGACGGCGCCGGTGCCGCCGACATAGACCGATCCGCGGCCGGCCGCCAACCCCATGGCTGCCTGTGGCGATGCCGGCGCCCCTGCCGTCACGAGGTCGGTGACGACGGATGTCCGCGCCGCGGGGTCGATCTCGGCGACGAATCCGAACGCCGAGGTGACGACCAGCTTGCCCGCCCTCACGCCGATCCCCCAGATCTCGCCCAGGAAGGGGCCGTCGAACGAGACCTCTTCGATCGCGCCCGACGCGGGCGAGTACGACAGCACGCCGCCCTCGTTGGCGAAGTAGACGGTGTCCCCGATCATCGCGAACTTCTTGGCCGTCTTGCCGATCGACGTGGCCACCGAGTAGCTGCCGAGATCCGCGAGGTCCATCGCGGCGACCTTCGACTGCGCGGTGGACGCGGCCGATCCCACCAGGAGCCTGTCGCCGAAGACCGCGAGTTCGCGGATACTCGGATCGCCCTGCATCTCGGTGGGAGTGACGTTGCGGGAGACGCCGGTCGCCCGATCGTAGGCGTAGAGCCCGGCCCGGGCGGCGCCGCCCCCGAAGAGCGTTCCTCCACCGAAGAACACCGTCGTGGCGGTGGCCGCGACCGCGCGAGCGCCGGTCGCGGACGGATCGGGAGCGCCGAGGTTGGTCACCTGACCCGTCCCGGGATCGAACTCCCACAGCGGGGGCGGCGTGGCTCCCCCGTCGCCGACCGCGAACACGTGACCGTCGGGAGCGACCGTGATGGCTCGCACGTTGCGGTCTCCGATGCGACCGATCGCGACGGCGGGCTCGTCAGGTGTCGCGAGGTCCCACCGATAGAGGTTGGGCTGCGTTCCGGCGGCGTCCTGCAGCACGCCCGCATACAGGTACCGCCCGGCGGGATCGACGGCCATCGCCTGCAGGGAGTGGCCCGTGCCCAGGTAGGTGACCGCGGTGACCTCGCCGGTCGGGATGTCGAGTGCGACGATCCGCGCCGGCGAGACGTTGCGGGATCCGACGTACACGGTGTCGCCGACGGTCACGGAGCTCATCAGCGAGAACTGGACGACAGCCGGCCCGAGATCGTCGATCTGGGGCGGTGGAGGTGCCGACGCGGAGACCGCGGCCGGTGACGACACCGACGCCGACGTTGCTGCCGAGGCCGGTGCGCCGCTCAGCACAGCTGCGAGTGCGATGACTCCGCCGACCAGCAGGGCGGTGGTTCGGGTGATCTGTGGCTGCTCCATGAGAACGCCTCTCCGTTGAACGCGTGGGTGCTGCGACAAGTGAAGGAGAGACAGCGCGACGACGCAATGAAAGAGGGAACAAACAAACAATTCCGCACATTTCTGACGCCGCGCAGTGCAGCGCGGCAAGCCGCGGTCAGCCGGTGATGAAGGCGCGGTAGCGGGCGAGGGCGGCCGAGATCTCGGCATCCGTCGCGGCACCCGGAGCGAACAGCTCGGGGATCGGGTCGTCGGCGTGACGGCCCACCGCGACCGAATGCGTCCAGACGCCGACGATCTCGCCGCGAGCAACGAGGATCGGGCGCACGATGCCGTTCATGCTCGGGCCGACCGCCGTGAGGAACTCCGGGGCGCACGGCACGGTGCGGTCGACGTACGACAGGTAGTACTCCTCGAAAGGCGGCAGCGCGACCACGTCGGCGGCGGTGGGATCCCGCCGCGGCCGAGCGCCGGCCAGGACGTACTGGGGCTCGGGTTCGTCGCCGACCACGACCAGTCGAGCGGATGCCGCCTCTGCCGCTGCGCGCGCCATCCCCAGCGGCAGCCCGGTCCACCAGGAGAAGTCCCGCGCCCCCGCAGGACCGTGGGACTGGATGAAGCGGGCGAAGAACTCCGCGAGCGGGTCGGCCGGGGCGGCCGACCCGCGGATCCACTCGTCGGCCAGCACGATGTACTGCTCGCGCGTCGGCCCGCCGACCCTCGGCACGACCGGACCTTGGCACACGATGCCGCGCAGCGACAGCGCGACGAGCAGGTGGTAGCCGCGCTGCTTCATGGTCGATACACCGGCGAGCTCGAGCACCTCGAAGAGTTCTTTGCGCGTGAGCCGATTGCCGCCGCCGAGCGCGGCGCGCGCGGCGCTCTCGGCACGCTCGAGCTCCGGCCCGTCGATGCCCTCGGCGCGGTGCACCGCCGCCGCCTGACGTCGCTGGCGCTCCGCCGTGATCGACAGCACCCACGCCAGGTCTTCGGCGGGGATGAGGTGGATGGTGCCGCGCATCGTCCACGACCGGACGATCTCGCCGCGGTCGAATGCCGAATCCACATCGCTCACCGTCATCGCTCCGCGCGTGCGTGCGGCGACCGCCCAGCGACCGCCCCAGAACTCCTGCGCCTGAGTCGCGAGCATGTGCCGCGCGGCCTCGGCGATGGTGCGCGCGGGGGCGCTCAGTCGGTGCGATCGGAGCCGCTCGGAGCGCACAGCCGTCGCACGTGCGCCGAGGGGGGAACGAGACGAAGCGTCCACTCGCCCATCATGGCGCGGAGTGCCGACATGACGGAGCATTTCGGCGACCGCGTGGGCATCGGCGAGCGGCGCCGTCAGCGGGCGGGGTGCACGGCGTCGTACGCGGCGCGGGAGTCCTCGATGCGCGGGTGGTTCTCGATCGCCCAGTCGGCGAGCGCCATGGCCAGCTCGATGAGGGTGCCGCCGAGCTCGGTCAGCTCGTACTCGACCCGAGGTGGCACTTCGGCGTGCACGGTGCGGGTGATGAGGCCGTCCCGCTCGAGCTGGCGGACCGTCAGGGTCAGCATGCGCTGCGAGATGCCCGGGATGTGGCGCTGCAGCTCGGTGAAGCGCAGGCGCTGATCGCGCAGCGTCGCGACGACCAGCAGCGACCATTTGTCACCGACGCGATCCAGCACGTCGCGGATCGCACGCCCGTGGTCGGTGCCGGACGCATCCCCTTCGCACGAGCGCTCGTATCCGGTGGCGGCGGGATCGCCCGCGATCGCCACGGTCAGTGTCTTCGCCATCCGATGTCACCCACTTACATCCGTGTGCCTTTTGTACGCGTCTCGGGAGTGACGCATCATGGGGTTGCTTACAAACAGTAACAGACCCCACGATCTCTCCCCTGGAGTACCGCATGACCATCGCCCTCTGGATCCTCAACGGCCTGCTCGCGCTCGCGTTCATCGCTGCCGGCTCGATGAAGCTCTTCCGCCCGAAGTCCGCGCTCGTCGCGAGCGGCATGGCCTGGGCCGACGACTTCGCCGATCCGACCGTCAAGCTCATCGGCGCCGCCGAGCTCATCGGCGGCATCGGCCTGATCCTCCCCCTGCTCAGCGGCATCGCCCCCATCCTCACCCCGATCGCCGCGACCGCTCTCACCATCGTCATGATCGGCGCCGTCGTGGTCCACATCCGGCGCAAAGAGAACGCCACGCCGTCCGTCGTTCTGGGTGTGCTGTCTGCGGCGAGCGCGGTGCTCGGCTTCCTGGTCGTGCTCTGACCCGCGGTCGGCCCTGAGTCGAGCCCGCTCGGGCGACGGAGCAAGGGCTGAGCGGATGCCGCTGCCCGCGGCATCCGCTCATCTCTGTTCTCTCCCGGTCCGGCGGTGGCGCATCCGTTCAGTTCGCGGACACCGGCCGGTACACCGCGTGGACGACGCCGTTCGGGAGGGCAGCCGATTCGCCCAGCGTGAAGCTGAGCGGATTGTCCTGCTCGAAGAGACGCCGACCCTCGCCGACGACGACGGGGTGGATCAGCAGATGCAGCTCGTCGACCAGGCCCGCGCGCAGGAGCGATTGGACGAGAGTGGTGCTGCCGGTCGTCAGGATGTCGCCGCCGGGCGTGGCTTTGAGCGCCGCGATGCCCTCCTCGAGCTCGCCTTCGAGGACCGTCGAGTTCGCCCAGTCGAGGTCACGCAGCGTGCGGCTCACGACGACCCGTGCGTTCTTGTTCATCTTCGCGGCCACGGGATTGTCGGCGGGGGCGTCGGCGAAAGCAGCCGCGAATCCTTCATAGGTGACGCGGCCGAGCAGCGTCGTGTCGCACGCGTCGCTCAGACCCCACATGACGTTGAACATCTCGGGGCTGGCATACGTCATGTGCCACTGCTCGGGAGCCTCGACGACGCCGTCGAGCGAGATGAATTCTCCCACGATGATCTTGCGCATTTTCTTGTCCTCATCTGCTGCGGACGATCCCTTCGATCGCCCTCCTACACAGGCACCGATCGGGGCGGCCCGATTTCGACACGGGTCTGGTCGAATATTCGTCGGCGGTGGGATGCTGATGCCCATGCGCTATCTCATGACGACGAACGGGGGCGGTCCGGCGCCCGATGCGGCGCTCTTCGCCGAGATGGGCGAGCTCATCCACGAGATGGCGAGCGCCGGCGTGCTGCTGGCGACCGGCGGACTCGGCCAGGGGTTGCACATCTCGTCGCGGGGCGGTGAGCTCTCGATCACCGACGGTCCCTATGCCGAGGCGAAGGAGACCGTCGTGAGCTTCGCACTCATCGAGGTGCGTTCCGAGGAGGAGGCGCTGGTGATGGCGCGTCGCTTCTGGTCGGTCGTAGGCGACGGCGAAGGCGATGTGCGACCCGTGTTCGGGCCGCCGGAGTGACCTCGACCCGCGATGCACGCAGCACCATCGATGCGGTCTACCGCCTCGAAGGCGGCCGGATCATCGCGGGTCTGGCGCACACCGTGCGCGACGTCGGCCTGGCCGAGGACAGCCTGCAGGACGCGATCGTCGCGGCGATCGAGAAGTGGCCGGTCACCGGGGTGCCGGCGAACCCGGGCGCATGGCTGACGCTGGAGGCCAAGCACCGTGCGATCGACCGTATCCGCCGGGCGGCGAATCTGGGCGGCAAACTCGGAGCCGTCGCGGACGACGAGCGACAACGGACCCGGGTCGACATCGACGAGGGTGGTCACGATTTCGATCTCATCGTCGAGCACGAGGGCATCGCCGACGACGTGCTCCGCCTGCTCTTCGCCACGTGCCATCCCGTTTTGACGCGTGAGTCCCAGGTCGCGCTCACCCTCAGACTGCTCGGCGGCTTGACCACGCGGGAGATCGCCCGCGCGTACCTCGTGCCCGAGAAGACGATCGGTCAGCGCATCGTGCGCGGTCGACGACGGCTGGCTGAGCAGGGTTTCGATGCGACGGTCCCCGCCGAGTCCGAGAGGCGTACTCGGCTCGGCGCCGTCCACGAGGTGATCTACCTGATCTTCACCGAGGGGCACGCGGCCACGATCGGCGACGACTGGGTGCGCCCCGATCTCTGTCTCGAAGCGCTGCGACTCGCGCGCACACTCGCAGAACTGGTGCCAGACGACGCTGAGACGCATGCTCTTGCAGCGCTCCTCGAGCTGCAGGCGTCGCGCCTGCCGGCCCGCACGGATGCCGACGGTGCGCCGGTGCGGCTCGCCGACCAGGACCGCGGCCGCTGGGACCAGCTGCTCATCGCGCGAGGCTTCCGTTCGCTGCTGCGCGCCCGGGAACTCAGCGCGGCCC
This sequence comes from Microbacterium yannicii, assembly GCF_024055635.1. GTDB lineage: Bacteria > Actinomycetota > Actinomycetes > Actinomycetales > Microbacteriaceae > Microbacterium > Microbacterium yannicii. The sequence goes on from NZ_JAMXMB010000027.1 coordinate 147,722, forward strand.
CCGGCCCCTATGCGATCCAGGCCGCGATCGCCGCCGCACACGCCCGCGCCCGGACGGCGTCCAACACGGAGTGGGCGACGATCGCCGAGCTGTACGGTCTGCTGTCACTCGTGGCGCCGTCACCGGTCGTCACGATGAACCGCGCGGTCGCCGTCGCCCGCGCGGGCGACGCGGCGGAAGGGCTGCGGATGCTCGACGGCCTTTCCGGGGCCCCCGAGCTGGCGGAGCACCATCTGCTCGCTGCCGTGCGTGCCGAGCTGCTGCTGGACATCGGGGATGCCTGGGCCGCCGCCGTCGAGCTGCGGCGCGCGGCAGACCTCGCTCCGAACCCGCGCGAGCAGCAGTTTCTTCGCATGCGCGCCGACGCAGCGGCCACCGAAGCGGCGGGGCTGGGCGGCACGGGCGCAGACGACTACCTGTCCGGCTGAGGCCCGCGGTGCGGGATCGCACCACCGCCCTCGGGCAGGGTGTCAGCCGCGGGCCGGAATCGTCTTGCGCATGACTGTCTTGCTCTTGCCGATGTGACGCTCGAACGTGAATCCGGCCTTCTCGAACATCGCCCTCGTGCCGTTGTGGAGGAACGATGATGACGTGCGCTTGCCGGGGGCCAGCTCGTTGGGGAACGAGACGACCTCGCCTCCGCCGGCCTGCGCAATGAGATCGAGCGCGCCATCCAGCGCTTCCCTCGCGACTCCCGAACGCCGGTGGTCACGATCGACGAAGAAGCAGGTGATGCGCCAGGGCGCCGGGTTCGTCTCGCCGGCGTCGTACTGCTTGCGGTGGTAGATGTTCGGCAGTTCGAGCGGGCTGCCGTACTCGCACCATGCGATCGCATCGTCGCCGTCGAAGACCAGGGCCGCGTGCGCGACCCCCTCCGCCACGAGACGCTGCTTGAACGTCGGCCCGTGGTAGTCGCTCTTGACGGTGTGCTCCGTGTCGCCGTGGAAGTAGTGGCAGTAGCACCCGCCCCACACCCCGTTGTGCTTCTCGGCCAGCGCCAGCCACGCCGGGAAGGTCTCCGGAGTGAGCGGCTTGATGACGTGGGAAGTCCCCGTGCCCGCCTCGGTCGCAACATCCTCATCGGCCATGACGGGCTCCTTGCGTCGGTGCTGACAGTCTGCGACGAGCCCAGGCTCTCGGCAAGGTTTGTTTGACACTGCGCATCGTAGGCGGGATAGTTAGGCACATGCCTAACTATTCCTCCGAGCTGGACGCGGTGCTTCGTGCCCTCGCGGATCCGACTCGGCGGATGGTCGTCGAACGGCTCGCGAAGTCCCCGGCGGTGGTGTCGGACCTCCTGGCCCTGTTCTCGATGACGCTGCCGTCGCTGCTTCAGCACCTCCGCATCCTCGAGGACGCGGAGGTGGTCACTTCCCACAAGCAGGGTCGCGTGAGGACGGTCAGCCTGCGACCGGGAGCGCTCGACGTCCTTCATCTCTGGCTCGGCGAACAGCGAACGTCCGCCGAACGGCAGGCCGACCGGCTCGGCATCCATCTGACCCGCAGCATCACCAAGGAGATCTCGCCATGACCCGCGTCCGCATCGACCTGTTCTCATCGCTCGACGGATACACCGCCGCTCCCGATCCGGCGGCAGACAACCCGATGGGCGAGGATTGGGGCCCGCTCACCGCGGCGTACGCCGCCACCCGGACGTTCCGCCAGAAGGTCTTCGGCGACACCAGTGGCGCCGGAACGACCGGCGTCGACGAGTCCTATGCCGCCGCATTCTTCACCGGAGTGGGCGCCGAGATCATGGGCGCAGCCATGTTCGGCCTGCACGCGAATCCCGAAGACCCGGACTGGAAGGGCTGGTGGGGCGACGAGCCGCCATTCGGCGGCCCGGTCTACGTGCTGACCCACTCCGCGCCGCGGCCGTCGATCCCGATGGCCGGTGGCACGACCTTCCATTTCCGTACCGGCGCGATCGAGGACGTGCTGGCGGAGGCGACCGCAGCGGCAGGCGGACTCGACATCCGCGTCGGCGGCGGCGTCCGCACCGCGCAGGAGTTCCTGCACGCCGGCCTCGTGGACGAGCTGCACGTCGCGATCGCCCCCATCGTGCTTGCCCGCGGCAACCGGGTGTGGGACGACCTGCGGGGCCTCGAGCACACCCACGAGGTGAAGACAGAAGTCGCCGAGAGCGGCACCATCCACGTCACCTTCACCCGAGAGGGGCGGCGATGACGATCGAGCATCGACTCGCCCACGCCGGGTTCACGCTGACGCGCGACTACCCCGTACACGTCGAGGATGTCTGGCGCGCGTTCGCCGAGGAGGAGCAGAAGCGGAGCTGGTTCGGCGGCACGGAAGCGTTCGAGCCGCGGGAGTGGGCGTTCGACTTCCGAGTCGGCGGGCGCGACATCGACGAGGCCAAGTTCCACGACGGACCACTGACCCGGTATGAGGCCGTGTACACCGACATCGTCGAACACGTCCGCATCGTCACGACCTACGACATGTGGCTCGACGGCGTCCACATGTCGACCTCGGTCGCGGCGTACGAATTCGAGCAGACACCGGAGGGCACCCGGCTGACGCACGCCGAGCACGGCGTCTTCTTCGATCGGTTCTGGGCGGACGGGCCGAACCGCGAAGAGGGCACGCGAGGCCTCCTCGAGGCCCTGGCTCGCCATCTCGGCGAGGGTCGGCGGTTGTAGGGACCTGTCCCCGCGACCGCCCGCACCTCCGACCGTGACTCGCGCGGTCGGACGGTCCCCACCTATACTCCACTGAAGTATCCCCCCACGTACGATGCCGTATTCCCCCCAGATACGACGCCGTATCCCGCCAGCGGGCCCCCGCCCGCCGTCCATCGGAGTGCATGTGGTCCGAGTGCAGCCGAACACGCCCGCGAGCAGCAACGCCCCCACCCGGGCGGCCGCGCGCGCGGCACAGCAGCGGAGGCGCTCGCTGATCCTCCTGGGTGTCGTCATCGTCCTCGTCGTCGCACTCGTTGTCGCGCTCGGCGTGTTCTTCGCACGGGGAGCGGCCGACGAACCCGAGCAGCAGCCGGCAGCAGCGGCGGACTGCCCGGTGTCAGGACTTCGCATCACCGCGGACCCGGTGGTTTCGGAAGCGCTCGAGGCCATCGTCGCCGACCTGACGGCGTCCGGCGCCGACTGCGCGGACGTGGCGATCCGTGCGGAGGACAGCTCGGTCACGGCCGGTGCGCTGGCGACCGGCGCGGCGCCGGACTTCGATGTCTGGGTGCCCGACTCCGCGATGTGGCCCGCACGCGTCACCGGTCAGGCGGAACTCACCGGGGTGGATGCCGCGGACCTGGTCCTCGGCGACACCATCGCCAGCACCCCCGTCGTCTTCGCGGCGACCGAGCCCACCGCGACGGCCCTGAAGACCGACAGCGCCGGTTTCTCGAGCCTGGCGGGGCGCACCGTCGCCGCTGTTCTACCCGACCCGTCGGCGGTCGCCGCGAGCTCCGCCGCGCTGCTCGCGCTGCAGACCGCGGTCGGCGGCGACGCGCGCACCTTCACCGCGCTCTCGCTCGCACTCGACACCGGCGTCGTGCCGACAGCCGCCGACGCACTTGCCGCGGCCGCGGCCGCGACGTCGCCGACGATCGCCGTGACCACCGAGCAGGCGGTGCGGCAGTACGCCGACGAAGCGACGACGCCCCTCGTGCCCGTGTACCCCGCCGACGTGAAGCCCTCGGTCAGCATCCCTCTTGTCACGCTCGGCGACGCGTCGGGCGACACGCTCATGGCCGTGGATGCCCTCGCCGCGGCCGTCACGGACGCCGCCGACCGGCTTGCCGAGTACGGCCTCCGCGACGCGGCGGGCACGACCACTGACGGCGCCGGCGATGACGCCCAGGCCGTAGCAGCGGCATCCGACGCCGCCGACAGTGCGAACCAGGCCGAGGTGCTGCGCACGTGGCAGGTGCTCACGGCGCCGTCACGGATGCTGTCGCTCAACGACGTCTCGGGTTCGATGCTGCAGCCGGCGACCGCCGACATGCGACGCATCGACCTCTTCGAACAGGCCGCCGTCCGCGCCGTCAACTCGCTCTCGGCGGACTCGTCGCTCGCCACGTGGGTGTTCTCGAGCCGGCGGATCGGCGGACAGGACTGGCAGGAGATCGTCCCCTTCGGCCCACTGGGCGATCCGGCGCACAAGCAGCTCACGATCGACACGGCCAACAACCTCGACAGCCTCGTCGGCGGCGGAACAGGGCTCTACGACAGCGTGCTCGCGGCCGTGCAGTACATGCGCGAGACGTACGTCCCCGGTCAGATCAATCTCGTGCTGCTCAACACCGACGGGTACAACGAGGACGACGACGGCCTCGACCTGCCGGGACTCCTCGCACAGCTCGAGGCGCTGCGGGATCCGGCGAAGCCCGTCGCCGTCATCGCCATCGGCTACGGGCCCGACACCGACCAGGCAGCGCTCGAGCAGATCGCCGCCGCCACCGACGGTGCGGCCTATCAGGCGCTGCAGCCGACCGACATCGGCACGGTGCTGGTCGACGCCGTCACTCAGCGCGGCTGCCGCCCGAACTGCGGCTGATCCGAGAGAGCTTGGCCACGACGCCCCACGGCGTGGTTCGCGTCCATGGCTGACGGAGTGACGGATGCTGCGGATCCGAGGTCCTGCCCGACCGGCGGCATCCCCTGAGCTTCGAGATCCTTGACGACGAGCGCTTTCTCGTCGCGTGGTCGCGCGTGAACTGCGGACTCATCCGCGCCACCGAGCCGGCCTCGCACCGGCTGCCGCCGTCGCCAACCGCTGCCGCTCACTGCCCTTTCGGGCGGGCCCGGCATGCCTGGGACGCGAATCCATCACGAACGGTGAGTGCCCCGAACGTCCGGCTGATTCAGCGTCTGCGAGAGCATTTTGTAAACATGTCTATTATCGTCATGTATGTTGTTTGCATGCTCAATCAACCCGGCGGCGCGACCGGCGCCCTTGTCTGGCAGCTCGCCAACCGGTGGCGCACTGCCGTCGACCGCGCAGTGAGTGTCCATGGCCTCACGCACGCCACCTACGTGGTGCTCACCACGCTCTATTCGCTGCGAGCGACCGCCCACCCTGACGCCGAAACCGGTCCACCCAGCCAGCGTGCTATCGCCGATGCGTCCGGCATGGAGCCCATGTACGTTTCGCGACTGGTCCGCTCGCTGGAGTCCGACGGACTCGTCGTCCGCACGCGAGACGAACGGGATACCCGCGTCGTCCGCCTGGAGCTCACCGATGACGGCCTCGAGGTCGCACGCCCTGCGATGCGCACCGTCCAGGCGCTTCTCGATGAGCTGCTGGCACCACTGGGCGGCCGCAGCAGCGACCGCACCCGCCAGTTCGTCGACACCCTCGCCGAACTGCTCGACACACCGCTCGATCCTGGAGCCACCGATGCCTGAAGTGGCCGTTCTCGACTCGACCATGCACTTCACCGAGGTGCGCTCCGCGGCGATCCGCTCGGGGGGCGGTGGCAGCACGCCGGTGGTGTTCCTGCACGGCAACCCGTCGTCATCGCACTGCTGGCGCAACGTGCTCCCGGCCGTCGGGCCAGGGACCCTCCTTGCGCCGGACCTCATCGGCATGGGCGGCTCCGGCAAGCCGGACGTGGCCTACACCTTCGCGGACCACGCCCGATACCTCGACAGCTGGTTCGATGCCGTACTGGGCGACGAACCGGCCGTGCTCGTCGGACACGACTGGGGCGGCGCCCTGGCGATCGACCGAGCGGCCCGGTTCCCCGAGAGGGTCCGGGGCGCGGCGCTGTTCGAGGCCGTGCTTCGGCCGGTTCGGCCAGAGCACCTGTCGCCGCAAGCCCGCGCCCGGAGCGAGCTCATCGCCTCGCCACAGGGCGAGGTGATGTTCCTCGACGAGGACACCGCGATCCGGCAGGCGTACTCCTTCGGCGTGATGAACCCCCTGGCCGATGGAGACCTCCTGCCGTATCTGGCACCGTACCCCTCCCGCCAGAGCCGCCGGCCGCTGCTGGCGTGGGCGCGTCAGCTCGCCCAACCACCGACAGAGCTGGTCGAGCGGCTCGAGCGCGCGGGCTCTTGGCTGGCGGCATCCGTCGACGTGCCCAAGCTGCTGCTCACGTTCGAGGACTCCCCGACCCTGCTGATCGACGAGAGAGCGATCACCTGGGCGCGCGAGCATCTGGCCTCCGTCGAGGTCGAGAACCTCGGGCCCGCGGGCCATCACGCGACCGAAGACCGACCCACCGAGATCGGCCGCGCGATCGGCTCCTGGCTGGACCGGCACACGCTGCGCTGACTCGCGGCAGCCGCCGCCGATCATGCCGTCGAGGATCGCGGCACCAGGCAGGCGCTGTTGCGCTGTCCCGGATACTCCCGCCCTTTTCAGGCGGCGCCCCTGTCTGGTAGTCATGAGGATGGCTTCCACGATCGACGAGTCGCCGGCGGTGGCCGCGCGCCGCATCCTCGACGAGAACTCCTACGCGACCCTCGCCACAGCCGACGCCGACGGGCGCCCGTGGGCGACACCGGTCTGGTTCGCGGAGCGCGACCTGCGGGAGTACGTCTGGGTGTCCCGGACCACACGGCGGCACTCGCAGAACGTCGCGCAGCGCGCCCAGATCGCGCTCGTCGTCTTCGACTCGACCGTCCCGGTCGGTTCGGCGAGCGCGGTGTACGTCGAGGCGGACGCAGCGGAGGTGCGGGACCACGAGCTCACGGCCGCACTTGCAGTGTTCAACGCGAAATGCGAGGCATCCGGGATCCCGACGTGGGACGCCTCGAAAGTCTCAGGGGACGCTGTGCACCGGCTCTACTTGGCGAGGGCGTCGCAGGCGTGGGTGCTCGACGAGCATGAGAACCGGGTGCCATTGCTGTAGCGGGGAGCCTCCCGCGCATCGCGCGTGCGCCGCATCCTCTCGCCGAACGCGCTCTGCGGCAACGTGTGCGAGAGTGCTGGGATGTCGTCACCGCAGGCGCTCAGCGAGTCCGATCGGCGTGTGGTCGCGGCATGGGCGGCCGACTGCGCCGAGCGCGTGCTGACGGTGTTCGAGTCTGAGGCGCCCGACGACGAACGGCCGCGCGATGCGGTCGAGCGAGCGAGGGCCTTCTCTCGCGGCGATCTCACCGCGGCGGGTGAGATCGCGCGGCGTTTCGTCGCGGGTCGGGCGGCGCAGTCGGCAATCTCACCGGCCGCGGTCGCGGCCGCGCGGGCCGCGGCTCAGGCCGCCGGGGTTGCGCACATGGGAGCGCACGCGCTGGGTGCTGCTGCGTACGCCGCCCGGGCAGCCGGTCTGGCGGCCGGCGACCCTGATGCCGTCGCCGCAGAGCTGGATTGGCAACTCGAGCAGATGAGCCGTGAGGTCGCGCATGCGCTTCGGCGACTCCCCCTCCTCGGCGAAGACGCGGCCGGCCCGCTCGGGCCTGGGCTCCTCGCCTCGGGAGATCTGGGCAAGAACATCACACGGATTCAACAGCGCCTGCACGCCGCCGACCGGTGAGGACTCTTCGCGCATGGTCGCGAGGGGCGCCCGTCGGGGCATGGGCGGCTGGGACTCGTGCGCCGGGGCGTTACTCCCGCGGTGGCTCAGTCGCGCGACGTCGCGTTCACGCTGCCGGAGCGTTCCTGCCCGCTCAGCCGCGCGATGGCGGCCATCATGCGCTCGGTGATCTCGCGACGCGCCTTCCCGTCGGGCACGCCCTCGAGATCGGCGAGGTCGAGCGGCTCGCCGAAGTGGACCTCGAGTCGCGGCCGGCCCGGCAGCAGATGGCTCAGCGGCTTGGCCGTGCCGGTTCCGATCAGCCCGACAGGCACCACAGCGGCGCCCGTCTCGCGCGCCATCCACGCGGCGCCGCCGTGACCCTCGTGCAGCTTGCCGTCGCGCGACCGGGTTCCCTCCGGGAACACCGCGAAGACGCTCCCCGCGCGCAGGATGCTGCTGCCCGCGTCGAGCGCGGCGCGTGCGTCGCGACCGGTCGCGCGGTACACCGGGACGCCGCCGATCGATCGGAAGAACCAGCGCTTGACGCGGCCCAGGACTCCGGAGCCCGTGAAGTACGACGACTTGATGAGGAACTGCACCGGACGGGCCGCGGATGTCGGGATGATGACCGTGTCGAGCGACGCGAGGTGGTTGCTCGCCAGCAGCACCGGCCCACGCTCGGGCACGTTCCCTCGGCCGACGATGCGCGGGCGGTACATCAGCCAGAACAACGGCCGCAGGACGACTCGCCCGAGGAAGTAGATGGCGCCGGGCCGCGGTACGGGGTCGAGGCTCGGCGGAGCAGGCGCTGTCACCTCGCCACCCTATCCGCCATCGCCCGCTCCGCCGGGTTCAGCAGCTGCAGCTCAGGCGCTCCGGCATCACGCCACGGACAGGACGGCGACAGCGGCGAGCACCACCCATGCCAGGTAGGCGAGCAGGCAGAATCTGTCGGGCCATCCGATCCGGATCTCGGGCGAGCCGCCCTGCCCGCGGGCGGGGGCGGCAGCGCGAAGGAACCACACCAGGCCGGCCAACGGAACTACGGCGGCGATCGCCAGCACCCACCCGAGCGAGGTCGCCACCCCCACCCCCGCGAACAGCGCAGCAGGGGGAAAGCCGGCGAGCAACACCGCGCCCAGCACCGTATGCGCCCTGCCCACGCGCGTGGCCTCAGCGCGGCGAGTCATGATCGGATCGGCGTCGATGAATGCGGCGCCGAGCGCGCCCAGGGCGACAGCCGCAAGGCCGATGGTCCACGCCCCGCCGAACGGCCACAAGGCGACGCACGTCGCGGCAGGGCTGATGGCCATCGTGACGAAGGCAAGCCGCATGACCCACCCGTATCGCCCGACGGAGTATTCGCTGATCATCCGCCAGGACGGGTCGTACTCGGGCTCGAGGACATGCAAGATCGCGACCAGCCCGACCGTGATGCCGCCGGCGACGATCGCCGTCACGGCGGCGATGGCAGCGACGCTCAATATCCGACAGCCATACCTGCAGCGATCACGGGCATCCTCCTGAGCGGCACTCTATCCCGGCGATAGCCGCACTCTCCGGCTGAAGCCGTATGGCCTCCGCGTTACGGCAGGTGGTCACCGCTTCCGCATCCCACAGGGCTGGCCGTCACCGCGTGTCCCGGTGGGCACACGCGCGGCGGGTTCTGACTCGCCACGTTCTCGAGTCTTCGCGGAACACGTCTCGCCATTGAACGGTTGACTTGACGATGTGGGCTGTCTGGCCCGCTGCATCGCGCGACAACTCGGAGGCCTCCCATGAAAGCGATCGTCGCGACCGACCCCTCCGCTGACGCGGCCGGCATCACGCTGACGGACGTGCCGGAGCCGACACCGGCGATCAACGACGTGATCGTCGAGGTGCACGCTTCCGGATTCGTGCCCGCGGAGTGGGAATGGCCCTCCACCTGGGCCGATCGGTCAGGCCACGAACGGATCCGACCCGTCATCGGTCACGAGTTCGCTGGGGTGGTCACCGCGCTCGGCTATGGAACCACCGGCCTCTCGGTGGGGCAGCGGGTTTTCGGAATCACTGACTGGCATCGGGATGGCACGCTTGCCGAGGCCGTGGCCGTGGAATCCCGCAACTTGGCGCCACTGCCCGGCGACGTCCCATTCACCATCGGCGCCAGCCTGCCGATCTCGGGGCTCACGGCGTGGCAGGGTCTGTTCGACCACGGACGATTGCAGTCGGGACAGACGGTACTCGCCCACGGCGCCGCCGGCGCCGTGGGATCGGTGGTGACACAGCTGGCGCACGAGTTCGGCGCCTACATCATCGGCACGGGGCGGGCCAAAGACCGGCAAGCCGTGCTCGACTATGGCGCGAACGAGTTTCTCGACCTCGACAACGAGAGCGTCGCCGACATCGGCGGCGTCGACCTCGTGTTCGACGTCATCGGCGGCGCCATCCAGAAAGAGTCCGCCGGCATCATCCGCCCCGGCGGCGCGCTGGTATCGGTCGTCGGCCCCGTGCAGACACGCCCGCTCGACGGCCGGGCCGTCGACTTCGTCGTCGAATCCATCCCCGAGCAGCTGGTCCAGGTCGCGCAACGCGCACGCGACGGCCGCATCCGCCCACACATCGGCACTATCGCCGCCCTTGACGAGGCCATCGCAGCACTCAACCCCACCACACGTCGCACGGGCAAGACCGTCATCCAAGTGCGGACGTAGAGCACGCGAACCGGTGCGTGTGGTCGGCGCTCGAGTGCAGTGGAGCTGCTGAGGCACCGTCCGCGAGCGCTCAAGTCAGGCCTGGCAGAAGGCAAGGCTGGGATCCTCCTGAGCGGGCGGATGTCGCGCGTTGATCGGTCGTCCACCGACACAGCGTGCTGGAGACTGATTCACATGGGCTTGATGACGCCGGGTGCTAGCGACGTGCCCGATGCGGCGAGGTCCGTGTACCAGCGCGCCCTCGGTGAGGATTTCGCGTCGCTCGATGCGCATCTGCAGGTCTATTTCGGCCCCATCCCCAGCGGCCGCGTAGGTGGCGGACGCGGTACCTACGACATTGCCGGGTCGCGACTTCTCTTCCTGCGACCGATCTTCGCGCTGTTCGCACGCAGGCACGTCTTGTTCCCGGAGCTCGGTCGCGATGTGCCCTTCACCATCACGAACACCCCCGAGCTCGACGGCAGTCTCAGCGCCATCCGGACATTCGAGTTTCCCCAGCAGACCAGGATCATGGAAGACACGATGACCGCCGAGAACGGGCAACTCGTGGACCGCGTCGGTAAGCGAAGAGGTCTCGAGATCGCTCTCCGCCTCAGCGTCGTCCGCGGCTCTTTGCACATGACCTCCACCCGTCTAGCTGTCCGAGCCGGGCGCATGCGCATCGCTCTACCGCCACTGGCCACCATGCATCTCGTTGAACGCACCGATCCTGCCGATCCATCGCGCCAACGTGTGGACGTACGAATCACCGCTCCCGTCCTCGGCGAGGTGTTTCGCTACAGCGGAAGCTTCACCTACGGGATCCGTCCCGCGGCATCTGGCGAATCGCCGGGGCGCCTACCCGCGCGTCGGCCCTCCAGCACGCAGCGAAAAGCGCGGTGACCTCCAGCGTCAGCTGAAGCCGCACCCGTCGCCCAAGATCGGCGCGCGGATGGTGGTCGGGCGCCCCAGAATGGCCAGGCTCACGCCCGGAGTGGGAGCGTCTCGGCGTGAACTGCGTCACGCCGATACATCACGGCGTGCTCGGCGAAGTCTGGGTGGTCGTATCTTGAGGCGGTCCCGCCTAATTGTCGTGGTGCACGATGTTGAAGATGTTGCCGTCGGGAGCACGCACGAAGAATCGATACACGCCCCAGGGTTCGTGGGTCAGCGGGTAGACGATCTCGTATCCGCGCTGCTCAGCCTCGTCGTGGGCTGCGGTGACGTCCGGCGTCAAGATCGATGCGACGGGATCCAGCGGGGCCGACGCGTCCCGTGTGACGAGTTGGATACGGACGGTCTGATCGTAGGTACTGGGCTCGGGGGCGGAGAACCGCGCGACCCAGCCGAGATTGAAGTCCTCTGCGCTGAGTCCGAGAAACTCCGTGTAGAAGGCGCGCGCGGCAGGGATGTCAGCGACATGCAGATCGGCGAGAACGCGAATGACTTCCATGCGGGCCATGCTCGTCTCCGGCGGGCTGGCTGTCGAGTCCGAGCCGGATGCTACCGGGCTGGCAAGCTCCGACTGATCCGGCGCCTGAACAGGTAGCGTCTGAGTTCATGGATCGGCGTGAGAACCGGCCGGTCTCGATCCTGCCCGTCATGGCGCTTTACGTGCTGCTGCAGCGCTTCATCATCGGCGGTTTCGCCGGCGGGCTGAAAGGTTAGGAATCGCCACCATGTCGAACTACGCCGCGATCATGCCGGCACTCGAACGCATTGAGATCCAGGATGCCGGTGAGCCCGTCGCGGGTCCACGTGATGCGATCGTGCAGATCGAGGCGGTCGGCGTCTGCGGTTCCGACACCGCGTACTTCACCGTCGGCCGCATCGGCGACTGGGTCGTCGACGGACCGATCATTCTGGGGCACGAGTGCGCCGGGCAGGTCATCGCCATCGGAGCCGAGGTCACCGGGGTGTCCGTGGGCGACCGGGTCGCGATCGAGCCCGGCAAGCCGTGTCGGGACTGCCGCGAGTGTATGGCCGGCCGCTACCACCTGTGCCCCGACCTCGTCTTCTTCGCAACACCTCCCCACGGAGGATCCCTCGTGCAGCGCATGGCGATCGACGAGCGTCAGCTGTTCCCGATCCCCGCCCACATGTCCTACGAGGAAGGTGCGCTCTGCGAGCCGCTCTCGGTCGGGATCTGGGCGTGCCATCGGGCGCATCTCGAAGCCGGCGACCGGGTGCTCGTCACCGGGGCCGGGCCGGTCGGCCTCCTCGCGGCGCAAGCTGCACGGGCCTTCGGCGCCGGCGAAGTTACCGTCACCGACGTCGCCGACTTCCGCCTCGGTCTGGCCCGCGATCTCGGCTTCGCAGTCGAAAAGGCCGGCGAAGGCACCAGCCGCGACTTCGACGTGCTCCTGGAGTGCTCCGGCGCACCGAACGCGCTCGCCGACGGTCTCTGGCGATTGCGCGCGAACGGCCGCGCCGCGATGGTCGGGATGCCGAAACAGGACGTATCCCTCGCCCTGTCACGCCTGAACGTCAACGAACTCACGATCAGTCTCGTGAACCGCTACTCGCACACCTGGCCGATGGCGATCGAGCTCGTCGCGAGCGGCAGGGTGGACGTCGCCTCGCTCGTCACCCACCGCTTCCCGCTGGACCAGGCCGCCGACGCCATCCTGCTCGCAAAGCATGTCCCCGATTCCGTGAAGGCGATCATCAGCCCACAGCGACTCAGCGGCGCCTGAAGCCTGCGGCGCCGCGCTGCGCGGGGAGGATCGGCCCGGGATCGCCCGCTCACGCCTGGCATGTCATGGCGGGTCCGATGAGTCCGCAGACAGCTCGTTCACTGAATCAGGCGTCGCGCTTCCATGTGCTGTTCGTGCCACCACGTCTCGCCGTGGTCGTTGGAGCACCAGCCGTCCCAGCTGAACGCGTCTGTCGCGATGGAGCTGAACCTCCATCGCACGCGCCGACCGTCGGCCTGCACGCCCCTGAGCTCGATCTGGTCGCCTTGATCTTCCGCGGTCAGCACGACATGTTCTGCGGCGCGAGGGCAGAACCACACAACTCGCCAGCCGGCCCGCTCATCCCAGGTTCGCACGGTGGTGCCGAGCGCTGTTCCCGTCTCATCGACGAGGACGTCCTGGATACCTCGGCCGGAGATGATCCAGTCGAACGTCCACACCAGTTCGCTCTGGGACCATGTGCCGGCCGACTCGTCATACAACGAGTTGCGAACATGCCAGTCGCCCACGAAGCGCCCGAACACAGCAAGCTCGGACGCCACCTCCACCGCTGGACCATCCGCCACGAGACTCCGGGTCAGATTCACGTCGACAAGCTACCGCCGATCTCCGACAGCGCCCGGAGTCGATGCTTCAGCGAGCGTGGCCCGACCGCAGCGCGTCCGCGAGGTGGTTCCCACGCCGGGCGCGGCGCGCGAGTCAGGTTGGGTACGCTGGCCAGACCCGCGTCGCATGCCGGTGGCAGCCGATGCCACTGTATGGAGGCGTCGAATCGGAGGAGCTGATGTGTGGTCGTCGGCCGATGTGGTTCTCCCGTGACTGAGCACGAGACGACCAGGATCGTTGCCTGGACGGTCGAACTACGTCGCGTTCACTCGTCTCTTCGAGAAGCGGTGCGCGTCACCCGCGAAGCTCTCGAGGAAGACCCGCGGGATCCGAGCAGCGCGCGCGACCTGCAGCTGTACTGTCGCGGTTTCTGCGTGGCACTCGGCGAACATCATCGGGCCGAGGATCGCACACTGTTCCCGGCGATCGAGGCTGCGCATCCGGAACTCGCTCCCGTATTGCGCAACCTCATGCAGGACCACTCGATGATCGACCACCTGCTGACGTCGCTGTCTGCAGCAGCCGAGTCGTCGGCGCCGCGCGAGGAGCTGGAACGGCACCTGGACGGCGTGACCGCGATCATGGAAAGCCACTTCGCGTACGAGGAGCGCCAGCTCCTCGCCGTGTTGGACACGCTCGGCCTCGATCAAGACCCCCAGGTCGTGCTCGGCGCGATGTGACGCTCGAGCACGAGCGGATGCCGGTGAACCCGCTACCTCGGGCACTCCCGGGCCCGCTTCGACGCGGCCTGCGCGGGTGCGTCAGTGCTGCACGTCGTACCTGACGTGGGTGATTCCTTTGGACTGGATCACACGCGTGGGCTGGAGCCGGATTGGTGCATGCGCAAGCTGGTCGAACAGCTTGACGCCCGAACCGAGGAGGACCCCCGTGATCGCGAGCTCCACTGCGTCGACCAGATCAGCGGAGAGCAGCTGTTGTGCCACGTTGGCGCTGCCCATGATGTAGACGTCGCGTTCACCCGCCGCCTGCAGTGCACGGTCGAGTGCATCCTCCGCGGAGTCGACGAACGTGAAGAGCGTTCCATTCCTGGTGACGGGCTCGCGCGCCTCGTGCGTGGGGATGAATACCGGCATCGGGAAAATGTCCTCGTCACCCCACGCCCTGTCCCCTGCGCGCAGTGTGCGGGCACCGAAGATCACCGCGCCGGCGTTGAAGAATTCTCTGTTGACCAGCGGATGCATCTCCATCGTCGGGTCTCCGAACGCCCACCCGTGCAGCACCGACAGGTCGTCGTTCGGGCCGGTGGCGAAACCGTCGAGCGACATCGATGCGTACAGCACGACCTGGGTCATGACGACAATGTATACGCTGTGAACATTAGCGTCTAGTGCACTCCACCGTCCGCGTCGACGGCGGCGACGCCGTGTCGCGGAACAGCACCCCGCGCCGCTGCTTCCGGTGTGATCCGGCTGGGCCCGCTCGCGGCGAGAACAGACGATGCGAATCACGCGAAGAGTTCGTCGAACGCGTCAATGCGCACACGCGGCGCCGCTGCGGCGCGCTTCATCGCGGGCTCGGGAGTGACGGCGGCGGTGCTGACTGGCTCCATGAGAGCGCGTGCGGAGTCGGTCAAGAACCTGCTGGGCTTCGCGGCGACGTGCTTGGCCAGGAACGCCGTGGGATGCGTGGGCAGTTGCGAGGGCACATACACGTCGAGGGTGTCGCGTGCGCGGGTGAGCGCGACGTAGAACAGGCGCTCCTCCTCGGCGAGCCCGGTGCGCGAGGTGAGTGCCATGTCCGAGGGCATCGCGCCGTCGTTCGTGCGAAGCAGGTGCACGGTGTCCCACTCCAGGCCCTTGGCGGAATGGATCGTGGACAGCGTCAGCCAGTCCTCATCGAGATGTGGCTGCTTCGCCCAGTCGCCGGCGACGTTGACCGGGTCGATCGCCTGCTCGCTCACGAACGTGCGGAGATCGCTCTGCCCAGCGGCGGCCTGCGCGATGCCGTCGACTTCGGTCACACGACGGTGCCAGTCCGGATAGTGCGCGCGCAGCAGGGGATCCACCGCGCCTCGGCATGCCTCGACGAGCTCAGGCACGGCGGTCGTGGAGTCGACGGCACCGAGCAGCGACAGCGTCGACGCGAGCCCGGTGCGCGCCTTCGGCGGTGCCGCCGCGACGGCGTCGGCCGTGCGGCCGACGCCCCCCTCGGCGAGGATCCGGGCGAGTACGCGCGCATTCGCTTTGCCGATCGCACGATGCCGAGTGAGCAGGCGATACCAGGACACCTCATCTGCCGGATTGAGCACCACCCGGAAGCTCGCCAGCAGGTCGCGCACATGTGACGTCTCCAGGTAGCCGATCCCGCCGAACTTGTGGAACGGGATCCCCCGCACCTTGAGCTCGACCTCGAGCTGCGCGCTGTGGGATCCGGTGCGCATCAGCACGGCCTGCGACCGGAGGGGCGTGCCATCGACGTGCGCGACGAGGATGCGGTCCGCGATCGTGCGGGCCTCGTCGTCGGCATTGCGGCAGGTGACCAGCGTCGGCCTTGCGCCCGGCTGCGGACGGTCGGCGACGAGCCGCAGCCTCAGTTCGCCCGGGCGCACCTGGTTGGCAAGATCGAGGATCGGCTGCGTGGAACGGAAGTTGCGTTCGAGGCGCACGAGTGTGGCGTCGGGGTACGCCTCGATGAGATCGAGCAGGTGCCCGGCGCTCGCCCCCCGGAACGCGTAGATCGCCTGTGCGTCGTCGCCGACGACCGTAAGCCCGTGGCCGTCGGGACTGAGCCCGCGCACGATGTCGACCTGAAGCTGGTTGACGTCCTGGTACTCGTCGACCAGCACCCAGTCCCAGCGCTCCCGTAGTCGTGCTCCGACATCGGGATCAACGACCAGCGCCCGCCAGGCGATGAGCAGATCATCCAGGTCAAGCAAGCCGCGCTCGCGTTTGCGGTCGCGGTAATGGCGCAACAGGCCGGTGATCGCGTCCGCGTGCTCGAGGGCCCAGGGAAACTGTTCTTCGATGACCGCCCGGGCGGGGGTTGCGGTATTGATGGCGCGGGAGGCGATGTCCGCGATGGCCCGTGTCGTGGGCAGTCGCACCTCGGTGCCGTCGAGCCCGTGCTCGGCGCGCAGCAGGTCAATCAGGTCGATGACGTCATCGGGATCGATGATCGTCACGTCCTCCAGTCCCAGATGCTGTGCGTGCTCGGCGACGATGCGGTGCGCCACGGCATGGAACGTGCCGCCGGCGATGCGCTGCGCAGCCTGCGCGTCGCCGCACATCGCTGCAGCGCGAGAGAGCATCGCGGATGCCGCGCGCCGGGTGAACGTCAGCAGCAGGATCCGTTCAGGCATGACCCCCGCCTCGAGCAGCCGCGCGACCCGTGCGGTGAGCACGCGCGTCTTCCCCGTGCCCGCCCCCGCCGCGACCACAAGCGGCCGATCGCCGTGCTCGACGGCCTCCAGTTGTGCGGGATCCAGCCCGGCAAGCGCATCACTTACTGCCACGGAGGTGACGGTAACGGGGCCCCCCGACATTCAGCCATCACTCCCGTTGCCCCTGACATCCAGCGCCAGGAGATGTCACAGCGACGGCAAGAATGCACAAAGACTCGATCTACTCGCTGATCGGCTCCCAGATGAGTTCGGCCACGTCGAGCACGAGCCCGACGGGATCTTGCGGGTCAACGCCGGCGCGAACCTCACCCACGCATACGCAGACGACGTCGTTCAGTCGCCGATAGCGCGGGTCGTCGCTCAGGTGCAACACGGTCCCGACGATCTGGCGCTTCCCGATCGGGTGTGCGCGACCGTACCCGTGGCTCTCGAACATGACGGTGGCGTCATCGTCAGTTTCGATGACCCCCCGCATGTCGGGTTGGAACGGACCGTCGGCGGTGCGACGAAGGGGATAGTTCGACGCATGGAATCGGCCGGTGAGCGTTCCCTCGCACGTTCCCTCGGCGCGGTAGTAGTGCTGTTGCCATCCACCTTCCAGTTGCACGTCCCATCCCTCGGGGTAAGTGAAGCGGAGTCGGTACAGCGACTGGAGTCGCATCCCTGTGTCCTTCCTCGGCGGCGAGCTCAGCCCAGGGCGGCGCGCATCGCCCCAGTCCATCGGAACTCGCCACCGCCCACAACCGTTCCGTCCCCCGCCGGGCAATCGGTGCGCCAGCGGGCGGATGCCGCTCCATCAGCGCGCGCATCTGGCGGCTGACCTCCGCCACCACCCGCGTGAACTGCCACCGAATTCAGTGACGGCGTTGCACGATGCGGCATCCGGCGAATGGTCGTTGTCTCGGGCCGTCTGTGTACCGCGATGCGCGGAGAATTATGCTCGCGATCATGACCTTCAGCAGTCTCCCCCTGATCTTGCTCGTGTACGTCGTGCCGATTGCGATCGCATTCCTGGTCTTGTACGCCGTCGTGCGGGCAGCGGTACTCAGCGCCCTGCGGGCGCATGAGCGAGAGCGTCAGGCGGGCCGCTCCTGAGGTCTCCCGCCGCCGGGCCCTGAACACGAGATTCCCCGAGAGGCGGCCTTCCGCCCCGTCTGAGCGCCTGCGAAACTGACCGCATGACGTCGAGGGGAGCCCGCGTGGGGGCGGCAGCGCGATATCTCGCCTGCTTCGGATTGGTCGCAGGCGGCGTGCTCTTCGTCGCCGGCATCGTCGCGGACTCCGCTGTCGCCAGAGCCAACGGGGTTCTGCTCATCGTGAGCGTGATGCTTCTGATCGGCGCCACGTACTCGGCGGTATTCGCGCGGGAAGCTCAAGTGGCCCGGCGTGAGATGTCGCGCCGGCAGTAGACCGCCCCAGGCGATCCGCACATGCTCGCTCAGGCGCCTACGACGCGCTCAGGGCCGGTAGTCCTCTCGGCGAGACGGGAACGGCTCGGGCGGGAGCATCGTCTGCGCGTTCATCTGCTCCGACGGTTTGAGCACTGAGAGGAAGAAGCCGACCGCCTTCACCAGCGTGAGACCGATCACCGCGACAACGCGGCGAGCCCGGAACTGGTCGCGATCGGTCATCTCCCCAGCCTCCTTCATCAGGGCTGCACCCGTCTAGGCTCACGTCACTCGAACGGGCCCGGAGACCACTCCCCCCACCCCACAGAGACGGAGAGGAGCGGATGCCCGCTCCCCGCGGCATCCGCTCCTCTCATGTCATCGATTCAGGCGCGGACTCAGAAGGGGTTCGGGGTGAGCGTGTACTTGGTCTGCAGGTATTCGTGGATGCCCTCGGCGCCGCCCTCGCGGCCGAGGCCCGACATCTTCCAGCCGCCGAACGGAGCGGCCGCGTTCGAGACGACGCCCATGTTGAGGCCCATCATGCCGGTCTCGAGGCGCTCGATCATGCGCTGGCCGCGGGCCAGGCTCTCGGTGAAGACGTAAGAGACGAGGCCGTACTCGGTGTCGTTGGCGAGGCGCACGGCGTCGTCCTCGGTGTCGAACGGGATGATCGCGAGAACCGGTCCGAAGATCTCCTCGCGAAGGATGTCGGAGCCCGGCTGCACGTCGGTGACGACCGTCGGCTCGTAGAAGGTGCCGGGGCCGTCGATCTCGTTTCCGCCGGTGGCGACCTTCGCGCCGCGGTTCACGGCATCCTGCACCAGCTGGGACGCCTTGGCGACCGCGCGATCGTCGATGAGCGGGCCGATGGTCACGCCGTCCTCGGTGCCGCGGCCGATGGTGAAGCCGTTGACGCGCTCCGTGACGCGGCGGGCGAACTCGTCGGCGACCGAGCGGTGCACGATGAACCGGTTCGCGGCCGTGCACGCCTGACCGATGTTGCGGAACTTCGCGAGCATCGCGCCGTCGACCGCCTTGTCGAGGTCGGCGTCGTCGAACACGACGAAGGGCGCGTTGCCGCCGAGTTCCATCGACGTGCGCAGCACGCCCTGCGACGCCTGCTCGAGCAGGCGCTGGCCGACCTGCGTCGATCCGGTGAACGACAGCTTGCGCAGGCGCGGGTCGCGGATGATCGGCTCCGACACGGCGCCGGACGTCGACGTGGTGAACACGTTGACGACGCCCTTCGGCAGGCCGGCGTCTTCGAGCAGCTTCGCGAAGAACAGCGTCGTCAGCGGCGTCAGCTCTGCGGGCTTGATCACCACGGTGCAGCCGGCGGCGAGCGCCGGTGCGATCTTGCGGGTCGCCATCGCCAGCGGGAAGTTCCACGGGGTGATGAGGAAGCACGGACCGACGGGGTGCTGCGACACGATCATGCGGCCGGTGCCCTCGGGGTTGGCGCCGTAGCGGCCCTGCACGCGCGCGGTCTCTTCGCTGAACCAGCGCAGGAACTCCCCGCCGTACGCGACCTCGCCCCGCGCCTCTGCGAGCGGCTTGCCCATCTCGATCGTCATCAGCAGCGCGAAGTCCTCCTTGCGCTCCTGCAGCAGGTCGAACGCGCGACGCAGGATCTCGGCACGCTCGCGGGCCGGGGTCGCCGCCCACGCGGGAAACGCCTCGACCGCAGCATCCAGCGCCGCCTTGCCGTCCTCGGGCGACGCGTTCGCGATCTCCTTCACGACCTCGCCGTTGGACGGGTCGTACACCTTCAGCGTCTTGTCGCCCGCTGCTGCGCGCCACTGCCCGCCGATGAACAGCCCGTCGGGCACGGACGCCAGCAGCTCGGACTCACGGGTTTCGGTGATCGTCGTGCTCACGGGGACTCCCTTGTCGTTTCACGGATGCCGCGGCCCGCGGCATCCGTTCTGTCGATGTCTACCGGGCCAATTCTGCCCGTCGCCGCCGGAGCGGCCGATATACGCGATGTACAGCTCTGTGTGCGGTTTCGCCGCTGCGGACCCACTCAGCCCGCGATGCTCGCCGACTCGTGCTGGGGAAGGAACACCTGGGCGAAGAAGGCGGCGAGTTCGTCGTGCGCGGTCAGCGGCAGGACAGCGGCGACGTACTGATCCGGACGGACGACGACGACCACGCCGTCGTGCGACAGCCCGCGCTCCTCGAAGATGTCGTCGGTGGTCCAGGCGCTCGGGGCTGCCGCGTAGACCTTCTCCCAGTCGATGAGTCCGAGCGGCCCCGTGCGGGGCAGGAACAGCTCGGGCACCCGGGTGATCTCGATCTCGTCGAAGGGCTGCTGGTAGACGACCTTCACGTCGAAGACGGCGTCGACGTCGGCATCCTCCGGCGTGTAGCGGCGCACGGGCGACTGCGGCGACGTCATGAACGCCGCCCAGTCGGCGAGGGCGGATGCCTCCCCCACCGCCGGCGAGTCGGGTGCGGCAGCAGCACCAGCCACGGTGTCGGCGAAGGCATAGACCCGCCAGCGCCCGTCGGCTCGGGCGTGGTGACCGAGGTGCACAGCGTTCCCGTCACACACCCGGACCACCTCGACGGACTTGAAGCGCTTGCCCAGCGGGAAGCCCTCGGCGAGCTGCTGGTGCGCGGCATCCATCACCGTCATCGACGGACCGTACTGCGTCATGAATCCGGACGGGAACTCGGCGGTGCCGAGGTAGAAGGTGGCGAGTTCCTGCGGGTCGGAGATCTCCTCGGGCTTGCGCGCCATGAGCGCCGACCACTCGCGATCGAAATCGATGAGCTGCTGGGCGACGGGCTGGCGCTCGGCCGAGTAGGTCGAGAGGAGCGCCGAGGGGCTGAGGCCGGTGAGCACGTGGCCCAGCTTCCAGCCGAGGTTGAAACCGTCCTGCATCGAGACGTTCATGCCCTGGCCGGCCTTGGCACTGTGCGTGTGGCACGCATCACCGGCGAGGAAGACGCGGGGGTCGTGGCCCTGATCGACGTCGACGTCGTCGAACTTGTCGGTGACCCGGTGCCCGACCTCGTACACGCTGTGCCAGGCGACCTGCTTCACGTCGATCGAGTACGGATGGAGGATCTCGTTGGCGCGGCGGATGACCTCCTCGATCGGTGTGCGGCGCACACGGTGCTCGTCGTCGTCGGCGACCTCGCCGAGGTCGATGTACATGCGGCTGAGGTAGCCGCCCTCGCGCGGGATGTGAAGGATGTTGCCGGCCTCCGAGTTGATCGCGCACTTGGTGCGCCAGTCCGGGAAGTCGGTGTTGACGAGCACGTCCATGACGCCCCACGCGTGGGCCGAGAACGCACCGACGTGCTGGCGGCCGATCGCCTCGCGCACGCCGCTGCGGGCGCCGTCGCACCCGGCGACGTACTTGGCTCGGACGACGCGCACCTCCCCCGTGCGCTCCCCCGCCGTGTACCGCAGGCGCACCTCCACCGGATACTCGCCGCCTGAGGCGTCGGCTTCGGCGCCTTCGTGCACGGTGAGGCCGACGAACTCGATGCCGTAGTCGGGGACGATGCGGCCGGGGCCGTGGGCGGCCGCCTCCGCGAAGTAGTCGAGCACGCGCGCCTGGTTCACGATCAGGTGCGGGAACTCGCTGATCTTGAAGGCGTAGTCCTCCGTGCGCGCGGTGCGGATGATGTTGCGCGGGTTCTCGGGATCGGGTCCCCAGAAGTTCATGTAGGCGATGTTGTACGCCTCGGCGACGATGCGCTCGGCGAAGCCGAACGCCTGGAACGTCTCGACACTGCGCGGCTGGATGCCGTCGGCCTGGCCCAGCACGAGGCGCCCCTCGCGGCGCTCGACGAGGCGGGTGACGACACCGGGGAACTGCGACATCTGAGCGGCCAGCAGCATGCCGGCCGGACCGGATCCGACGATCAGCACGTCCACCTCGTCGGGCAGGTCCGCGGGACGATCGACACCTGTGCCGGCGGCATCCTGCACCCGGGGATCGGCGGAGACGTAGCCGTGATGGTGGAACTGCATCGGTGTCCTCCTCGGACGACGGTGTCGAGGCCCAGCCGCCGAAATCCTGCGGCTGGGAGCTTGTATGGGAGCTCGGTTTGTTCTATATTCGAACACACCGTTCTACTATTGAACAGATCGTATACGACCCGCGTCGAAGCGGCAAGAGCGCCGCGCGACGAGACAGCGAGCCTCGTGTCCCCTGCTCCCTCCACCGCTCCCGCTTCGCAGACGCTGAGTCGCGGCATCCGGATCCTCGAGGTGCTCGCCGAAGCACGCGGTCCGCTGTCGATCGATGAGATCGCACGACGCCTCGAACTGCACCGGTCGGTCGCCTATCGACTGCTGCGCACGCTCGAGGACCACGGCCTCGTGGAACGCGACGCGGCCGGCCGCATCGAACTGGGTGCGCGGATGGCCGCCCTCGCCGCGGGCGTAGCGCACGATCTGCAGGCAGAGGCGCTTCCCGAGCTCACCGCCGTCGCCGGCGACCTGGGCATGACCTGCTTCCTCGCCGTGCTCGACCACGACGAGTGCGTGACGCTCTCGAGCATCGAGCCGCGGCACGCCGTGAACCCCGTCGCGCAGCGGCCGGGCACGCGGCATCCGATCACGCGCGGTGCCCCCGGCAAGGCGATCCTGTCGCTGCTGCCCGAGGCCTCGTGGCCGGCCGATGTCTCGCCGGCTCTCGCCGAGGAGGTGACGGATGCCGCGGCCCGCGGCTACGCGACCAGCCACGACGAGGTCATCCCCAGCCTGCGGGCCGTCGCCGTGCCGCTCGTCGTGCGCGGGCGCGGGCCCGCGGCGATCGCGGTCGTGTTCGTGGCGAGCACGCACAGCGACGACGAGATCGCCGCGCGGCTTGCCACGTCGGCAACCGCGATCCGCGACGCGCTCGGCGGCTGAACAAGTCAAACGCAACGCTTCGTCTCGCTGGCGCTCGCTCAGCGACCGGATGAATCCGTCGCGCACCAGGCGCAACGCTTCGTCTCGCTGGCGCTCGCTCAGCGACCGGATGAATCCGTCGCGCACCAGGCGCAACGCTTCGTCTCGCTGGCGCTCGCTCAGCGACCGGATGAATCCATCGCGCGCCGAGCGCACGTCTCTCGACTCACGCGAGCACCGGTCGCTGAGCGAGCGAGGAACGAGCGAGACGAAGCGCAACCACGGCGATGCGGACGGCAGAGGCGAGGCGAACGCTTCGACCAGCTCAGAGCCCGGGCAGGGGGCTCGGCTCGGGGGCGGGCGCTTGGCGTCAGGCGGTGGTCGGGTACTGCGTGACCAGGCGGATGTTGTGCTCGGCGACGCGCTGCGGCACCCCGACGAACGCCTCTGCACGGCCCTCCGACGCCATGTACTCCTTCTCGAGTGCGAGGAACGCCTCGGCGTCGCCCTCGGCGCTGACCGCCCACACGAACTCGTTCGTCTCGGGCAGACCGTAGGCGAACTCGATCGCGAAGCCGGCCGCGGGCCGCACCTTCGGCATCCATTCGGTCCACCACGCGACGAAGGCGTCGTACTCCCCGTCGACGAGCGTGTACCGGCGCAGCTGGATCGTCTTCATGACTCCCATCTTGGCGGAAGTCCTATACTCGACACGTCCGGCGGCATCGACGCCCGCCGGTGCTCGAAAAATGGGCACGCAGCGCGCACGCGCGAGACACATACGGCCTCACCATCCGTTCCGTCTCGAAAGGCATCGCCATGCCCGCCACACCCCCCATGAGCACCGTCTCCGCCCATGTCGCCCTCACCCTCGCGCGTCACATCGATCACGTCTTCGGGGTGATGGGCAACGGCAACGCGTACTTCCTCGATGCGCTCGAGCGCTCCACCGACGTGCACTTCACTGCCGTGCGCCACGAGGCCGGCGGCGTCGTCGCGGCCGACGCCTACCACCGCGCCTCCGGCCGGCTCGCCGCGGCGACCGCGACCTACGGCGCCGGCTTCACCAACACGCTGACCGCCCTCGCCGAGGCGGTGCAGGCGCATGTGCCGCTCGTTCTCGTCGTCGGCGACGAGCCGACGTCGGGTCCGCGCCCGTGGGACGTCGACCAGATCGCGCTCGCGTCGGGGGTGGGCGCGCGGACGTACACGGTCGGACGAACGGATGCCGCGGCCACGACGGTGATCGCGATCGAACACGCGCTCACCTACCGAGTCCCGACCGTGCTGGCGATCCCGTACGACGTGGCGGCGCGCGACGCCGGCCCGGTGCCCGAGGCTCCCGAGCCGCGCCTGCCGGGACCGCTGGTGCCGGCCGGACCCTTCGCCGAGGGTGCCGTCGAGCGGATCGTCGATGCGCTGGCGTCGGCCGAGCGACCGTTCCTGCTCGCGGGCCACGGCGCGTGGATCTCGGCGGCGGGCGACGCGTTGGGCGCGGTCGCCGACGCGGTCGGTGCGATCACCGCGTCGACCGCGCTCGGTCGGGGCATCTTCCCGCGCAGCGAGTTCGATCTCGGCGTGGCCGGAGGCTTCGGCGCCGAGGGCGCGATGGAGCTCGTACGCGGGGCTGACGTCGCCGTGGTGTTCGGGGCATCCCTCAACCAGTTCACGATGCGGTTCGGCGACCTCTTCGCGCCCGGCACCCGCGTGTTCCAAGTCGATGTGGCGCCGGCCGCGACCCACCCGCACGTCGGCGGATATGTGCGCGGCGATGCCGCGACGGTCGCGCGCGCGGTCGCGGACGGCCTGCGCGCGCGGGGCGCCGGCCCGAGCGGGTGGCGCGAGTCGGTCGACGTCATGCCCCTGCGGGCATACGACGGCGGAGAGGGTGTCGCAGCGGATGGACGCCTCGACCCGCAGTCGGTCGCCGCGCGCATCGGCGAGCTGCTGCCCGAGGACCGCGTCGTGGTGTCGGACGGCGGGCACTTCATCGGCTGGGCGAACATGTACTGGCCGGTGGCCTCGCCCGACCGCATGATCATGGTGGGCACCGCCTTCCAGTCGATCGGCCTGGGCTGGCCCTCCGTACCGGGAGCCGCGCTGGCGAAGCCTTCGGCCACCGTCGTGTTGACGACGGGCGACGGCGGCGGGCTCATGGCGCTCGCCGACCTCGAGACGGCGGTGCGGGTCGCCGCCGGCCGCGGGGTCGCCGTCGTGTGGAACGACGCCGCGTACGGCGCCGAGGTCAACCTCTACGGGCTCAAGGGTCTCGCGCAGGGGCCCATGCTCATCCCCGAGGTCGACTTCGCCGCGCTCGCAGCGGGCGTCGGCGCCGAGGGGGTGGTCGTGCGAACTCTGAGCGATCTCGACCGGCTCGCCGCGTGGAGCGCCGAGCCCGCGGCATCCCGCCCGTTCCTCGTGCTGGACTGCCGGATCTCTGGCACCGTCGTAGCGCCCTATCAGCGCGAGATCATCCGCGTGAACTCCTGAGCGCTGCTCCCGCGGGAGCAGAGCGGATGCCTCCTGCCGGAGGATGCGCATCGCCCTGCGTGCGACGAGCATGGGCACATGAGCACCTTCCGATTCGGAGTCGTCAGCGGCGCCCATGGCGATGCCCGCTTGTGGAGCGAGCGCGCCCGGCGACTCGAAGGCAGCGGCTATTGGGCTCTGCTCGTGCCCGACACGCTGTTCACGCCGTCGCCGTTCCTCGTGCTGGCCGTCGCGGCCGCGGCCACCGCGTCGCTGCACGTGGGTACGTGGGTGCTCGCTGCACCGCTGCGCAGCCCCCAGGCGACGGTGCGGGAGGTGCGCACGCTCGTCGAACTCTCGGGCGGTCGGTTCGAGCTCGGCCTGGGCGCCGGACGCCCACAGGCGGAGCGGGATGCCGGGACCCTCGGTGTGGCATGGGGGTCGGGCCCGGAGCGCGTCGATCAGGTCGAGGCGACGATCGCGGCGCTGCGTGACGCATTCGGCGACGAGCTGCACGTCACCCTCGCCGCCGGCGGCGACCGCATGATGCGGCTGGCAGGCCGCCACGCCGACACCGTGGCGCTGCCGCTGCCGCCGCACGCGGATCTCTCCGCCGTCGAGGCGGCCGCGGCCCGCGTGCGTGCCGCCACCCCGGCGGATCGGTCGCCGATCGAGCTGTCGCTGCAGGTGGCGGGCATCGCAGACGCGGTGCCGGACTGGCTGCGACGCAGCGCCGGCCTCACCCCCGACTCGCTGCGTGAGGCCGGGGCCGCCGGCTATCTCTCCGGCGACGTGGCGCGCGATGCCGACGCCCTCGTCGCGCTCCGCGGGAGCACGGGCGTGTCGTTCCTCACGGTGCCCGACGAGCTCGCGGAGCAGGTGACCCCGCTGGTCGAGGCGCTCGCCGGGCGTTGATCGCCGGGCACGCGCCCTCCGCTCACCGGCCCGCTGTCCGGGAAGCCGGCACGGCGCTCGGGGCGCCGGCGCCCAGCGACCCAGACCACCGGGTCACCGGGCCACCCGGTCACCGCATGTCGTACACCGGCACGCTGTCGTCGGTGGCGAACCTGTCGGTCATCCACATCATCGTCCGGAACATCAGAGGGTTCCGGAACGACCAGTCCCGCATGCCGATGCGCCACGTCGACGCCGGCGCCAGGAACGGGCCCGCGTTGCCCGTGCGCGCGATCTTGGTCGGCGTGCGCATCCGCCGGTCGTAGGCGGCGAGGGCGGTCTCGTGATCCCCTCGGGCTCGGACCAGCTCGCCGGCGAGGACGTACGCGCCGACGAGGGCGAGCCCCGTGCCGAACCCGCCGAGCGTGTTCGCGTAACCGGCGTCGCCGACGAGCGCCGTGCGCCCGCGCGTGAACGTCGACATGCGCGTGCGGGTCAGCGCGTCGAGATAGAAATCGGATGCCGTGGCCACCGCCTCGAGCGCCGCAGGAACGCGCCACCCCACGCCGGCGTAGGCGTCCGTCAGGAATCGCCGCTGCGAAGACACGTCGCGCCGATCGTAATCCGCGCGCTCGGCGCGGAACACGAAGAGGTTCGGCGCCTTCTGCCCGCCGAGGAGCGTCAGCCGGCCGGGAGTGCTGTAGCCGTACGCCACCGAGCGACCATCGGGCAGCCGCGTCTCGAGGCCGTCGAGCGGCACCTCTCCACTTGCAACGGCGTAGTAGCAGCCGAGGGGCTGCACGAAGTCCGGCTCCGGGCCGAACCTGAG
The DNA here is from genome assembly GCF_024055635.1 of Microbacterium yannicii. Taxonomy (GTDB): domain Bacteria; phylum Actinomycetota; class Actinomycetes; order Actinomycetales; family Microbacteriaceae; genus Microbacterium; species Microbacterium yannicii. The sequence continues at coordinate 174,930 of NZ_JAMXMB010000027.1, forward strand.
CCGTCGCACCGCGGAGTGCACGCCGTCCGCGCCGACGACGAGGTCGAAGCGCTCCGCGGGCCGCCCGGCGAAGGCGACATCCACTCCCGAGGCGTTCTCGGTCATCGCGACGATCTCGTCGTCGAAGACGTACTGCGCGTCGCCGGCGGACTCCCGGTGCAGGATGCCGGTCAGGTCGCCGCGCAGGATCTCGAGGTCGCCGCCGATGAACTCGCCCGGCACGACAGCGCGGACGCGATCGGCGGCATCCACCATCCGCCAGTCCGTCCTCGCCGTCTGCTCGGCCTCCACCGCGTCCAGGACGCCCATGCGGGCCAGCACCTCCCGGTGCGTGCGGCCTTTGAAGTCGACGGCTTGACCGCCCGGACGCACACGTGGCGCCTTCTCGACGACGGTGACGTCGAAGCCGTTGCGGCCGAGCCAGCGAGCGAGAGCCGGTCCTGCGATGCTCGCGCCCGAGATGAGCACTTTGCTGTTGGTCAAAGGTCTTCCGATCTGTCCAGTAACTGCGTCCTTCCGACACAGTAATCATTCGCGTACGCTGGACGCAATACCGGGAAGGGGCGGCATGGCAACCGAGCACGACAGCGTCGCGGCATCCATCGAGCTGCTGTGGCAGGAACCCGTGATCGGAAAGCGCGGGCCCCGGCCGAAGTTCACGATCGAAGGGATCGTGGCGGCCGCGACGGCGATCGCGGACGAGGACGGACTCGACGCGGTCACGATGCAGCGCGTCGCCGAGCGGCTGGGCACCGCCAAGATGGCGCTGTACCGGTACGTTCCAGGGCGCGCCGAACTGGACGCGGTCCTCCTCGACCGCGCTCTCGGCGGGCCGCCCGCATCACCGGAAGGCGACTGGCGGTCGGCGCTGGCGGCGTGGACGCTCGCGCTGCACGAGCGCTCGCTCGAACACCCGTGGTCGGTCACCCTGGCCCAGCGTCCCCACGTACCCGGCCCGGGAGAGCTCGCGTGGTACGAGTCGGGGCTGAGAGCGATGGGCGATCTTCCGCTCAGCGGCGGTGAACAGCTCGATGTGCTCGCGCTCCTGGCGGGCCATGCGCAGTCGATGGTCCGCCAGCGGGCCGGCGGACCGCACCCCGAGCTCGATCTGGCCGACCGGCTGGGGCCGGTGCTCGCGGCGCGATCCGCCGACTATCCGCGCACGTCGGCCGCCTTCGCCGATGCGGCGCGCGGTGGCGGCCGCGACGCCGCGCTGCACTTCGGCATCGACAGGCTGCTCGCCGGGGTGGCCGCGCTCATCGCCGAGCGCACGGATCGCGCCCGCGCCTGACCTATCGGCCCCGCGCCTCAGGTGTCACGACACGCGGCATCGCACACCGCGAACCCGCAAGACGTGACCCGCGAATCCCCCATCGGTCCCATCAAGTGTCACGACACGCGGCATCACACCCCGCGATACCGCACAACACGGCACGCGAACGCCTGAGGAGACGTGGGTCAGTCGCCGCGGAACTCCGGCTTGCGCTTCTGCTGGAACGCCGCGAAGCCCTCGCGGTAGTCGGCGGTGGTGCGCAGCGCCTCCTGTCCGCGCGCCTCCTGGGCGACGGCATCCCACAGCTTCTCGTCGCGCAGGTGGGCGATGAGACGCTTCGATGCGAGGAACGCGGCGGTGGGACCGGATGCCGCGACCGCCGCCCGCTGCAGCGCGAAGTCGAACACCTCCTGCACCGGCATGGCGCGGCTGAACAGTCCGGCCGCGACCGCCTCGGTGCCGCTCAGCAGGTCGCCGGTGTAGATGAGGTCGAGCGCCCGATGAGCACCCAGGCGCTCGTAGAGCAGGGCGTGACCGCCCGAGTCGAGCATCGCGCCGAGGCTCGCGAACGGCGAGCCGATCTTGGCGTCGTCGGCGACGTAGACGACGTCGGTCGCGATGGCCAGGCCCAGGCCGACGCCCAGGCACGCCCCGTGCACGGCCGCGAACGTCGGCGCCGGGAACGCGGCGATCCTGCGCATGAGGGTCTCCACCCCGGCGAGGTACTGCGGCACGTCGTCGGTCTCGGGATCCACGCCCGCGATGTCGCGCCCCGCGCAGAACGCCCGTCCCTCTGCCCGCAGCAGCAGCGCCCGCACGCCGGACTCCTCGGCACTGCGGTAGGCGGCATCCATCTCTCCCAGCGCGCGCAGTGAGAGGGCGTTGAGCTTCTCGGGGGCGTTCAGCACGACCTCGGCAACTTCGCCCGTGATGGACAGCTCGATCATCGCGATCCTCCTCGTCGGAATGGCTAGACGTCGTAGTCGACGACGACGCTGTCGGTCGTCGGGTGGGACTGGCAGGTGAGCACGTAGCCGCGCTCGAGCTCGTCGGGCTCGAGCGCGTAGTTCTCGGTCATCGTCACCGAGCCCTGCACGAGCCGGGCGCGGCACGTGCCGCAGACTCCACCGGCGCAGGCGAAGGGAACGTCGGGCCGCACGCGCAGGGCCGCATTGAGGATGGACTCATGCGCGGCGACCGGGCTGTCGACCGCCTGCGACTGCCCATCGAGGGTGAACTCGATACGGCGCACGGGCTCGTCGCGCGCGACGACGACCGGCCGCCCCGCCGGAGGCTCGGCCCGCTCGCCCTCGCCGGTGGTGAACAGCTCGTACCGCACGTGCGCGGGATCCACTCCGATGTCGGCGAGGGTGTCGCGACAGAGCTGCACCAGCTCGAACGGCCCGCACAGGAACCACTCGTCGACGGTGTCGGGGAGGACGAGCTCGTCGAGGATGCGCCGCAGCCGCGGCTCGTCGATGCGGCCCGACAGCAGCGGCGCGGTGCGCTGCTCGCGCGAGAGCACATGGTGGAGGGCCAGCCGCGTCGGGTAGCGGTCCTTGAGGTCGGAGAGCTCGTCCAGGAACATCACGTCGAGGCTCGAACGGTTCGTGTAGACGAGGGTGAACCGCGACGTGCCGGACCGTGCGAGCACGGTGGCGGCGAGCGCCATGAGCGGCGTGATGCCCGACCCCGCCGCGATGCCGGCGACGTGCGCGCCGTCGAGATCGGCGAGTTTCGACGTGAAGGTGCCCTGCGGGCTCATCACGTCGATGCGGTCGCCGGCGTGGAGCTCCGTCTGCGCCCACGTCGAGAACCGGCCGCCCTGGTCCCGTTTGATCGCCACGCTGATCGTGCGCGGACCGTCGCCGCCGCCTCCCGCGTCCTCGGCGCGGCAGAGCGAGTACGAGCGTCGAAGCTCGTGCCCGTCGAGCACCGTGCGCAGCGCGACGTGCTGACCCGCGAGATAGTCGAACTCACCGCGGACCTCTTCGGGAATCGCGAAGGTGACCTCGACCGCGGCGTCGGTGAGCGGCCTCACCGCGGCGACCCGCAAGGTGTGGAAGCGCGCCCGGTGCCGACCGTCGCGCGGCCCTCCCACGGCCGTGGTGAGCAGCGTCTCGGCGATGCGCCGATTCTCCTGATCCGGCATTCCCGGTCCCTGAGCCGGCACTCCCGGTCCCTGAGCCGGCACTCCCGGTCCCTGCCCCGACATTCCCGGTCCCTGAGCCGGCACTCCCGGTCCCTGAGCCGGCACTCCCGGTCCCTGAGCCGGCACTCGCGTTCCCTGAGCCGGCACTCCCGGTCCCTGAGCCTGTCGAAGGGCGTCGCGCTCCATCAGTGCACCTTGAAATGGTCGAAGGGCTCGAGGCAGGCGCGGCACTCGTACAGCGCCTTGCACGACGTGGAGCCGAATCGGGCCAGCTCGCGCGTGTCGAGCGAGCCGCACCGCGGGCACCGCACCGACAGCGCCAGGCGGATCGGGCCGGCGGCACCGGCGCGCCCGGTCGGCGGGGCGATGCCGTAGTCGACGAGCTTGCGCTTGCCGGCATCCGTCATCCAGTCCGTCGTCCAGGCGGGGGCGAGCACGAGCCGCACGTCGACGTCGTCGAAGCCGGCCGCGGTGAGAGCGAGCACGACGTCGTCGCGGATCGCATCCATCGCCGGGCACCCGGAATACGTCGGCGTGATCGTCACGGTGGCGCGTGCGCCGCCGGAGCCGTCCCCCTCCACCCGGACGTCGCGCAGCACCCCGAGATCCTCGATGGTGAGCACGGGGATCTCCGGATCCGGAACGGATGCCGCGGCCCGCCACGCCCGTGCGGCATCGGAGGTGCCCACCGTTTGCTGATCCGCCCCCACCGGTTGCTGATCCGCCCGCACCGGTGGCTGATCCGCCCGCACCGGTGGCTGAGCCTGTCGAAGCATCACCACGTCGCCCCCGGATGCTGCCGTGCGAGCACCTGCATTTCCGCGAGCAGGAAGCCCAGCGTCGGGAAATGGGCTCCGCGGCGACCGCCGGCCGACGACTCGGGCCCCGTCGGGAGCTCCAGCTCGGCCTCCGCGAACACCGCGGCGATGACGGCGTCGAACGCCGGCTGCAGTGTCGACGGCCGCACGGCGACGTCGTCCAGCCGGTCGATGAGCGGCTCGTCGCGGAAGAGCTCGCCGACGTACGGCCAGACATCGCCCACCGCGCGGATCATGCGACGGCGCGACTCGTCGGTGCCGCCGGCGAGCCGCAGCGTCCACTGCACAGCATGGTCGCGGTGGTACTCGACCTCCTTGACCGCCTTGGCCGCGATCGCGGCGAGCGTCGCGTCGGACGAGCCCTGCAGTGCCGTGTACAGCTCGAAGAGGTAGACGGATGCCGCCAGCTGACGCGCGATCGTCTGCGCGAAGTCACCGTTGGGCTGCTGGAAGACCCAGGCGCAGCGGAACTCGGGCTCGTCGCGCCAGTAGGCGAGGTCGTCTTCCGTGCGATCGTCGTACGTTCCGGCGTAGCGCAGGAACGAGCGCGCGTGCCCGAGCAGGTCGAGCGCGATGTTGGCGAGCGCGACGTCCTCCTCGAGTTCGGGGGCGCGCGCGATCCACGCCCCGAGCTGCTGGGAGAGGATCAGCGCGTCGTCGCCCAGCCACAGCGCGTACTCCGCGACGTCTGCCGTCGCTGCGCGGCCCTCGCCGCCGGCGAGCTCGGCCGACAGCTCGACGCGCTCGACGGTGACCTCGCCGTGCGGGTCGGGCGACGTTTCGTCTCCCTCGTTCCTCGGTCGCTCAACGACCGGGACCTGGGCGACGACCGGGACCGGGGCGGCGGCCGGGACCTGAGCGGCGGCCGGGACCTGAGCGGCGGCCGGGACCTGAGCGGCGACCGGGACCTGGGCGACGACCGGTCCCTGGGCGGCGACCTGGACCGGGGCTGCGACCGGGACCTGGGCGACGACCGGTCCCTGAGCTTGTCGAAGGGTCACAGGTGCGGCACCCCCTCGGACGCCGTGTAGTACGTGGCGTGTCGGTAGTTCTTGCCGGCGGGACTCTCGAAGAACGCGCCCTTCGAGTCGGGATCGCTCGTCGTGATCGCGTCGGCCGGCACGACCCAGATCGACGTGCCCTCGCTCCGGCGCGTGTAGACGTCGCGGGCGTTGCGCAGCGCGAAGTCGGCGTCGGGCGCGTGCAGCGAGCCCGCGTGCACATGGCTGAGGCCGCGGCCGGCGCGGACGAATACCTCCCACAGCGGCCAGGTCTCGCGCGGCGAGGCTCCTGAGGTGGTCATGCTGCTCCCTTCGACAAGCTCAGGGACCGGGGACCGGTCTCGCGGAGCTGCTGCTTCCGGGCGTACTCCGCGGCCGCCTCGCGCACCCAGGCGCCGTCTTCGTGCGCGGTGCGCCGGTTGCGGGTGCGCTCGGCGTTCATGGCGCCGCGGCCGGCGATGACCTCCTGCAGCTCGGTCCAGTCGATCTCGCTGGTGTGCCAGCGCTGCGCCTCTTCGTCCCAGCGCAGCTCGGGGTCGGGAAGCGTCACACCCAGCACCTCCGCCTGGGGCACCAGCATCCCGATGAAGCGCTGGCGCAGGTCGTCGTTCGAGAAGCGCTTGATGTTCCATGCCATCGACTGCGCCGAGTTGGGCGACGCCTCATCCGGGGGGCCGAACATCATGAGCGAGGGCCAGTACCAGCGGTCCACGGCGTCCTGCGCCATCTCGCGCTGCGCCGCGCTGCCCTGCATGAGGGTCAGCAGGATCTCGAACCCCTGCCGCTGGTGGAACGACTCCTCCTTGCAGATGCGCACCATCGCGCGTCCGTACGGACCGTACGAGGCACGGCAGAGCGGCACCTGGTTGCAGATCGCGGCGCCGTCGACGAGCCAGCCGATCGCCCCCATGTCAGCCCACGTCGGCGTCGGGTAGTTGAAGATCGAGGAGTACTTCGCACGCCCCTCGATGAGCTGCTCGGTCATCTCGTCGCGCGTGATGCCGAGCGTCTGCGCGGCGGAGTACAGGTACAGCCCGTGACCGGCTTCGTCCTGCACCTTGGCCATCAGGATCGCCTTGCGCTTGAGGCTCGGTGCCCGGCTGATCCAGTTGCCCTCGGGCTGCATGCCGATGATCTCGGAGTGCGCGTGCTGCGAGATCTGCCGGATCAGCGTCTTGCGGTAGGCCGCCGGCATCCAGTCGCGCGGCTCGATGCGCGAGTCGGCCTCGATGATCGCGTCGAAGGCCGCCTGCTCGGCCGCCTCGTCGATCAGCACATCGGTCGTCATCATCGACTCCGTTCCGGCTCGTGGGATTACAGACCGTTCGTTCAGTAAGTCTAGATCACGACGGATGCCGCGGCCACCGTCAGCCGGTGGCACCGGGCTCGGCGCGTCGCGTGGTGAAGGAGCGCCCGCGGAATTCCGCCACGACGTCGCCCGTCTCGTCGGTCACCGTCACGTCGTACAGCCCGCTGCGCCTGGCGAGCGCCCGGCGGCGCGCGTGGGCGGTCAGCGTCTGCCCGGCGCGCGTCGCCTTGAGGAACGAGATGTCGGCGCCGGCCGCGACGGTGATCTCGGCATCCGCTTCCCCTTCTGCTGTCGAGAGGGCGTTGCACGCCATGGCGAACGCGGTGTCGGCGAGCGCGAACACCATTCCGCCGTGCGTGATCGCGAAGCCGTTCGTCATGTCGTCGCGCACGCGCATCGACACGACGGCTTCGCCCGGCTCGTCGCGCTCAACGACCATGCCGAGCGCCGCCGACGCGCGGTCGAGCCGCAGCATGCGGCGCTGCCCGGCGAAGTGGTCCGCGGGATCGCTCACGCCCCCACCTCTGTCGGCACGGGTGCGTCGGTCGTCGCCGCCGGCTCCGCGGTCTTGGCGACCAGCGTGAGCACGTCGTACGTCGCGACGATCTCGTCGCGCTGGTTGAGGATGACGGCGTCCCACCGCACCTCGCCGTAGTCGTCGGTCTCTCGCGGGGTGATCTGCTTCGCCGTCAGCACGACGCGGATCTCGTCGTCGGGCGACACCGGCGTGACGAAGCGCAGGTTCTCGAGCCCGTAGTTCGCGAGCACCGGACCGGGATCGGGATCCACGAAGAGCCCTGCCGCCCACGACACGAGCAGGTAGCCGTGCGCGACGCGACCGGGGAAGAACGGGTTGGCGGCGGCGGCCGCCTCGTCCATGTGGGCGTAGAAGCGGTCGCCCGTGAAGTTCGCGAACGTCTCGATGTCGTCGAGGCTGACAGCGCGCGACGGCGACGCGAGCTGGTCGCCGATCGCGAGCTCGGCGAGCGACTTGCGGAACGGGTGGCGGTCGGAGCGGGATGCCGCGCCCTGATGCCAGACGCCCGTGAGCGCCGTGAGCATCGCGGGCGAGCCCTGCACCGCGGTGCGCTGCATGTGGTGCAGCACCGCACGGATGCCGCCGAGTTCCTCCCCGCCGCCGGCGCGCCCCGGTCCGCCATGGACGAGGTGCGGAACGGGCGCGCCGTGGCCCGTCGAGGTGCGGGCGTCGTCGCGGTCGAGGAACAGCAGGCGCCCGTTGTAGGCGGCGGTGCGCGCGAGGAGCGTCGCGGCGACGCCGGGGTCGGAGGTCGCAACGCTCGTGACGAGCGACCCGCCGCCGCGGCCCACGAGGTCGGCGGCCTCCTCCACCGTGCGGTACGCGAGCACGCTCGCTACGGGGCCGAACGCCTCGACGTCGTGCACCGCGTCGGGCAGCGCGTCAGCGTCACCGTCGAACCCGATGAGGATCGGGCCGACGAACGCGCCGTCGGGTGCCAGGCCCGTCGAGCCGTCCGCATGTGTCACGGCCGGGGCATCCGTCGTTCCCAGCACGACCCGGCCGCCGGCGGCCTCCAGCGCGCCGACGGCACGCAGCACCTCGTCACGCTGCGCGAGCGAGACGAGCGGACCCATCGTGACGGACTCGGCGCGGGGGTCGCCGACGACGACGCGCTCGGCGATCTTCTGCCGCAGCGCCTCGACGAGCGGCGCGACAGCATCGACCGGCACGATGGCGCGGCGGATCGCGGTGCACTTCTGGCCGGCCTTCGTCGTGAGCTCGACCATGAGCTGCTTGACGTACGCGTCGAACTCCGGCGTGCCCGGCACTGCGTCGGGACCGAGCACCGATGCGTTGATGGAGTCGGTCTCACTGGTGAACCGCAGCTCCGGAGCAGCCTCCGCGCGCAGCCGCGCGGCCGTCGAGGCGCTGCCGGTGAAGCCGACGAGGTCACCCAGCCCGAGGTGGTCGAAGAGGCCCGGCACCGCGCCGCTCACCAGCTGCAGCGAACCGGCGGGGAGCAACCCCGTCTCGACGAGGATGCGCACCCACGCCTCGGCGACGTAGGCCGTCGGCGACGCGGGCTTCACGATCGTCGGCACGCCGGCGAGGAAGGCGGGCGCGAACTTCTCGAGCGCGCCCCACATCGGGAAGTTGAAGGCGTTGATCTGCACGGCGACGCCCGGCAGTCGCGTATAGACGTGGCGGCCGAGGAACGAACCGTCCTTCGACAGCGACTCGACCGGGCCGTCGAGGTACACCTGAGCGTTGGGCAGCTCGCGGCGTCCCTTCGACGAATACGTGAACAGCACGCCGATGCCGCCGTCGATGTCGTTGAGCGAGTCGCGCACCGTGGCGCCGGCGCGCTTGGAGAGCTCGTACAGCTCCTGCTTGCGCGCGGTGAGCGCGATGCCGAACTGCTTGAGCAGCAGCGCCCGCTGGTGGAACGTCAGCGCGCCGAGGCTCGCCTGGCCCACCGTGTGGGCGTGGCGGATCGCGGCCGCGAGATCGACACCCTGCGTGCTCAGGTAGGCGACGACGTCGCCCGTCGACGCGTCGAGCACCGGCGTCGCGTCGTCGCCGCTGTCGGGAACCCACCACTCATCGCGGAGGTAGCTGGGGAGGATGCCGGTCCCGGACCGCTCGACCGACCCGAGCCGCTCGGTCGTCTGTGTCTGTTCGATGGTCACTGTTCACTCCGTTCGTACAAGCCGTGGGGCTCGCCCTCGTTCATCGCTTGCGGCTCTCGAGGAACGCGGCCATCCGCCGCTCCTTCTCCGGGCTCTCGAAGAGCTTGGCCTGCAGTTCCAGCTCGATCTCGGGATGCGCCGCGCGCGGGGCGCCGAGCGCTGTCTTGGTGTACCGCGTGGCGAGCGGATCGTTCCGGGCGATGCGGTCGGCGATCGTGTGGGCGGCGGCGAGCAGGTCGCCCGGCTCGTAGAGCGACGACACGAGCCCCCAGGCGACGGCGGTCGCGGCATCCAGGATCCGTCCGGTCAGCAGCATCTCGGCGGCCCGCGCCTCACCGACGATCTCGGGCAGGCGCCACGTGGCGCCGGCGGCGGCGATGATGCCGAGGCCGGTCTCGGGGTTGCCGATCTGGAGGCCCGGGGTGCCGATTCGGATGTCGGCGGCATAGGCGAGCTCGGCACCGCCACCCAGGGCGTAGCCGTCGATCGCCGCGATCACCGGCATCGGCAGGCTGCGCACCCGCTGGAACGCCCGCGTGTTGATGCCCCGCCGGGCGTCGGCGGCGCGCCGCTGGCGCAGTTCGGCGATGTCGGCGCCCGAGGCGAATACGCCGTCGGAGCCGATGAGGATCAGGGTCTTGGGCTCGCCTTCGAGCTCCTCGCACAGCTCGTGCAGCCGGTCGATCATGTCCTGGTCGATGGCATTGCGCACATCGGGCCGCGACAGCGTCGCCACGACGCGATCGGGACGGCGCTGGATCTGCAGCGGCCGCGCACGCGACCCCGCTATCGAATCCGGCATCGGCATCCTCTCGCTCCGCTCCTTCGCGGTCGCGACCATGATACCTAACGATCGTTCAGTAATATCTCCCGAGTTGCCCTGCTCGGTGGCCGGCGGGTGCGAGACTGGGCGCATGTCCGCGAGCGCCGAGCCCCTCCCCACCCGCCGCGGCCGCCCGGGATACGACCGCGACCAGGTGCTGACGGTGGCTGTCACGCTGTTCAACGAGCAGGGCTACGACGCCACGTCCGTCGCCGACCTGGCCTCGCGTCTCGGACTGACGAAGTCAGCGCTGTACCACCACTTCGATTCCAAGGAGCAGCTGCTCGCGCTGGCACTGGACGAGGCGCTCGATCGGCTCGAGGGCGTGCTGGACGCGCCCGACGCCGCTGAGGGGACGGCGGTCGAGCGGCTCGGTGCGGTGCTCCGCGGCGCCGTGCGGGTGCTCGTCGACAAGCTCCCCTACGTGACGCTGCTGCTCCGCGTGCGCGGCAACAGCGACGTCGAGCGCGCCGCCCTGGAACGCCGGCGCGCGTTCGACCATCGGGTGACCGCGCTCGTCGTCGAGGCGCAGCGCGCCGGCGAGGTGCGCTCCGACGTCGAAGGGGCTGTCGCGACGCGCCTCCTGTTCGGCATGGTCAACTCGATCGTCGAGTGGTACCGCCCCACCGGCCCCGTGGACCGCGACCGCCTCGCCCACGACGTCGTGGCACTCGCGCTCGACGGCATGCGCACCCGCTGACGCGCCGGCGGAACGTCGGATGCCGCGGCGCCGAGCCCGCACGGGGGCCCGGCGTCGCGGCATCCGTCGTTGCAGGAGTCAGGCCTTCGCCATGCCGTAGATCGGGCTGATGTTCTGCTCGGCCTCGTGGTCGGGGCCGAGCGGGATGCCCGAGCGATCGCGCAGCAGCAGCGTCGCGACCAGGCCGATGAGCGTCATGCCGGCGAGGTACCAGGTGACCGACATCGTCGAGCCGGTCTCCTTCACGAGCCACGTCGCGATCGTGGGGGCGAAGGCGCCGCCCAGGATCGCGCCGATGGCGTACGAGATCGAGACGCCCGAGAAGCGGATGGATGCCGGGAACAGCTCGGAGTACAGCGCGGCCTGCGGGCCGTACGTGAAGCCGAGCCCGATGGTGAGGATCGCGAGGCCCGCGAAGAGCAGCCAGATGTTGCCGGTGTTCACGAGCGGGAAGAGCAGGAAGACGCCGGCGAGCTGCAGGATCCAGCCGATGATGTACGTCGTGCGCCGGCCGATGCGGTCCGACACGAAGCCGGCGGCCAGCGTCGACAGCAGCCAGGTCACGGCCGACCCGGCGACGGCCCAGAGCACCGGACCGCGTTCGAGGGCCAGCGGACCCTCGGGGTTGGTCGAGTAGCCCTGGATGTAGCCGCCAGTGGTCATGTAGCCGACCGCGTTGTTGCCCGCGAACACCAGCGCGGCGATGAAGACGAGCAGGGCGTGCTTGCGGAAGAGCGTGACGATCGGCGTCTTGGCCTTCTCCTTGCGGGCTGCGAGCTCGGTGAACACGGGGCTCTCTTCGACGCGACGGCGCACGTAGTAGCCGACGAGGATGAGCACGAAGCTGAGCAGGAACGGCACACGCCAGCCCCACACGAGGAACGCGTCGCCGGGCGCGATCATCGCCATGAGCGCCATGACGCCCGAGGCGAGAAGGAGGCCGAGCGGCACGCCGATCTGCGGCGACGCACCGAAGGCGCCGCGGCGTGTGCGCGGCGCGTGCTCGACGGCCATGAGGACGGCGCCGCCCCACTCGCCGCCCGCCGAGATGCCCTGCAGGATGCGCAGCAGCACGAGCAGGATCGGCGCCGCGATGCCGATCGCCTCGTACGTCGGCAGCACGCCGATGAGGGCGGTCGAGGCGCCCATCAGGATCAGCGTCCACATGAGCACGACCTTGCGGCCGTACTTGTCGCCGAAGTGCCCGGCGAGGAAGGCGCCGAGCGGGCGGAACAGGAAGCTCACGCCGACGGTGGCGAAGGCCACGACCGCACTGTTCTCGCCGAGCGGCGCGAAGAACAGCTGGCCGAAGACCAGGCCGACGGCCGTGGCGTAGATGAAGAAGTCGTACCACTCGACCGTGGTGCCGACGACGGTCGCGAAGACGACGCGACGGCGATCGACGGGGCTGGCGATGGTGCCGGTGGGGGTGAAGCCTTGCGGGGGCTGTGTGCTGCTCATTCGTGACTCCTGTGTCGGGTGACGTCGTCGTCACCGGCGAACCGGGGGATGGTTGCCGGATGTGCGACGATCATATACGATTTCGGATACGACGCAAGAGTGAGGGAGCTCGAATGGATGAGATGACGGATGCCGCCTCTCCGGGTACACCGGAATCGTCGGCCGATCCTCGCTTCGCCGCCCTCCCCGGCCGGCCCGGGAAGATCGTCGCCGTCCACCTCAGCTACGCGTCACGTGCCGGTCAGCGCGGACGCCGTCCCGAGCATCCGTCGTATTTCCTCAAGCCGTCGAGTTCCGTCGCCGCCTCCGGAAGCACGATCGAGCGACCCGCAGGCACCGAGCTGCTGGCGTTCGAGGGCGAGATCGCGCTCGTGATCGGAACTGCCGCCCGCCGCGTGTCGCTCGCTGACGCGTGGGACCACGTCGCGTGGGTCACGGCGGCCGACGACTTCGGCCTGTACGACCTGCGTGCGAACGACAAGGGCTCCAATGTCCGATCGAAGGGCGGTGATGGCTTCACGCCTATCGGTCCGACGCTCATCGACGCCCGGGCGGTGCACCCCGACGCGCTGCGCGTGCGGACCTGGCTGAACGGCTCACTCGTCCAGGACGACACGTCGGCCGGCATGATCTTCCCGCTGCCGCAGCTCATCGCCGACCTGTCGCAGCACTTCATCCTCGAGCCGGGCGATGTCATCCTCACCGGCACTCCTGCCGGGTCATCGGTCGCCCAGCCCGGCGATGTGGTCGAGGTCGAGGTGGACGTGCCCCGCGGCCCCTCCTCCGGCCGGCTGGTGACCACGGTCGTCCAGGGCGAGGTCGCGTTCGACCGCGACCTCGGCTCACTCCCCGCCGCCGACGACCTGCAGCGCACCGAGGCGTGGGGCTCGCGCGAGGCCGCCGGCCTTCCCGATGCGGAACCTGCCGAGCCGAATCCGGTCGCCGCGGTGAACCCGGTCGCTGAGCCGAACCCGGTCGCTGAGCCGAACCCGGTCGCTGAGTCGAATCCGGTCGCTGAGCCTG
>NZ_JAMXMB010000028.1 GCF_024055635.1 Microbacterium yannicii
GTCGAAGCGTCCGACGGCCCTTCGACAGGCTCAGGGACCGACGCCGGCTCGGCGAGCGCACCGCTCTCCCCCGCCCTCCGCGCCAAGCTCGAGGCCGTTCCGGTCGCGGGGCTGTCGGCGCAGCTGCGCAAGCGCGGGCTGAACAACGTGCACATCGACGGCGTGCGGCCGCTGCATCCCGAGTCCTTCCCCGGCACGGCCAAGCTCGTCGGCACCGCACGCACGCTGCGCTTCGTGCCGAACCGCGAAGACCTGTTCGCCTCGCACGGCGGCGGCTACAACGCGCAGAAGCGCGTGTTCGACGCGGTCGGCGAGGGCGAGGTCGTCGTGATCGAGGCCCGCGGCGAGGCCGGTTCGGGCACGCTCGGCGATATCCTCGCCATCCGCGCGCATGCGCAGGGCGCCGCCGGCATCGTGACCGACGGAGGAGTTCGGGATGCCGCAGCCGTCGCCGCCGTGGGCATCCCGGTGTACTCGTCCGGCGCTCACCCCGCCGTCCTCGGCCGCAAGCACGTCCCGTGGGACGCCGACCTGACGATCGCGTGCGGCGGCACGACAGTGCAGCCCGGCGACGTCATCGTCGGCGACGCCGACGGCGTCGTCGTGATCCCGACCGCGATCGTCGAGGAGGTCGTCGACGCGGCACTCGCCCAGGAGGACGAGGACGCGTGGATCGCCGAACGCGTCGCGGAAGGGCATCCCGTCGATGGACTCTTCCCGATGAACGCCGCGTGGCGGGCACGGTTCGAGGCCGAGCGCGCCGCGAGCGCGGCAGTTCCCGGCGAGCGCGTGGCGCCACAGACGCCGCGGTCGCAGGAAACGGCAGCGCTCGAGGGCGGAGAGGTCGCACGATGACCTCCGACACGGGCACGACGTTCAGCAAGTCGCAGCTCGCGTACCGCTGGATCAAGGAGCGGATCGCGAACCAGGAGTACACCCCGGGCTACCGGCTCGTGCTGGGCAGCATCGCGGGCGAGCTCGACATGAGCGTCGTGCCGGTGCGCGAGGCGATCCGCCAGCTCGAGGCCGAGGGCCTCGTGACCTTCGAGCGCAACGTCGGCGCGCGGGTGTCGATGGTCGACGACTCCGCCTACCGCTTCAGCATGCAGGCGCTCTCGATCCTGGAGGGCACCGCGACGGCCCTCGCCGCCCGCCGGCTGACGCCCGACGACCTCCGCGCGGCGCGCCGCATCAACGAGCTCATGATCGAGACGCTCGAGCACTTCGATCCGCGCGCATTCACGGCGCTCAACCACGAGTTCCACTCGACGCTGTATGCCAAGTGCGCCAACCCGCGGCTGCTCGACCTCGTGAACGGCGAGTGGGGCCGGCTCGGTCATCTCCGCGACTCGACGTTCAGCTTCGTGCCCGGTCGAGCCGCGGAGTCGGTGCGTGAGCACGAGAACATCGTGCAGCTGATCGAGGTCGGCGCCCCGCTCGGCGAGATCGAGAAGGTGGCCCGCCGTCACCGCTCGGCCACGCTCGACGCCTACCTGATCCACGAGCACCCCGACGAGTCCCTGGGCCTGCCGGCCTTCTGATGACGGATGCCGCGGCCGCCGGCATCCACTCCCCCGACGTTCACACCACAGACCTCCGACGAAGGAGCGACACATGACCGACACCGACACCTCGCTGGCCACCCGGCACGTGCCCGACGGGCTGCCGACGCGCATCCAGCACTACATCGACGGCGAGTTCGTGGACTCCGCCGACGGCGACACGTTCGACGTGCTCGATCCCGTCACGAACGAGACCTACGTCCAGGCGGCGGCCGGCAAGAAGGCCGACATCGACCGCGCCGTCGCCGCCGCGCGGCGCGCATTCACCACGGGACCGTGGCCGCGGATGCTGCCGCGCGAGCGCTCGCGCGTGCTCCACCGCATCGCGGACATCGTCGAGTCGCGCGACGCGCGGCTGGCCGAGCTCGAGTCCTTCGACTCGGGGCTGCCGATCACGCAGGCGCTCGGGCAGGCGCGCCGCGCGGCCGAGAACTTCCGGTTCTTCGCCGACCTGATCGTCGCGCAGGCCGACGATGCCTACAAGGTGCCCGGTCGCCAGATGAACTACGTCAACCGCAAGCCGATCGGCGTCGCCGGGCTCATCACGCCGTGGAACACGCCGTTCATGCTGGAGTCGTGGAAGCTCGGTCCGGCCCTCGCGACCGGCAACACCGTCGTGCTCAAGCCCGCCGAGTTCACGCCGCTGTCGGCGTCGCTGTGGGCCGGCATCTTCGAGGAGGCCGGGCTGCCGCAGGGCGTGTTCAACCTCGTCAACGGACTGGGTGAGGATGCCGGCGACGCGCTGGTGAAGCATCCCGATGTGCCGCTCATCTCGTTCACGGGCGAGAGCCGCACCGGCCAGCTCATCTTCGGCAACGCGGCGCCCTTCCTGAAGGGCCTGTCGATGGAGCTCGGCGGCAAGTCCCCCGCCGTCGTCTTCGCCGACGCCGACCTCGAGGCCGCGATCGACGCCACGATCTTCGGCGTCTTCTCGCTCAACGGCGAGCGCTGCACGGCGGGCTCGCGCATCCTCGTGGAGCGCGCGATCTACGACGAATTCGTCGCGCGGTATGCCGCGCAGGCTGACCGCGTGATCGTGGGCTACCCGCACGACCCGAAGACCGAGGTCGGGGCGCTCGTGCACCCCGAGCACTACGACAAGGTGATGAGCTACATCGAGATCGGCAAGCGCGAGGCGCGCCTCGTGGCGGGCGGCGGGCGAGCCGACGGGTTCGACGGCGGCAACTTCGTGCGCCCCACGGTGTTCGCCGATGTCGCACCGGACGCCCGCATCTTCCAGGAGGAGATCTTCGGCCCCGTCGTCGCGATCACGCCGTTCGATACGGACGAGGAGGCGCTCGAGCTCGCCAACGGCGTCAAGTACGGGCTCGCGGCCTACGTCTGGACGAACGACCTCAAGCGCGCCCACAACTTCTCGCAGGCGATCGAGGCGGGCATGGTGTGGCTGAACTCGAACAACGTCCGCGACCTCCGCACCCCGTTCGGTGGCGTCAAGGCGTCCGGCCTCGGCCACGAGGGCGGGTACCGCTCGATCGACTTCTACACCGACCAGCAGGCCGTGCACATCACGCTCGGCCCGGCGCACAACCCGACGTTCGGCAAGGCCGACCCCTCGACAGGCTCAGGGACCGACTCGCCCAACGACCTCGACGATCCCGACCCGCGCTGAGGCCCGGCATCCCATCCATCCCTGCAGTCGCTGAGCCTGTCGAAGCGCCCTTCGACATGCTCAGGGACCGAGACCATCACCGCAAGGACGCGACATGACCCACCGTGACGACATGACCCTCACCTCCTCCGGCTTCTTCGTGAGCCAGGAGGCGCCGATCCACACCGAGAATCCGGTGCCGACGCCGACGAGCCCGGCCCCCGACATCCTGCGCTGCGCCTACATGGAGCTCGTCGTGACCGATCTCGCCGCGTCGCGCACCTTCTACGTCGACGTGCTCGGCCTCTACGTCACCGAGGAGGACGGCGAGGCGATCTACCTGCGCTCGACGGAGGAGTTCATCCACCACAACCTCGTACTGCGCCAGGGACCGGTCGCCGCGGTCGCCGCCTTCTCGTACCGCGTGCGGACGCCCGAAGACCTCGACAGGGCTGTCGCGTTCTACGAGGAGCTCGGCTGCCGCGTCGAGCGTCGTGCCGAGGGGTTCGTCAAGGGCATCGGCGACGCCGTGCGCGTGACCGACCCGCTCGGCTTCCCGTACGAGTTCTTCCACCAGACCGACCATGTCGAGCGGCTGTCGTGGCGCTACGACCTGCACACGCCGGGCGAGCTGGTGCGCCTGGACCACTTCAACCAGGTCACCCCCGACGTGCCGCGCGCCGTGAACTTCATGCAGTCGCTCGGGTTCCGGGTGACCGAGGACATCCAGGACGAGGAGGGCACGGTCTACGCCGCCTGGATGCGCCGCAAGCCCACCGTGCACGACACCGCCATGACCGGCGGCGACGGCCCGCGCATGCACCACGTCGCGTTCGCCACCCATGAGAAGCACAACATCCTCGCGATCTGCGACAAGCTCGGCGCGCTCCGACGCTCCGACGCGATCGAGCGCGGCCCCGGGCGCCACGGCGTCTCGAACGCGTTCTACCTGTACCTGCGCGACCCCGACGGCCACCGCGTCGAGATCTACACGCAGGACTACTACACCGGCGACCCCGACAACCCCGTCGTCACCTGGGACGTCCACGACAACCAGCGCCGCGACTGGTGGGGCAACCCGGTCGTGCCGTCGTGGTACACCGAGGCATCCCTCGTGCTCGATCTCGACGGCAACCCGCAGCCCGTCGTCGCGCGCACCGACGCGTCCGAGATGGCGGTGACGATCGGCGCCGACGGCTTCTCGTACACCCGCCCCGACGACAAGGCGGAAGAGCTGCCCAGCTGGAAGCAGGGCGAGTACAAGCTCGGCCACCAGCTGTGACGCGTTTCGTCTCGCTTCGCTCGCTCAACGACCGAGAACTCGGTCGTTGAGCGAGCGAG
>NZ_JAMXMB010000030.1 GCF_024055635.1 Microbacterium yannicii
GGACGGCACGCGCCCCAAACCCGACACCGCCGAACCCGCCACGGCCACCGCCACCGCGAGCGCCGCCACTGAAACGCACATGGGCGCTGCGGCTCCGCACAGCTACGGAGCCGCGCTCAGCGACCGCGCAGCGGCGGACCCGACGCTGGCCGAGCTGCGCGGCATCCCGACCAGCCGCCTCCTGCGCGCGACGAAGTGGGACGTCTCGATCGCGATGCTGATCGCGGGCACCGTGAACCTCTGCATCCTGCTGCTCGCGGCGGCCAACCTGGCCGGCGTGCCGGGCACCGACTCGCTCGAGGGCGCCTACGACGCGCTCTATGCAGGGCTCGGCCCGCTGGTCGCGACCCTGTTCGCCGTCGGCCTGCTCGCCAGCGGTCTGGCGAGCACGTCGGTCGGCGCGTACGCCGGCGCCGAGATCATGCACGGCCTGCTGCACATCCGCGTGCCGCTCCTCGCCCGGCGCCTCGTGACGCTGATCCCGGCCCTGGTGATCCTCGCGATCGGCTTCGACCCGACAGTGGCCCTGGTCCTGAGCCAAGTGGTCCTGTCCTTCGGCATCCCCTTCGCGCTCGTGCCGCTGGTCGCCCTGACCGCGAACCGTGAGATTCTCGGCGGGTTCCGCAACCGCGTGTGGACGACGGCCGCCGGCGTCGCGGCATCCGTCTTCCTCATCGCCCTCAACGGCCTGTTGCTCTTCCTCGTCCTGTCGGGGGCGTGAGCCGTGCGCTCGCGCCCGAGGCAGCGCGAGGGTGCCCGGTACCCTGAAGCCGTGGCTTCTCCTGCCGTCGACGACTACCTCAAGACGATCTACCACCACACCGAGTGGCAGGACGACCGCATCACGCCGTCGCAGCTGGCCGCCGAACTGGGGCTCGCGCCGTCGAGCGTCACCGAGATGGTGCAGAAGCTCGCCGCGCAGGGGCTCGTCACCCACCGCCCGTACGGCCCCATCGCCCTGTCGGACGAGGGCGAGCGGCGTGCCGCCGCCATCATCCGCCGGCACCGGCTCATCGAGACGTGGCTGGTGCGCGAGTTCGGCTACTCCTGGGACGAGGTGCACGACGAGGCGGAGGTGCTCGAGCACGCGATCAGCGACCGGCTGCTCGAGGGCATCGACGACCGCCTCGGGCGCCCCCGCTTCGACCCGCACGGCGATGCGATTCCGGATGCCTCGGGCCACGTCCATCGCGAGTCCTTCGTGGTGCTCGGCTCGGCGCCGGCGGGCCACGTCGGCCGGGTGCTGCGCGTGAGCGACCGAGACCCCGAGCTGCTGCGGGCGGTGGAGTCCGCCGGTGTCGCGGTCGGCACCGTCGTCACCGTCGCGTCCGCTGCCGCCGTGCGGATCGGTGAGGTCGAGGTGACGCTTCCCCTCGCCGCCGCCGCCGCCGTGTGGCTGAGCGCCTGACGCTCCGCCGCAGCCGTGTGGCTGAGCGCCTGACGCTCGGTTCGGCGTTCCGGCTCCGCTTCGCGACCTGTCGTGCTCTGAACGCCTAGAAGAAAAGAACGCCCGCCAGGTAGCTCACGCCCATCGTGCCCAGGCCGACGACGAGGCTCCGGATGAGCATGCGCAGCGCGGAGAGGCGCCCGACGCCCGCAGCCACCAGCGAGGTCAGGGCCAGCGAGACGACGACCGCGACGATGATCGCCCAGGTCTCGATCGCGACGGGTGCGAGGAAGGTGATCAGCACCGGGATCGCCGCGCCGAGCATGAACGCGACGGCGGTCTCGAGGCCGGCCCACCAGGGAGCCGTGGGATGGGTGATCTCTTCGAGCCCGTGCTCCGCGTCGAGTTGGGCGCCGAGGGGATCTCGGGCCATGAGCTGCTGAGCGACCTCGAGCGCCAGGCCCGCCGAGAGCCCGCGCGACTCCCAGTGCGCCGCCAGCTCGGCGAGCTCACCCTCAGGATCCCGCTCGAGCTCCGCCTGCTCCTCGGCGGCGAGCTCGAGCTCGGCCTCGCGCTCGGCGGCGACCTCCGCCCACTTCGCGCCGCCGGCGCTGAGCCCGCCGGCGAGCATTGCCGCGATCGAGGCGAACAGCAGCAGGCGGTCGCCGGCCCCGGCGCCCGCGAAGCCCTGCAGCAGTCCGGCGGTCGCGATGATCCCGTCGTTCGCGTCGATGGCCCACGACGCCTCGCGCACCCGCGCTGAAAAACGGGCCCACAGCGACGGGACGATCTCGACCATGCGACCTCCGGAGTCAGTGTGACAGCCGGGCAGGCGGCATCCGCGTCACACCTGCGTGCTTCGCGCCGCCACCTCGAAGGGCCAGTGCACGCCCGTGGCCGTCTCGGCGACGTCCCACAGGCGCGCGCCCACCTCCGGGTCGCGCGTGATCTTGGCGGCCGTCTGCAGGCGCGGCTCGCCACGCGAGCCGGTACGCGGCCCCCAGAACTCTCCGCCCTCGACATCCGGGTCGATCAGAGCACGCACGAGCGACCACGCCCCGCGCTCCTTCGACTGAGCGATCGCGGCCTGCAGGTTGTCGCGGAACCGCTTGGCGCGGGAGGGCTCGTTGACGCCCACGATGCCCGGGGTGCGGCCTCCGGTCGAGTACCCCGGGTGCGCGACGACGCTGGTCACCGGAACTTCCGCGGCGCGCAGGCGCCGATCCGCCTCGAAGCCCAGCGCGGCTGTCGCGACCTTCGACTGGACGTACGCGCGCCACGCGGTGTACCCGTCGGCCAGTTGCGGGTCGACAGGATCGTAGGGCGTGAGCGACGTCGACATGCTGCCGAGCCACACCATGCGACCGGATGCCGCGGCCAGCGCGGTCAGCAGCTCTCCGCCGAGCGCATAGTGGCCGAGCGCGTTGGTCGCGAACACGACCTCGTGGCCGTCGATCGTGGTCTCGCGGGTCTTGGGGGCGTGCACGATGCCGGCGTTCAGCAGCACGCCGTCCAGCCCGCCCTTGCCGCGCACGCTCGCGGCGGCGGAGCGCACCGAGGCCAGGTTGCTCGTGTCGAGGATGAGGGGCTCGGTCGCGTCGGCTGCGGCATCCGGAACTCGCCGCCGGATCGCGGCGCGCGCCGCAGACAGGCGGTTCGGGTGGCGGGCGGACATGAGCACCTTGGCCCCGGCGCGCACCAGCTGTTCGGACGCGAAGTAGCCCAGGCCGGCGTTGGATCCGGTCACGAGATACACGCGTCCGGAGAGGTCGGGAAGGCTCCGGGGGTCCCACGTCACGGCTTCGACCCTACGCCCGCGCGAGACCCTGATCACGCCACGCGACCGCATAGCCTTGACGCATGCGCACCCGGTCCGACATCGAATGCTGGCTCACCGACATGGACGGCGTGCTGGTGCACGAGAACATCCCTGTTCCGGGCGCCTCCGACCTGCTGGAGCAGTGGCGCGCGCAGGGCGTGCCGTTCCTCGTCCTGACCAACAACTCGATCTTCACGCCGCGCGACCTCTCGGCGCGGCTGCGGGCGTCGGGACTGATCGTGCCGGAGGAGTCGATCTGGACGTCGGCGCTCGCGACCGCCGATTTCCTGAAGTCGCAGATGCCCGGTGGCACGGCGTTCGTGATCGGCGAGGCGGGCCTCACGACCGCCCTCCACGAGGCCGGCTTCATCATGACCGAGACCGACCCCGACTACGTCGTCGTCGGCGAGACCCGCAACTATTCGTTCGAGGCGATCACGAAGGCGATCCGCTTCATCGGCGCCGGCGCCCGCTTCATCGCGACCAACCCCGACGCGACCGGTCCCTCGACCGAGGGCGTGCTGCCAGCGACCGGCGCCATCTCGGCGCTCATCACGAAGGCGACCGGCATGGAGCCGTACGTCGTCGGCAAACCGAACCCCATGATGTTCCGCTCGGCGATGAACCGTCTGGGCGCCCACTCCGAGAACACCGGGATGATCGGCGACCGCATGGACACCGACGTCGTCGCCGGCATCGAAGCGGGCCTGCACACGGTGCTCGTGCTCACGGGCATCAGCGATGCGGCCGAGATCGCCCGCTACCCGTTCCGGCCCGACGAGGTGCTGGACTCGGTCGCCGACCTCCTCGACGCCGAACCAGTCGAGTCCGAGGACCCCGAGCTGCTGTAGCGCTTCGCGCCGCACGGCTTTCAGGGACCGGATGCCGCGGCCCGCGGCATCCTCTCGTCCGGGGTTGTCCGAGGACGTCCGCCCGCCTGCGGTGCGGCGGCCCGATGTCGCCCCCCGCCGTTTTTGGCGACTCGCCAAGAGGTGCGGTGACTCCGGGGCTATTTTGGCGACTCGCCAACATGCACCGGCCGGCGAACACCCCCGCGATTTTGGCGACTCGCCAAAAGGTACGGCGACTTAGGGCCTTCTTGGCGACTCGCCAATATGCACCGCCGGCGCCCCGGGCGATTTTGGCGACTCGCCAGAAGCTGCGGTGACTCCGGGGCCTTCTTGGCGACTCGCCAACATGCACCGGCGGCGAACACCCCTCGCGATTTTGGCGCGCCAAGAAGCACAGGGAGGCACGACAACTCTTGGCGACTCGCCGGACTGCACCGCCGGGGAACACCCCTCGCGATTTTGGCGAGTCGCCAAAAAGTACGGCGACTCAGAGCCCTCTTGGCGACTCGCCGAGAAGCACCGCCGGCGCCCCCTTCCCGCCGGGCGATTTTGG
>NZ_JAMXMB010000031.1 GCF_024055635.1 Microbacterium yannicii
CGACAGCGACGCGCGACAACTCTTGGCGACTCGCCAAAATGCACCGGCGAGGGAGAACCGTCCGCCGGGCACGCGCAGGTGCGGCGGGCTTCCGCAGCGCCCGCCGCACCCGGTCCGGTCCGGTCACGCCAGCTCCAGGCGGGCTTCCGCAGCGCCCGCCGCACCCGGTCTGGCTACGCCAGCTCGAGGCGCGCCCGCACCTCGGCGTCCGGCACGAGGTCGGCGGCGTCGAGGCGCTCGCGCACCTCGGGCTCGAGCACGAGGTCTGCGGCGGCGAGCGCCTCCTCGAGCTGCGCGACGCTCGAGATGCCGACCACCGGGATGACCGGCACCGGCCCGCCGAGGAGCCATGCGAGCGCGACCTGGTTGGGCGTCGCACCGATCTCGGACGCGACGTCGTGCAGCACTCCGAGGCGCTCCCGGTTCGACGCGTGGCGCATGGGCGCCCACATCGGCTTGTCGTCTCGCGTGAACGCGCCCTGGTGCAGCGGCGAGTACGCCGTGATGGTCAGCGGAGGCCGCCCCGCGGCATCCGTATCCGTCCCTCCGCCCAGGGATCCCACGTAGTCCAAGAGCTCGACCGACACGTCGTTCGTACGCCCCGCTGCCGGGCTCGGGTAGACGTAGCTGTAGCCCTGCTGCACGACGCCGTACGGGTCGACGCCCTGACGCAGCGCCTCCTCCCGCGCTTCGACGAGACGCCAGAGCGCGACGTTCGAGATGCCGGCGATGCCGACGAGCCCCTCGCGCTGCAGCTGCCCGAAAGCGGCGACGGTCTCGGCGAGAGGCGTCTCGCGGTCGTCCACGTGCCCGTACAGCACGTCGATGCGGTCGATGCCGAGGTGCTGCAGGCTGAGGCGCGCCTCGCGCGCGACGACCTCGCCCGACAGGCCCTGGAAGTTCGTCGGCTCGACGTTCTGCAGCGGCAGCGCGGGGTCCTTCTTCGCGGCGCCGAGCTTGGTGGCCAGGCGCACGTCGCCGAGGCCGCCGCGGCGGCGGATCCACTCGCCGAGCACGTCCTCGCTGTCGCGGCCGTGGCCACCCACCCACGCGTTGTAGTTGTTCGCGGTGTCGACGAACGTGCCGCCGGCGTCGGCGAACCGGTCGAGGATCGCGAGGGATGTCGCGGTGTCGGTGCGCGTGCCGAAGAACATGGTGCCGAGGCACAGCGTCGAGACCTCGAACGAGGTGGATCCGTTGGAGATGGTGCGGTACTGCATGACGGTCCCTTCCTGGGGTTGGCGTGCTCCCATCGTGCTGGGCGAACGGTCTGGGAGTACGATCCGATTCCATGGCAGAAGTCCAGACCAATCCGGTCGCGTGGGAGACGCTGCTCGACCTCTCGGCCTACGCCGGCCCCCGCCACGTACGGCTCGAGCTGGCCGTGAGGGATGCCGTCGCCACCGGTCGGCTGCCCTCCGGCGCGGTGCTTCCCCCGAGCCGGCTGCTCGCGACGTCGCTGGGAGTCTCCCGCTGGGTGGTCACCGAGGTGTACGGACGTCTCGCGGCCGAGGGGATCCTCGACGCCCGCACGGGTTCGGGCACCCGCGTCGCCGCGCGGGTCGACGTCGCCGCGGCCCGCTCGGCCGCGCCACCCGCCGAGCAGCAGCGGCGCCCCCGCTTCGACCTCACCCCCGGCGTCCCCGACCTGCGGCACGCTCCCCGCGCGCTGTGGCTGCGGGCGATGACCGAGGCACTGGCCGACACGCCCGACGCGGAGCTCTTCCCGCTCGACGGCGACGTCCCGGGGGCCCGGGCGGCGCTCGCCGCCTACCTGGCGCGCTCGCGCTTCGCCAGGGCGGATGCCGACACGGTCGTCGTCACGCACGGCGCCGCCGACGGCATGCGACGGGTGGCGCGCGCACTGCACGGCCTGGGGCACCGCGCGCTCCTCGTGGAGGATCCGTCGTGGCACCGCATGCGTCACGTCGCGGCGGCCGAGGGCCTCACCCCCGTGCCCGTCCGGGTCGACGAGCACGGTGTCGACGTCGACGCGCTGGTGGCGGCATCCGTACGCACCGGCGCGTGCGCCGCGCTCGTGACCCCCGCGCACCAGTTCCCCGTCGGCGTGCCTCTCTCGGCCGAGCGACGCGAACGCCTGATCGCCTGGGCCCGCACGTGCGAGGGCGTCGTGATCGAGGACGACTACGACGCGGAGTTCCGCTACGACCGCCGGCCGATCGGCGCGCTGCAGGCGATGGCACCGGAACGCGTCGTGCTCGCCGGCAGCCTCAGCAAGACCGCCACGCCGGCGCTCGGCATCGGATGGCTGGTCCTGCCGCCGTGGCTGCGGGATGCCATGACACCGGGAGGTGTGCGCGGTGCGGATGCGGCCGCACCGTCGACGATCGACCAGCTCGCCCTCGCGCGCTTCCTCACGACCGGGGGCCTCGACCGCCACCTGCGCGGTGCCCGCGCGCGGTACCGGCGCCGCCGGGAGGCGCTGCTCACGGCCCTCGCCCGCGCGCTGCCCGAGTGCCGCGTGTCGGGCATCGCGGCGGGCCTCCACCTCGTGCTCGACCTGCCTCCCGGCGTGCGCGCGACCGATGTCGTGCGCGCCGGCGCCGCCCACGATGTCGCGCTGACCGACATCCGCCGGTATCGCGTCTCGCCCGATGCGCCCGCGCCGGAGCGGCTGGTGCTCGGCTACGGCGACCTCGCCGACCCGCTGGTCGACGAGGCGGTGAGCCTCCTCGCCGCCGCCGTCCGCGAGGCGGCGGTGCCAGGCGGGACGCCGCCACAGGTCGCCGCCGGCGGCGAAGGCCCGCGCCGGGTCGGCGCCGCCCGATAGGGTCGCCGCATGGGTGCGCTCGACGATGGCGAGAAGGTGGAAGCAGCGGATGCCGCGGCCTGGCGCGCGTGGCTGGACGCGAACCATCGCACCTCCAAGGGAGCATGGCTGGTGCGGGCGCGGCCGGGCTCGGGGCTCGGGTTCGTGGCCTACGAGGACGCCATCAGGCAGGCGCTGTGCTTCGGGTGGATCGACGGCCCCGTGCGGTCGTTCGACGACGAGCGCGGCGGGCTCTGGTTCGCCCCACGACGCTCCTCGAGCGGCTGGGCCGCGACCAACAAGGCGCGAGTCGCAGAGCTCGAGGCCGACGGGCTGCTCACGGAAGCCGGCATCCGTGCCATCGAGCTCGCGAAGCAGAACGGATCGTGGGCCGTGCTCGACAATGCCGAAGCGATGCGCGAGCCCGACGACCTGGCCGCCGCCCTGGACGCCGTGCCGTCCGCACGCAGCGCCTGGGACGCCTTCCCTCCCTCGAGTCGCAAGATCGGCATCGCGAGCGTCGACTCGGCGCGCCGGCCCGAGACGCGCGCTGCGCGCATCGCGAAGGTCGTCACGGATGCTGTCGAGGGGAAGCGGCCGTGATCTCGCCGGCCGAGCAGACGCTGCTGCTCTCGATCTCGGCCCTCATCGTGCTCACCACCCTGGCGCTACTGGTCTGGCGGCTCTGGCGCGGACGCGGACGCGGACGCGACCACGACGACTGATCGCCGGATCAGCGCGCGCGATCGCAGGATCCGCGGACGACCGACAGCACGATCAGCGCGCAACGGAGCACGGGATCAGCGCGCCACCTCCGCCTCGGCGTCGAGCCAGCCGAGCTTGTCGGGGTTCGCGATCGAGTAGATCCGCGTGATGCGCCCCTCCTCGACGGTGAGACTGACGACACCGGCGAGCTCGCCGTCGAGCTCCACCCGGATCCCCGGCTGCCCGTTGACCCAGCTCGGTGACGCCACGAGCGTGCCGTCGACCTTCGAAATCCCGCCGATGAGGTAGCGCGCCAGGCGCTCCGCGCCGACGATCGGCCGCCGCGCGGCACCCCGCACCTTGCCGCCGCCGTCCGCGACCGAGACGACGTCGGGGGCGAGCACATCCATGAGCCCCTGCAGATCGCCCGTGTTGAGCGCCGCGACCAGCCGTTGCACGGCTTCCTCATGTTCGGCTGGAACGACGCGCACACGGGGTCTGCGGGCGGCGACGTGGTCCTTCGCCCGGTGCGCGATCTGCCGGACGGCCGCAGGAGTCTTGCCCACGGCATCCGCGATCTCGTCGTACGGCACGTCGAACACCTCGCGCAGCACGAAGACGGCGCGCTCGGCGGGGCCGAGCGTCTCGAGCACGGTGAGCATCGCGATGGAGAGGTTCTCGGCGAGCTCGACGTCTTCCGCCACGTCGGGGCTGGTGAGCAGCGGCTCAGGCAGCCACTCCCCGACGTAATCCTCACGACGCCGCGACACCGTGCGCAGATGGTTGAGCGCCTGGCGCGTGACGATGCGCACCAGATAGGCGCGCGGCTCCTGCACGGTGTCGCGATCGACCGCCGCCCAGCGCAGCCACGACTCCTGCAGCACATCCTCGGCGTCGGCCGCCGAGCCGAGCATCTCGTAGGCGACCGTGAACAGCAGATTGCGGTGCTCCACGAACGGATCGGCGACGTGAGCGGTGCTCATGACGGCGAGCCTACGCGCGGGCTGCGACGGCCGGTCGCTGGGCCAGAGGCGGCAGACCACAGGAGTCCGAGAACTGCTCGGAGCGGATGCCGAGCGCCACGTTCATGCGGGCCGACATGTTCATGAACGCGACGCGGGCCGCGAGCTCGATGAGGCCCGCTTCGCCGAGCTGCTCGAGCAGGGCGCCCGACAGCTCGTCGGTCACCGCCGGGGGCGTCTGACTGGCCGCCTCGGCGTACTCCATCACCTGCCGCTCGAGCGGGGTGAACAGCGTCGAGTCGCGCCAGCGCGGAACCTCGCGCACCTTCTCCGCGTCGACGCCGCGATTGCGCGACCTGAAGTAGTTGAAGTCGAGGCAGAAGCTGCAGCCGATCGTCGCGGCCGCCGCCATCCCGGCGAAGGTCGCCAGGTCCGGGTCGAGCTCGTGCCAGTGCTCGACCTTCTGGCCGATGCCCATCGAGTCCTTCATGACGGCCTTGTGGTGCCACAGCACGCCGACCGAGTCGGGCACGCGGCCGACCATCTTCCGGGCCGCCGCTTTGATGAGGGCGCCGTAGACGCCGGTGACCTCGGTCGCGGGGATGCGGGTCGTCTCGGTCATGTCTTCCTCCATGTCGTGGGAACGAGTCCTTCGACATGGAGACACCGGCCGACCCGGGCGTGTGACATCGCCGCGGAAATCGCGACCGCGACAGTTTGCTGCGGGCGCTGCGCCACGCGACGCCGCGCTCGCCGGAAACTGCCGCGCTCGCGTCGCTGCGCGTGCTCCCGAGCGCTACTGCGCTTCGAGCCCGAGGTCGTCGAGGTCGATCGCGGCCAGCCACTGCAGACCCGCCGCCTCGACGGCGGCCTGCGCCCCGGTCTTGCGGTCGACGATGACGGCGACGGCCACCGGCTCCGCGCCCTCGCGGCGCAGCGCCTCGACGGCCTTGAGCGCGGACTGACCCGTGGTCGAGGTGTCCTCCAGCACGACGACACGCTTGCCCGCGACATCCGCCCCCTCCACCTGACGGCCGCGACCGTGGTCCTTGGGCTCCTTGCGCACGACGAAGGCGTCCAGCGGGGTATGGGTGCGTGCCGACTCGTGCATCACGGCGTTCGCGATGGGGTCGGCGCCGAGCGTCAGGCCGCCGACGGCGACGATGCCGTCCACGTCGCGGATGAGGTCGAGCATGATGCGCCCGATCGACGGCGCCGCCCGGTGGTCGAGGGTGAGCTTGCGCATGTCGACGTAGTACGTCGCCTTCTTGCCGCTCGACAGCGTGAAGTCGCCGTGGAACACCGCCTCGTCCTGGATGAGGGCGATCAGGTACTGGCGATCGGCTTCGAGCGCGGGCGTGGAGGCGACGGTCATGGTGACGAGTCTACGGATGCCGCTTCGTCGACGTCCTCGGCCCCGCCTAGGCTTGATCCCATGCGCCTGGCCACCTGGAACGTGAACTCCATCCGCGCGCGGATCGACCGCATCGTCGACTTCGCAGTGCGCGAGCACATCGACGTGCTGGCGATGCAGGAGATCAAGTGCAAGACCGAGCAGTTCCCGTTCGACCGCTTCGAGGAGGCGGGCTACCACGTCGAGGCGTACGGCTTCTCGCAGTGGAACGGTGTCGCGATCGCGAGCCGAGAGCCGCTCACGAACGTGCGCACGGCGTTCCCCGGCATGCCGGGCTTCGAGAAGGGGCGCCCTTCGACAGGCTCAGGGCAGGCGCCTGACGCACCGCAGGAGGCACGCGCGATCGGCGCGACCGTCGGCGGTGTCGAGGTGTGGAGTCTGTACGTCCCGAACGGCCGCGCGCTCGGCGACCCGCACTACTTCTACAAGCTCGACTGGCTGTCGGCGCTCGAGCAGTACACCCGGGAGTCCCTGACGGCGAACCCCGATCTGGCGCTCGCGCTCGTCGGCGATTTCAACATCGCTCCGACGGATGCCGACAACGGCGATCCCGCCGTCGTGCAGGGCTTCGCGACCCACGTGTCGCCGCCCGAGCGCGCGGCGTTCGCTGCGCTCGAGACCGCAGGGCTGCAGGACGTGGTGCGCCCCCTGGTTCCGACCGGCTTCACGTACTGGGACTACAAGCAGCTGCGCTTCCCCCGCAACGAGGGCATGCGCATCGACTTCATCCTCGGCTCGCACGCGATCGCGGATGCCGTCACCGGCGCGACGATCCACCGCAACGAGCGCAAGGGCGAAGCGCCCAGCGACCACGTGCCCGTCGTCGTGGACCTCGATCTCGAGGGCCCCGACGACGACGATCGCCCCATGATCTTCTAGACGCTCTCGAAAAAACTTCTCTCGCTCGCGTCATGATCCGGCGCCGGCGGCGTCTTGCCTGGTGTACCCCCCGTTGTGCGCGCACCAGGGGAGCCTCCAACAGCGGTTTCCCAGCGCGCATCGTTAGCCTGGCGCCGATCTGCCGTCGCCGGCGGAACCCCGAAGCGCCCCCCGGCGAGGAGATATCGTGACCGCTCCCCACAGCGCCGCCATCGGCGAGCCGCTGCACGAGCGTTCCGACGACGACCTCGTCACCGCGACGCGCGGGGGCGACGACGCCGCCTACGCCGTGCTGTGGGAACGGCACGTCGCAAGCGCACGGAGCGCCGCCCGCGCCGTGAGCCCGAACGTCGACCCCGATGACATCGTCTCGGAGGCGTTCACGTCGATCCTGTCGGCGATCCGCAAGGGCGGCGGACCGACGGAGGGGTTCCGTCCCTACCTGTTCGCCTCGATCCGCAACGTCGCCGCCTCGTGGGGGCGCCGTACGCAGGAGCTCCCGATCGACGATCTCGACGAGCGCGCCGCCGACTCGGCGGCCGAGTTCGCCGAGCTCGTGGCCGACCGGTCGGTGCTGGCGCAGGCGTTCCGCGAGCTGCCCGAGCGCTGGCGGGAGCTGCTCTGGTACATCGAAGTCGAGGGGATGAAGCCGCGCGAGGTCGCGCCCCTCCTCGGCATGAGTGCGAACGCCGTGTCGGCACTCGCGTACCGCGCGCGCGAGGGGTTCAAGCAGGCGTGGCTGGAGGCGCACATCAGCGACCCGGCCCGGCCGGCGGAATGCCGCTGGGTGTGCGAGCTGCTCGTCGCGAGTGACAAGAAGCCCGTCGCACGGGCGGATCGTCGACGCCTCGACGCGCACCTCCAGGAATGTCGGGCGTGCCGCATCGTCGCGGCCGACCTCGAACACGTGTCGCAGAAGCTCCGTGCGGTGCTGCTGCCTCTTGTCCTCGGCGGGGCTGGGGCCCTTGCCTACACCTCCGATGCCGCCCCGGCCGCGGCATCGGTGGTCGCCGGATCGCCCTCCGGGGGTGGCGGGGTGTCCGGCTCCGGGGGACAGGCGCCGGGGGGCGCCTCCGGCAGTGGTGTCGGCGCCGGTGGCGCCGGCACCACCGCCCTCCCCATCGCGGCGATCGGGATCGGGGTCGCGGTGCTCACGGTGGCCGCGGCCGCGGCCGTCGCGATCGCGCTGGCGCCGTCCTGGAGTGCTCCGGCCGAGCAGCCCGCGTCCGATGCGGCGACGACGGATCGGGATGCCGCGGACGCCGTCGACACCGCGCCCGATGCGGCGGCTACAGACGCCGAGCCGGCCGTCGACGTTCCTGCGGACGCACCGGTCGCGGCGCCGCCCGCCGGGCCGGAGATCGCGCCGAACCGCCCAACTCAGCCGGGCCTGCAGACGGCTCCGGAATCCCAGCCGGGGCCGGAGCGGTCCCCCGGGGTGGCCGAACCCGCGACACCCGCACCTGCACCCACACCGGCGCCGACTCCCGCACCGGCACCCGACCCCGAGCCGGCCGTGACAGCCCTCGCACGCCTCGACGCGCCCTCCGACCTGTCAGCCGCGGTGCCCTCGCCGATCAGCGGCACCGGTGTCGCAGGCGCGGACGTCACGCTGATCGACGAGTCGGGCGCGATCCTGGTACGGACGACGGTGGATGCCGGCGGCCGGTTCTCGGCGATGCTCCCGGGCGATCTGCTGCACGCCGGCATGAGCGTGCGCGCCGTGCAGACGGCGCCGGGCCTGCGTGCGTCGGAACCGAGCGGGGCGGTCGGACCGTTCACGCTGCCCGTGCCGACGGTCACCTCGACGGACGGCACGCTCGACGCCCGGCTCGACGACCTCGACCTCGACTTCCGTGCCGACGATCTGACGCTGCTGCTGAGCGGACAGCGCGGCGAGACCGTCGCCGTCTCGGTCGACGGCGCCTGGACCGGCAACCTTCACCCGCTCGGCGCCGCACCGTTGCGCCGCGTCGTGTACGACGTGTCGCCGGGCGACCACGTCATCGGCTTCCGCTACGTCGACCCCGCCTCCGGACGCCAGGGCCGCGTCTCCTCGGTGACGCTGCACGTCCGCGCCCGCTGACGGACGGCCCAAGCCGCGTTTCGTCTCGCTCGTGCCTCACTCGCTCAACGACCGGGAACCGAGGCTCACTCGCTCAACGCCCGAAGACCCAGGCCCGGTCGCTGAGCGAGCGCCAGCGAGACGAAGCGCACTACAGACGACCCGAGCCGCGTTTCGTCTCGCTCGTGCCTCGCTCGCTCAACGACCGGATACCAAGGCCCCGGTCGCTGAGCGAGCGCCAGCGAGACGAAGCGCGACCAACGGGCGGCCCGAACTGCCGACCGGGAAACCCGGGCCCGGTCGCTGAGCGAGCGCCAGCGAGACGAAGCGCGGTACCGGACGGCCGCGGGCCGCGGCATCCCTCGCCCTCAGGGTCAGTCGCCCACCGTGCCGGTCCGCACCGGACCGTAGCGCAGCTGCACGACGCCC
Organism: Microbacterium yannicii; assembly: GCF_024055635.1. Classification (GTDB taxonomy): domain Bacteria; phylum Actinomycetota; class Actinomycetes; order Actinomycetales; family Microbacteriaceae; genus Microbacterium; species Microbacterium yannicii. The sequence goes on from NZ_JAMXMB010000031.1 coordinate 9,225, forward strand.
AACGGGCCCGACTGGGCAGGCTCGAGGAGCGTGAGGTTGCCCGGCGCGGCGCCGTCGGGGAAGACCTTCTTGCCCTGGCCGAGCACCACCGGGTACACCCACAGCGTCAGCACATCGAACAGCTGCTCCTTCAGGAGCGTCTGCGCGAAGTCGACGCTGCCGATCACGTGCACGCTCTCGTGCCGGTCGCGCAGCGCCCGCACCTCGGCGGCCACGTCGGCCCCGAGCTGCGACGAGCCCTGCCAGTCCAGCGACGGCGTGCCGCGCGACGCGACGTACTTCGGCACCGCGTCGAACTTGCGGCCGATGGCGCCGTCCGGTCCGTCGGTGTGCTGCGGCCAGTACCCGGCGAAGATGTCGTACGTGCGGCGGCCGAGCAGCAGCGCGTCGAGCTCTTCGATGCCCTGCATGATCGCGGCGCCGATCCGCTCGTCGGGGAACGGCGCCTGCCATCCGCCGTACGGAAAACCTCCCGTCGGGTCCTCTTCGGGTCCGCCGGGCGCCTGGGCGACGCCGTCGAGACTGGTGAACAGATCGATGTAGATGCGGCCGGTCATGACCGCCTCCTCTCCACTACGGGGTCGCCTCACGCGGCGAGCACGACCCCCGGTTCGATGCGGAACGTCTCGGCGAACCGCTCCAGCAGCGTCGCGTCCCCGGCGACGACGGCCAGCACCTCCTGGTCGATCGCGGCGGCCGGTGTCAGCTCGCCCGAGATGAGGCGACGGATGCCGGGACCCGCCGCGAAGACGATGTCGGGGTCGCCTGCGACCGACGCCTGCGTGCCGAGTCGCGGGTCCACGGGCCGCCCCGCGGGCTGCAGCTGCGCGATCTTGAGCCCGGACGGATCGACGTGCACCCGCAGCACGACGTCGGCGACGTGCACCTCGTAGTCCGCGGGCGGCAGCGTGGATGCAGCATCCGCCCGGAAAGCGGTGCGCAGCGCCATCGTGAGGGAGTCCGCGGTGACGATGTCGTCCGGAGACGGATCACCCATCTGCTGGAACCCCCAGCGTCCCATCGCCAGCACGATCGGCTCCAGTTCGCGGCCGTAGGGCGTCAGCTCGTACACCAGCCCGCAATGCAGGAGCGGCACCCGGCGCACCACACCACCCTCCTGCAGCTCCTTGAGCCGCGTGGAGAGGATGTTGGTGGGGATCTTGGGCAGTCCCTGCTTGAGGTCGGTATAGCGCCGAGGACCGACGAGCAGATCGCGGACGATGAGCAGCGCCCACCGCTCGCCGATCAGCTCGACGGCGGTCGTGACCCCGCAGTACTGCCCGTAGCTGCGGGAGGCCACTTACGCCCGCGCCTGCTCCGCCATGTAGGCGTCGGGTCCCTTGGCGGCGGCTTCGGGATCCATGTACATGAACTGGATGCCGTTGCCGTCGGGGTCGATGAGGTCGCGGCCGTACATGAACCCGTAATCCTGCGGTTCGCCCGGCGCCGTCCCGCCGTGTGCGACGCCGGCCTCGACGATCCTGTCGACGTCTTCGCGGGAGTCGCGGCTGATCGACAGCAGCACCTGCGCGTGCGTCTTCGGGTCGGCGAACTCCTTGTCGGTGAACGTCGAGAAGTACTCCTTGGTGAGCACCATGAAGAAGATGTTCTCGCTCCAGACGACGCAGGCCGCGTTCTCGTCGGTGAACAGCGGATTCAGCTCGCAGCCGAGTGCGGTGTAGAACGCCTTCGCGCGCTCGAGGTCGTTCGTGGGGATGTTGACGAAGATGTGCGTCATTGCCCTGCTCCTCTGGAATGTTCTGGCCCCCGCCCACCGGGTGGTGAGCTTGTGGATCCATGGTTGCAAAAAACAAGCTTGCTTGTCAATAACAAGTAGCGACTCTGGGTGCTCTATCGCCCGCTGTTCAATCGCAATATGCTCTGGGCCTGCGGCGTCTCACGCCGCGGGACGACCTCTGGGGGGTCATGTTGCGCCCGATATCCGCATTCCTGACGGTCGCCGTCGTCGTCGTCGCGACCGCGGTCGTCGGAATCCCAGCCCCCGCGATCGCGGTCGTGCCCCCTGCCACGGGGAACAACGCCGTCATCACGGTGAAGGTGGGATCCGACCGCGTCGGCACGAGTGCGGTGTCGAATCTCGCCGGAGTCCAGCTGGGGCTCTTCACCACCCAGGTGGGAACGACCCCGGTTGCCGGCTTCGGCACCTGCTCGTCGGACGCCGGCGGAGACTGCAATTTCATCGTGCCCAATACGCAGGACGGGGGCGCGAACCGGGACGCGAGGTACTGGGTGAAGCAGATCGGCGCGCCCGCCGGATACTTCACGAACTCGACGCTCGCGGTGGGTACGACGCCCGCCGCGACCCCGTACGCATTCCAGACGGGGACGCAGCTGCGCAACGGCCAGACATACAGCTCGAGCGTGGACTTCATGATCTCGACCGGCAACACGAACGACACGGCATCCGGTGGCATCTGGCAGGACAGCCGAACCAATCCGGTGCTGCCCGCTCAGTGCGGACTCAACGCGGCGATCGTCGCCGACCTGTCGAACTCCGTGACGGCGGCCGACCTCATCAGCCTCAAGTCCGCTGCGAACACATTCGTGAACGCGCTCACCGGCACACCGTCGACGATGTCGTTGTTCACGTTCGCCACCAGCTCGCCGGCCGCCGGGGCCACGAACATCAACCGCCCTGCCCTCTCCCCCGTCTCGACGACTGCCGGAGCAGCGGTCGTGAGCAGCTGGGTCAACGCGTGGGCACTGCCCGGCGGCGCAGGGGGCGGCACGAACTGGGATCAGGCCTTCGCTTCGGTCGCGGGCGCTCCCGAGATCTACGACGTCGTCGTCGTCATCACCGACGGCAACCCCACGTACTACGGAAACCCCACCCAGGGGCCAGGCAACCGGACGCGGTTCCGCGAGGTCGAGAACGGCATCTTCTCTGCCAACGCCGTGAAGGCTCAGGGCAGCCGCATCATCGCGATGGGCGTCGGCGCCGGCGTCAGCGGATCGCCGGCGAACCTGCGCGCGATCTCCGGAGTCACGGCGAACAGCGACTACTACCAGGCGACGGACTACACCGCCGCGGGCGAGGCGCTGAGGGCGCTCGCATTGGGAAGCTGCAACGGCAGCCTCACCGTGGTCAAGCAGGTTGTTCCCCCGGCAACACCCGTCGGATCGACCGCAGGCGCCCAACCCGCCGGCGGGTGGGACTTCGGTGCCTCTACGACGACCTCCGGCGTCACCATCAACCCCGCAAGCGGGACGACGTCCGCGACGACGGGCGCCGTCAATTACGAGCTCACCTTTCCCGGTGGCACGACCGCCGCTTCCGTGACCGTTACCGAGACGCCACAGGCGGGCTACGCGCTGAACCCGATCGGCGGGTTCAATGCGGTGTGCACGAGGGTCGACACGGGTGCGTCGCTCCCGGTCACGAACACGACGAACGGCTTCACGGTCACGGCGAACAGCGGATTCCCCGCTAGCTGCGTCGTCTACAACAGGGCCCCACAGCCACCTGCCACGATTCAGGTCGCCAAGACCTGGATCGTGAACGGCGTCGCGTTCGAAGACGGCAGCCAGCCCGCTGACCTCGCGGCCACTCTGCGGCTCCAGGGCGCGGACTGGCCGTGGTCTACGGTGCAGACCGGGCACAATGCCGGCGACGTCGTCGGGATTACCGAAACGACGTCGATCTCGCCGGCATCCCTCTGCACCGTCACCAGTCAGCGCGTGACTCTGGCCAACGGGACGACCGTCGACCTCGCTCTGCCCTACAACGCGACGCTTGCCGCCGGTGCCAATGCCTACCGGATCACGAACACGGTGAACTGTCCGTCACGGCTCACCCTCGTGAAGAACGTCTTGAACGGCCCCGCCGCCGACTCCGCATGGACGCTGACCGCCGTCGCGCCCGCGGGCGCCCTCGTGGGACCGGCCGGCGTGACCGGGGTCACCGCACCCGTCACGCCTCTGGTGACCTACCCCCTCACCGAGTCCGCCGGCGACGCCCGGTACGTTCAGCAGGTCACCGCAGGAGCGGTGGCGATCCCCGGTTCGACGATCAGCTGGTTCTGCAGTCAGGTCGACCCCACGACCGGGACCATCATCCCCGGCTTCTCGGACGGTCTCAACGGCGGCGTCACCGTCCCCCCGGGAATGGCCGTGAGCTGCGAGGCGCGCAACCAGACGGCATCCCTGACCCTGACGAAAGTGGTCGTGAACACCCACGGCGGGACTGCTGTGCCGGGTGACTGGAATCTCACCGCCACACCCGGAGCGAACCCGTTCGGCTTGACGGCACAGACGGTCCAAGGCTCCTCCGCAGGGGTGGAGATCTTCGTGCGACCGGGCCAGCCCTACGTCCTCACAGAGTCCGCCGGTCCGGCGGGCTACACGCTCGCCGGCATCCAATGCATCACGTCCATCGCGCCCGGCATGCCGCGCGAACTCACCAGCATCACCCTCGAGGTGGGCGAGATCGGCGTGTGCACGTACACGAACATCGACCAGCCTGCGCACCTGACGCTCGTCAAGACTGTCACGAACACCAACGGCGGCACTGCCTTGCCGACGGCATGGACGCTCGCCGCCGACGGGCCGACGCCGATCTCGGGGACGTCAGGCTCCGCCCCGGTGACGAACGCAGAGATCGACGCCGGCACCTACACGCTCTCGGAGTCGGCGGGCCCGGCGGGATACACCGCTGGGACCTGGTCATGCACCGCGGGGACGCTCACCGGCTCCAGCCTCGTGCTGCCGGTCGGCCTCTCCGCGACGTGCACGATCGACAACGACGACCAGCCCGCCCAGCTGACGCTGGTCAAGACGGTGACCAACGACAACGGCGGCACGGCGCCGCCCACGGCATGGACACTCACCGCAACCGGCGCCACGCCCATCTCGGGGGCGACCGGGTCGTCGAGCGTCACGAACGCGACCGTCGACGCCGGCACGTACACGCTGTCGGAGACGGGCGGACCCGCGGGATACACGGCGGGAAACTGGTCCTGCACGGGCGGCACGCTCACCGGCGCCAGCCTCGTGCTCACACCGGGCGCCGCCGCCACCTGCACCATCAACAACAACGACCAGCCGGCGCAGCTGACCCTCGTCAAGGTGGTGGACCCTGCTGAGTCCGGCTCGGGGAGACTGCCGGCGGACTGGACGCTCACCGCGTCCGGGCCCACCCCCGCGAGCGGCAACGGCGATCCGACCTCACCCGGCGGAGTCAACGCCCGCGTGGTCAGCGCCGGCACTTACATGCTCAGCGAGACCGGCCCCGCCGGATTCACGCCGGGCACCTGGAGCTGCACGGGAGGAGCCCTCACGGGCGCTTCGGTGGTCGTGCCCAACGGCGGCAGCGTCACGTGCACGATCACCAACACGGCGGTAGCTCCCCAGCTCACCCTGGTCAAAGTCGTCGACAACGGCAGTACCGGCGCGACGACCCCTCCCACCGCATGGACGCTGACAGCGGCGAACGGCGCATCGACCATCTCGGGCGTCACGGGCAGCAGCGATGTGACCAGCGCCGCCGCCGTTGTCGGCACCTACTCCCTCTCGGAATCCGGGCCATCGGGGTACACGGCATCCGCATGGATCTGCATCGGCGCCGAGAGCAGCACCGCCACGACCGTGACCCTCGTCGAGGGCAGCGCCGCGACCTGCACGATCACCAACACGGCGACCGATCCGACGCTGACTCTCATCAAGGTGGTGGACAACGGCACGTCCGGCGGAACCGCCGCGCCGGCCGACTGGACACTCACCGCGGTCAACGGCGGTTCGACGATCTCCGGGCCGGGCGGCGATCCGTCGGTGATCGGGGCCACAGCGATCGCCGGGACATACGCCCTGTCGGAAACCGGTCCCGCGGGATACGAGGCCTCGGCGTGGACCTGTTCGGGAGCAGGCTCGACCACCGCGACGTCGGTGACTCTCGCTCCGGGCGAGAATGCCACCTGCACGATCACCAACACGGCGATCGTTCCGACACTGACGCTCATCAAGGTCGTCGAGAACGGTGACACTGGCGCATCTATTCCTCCGACGGCATGGACGCTCGCAGCTGCCGGAGCCACGACGATCAGCGGAGCCACCGGGAGCCCCGAGGTCACGGCGGCTGCCGTCGTCACCGGCACCTACGACCTCTCGGAGTCCGGCCCTGCCGGCTACGCGGCATCCGACTGGTCGTGCACCGGAGCCGGAGCGTTTACACCGACGAGCGTCACCGTGGGCGTCGGCGATGCGGCGAGCTGCACGATCGTCAACACACCGATCGCACCCGAGCTCACGCTCATCAAGTCCGTCGAGAACGCCTTCGGCGGCACGGCGGACCCGACCGACTGGACGCTTGCCGCTGCCGGTCCGGTCACGATCTCCGGCGCGACGGGCTCCACGGACGTCACCAGCGCGCCTGTCCAGGTCGGCATGTACGCCCTGTCCGAATCCGGAGGTCCTACCGGCTACGACGCATCGAGCTGGGTGTGCGACGGCGCGACCGGAACCACGGACACGACAGTGACGCTCGCGCCCGGTGAGACGGCGACCTGCAGCATCACCAACTCGGACCGCCCGGCGACTCTGACACTGGTGAAGGTGGTCCAGAACGTGCACGGGGGGACCCAGCCGTCCACCGCCTGGACGCTGACCGCCGAGGGTCCGACGACGATCTCGGGGGTCACCGGCTCGATGCCCGTGACGGCGGCATCGGTGGATGCGGGCACCTACACGCTGTCAGAGACCGGACCCAGCGGGTACGACGCGGCGCTGTGGTCGTGCACAGGCGCGCCGGTCACCGGTGCGTCGGTCCTGATCGCGCTCGGCACCCAAGCGGTGTGCACCATCGTGAACACCGACCAGGCACCGCCTCCTCCTCTGCCGCCAACGGGCGGAACGTTCGCACCCTGGGGCGTGCCGGCTCTCGCGATGGTGCTGTCCGGCATCCTGCTCGTGGTGATCGACCGTCGCCGTCGGGCGGGCGCCGACCGCGCTTCGATGAGAAGCTGAGCCCACGCCAGAGACTCGACACCCAACGGCAACGCCGTCTCCGCCTGACGGGGGATGCCGGGGCAGAGCCCGCCCCGTAGCGTGGAGGGATGTCCGACCTCCCTGCGCCGCACCCGCTCCAGCGCTCGCGGCCCACGGCCGGCGAGCTGCGCAACGACGTGTGGCTGGCCGCAGCGCTGTTCGTCTCGGCCGTACTGAGCACCGCGCTCGGGTCGGTGGCCGGCATATACGGCGACGATGCGAACGGCGGCATGCAGTGGGCGCTGCTGTACAGCCTCGGGCTCACGGCCCCGCTCGCGGTGCGGCGGCGGTTCCCCGAGATCGTCGTCGTCGCAGTCGCCGTGGTGTTCTTCGTCGGGGTGACCCTGCGCATCCCCGACCTGTACGTCTCGAACATCGCGATGTTCATCGCCATGTACACCGTCGGCGCCTGGGTCGACGACCGCCGACGCGCGATGTGGGTACGCGTCGGCGTGATCGTCGGCATGTTCGTGTGGCTGATCGTCACGATGTTCCAGTCGGCGATCGATCCGTCCGACGAGGGCCTCTCCCGCGCCGGACTGTTCTCGCCCTTCGCCGCGATGCTCCTCCTCCAGCTGCTCGTCAACGCCGGCTTCTTCGGCGGCGCCTACTACATGGGCGACCGCGCCTACGCCGCGGCGATGTCGCGCTCCGCCCTGGAGCAGCGCACGCGCGAGCTCGAGCAGGAGCGCGAGATGACCGCCGCGCAGGCGGTGGCGCTCGACCGGGTCCGCATCGCCCGGGAGCTGCACGATGTCGTCGCGCACCACGTCTCGGCGATGGGGGTGCAGGCCGGCGCCGCCCGTGCGGTGCTGGAGCGGGATCCGGATGCCGCGCGCACGGCGCTGCTCGGCATCGAGGAGTCCGCCCGCTCGGCCATCGCCGATCTGCGCCAGCTGCTCGAGACGCTGCGCACCACCTCCCGCGACGCAGACGGCGCCTCGACGGTGCAGCTCTCGGCCCTCGCCGAGCTCGTCGAGCACGCCAACGACAACGGCCTTCCCACCACGCTGACGGTCATCGGCGAGCGGGTCGAGCTGCCCGATCTCGTGCAGGTGAACATGTACCGCGTCGCCCAGGAGGCGCTCACGAACGCCCGCCGGCACGGCGGACCGGATGCCGCGGCCGACGTCCGCCTGCGCTACAACGGCGACGCGGTCGAGCTGGAGGTCGTCAACACGGGACGCGCCGTCGCGGCGCCGATGCGGCCGGGGCTCGGCCTGGTCGGCATGCGGGAGCGCGCCGCGGCGTCGGGCGGGGTGCTCGAGACCGGTCCCCGTGCGCGAGGCGGGTTCCTGGTGAGACTGCGGGTGCCGATCGCGTCCGCGGTCGGCAACGGCGCGTCTCGGACCGGGGTGCCCGCATGACCGACGCCATCCGCGTGCTCCTGGTCGACGACCATGCCGTCATGCGGGCGGGCTTCCGCATGATCCTCGAGTCGGCCGGCGACATCATCGTCGTCGGCGAGGCTTCGACGGGGGTGGAGGCGGTGGCCGCGGCATCCGCTCTGCATCCCGCCGTGATCTGCATGGACGTGCAGATGCCCGACATGGACGGGCTCGAGGCCACGCGGCGCATCACCGGCGACACCGCCGTCGACGCAGCCGTCGTCGTGGTGACGACGTTCGACCGGGACGACTACCTGTTCGACGCGCTGGCGGCCGGTGCCAGCGGCTTCCTGCTGAAGAACGCCGGCCCCGAAGAGCTCATCAACGCCGTGCGGGTCGCCGCCGCCGGCGACGCGCTGCTCGCTCCGGAGGTCACCCGCCGCGTGATCGCCCGCTTCGCCGCGGCGCCCGCTGATCGCGAGAGAACTGCGGGTGGACGAGAGGCAGGAAACGCCCGTACGCCTGGGCCGCCCGTTGCACTCTCGCGCGACAACGGCGTGCCGACCGTCGAGCTCACCGAGCGCGAGCGCGAGGTGCTGCGACTCGTGGCGCAGGCGTTGAGCAACGCCGAGATCGCGCAGCAGCTGTTCATCGGCGAGGCCACGGTCAAGACCCACGTGTCGAACGTGCTGCAGAAGCTCGGCGCCCGCGACCGCGTCGCCGCCGTCGTCTACGCCCACCGCCACGGCCTGACCTGACCTCGCCTCGCGTCTGCCTGCGACCCGGTCGGCACCCTGGGGCGAGTCGCCAGAACACACCGCCGACGCATGCACAGAGTGGCGAGTCGCCAAGATCCTCCCGACCACGACTCGGCCCCGTTCGGTGCGTTTCTGGCGAATCGCCAAACGCACCGTCCGTTTCGGCACGTCTTTGGCGAGTCGCCAGAATCCTCCCGACCCCGACTCGCCCCGTTCGGTGCATTTCTGGCGAGTCGCCAAACACACCGTCCGTTTCGGCACGTCTTTGGCGAGTCGCCAGAATCCTCCCGACCCCGACTCGCCCCGTTCGGTGCATTTCTGGCGAGTCGCCAAACACAGCGTCCGTTTCGGCACGTCTTTGGCGAGTCGCCAGAAACGCGCAGGCACCGAACCCGGCTCTGACCTCCTGACCGCTTCGGGCCAAGTGAGAACCACGGATGCCCCGGCCCCGCGTCCTCGAGGGGCGACGGGCCGGGGCATCCGATCGGCTGGAACGATGTCGGCGGGCGCACACGCGCCGCCGACGCGGGGGGGAGATCAGGCGGCGACCGGGACCTTCGCGTAGCGGTCGACGAGGGCGCCGAATGCCTGGAGGTAGCCGACGAGGAACTCGGCGGTCTGGTCGTTGGTGACCTCGCCGTTGTCGGCGAAGAGGCCGGGCGTGGTCTGCACGTAGCCCTCGGGCTGGCCGAGTGTCGGAGCGTTGTAGTGGCTGAGGATCGCCTTGAGGTGCTGCTGCGCGGCCGCGGTGGCGATGCCGCCGCCCGAGGTGCCGATGACGGCGGTGGGCTTGCCGTTGAACGAGCCCTGGCCGTACGGGCGCGACGCCCAGTCGAGGGCGTTCTTCAGCACGCCGGGGATGGAGCGGCTGTACTCGGGGGTCACGATGATGACACCGTCGACGTCCTCGATGGCCTGCTTGAAGTCGCGTGCGACCTGCGGGTAGTCGGCGTCGAAGTCGGGCGAGTAGAAGGGCAGGTCCTTGATCGGGATCTCCACGAGGGTCGTGCCCTCGGGGGCGAGGCGCTCGAGCGCCTTCGCGAGGCGGCGGTTGATCGAGGTCGACGAGATGCTGCCGACGATGTAGCCGATGGTCCGATCGGACATGTTGTACTCCTTGAAAAACAGAGGCGTCCCCGGTGGGGACCACCGTGGACGTTCCACCTCCATGCAATCACATGAACCTGGGATGCATTCCGTCGCATGCAAGACGCCGTCATCCGGCGCGTCTGCGCTGACGGTCCGTCGCGGGGAGGAACGCGGCACTCCCCCTCCAGGGGGAGGACGGCGGGCGGGGGGATCCGTAGCGTCGGCGGTGGGGAGAAACGAGAGGAGACAGGATGCTGCAGCTACGCGGTATCGGCAAGAGCTACGGGGGGCGCCGCGTGCTCGACGACGTGTCGTTCGACGTGCGGCCGGGCCGGCTCACCGGATTCGTCGGCGGCAACGGGGCCGGCAAGACCACGACCATGCGGATCGTGCTGGGAGTGCTCGCCGGCGACGCGGGCACGGTGACGCTCGACGGCACCGAGGTGACGGCATCCGATCGTCGCCGCTTCGGCTACATGCCCGAGGAGCGCGGCCTGTATCCGAAGATGAAGGTGCTCGAGCACATCGTCTATCTCGCGCGGCTGCACGGGTTCTCGAAGACGGATGCCGCGGCCCGCGCGACCGCGCTCCTCGAGCAGCTCGGACTCGGCGAGCGCCTGAACGACAACGTCGAGACGCTCTCACTGGGCAACCAGCAGCGCGCGCAGATCGCTGCGGCGCTCGTGCACGACCCGCAGGTGCTGATCCTCGACGAGCCGTTCTCGGGCCTGGACCCCCTCGCTGTCGACGTCGTGGCCGGCGTGCTGCAGGAGCGCGCGGCGGCCGGCGCCGCGGTGCTGTTCTCCTCGCACCAGCTCGACGTCGTCGAGCGCCTGTGCGACGACCTCGTGATCATCGCCGGCGGCACCATCCGCGCCGCAGGCGCCCGCGACACGCTGCGCGCACAGCACTCGACGCGCCGCTTCGAGCTCGTCTCCGCCGGCGACGCCGGGTGGCTGCGCACCGAGCCCGGCGTCGAGGTGCTCGACTTCGACGGCGGGTACGCGGTGTTCGACGTCGACAGCGACGAGACCGCACAGCGGGTGCTGCGCCGAGCCGTCGCACAAGGGGATGTCGCCAGCTTCGCGCCCCAGCATCCGTCCCTCGCCCAGATCTTCCGGGAGGTCATCCAGTGAGCACCACCGACACCCGCCGCAGCGGCGGCGCACGCGGCTCCAGCGCTCTGGGCAGCGGGCAGGCCGTCTGGCTCGTCGCCGAGCGCGAGATCGGCTCGAAGCTGCGCAGCAAGGCTTTCGTCATCTCGACCGCGATCCTCTTCCTCGGCGCTCTGGCGCTCGTGATCTGGGGCGGCCTCCAGGCGTCGAACGCGACCGGCACGCCCGTCGCGGTCACCGCCGACGCACAGCAGTACGTCGCGGACGCCGAGGGGCTCGACGTCACCGAGGTCGCCGACAGGGGCGCAGCCGAGGCGCTCGTCGAGGACGGCACGGTCGATGCGGCCGTGGTGGCCGACTCGTCGTCGCCGCTCGGCTTCGCGGTCGTCGCGGACTCATCCCCGCCGACGCAGCTGCTGCTGCAGCTGTCGCAGCTCCCCCCGGTGGAGCTGCTCTCGCCGGACGACGTCAACGCCGCGCTCGGCTACATCGCCGCTCTCGGCTTCGGCATCGTGTTCCTGTTCGCCGCGTCGATGTTCGGCGGCACCATCGCACAGAGCGTCGTCGAGGAGAAGCAGACGCGGGTCGTGGAGCTGCTGATCTCAGCGATCCCTGTCCGCTCGCTCCTGGCGGGCAAGGTCATCGGCAACACGATCCTCGCGATGGGCCAGATCCTCATCCTCGCCGCCATCGCGATCATCGGACTCACCGTGACGGATCAGACGGCGCTGCTTCAGGGCCTCGGCGGCCCCATCGCGTGGTTCGCGATCTTCTTCCTGTTCGGATTCATCCTGCTCGCGTCGCTGTTCGCGGCGGCGGCATCGATGGTCTCGCGGATGGAGGACGTGGGCTCGACCACGACACCGCTCACGATGCTGATCATGGCTCCGTACTTCCTGGTCATCTTCTTCAACGACAACCCGCTGGTGCTCGGGATCATGTCGTACGTGCCGTTCTCGGCACCGGTGGGCATGCCGATGCGCATCTTCCTCGGTCAGGCCCTCTGGTGGGAGCCGCTGCTGTCGATCGCGATCCTCATCGCGACGTGCATCGCCGCGATCCTCGTCGCCTCGCGCATCTACGAGAACTCGCTGCTGCGCATGGGCGGCCGCGTGAAGCTCTCGGAGGCGCTCGCGCGCTGACCACCCGAATGACGGATGCCGCGGCCCTGCGCTTTGCGCGGGGTCGCGGCATCCGTTCTCCACGCCCTTTGCACCCGCGTGCGAGCTACGAGCGAGTCAGCGGCCCATCATCTGCGGGGCCATCTCGCCGACCGAGATGACGTTGCCCGCGGGATCGCGGAACCAGGCGATGTCGGGCCCGCCTTCGAAGCCGCGCGAGATGCCCTTCTCGTCGGTGCCGTAGTCGGGATCGGTGTAGATCTTCGTGACGACGCCGCGGGCGTTGAGATCGTCCACGGCGGCGTCGACGTCGTCCACGCTGAAGTTGAGGATGGTGAACACAGCCGGTTCATGATCCTCCTTCGGATAGACGAAGACGTGACCGCCGCCGGAGAGGGCGATCGTGAAGCCGCCGCCCATCTCCTCGTACACGGTCACGTCGAGCCCCAGCGTGTCGCGGTAGAACGTCGCGGCTTCGCCGATGTCGGGTACGGCGAAGCTCGAGAACGGCCGATCGGGTGTGAACATGACAGCCTCCCAGTGTGTATCCCCACGCCCACGATCCTCTTGCGGGCGGTGCCTGTCGAGGGGGTCGCCGGACGGCACGCAGCGGGCGGCGCGCAAGCCCCTGCCGCATCGGGAGCCGGGTGAATAGGTTGAGGCCATGGCCAACGAGACCACGCTTGTCATCCTCGGCGCTTCCGGCGACCTGACCTCGCGGCTGCTGCTGCCCGCACTGGGGCAGCTGCTCACGATGGAGCCGCATCGGCGGGTGCGCCTGCGCGGTGCCGGAATGGACGAATGGGACGACGCGCGATGGCGCGACACGGTGCGCGAGGCGTTCGCGTCGGCGGGCTTCGAGAAGGCGTTCGCCGCCATCGCCGAGACCACCTATCAGCGCGCCGACATCACCGACGCCGACGACCTCGCGCGGCTGATCGCCGGCGCCGGAGACAACGTCGCCTTGTACTTCGCGGTGCCGCCCGCCGTCGCCGCGGCGGCCTGCGAGGCACTGGCTGACGTGACCCTCCCCGAGGGCACCGTGCTGGCGCTCGAGAAGCCCTTCGGCATCGACGAGGCCTCGGCACGCCGCCTCAACGCGACGCTGGCGCGGCTCGTCCCCGAGGAGCAGGTGTTCCGCATCGACCATTTCCTCGGACGGTCTACGACCCTCAACATGCTCGGCGTGCGATTCGCCAACCGCGTTTTCGCCCCGGTCTGGTCGGCCGAGCACATCGAGTCGGTGGTCGTCCGATTCGACGAGACGCTGGGCCTCGAAGGCCGCGCGGGCTACTACGACAGGGCCGGCGCGCTGATCGACATGATCCAGAGCCACCTGCTGCAGGTGATGGCGGTGCTGGCCATGGAACCGCCATCGACCCTCCACGAGCGCGACTTCCGCGATGCGACGGCGGCGGTGCTGCGGGCGACGCACGTGTGGCAGGACGATCCGGTCACGGCGTCGCGCCGTGCGCGCTACACCGCCGGGAAGGTCGGCGAGCGGCAGCTGCCCTCGTACGTCGACGAGCCCGGCGTCGATGCCTCGCGCGACACCGAGACGCTCGCGGAGGTGACCTGCGAGGTGCGCAACGACCGCTGGCGCGGCGTGCCGTTCACCCTGCGCTCGGGCAAAGCGCTGGCCGGCAAGGACGGCGAAGTCGTGGTCACCTTCCGCCCGGTCAACCACGTGCCCGACGGGCTGACCGGCGCCGCCCCGGGCGCGGTACTGCGCTTCTCGCTCGGCCCGGACCGCATGGACCTGGAGCTCAACGTCAACGGCGGCGACGATCCGTTCGAGCTGGAGCGCGCGCTCCTGGAAGCCGACCTCGGCGAAGGCGCGCTCAAGGCCTATGGCGAGGTGCTGTCGGGCATCCTGGATGCCGACGCGACGCTCGCGGTGCGCGGCGACGCGGCCGAGCAGTCGTGGCGCATCGTCGACCCGGTGCTCGCCGCGTGGCGGGCAGGGGACGTGCCGCTCGACGAGTACCCGGCGGGCTCGCTCGGACCGGAGCACTGGCAGAAGCTGCCCTGACGCGGGGCGGCGGCCGCGGCCGGTCCTCCGCCGTCGGCGCGGCCTCGCGCATCGGCGCCGGTCGTGCGGGAGGGTCAGCGCTCGACGAGGATCCCGTCGGCATCCGCCCACACGTGCCGGCCGGGGACGAACGCGACGCCCGCGATGGTCACGGGCACGTCGACCTCGCCGATCCCCGCCTTCGCGCTCTTTCGGGGGTTGGACCCCAGCGCCTTGACGCCGAGCGGCAGCCGGCCGATGGCCACGCGGTCGCGGATCGCGCCGAAGACGATAAGCCCGGCCCAGCCGTTCTCGACCGCCGACGCCGCGATCAGGTCGCCGACCAGCGCCGACTCGAGTGATCCGCCACCGTCGATCACGAGCACGGCCCCACCGCCCGCGGTGGCGAGCAGCTCCTTCACGAGCGCGTTGTCGCGGTGGCACCGCACGGTGCGGATCGGTCCATCGAACGCCTCACGGCCGCCGAGATCGTGCAGCTGCAGGGCGAGCGAGTCGAGCTCGTCCCCGCGTTCGTCGTACAGGTCAGCCGTCGCGGTGGTCATCCGCTCAGGCTATGCGGATGCCGCGTCCCCCGGCATCCGTCGTCCGGAGAAGTTCCCGCGCTCTTCCGCCGCCGCCAAGATCGATGACTTGCCTCAGATGTACGCGGCGCACGGCGTGTCGCGTACATCTGGGGCAAGTCAACGGGGTGTGTTTCTGCCGGAAACGGGGGGGGCGGGGGGCGATGCGAGGGTGGTGAGGGGGTCAGGGCGCGGCGGGCGGGTTCTCGTCGGGGTGGAGCGTGCTGAAGAACGAGTACGTGTCGCCGTCGGGGTCGGGACCGCGCTCCTTGAACTCGTTGACCAGCGCGTACAGGCGGTTCTGGAACTCCTCGCGGTGCTCGGGTGTGAGCTTCAGCCCGAGCCAGGTGGAGTCGAGATCGTCGGGATCGACGCCCTGGATCTGCTGCAGGAACGTCTCGATCAGCACGGGCGAGCCGCCGGGCATCGACGTCCGCCACGACAGCCCGGTCGCCCGGTAGGGCACCTCGCGCGCTCCCTGCGCGCCGGTGCGCTCGGGTTCGGCTGCGAGGTAGCCGGTCTGCACGAGGGTGCGCACATGGTGCAGCATCGTGCCGGGGTTCACCCCGAGCAGCTCGGCGAGCTCCTTGTTGGTGCGGGACTCGAACGCGCAGAGCCGGAGCACGCGCAGCCGGAGCGGCGAGCTCATCGCGCGCATGCGCGCCTCGGCCTCGGGATCGCCGGGACGCAGCTCGATCCGGTCCTTCTGATCGTCCGCCACGACGCCACCTTACAAGACTGATTGACACATCTCAATCAGTGGCGCACACTGATTGAGATGTCCCAATCAGAAGAACCTCCGGTCGCCGCCGAGTCGGCACAGCTCGCCGCCGACGCGCTCGCAGAAGCGCGTGCCGAGGCGGCGTCTCCGCGTCCCGAGGTGCCGGTCGCCGACGAGGTCGCCGCGGATCAAGCTGCCGTCGCGACGGGTCAGGATGCCGCCGCCACCGCGCCGACTGCCGGCCCGCGCAAGCGGTCGCTCTGGCGCGACGCGAACTTCCTGACGCTGTGGAGCGGACAGGCGCTCAGTCAATTCGGCGCTCAGATCACGGAGCTGGCCATCCCCGTGCTGGCCGTGCTGATGCTGAACGCGACCGAATGGGAGGTCGGCGTGCTCAACGCGGCGCAGGTCGCCGCGTTCCTCGTGGTGGGGCTTCCGGCCGGCGCCTGGATCGACCGCATGCGCAAGCGGCACGTCATGATCGTCGCCGACGGTGTCAGAGCCGTCGCGCTCGGCACACTGCCCGTGCTCGCCCTGCTCGGTGTGCTCGAGATCTGGCACATGATCGTGGTCGCGCTCATCATGGGCGTGGCGACCGTGTTCTTCGACGTGTCGTATCAGAGCATCATCCCGTCGCTCGTGCGCACCGACCAGATCGCCGAGGCGAACGGCAAGCTGCAGTCGACCTACGAACTGGCCAACCTTGCCGGCCCCGGTATCGGCGGCTGGCTCATCGGCGTACTGTCGGCGCCGTTCGCGATCTTCGCCACGGTCGGCACCTACGTCGCCTCGTTCATCGCCCTGCTCTTCACACGAGACACCGAGAAGCTCCGTGCACGCGAGGATCACCGGCCGCTCGTCCGCGAGATCGGCGAGGGGCTGAGCTGGGTGTTCGGCAATCCGCTGCTGCGCCGCATCGTCGGCACGACGGGCATGGCCAACTTCTTCGGGACCATCGCCCAGACCCTCGTGCCGATCTTCGTGCTGCGCGAGCTGGGCCTCAGCCCCGAGATGTTCGGCATCGTGTTCTCGCTGTCGGCGGTCGGGGGGCTCGTCGGCGCGATCGCCACACCGCGGATCATCACGTGGCTCGGCGAAGCGCGGGCGATCCCCATCAGCGCGATCGCGTTCAGCGTCGCACCGTTGTTCCTCCCCGCGATCTCGCTCGTGCCGGCGTTCGCCTTCCCGCTGCTGGTGATCCAGGGCTTCATCATGAGCTTCACGATCCTGCTCTACAACGTCACGCAGGTGACCTTCCGCCAGCGCATCACCCCGCCGCGCCTCCTCGGCCGCATGAACGCCTCCATCCGGTTCGTGGTGTGGGGGGTCATGCCGATCGGCGCGCTGCTGGCCGGTGCGCTCGGCACGTGGATCGGCACGGTCCCCACGCTCTGGATCGCGGCGAGCGGCGAGCTGCTGGCCTGTCTCTTCGTCGTCACCGGGCCGTTCTGGGGCATGCGCGAGCTGCCCGAGGCCCACGAGGAGCACGGTAGGGGCGCGACGGCCGGGATCGGGCTGGAGGAGGAGGCCGACGCCGAGCCACCGCGCTGACGCGCAGGTGCTGAGCCCCACGAAGTTCGGATGCCTCGGCCCGCCGTGCAGGGTCGGGCCGGGGCATCCGCTCCTCTCGGCGCCCCGCAGCCGGGGTTCTCCGGTACCTCACGGCCCGGATTCCGGCAAGACGGTGCTCACGGGTGTCGGAGCATGCTTAGGTTGCTCCATGACGGCGCGCATCGTCTCGATCGGCACGGCGGTCCCTGCGACCCGCCTCCACCAGGACGAGGTGCGCGCGCTGTTCGCCGCGCAGGACGGCGTCGATCGCCTGACGCGGCGCCGCATCCAGGCGGTGTTCGACGCCTCCGCCATCGCGCAGCGCCACACCGTCCTCACGGATCTGGCGACGCCTCCCGGTCCCCGCGCAGAGGGCGTTCCGGCCTTCGTCGACGCGGAGGGGCGCCTCCTCTCCCCCACGACGGGCGCGCGCAACGACCTGTACATCGCCACCGCACCGCCCCTCTCGGCGGAGGCGGCCCGTGGCGCCCTGCGAGACGCGCGCATCGAGCCGTCGGCGATCACCCACGTCGTCACCGTGTCGTGCACCGGCCTCTTCGCCCCGGGACCCGACTATCGCCTCGTCCGTGATCTCGGCCTGAGCCCGACCGTCGAGCGCTGCCACCTGGGTTTCATCGGGTGCGCGGCGGCGCTTCCGGCGCTGCGCGTGGCGACGGCGCTCGCCGCGACGCGGCCGGACGCCGTGGTGCTGGTCGTGTGCACGGAGCTCTGCTCGCTGCACGTGCGCGCCTCGGCCGACCCGCAGCAGATCGTCGCGGCATCCGTCTTCGCCGACGGCGCCGCCGCCGCGATCGTGACGGCGAACCCGGCCATCGGCCGCCCCGGAGGGCTCGAACTCGAACGCTTCGGCAGCGCGCTCACCGACGAGGGCGAGACCGACATGGTGTGGACCATCGGCGACAACGGCTTCGAGATGGTGCTGTCGGCCGAGGTGCCGCGGATCATCGGCCGCGAGATCCAGGGCGCGGTCGCGCGGTTCCTCGGCGACGACGGCCAGCCGGAGGTGTGGGCGGTGCATCCGGGCGGGCGCAGCGTGCTCGATCGCGTGGAGGCCGGCCTGGGCCTCACCCCGGACGCCCTCGCCGCCTCGCGCGACGTGCTGCGCGACTTCGGCAACATGTCGAGCGCGACGATCCTGTTCATCCTCGCCGCACTGCTGCGGGACGACGAGGTGGGCGACGGCGCGCGCGTCGCCGGACTGGCGTTCGGGCCGGGGCTCACCGTCGAGTCGGCGCTCATGACGAGACGGCGCGCGGCCGCACCCGTCGACGACGAGATCGCCCTCGCGGTGGCGGCATCCGCGTGAGCGCTGCGGCACCGGCGTCGAACAGGGACGCCTGGGCCGGGACGGCGGCCGACGCATGAGCCTCGCCGTGCGCGACGAGGGTCTCGCCGAGCTCATGGACGACCCGTCGTGCGACCCCGACCGCCTGCGCGCGACGTTGCGGCGGTTCGGCACCGTCAACCGCCTCGTCTCGGGCTGGGGCGCCGTGTACCGGCACACTCTCGCTCCGCACCTCCGGGCGCTGGGGCGTCCGGCCCGCGTGCTCGATGTGGGCTGCGGTGGCGGCGATGTCGTGCTGCGGCTGGCTGCCGAGGCACGGCGGGACGGGCTCGAGGTGGAATGGACCGGGATCGATCCCGACCCGCGTTCGTACGAGGTCGCCGTGGAGCGCGGACCGGTGGACGGCGTGACGTTCCGCCGCGCCGACGCGGCGACGCTGGTCGGCGAGGGCCTCACCTTCGACGCCGTCCTGTCGAATCACGTGCTGCACCATCTGGGCGCGGACCTGCCGGAGTTCGCCGCGGAGTCGCTCGCCCTGTCACACGGGCTGGTCCTGCACAGCGACATCGCGCGCTCGCGGCTCGCCTACGCCCTCTACGCGATCGGCATCACGCCGCTCGCCCCGGGCACGTTCCTGCGGACCGACGGGCTGCGCTCCATCCGTCGCAGCTACACGGCCACCGAACTGGCGGCAAAGCTCGACGACGCGATGCCCGGAACGTGGACCGTGCAGATCCCGGTGCCGTTCCGTGTTCTCGCGGTGGGTCGTGGCCGTGGCTGACGTCACGATCGTCGGCGCCGGTCCCGTGGGCATGCTGCTGGCGAGCGAACTCGCACGACGCGGCGTCGAGGCGAACGTGCTGGAGCGGCGGCCCACGGTCGGCGACGGCACCCGGGCCATCGGCATCCACTCCCCCGTCCTGGCCGCGCTGGAACCGTCCGGCCTCACCGAGCGCCTGCTCGCCGGGGCCGTCCGGGTCGGGCGCGGTGAGGCGCGCAGCCGCGGACGCCTGCTCGGCACGGTGCACTTCGACGAGATCGCGGCGCGGTTCCCATTCGTCGCGACCCTCCCGCAGACCTCGACGGAGTCCGTGCTCGGCGCGGGCGCTCCGGAGCCGCTGCGCGGCGCCCATGTCATGGCGGTGATCCCGCGCACACAGGGCGTGGTGGTGCGCGCGGCGCACCTCGGACGCATCATCGAGTCCGAGAGCCGCATCGTGGTCGTCGCCGGCGGCGCGGGCGCTCGCGACCTCGTCTACCGGCCGGGGCGCGTCGGCCTGCACGAGTACCGCGACCGCTATCTGATGACGGATGCCGCCGCCACCGGCCGGCCCGACGACGAGGTCGCCGTGGTGAACCTCGACCCGGACGGGGTGCTCGAGTCCTTCCCGCTGCCCGGCGGCCGGCGCCGATTCGTCGCGTGGGACGCGCCAGGCGCCGACGACGCACCCGAGGCCCGGGCGGAGCGACTGCGCTCGGCGCTCGCGCGGCGCGGCGAGGAGACCGCCGCGAGCGCGGTGGAGACGGCGACGTCGTTCGGAGTGCGCCGGGTCGTCGCCCCGCGCCTCCGCAACGGGCGGGTCTTCGCGATCGGCGACACCGCGCACGAGGTCAGCCCCATCGGCGGTCAGGGCATGAACCTCGGCCTGCTGGACGCTGTGGCCCTGGCCCCGTTGCTCGCCTCGTGGACGCGCACCGGCACAGCGCCCGACGCGGAGCTGCGACGGTGGGAGGAGCGCCGCGTCCGGTCGGCCCGGCGAGCGGCGGCGATGGCGTCGGTGAACACGGCGCTGGGCCGGCCGCTGCCGCATACCGACGTGCTGCGACGGACCGCGGTGCGCGCGATGCTGGCCGGGGCGTCCGGACGACTGTTCGCGCGTGCCTACGCGATGGGCTTCGACGCCGACGCCTGACCGGCGCGCGGACGCCGACGCCTGACCGGCGCGCGGACGCCGACGCCTGACCGGCGCGCGGACGCCGACGCCTGACCGGCGTGCGGCCCGCGGCCCGCGGCCCGCGGCCCGCGGCGGCAGCATCCGTCCCTCCCCTCTGTCTTTCCCGGGTTTGGGGCGCACGGCGTGCGTTCGGGGCGCATCGCACGCGCCCCAAACGAACGGCTTGCGCCCCAAACGCAGGAAGGGAACCGGGATCAGCCGACGAGGGCGCTGCCGGAGGCGACCAGTTGCGTCGCCAGCAGTAGCGCCGCGAGCATGACCAGCCGGAACAGCGCGCGGCTCGGCGGTCTCACGATCGCCCGCCACGCCGTGACCGCTGCGACGACCAAGACCGCCGCGAAGAAGACCCACGACACGACCGAGACCGTGGCGAGATCGCCGCCCGCCGCGCCGAGCAGCACGGCGATCGCACCACCCACTACGGCCAGCGCGGCGGTGATGGCGGAGATCCGCGGGCCGAGCCGGTGCGGCAGCCCTCGCACCCCGGTGCGGGCGTCGTCGTCCAGGTCGGGCAGCACGTTGGTGAGGTGCACGGCCGCGCCGAGCGCCGCGCCCGCGATCCAGGCCCAGCCTGCCGCGAACGCCGGTTCGGGAGCCGAGAGGGTCGCCAGGGACGGGAATATCCCGAAGCTGACGAGGAACGGCACGATCGACCACGGCGTCGATTTGAGCCCCGCGTTGTAGGACCACGCCGAGCCGAGCGCGAGGGCATGTGCCGCGAGCATCCGCCATCCCAGCGGCACCGAGAGTGCGAGCGCGATCGCCAGCAGTACGGATGCCGCGATCCAGGCGACGCCGAGGGAGACGTCGCCGCGGGCGAGGGGCTTGTCGGTGCGACCGACGGCGCGGTCGCGGGGCGCGTCGAACGCGTCGTTCGAGATGCCCACCGAGAGCTGGCCGGCGAACACCGAGACCGTGAGGAGCACGATGCGCCAGGCCTCCAGCCCGGTCGCGATGCCCAGCGCGAGCGCGAGCGCCGTCACGACGAGCGTCGGCCCCGGATGCGAGGAGCCCCACAGGGCACGGACGGTGCGCACGCTCGATGCTCTCACGGCACCGGTCGCCCGGCGGCGCAACAGCGGTGAGGGAATGGTCAACGGGTATATGCGGTTGCATGCACTCGGGCCGATGGCGTCCTGCTGATCACATCCACTCACAAGGAGACGCCATGGCTACTCTCACCGATCGCACCGCCGACACCGACGCCCCGATCATCGACATCCTCGCGGAGCGCTGGAGCACCCGCATCTTCGACCCCGAGTCCGTCATCGACGAGACCGCCCTGGCGAGCGCGCTCGAGGCGGCGCGGTGGTCGCCGACCGCCGCCAACACGCAGGCGTGGCGCGTCATCGTCGCACGCCGCGGCTCGGCATCTCACGCGCAGGTCATGTCGGCGCTGGCCGGTTTCAACAGCGTGTGGGCCGGCGACGCGGCGGCGCTCGTCGTGTTCGTCGCCGAGACGACGCGCGACGGCCAGCCGATGACCTGGGCACAGTACGACACCGGGCAGGTGGCCGCCCACTTCACCGTGCAGGCGCACGCCGACGGCCTCTCGACGCACCAGATGGGCGGCTTCGACCGCGATGCCATCGCCGCGGCGTTCGGCCTGAGCGACGACTTCCTCCCCGTCACGGTGATGGCCGTGGGCAGCCTCGGCGACATCCGCACGGTGTCCGCCGAGCTGCAGGCCCGCGAGACCGCGCCGCGTGAGCGCCGTCCCGCCGCCGACTCGGTGCTCGTGAACGACTGAGCACCCACACCGATCATGACGGATGCCTCGTCCCGCAGCCGCGGGGCGAGGCATCCGTCATTCGTCCATGGGTTCCGTCGCCGGGCTCAGTCGTCGAGCAGCGTCGTCGCCGGGCTCAGTCGTCGAGCAGCTCGGCCTCGATGACGTCCTCGTCGTCCACGGCGGGCTCGGTGGCGGCGGGTCCATCGCTGGTGAGCACGAGGGACGTGCCGTCGGCCGCGACGTCCACGCGCACGACGTCCCCGTCCCGCACCCCACCCGACAGCAGGGCCATCGCGAGACGGTCCTGGATCTCGGACTGGATGAGCCGGCGCAGCGGCCGCGCCCCGAACACCGGGTCGTAGCCGCGCTCGGCGAGCCAGGCGCGCGCGTCGGGGGTGACCGCGAGCGTCAGGCGGCGGTCCTTGAGACGCCGCTGCAGCGCGAACACCGCGAGCTCGACGATCTGCGCCAGGTCGTCCTCGCTGAGGGCCGAGAACATGACGATGTCATCGAGACGGTTGAGGAACTCGGGCTTGAAGGCCTGCCGCACGATGCCCATGACCGCATCGCGCTTCTGCTCGGCCGACAGCGTCGGGTCGATGAGGATCGGCGAGCCGAGGTTCGACGTGAGCACGAGGATCACGTTCGTGAAGTCGACCGTGCGCCCCTGTCCGTCGGTGAGGCGGCCGTCGTCCATCACCTGCAGCAGCACGTCGAAGACCTCGGGGTGCGCCTTCTCGACCTCGTCCAGCAGCACCACCGAGTACGGGCGTCGCCGCACGGCTTCGGTGAGCTGACCGCCCTGCTCGTAGCCGATGTACCCCGGAGGGGCGCCGACGAGGCGCGACACGGTGTGCTTCTCGCCGTACTCCGACATGTCGATGCGGACCATCGCGTGCTCGTCGTCGAAGAGGAACTCGGCGAGCGCCTTGGCGAGCTCGGTCTTGCCCACGCCGGTCGGGCCGAGGAACAGGAACGAGCCCGTCGGCCGGCCCGGGTCGCTGATGCCCGCACGCGAGCGGCGCACGGCATCCGACACCGCCTTCACGGCCTGCTTCTGCCCGATGAGGCGCTTGCCGAGCTCGGCCTCGAGGTGCAGCAGCTTCTCGGTCTCGCCCTGGAGCAGGCGCCCGACCGGGATGCCGGTCCACGCCGCGATGACGGCGGCGATGTCCTCCTCGGTGACCTGGTCGTTGACCATGCGGTCGCCCGCAGGCTCTTCGCGCTCGGCCTCGATCAGCTGGCGCTCGAGCGCCGGGATCTCGGCGTAGAGCAGCCGCGACGCCTTCTCGAGGTTGCCCTCGCGCTGCGCGCGCTCGGCTTCGACCCTCGCCGCGTCCAGGCGGGTCTTGAGGTCGCCCACCCGGTTCAGCGACGCGCGCTCGCGCTCCCACCGGTCCTGCAGCTCGCCGAGCTTCTCCTGCTCGACCCGCAGCGTTTCGCGCAGCGCCGCCAGGCGCTCCTTCGACGCGTCGTCCTTCTCCTTCTTGAGCGCGAGCTCCTCGAGCTTCAGACGGTCGACGTGGCGGCGCAGCTCGTCGATCTCGAGCGGTGCCGAGTCGATCTCCATGCGGAGCCGCGACGCGGCCTCGTCGATGAGGTCGATGGCCTTGTCGGGCAACTGCCGTGACGGGATGTAGCGATGGCTGAGGGATGCCGCGGCCACGAGCGCGGCATCCGCGATCGCCACCTTGTGGTGGGCCTCGTACCGCTCCTTGAGTCCGCGCAGGATCGCGACGGTGTCCTCGACCGAGGGCTCGCCGACGTAGACCTGCTGGAAGCGGCGCTCGAGCGCGGCATCCTTCTCGATGAACTCGCGGTACTCGTTGAGCGTGGTCGCGCCGATCATGCGCAGCTCGCCTCGCGCGAGCATGGGCTTGAGCATGTTGGATGCCGCGACCGAGCCTTCGCCGCCGCCCGCGCCCATGAGTACGTGCAGCTCGTCGATGAACGTGATGACGCGGCCGTCGGACTCGGTGATCTCCTTGAGGACGCTCTTCAGGCGCTCCTCGAACTGCCCGCGGTACATGGCGCCGGCGACGAGCGCCGAGATGTCGAGGGTGACGAGCTCCTTGTTCTTGAGCGACTCGGCGACGTCGCCCGCGACGATGCGCTGGGCGAGTCCCTCGACCACGGCGGTCTTGCCGACGCCGGGCTCGCCGATGAGCACGGGGTTGTTCTTGGTGCGCCGGGTCAGCACCTGGCTGACGCGGCGGATCTCGCTGTCGCGCCCGATGACGGGGTCGAGCTTGCCCTGGCGGGCGCGGTCGGTGAGGTTGATCCCGAACTGCTCGAGGGCGCTCTGCGCGTCCTCCTGTCCGGGCTGTTGTGTGGCGTTCATCTGTCTCCTGAAATCTGTGGTGTGCGAAACTTGAGTCGCGTTGGCTCAAGTTTACCAGCCCGCGGGACGCGGATCAACGTCGCCGCCGTCCCCGATCTCAGTCCCCGATCTCGGTGAGCGCATCGGCGTAGGCCCGGCGCAGCCCTTCGCCGACCCACTCGGAGCCGCGATAGACGTTGCCCTCGCCGATGTCGGCGGTGAGCCCGCCGGCCGCCAGATGAGAGACCACCCGCTCCTCACTTGCCACGACTTTGAGGCTCGAGTCGGCGTCACGCAGCTCGTGCGCGAAGCGCCGCAGCACCTCGACGTGCGACAGGCCGATCTCGTCCGTACCCCGCAGTCGCACGATGACCACCGCCCCGCTCGACTCGCGGCTGACATCGGGGAGTTGACGCTCGAAGACCGGCGCACTCGCGAAGAAGAGGCTCCCGTAGGGCTGGAGCACCAGCACCTCCCGCGGGGGGACGACCGCCGGCGGATCGCTCTCGCGCATGCGCCCGTCGTCGGCCAGGTGCACCGCGCGCACCCTCACGCTGTTCGACTGCTCCGCGACGTACAGGATGACGCCGAGCCCCACCCCGACCAGCACGGCGAACTGCAGCGGGATGATCAGGGTCAGCCCGAAGGTGACGCCCATGATGGCCGTCGGCAGGGCGCCGGACTTCACCACCGAGTAGATGCGACTGGGTTTGACGGCGCGCCATCCCACCACCATCAGCAGGCCCGCGAGCGCCGGCATCGCGACGAACGACACCAGGTCCGCGGCGAGGAACACCACGACGGCCATGACCGCGCCCGCGATGAACAGCGACAGACGGGTCTTCGCGCCGGCCTGGACGATCAGCGACGATCCCGACATCGAGCCGCCGACCGGCATCCCCTGGAACAGGCCCGACACCACGTTGCCGAGCCCCTGCCCGAGGAAGTCGCGGTTGGCGTCGGCACGCTTTCCGTCGGCGGTCGGAATGCCCGCCGATACCGCGGCGCCCTGGACGAGGCCGATGAAGGTCAGCGACAGGGCCGGGATCAGCAACGCGGGGGCATCCGCGATGCTCGGGAGCACCGGAGCCGGCAGCCCGCGCGGGACCTCGACGATGTCGCGAAGCAGCACCACCGGGCTGCCGACCCACGTGTTGAGCACCACGGCCACGAGCGAGCCGAGGATCACCGCGATGACCAGGCCCATGCTGCCGACCCGGGTCGGGAGGAGCACGACGATCACGAGCACCGAGATCGCCCCCACGACGAGCGACGGGATGCTCCACTGCCCGATGTGCAGGAACACGTCGATCGTCTTCAGCAGCCGGTTGGGACCCTGCGCCTGATAGCCGGTGAAGTTCGACAGCTGCCCGAGCACGATGTTCACGCCGATCGCCGTGACGAACCCGGTCATGACGGCCGTCGGCACGAAGCTGATCAGGCGACCGCCGCGCAGCAGTCCCGCGACGACCATGATGATGCCGGTGAGGATCGCGAGCGTGAACAGCCCTCGATCGGGGTTCGGCAGCGTGCCCAGCTGAGCGTCGGAGACGACGAGAGCCATCGCGCTGGTGGCCTGCACGGCCATGAAGGCGCTGCTCGTGAGGGCCGCGGCCCCGACCATTCCGAAGAGATAGCCGTAGAGCCCGGCGAGCGGATTCACGCCGGCGAGGAGTCCCGCCGCCAGACCGTCGGGCACCGCCTCGATCCCGAGGATCACGCCCGCGACGGCGTCCTTGCGCAGGGTCTTGCGTGAGAACCACGTACGCGGATGGAAGGCCACGGTCTCACGCTAACGAAGGCGGCCGCCGCCCGGGTGGCTGCCTTCGCCCTTCCGGGCGCACCGGCGCGATTTCATGCGTCCTGCGTGATGCCCGCACCCTCCCGCTGCGCCATGTTCAGAGCATGCCGCGGACGCGGGCGACGACGTCGCGCGCATCAGCGGCCACCCTCGCCCTCGAAAGGACACTGACATGACCGACAACGACACCACCGTGACCGGATGGGTGGGATGGGGCGTCTTCGCCGCCGTCGTCCTGCTCATCGCCGGCGTCATCGACGTCTTCCATGGCCTGCAGGCCCTCATCGGACCCGACACGGCCTACTTCGTGGGCGAGTCCGGCCTGTTCTCGATCGACATCCAGGCGTGGGGCTGGTGGCACCTCATCTCGGGCCTCCTCCTCATCCTCGTGGGTCTCGCCCTCCTGGGCGGAGCGACCTGGGCGCGGGTCGTCGCCATCATCCTCGTGGCTCTCAACGCGATCGGTCAGCTGACCCTCATCGCCGCGCAGCCGTGGCTGTCGATCGCCGTCCTGGCGCTCGATGTGCTCGTGATCTACGCGCTGACGGTCCACGGCCGCGAGCTCAAGGCGCGGCGGGGCTGAGTCCCGCTCCACTCCTCGCACGAGGCCGCGCGATCGACTCGCGCGGCCTCGTGCGCGTTGGCACGCGGCCCGACGCGTGGCCCGACGCGCGGCCTCGTACGCGTTGTCACGTGGCCCGACGCGCGGCCGCGTGCGCGTTGTCGCGCGGCCCGTCGCGCACGCGCCACGCGGCTTCAGGCCACGGACTCGAGCACCGCTTCGCCGCGGGACGCCTCGGCCGACGCGTGGACGGAGGCCGAGGCATCCGCCATCTCGTCGTCGTTGCAGGCGAACCGCGAGCGATATGCGGTGGGCGTCGTGCCGAGCACGCGCGCGAAGTTCTGGCGCAGCACGGCAGCCGAGCCGAATCCGCTCTCGTACGCGATACGGTCGAGCCCCAGATCGGTCTTCTCGAGCAGGCGCTGGGCGTGGATGATGCGCTGGCGGGCGAGCCACGCGGCCGGCGTCGCGCCGTGATCGGCCTTGAAGCGACGGGCGAACGTGCGCGGCGACATGTGGGCCTTGGCGGCGAGCTGGTCGACGGTGAGATCGAGCCGCAGGTTGTCGAGCATCCAGTCGGTGACCGGCGAGAGCGAGAGCGACGTCGTGGCCGGCAGCGGGTTGGCGATGAACTGCGCCTGACCGCCGTCGCGCTGCGGCGGCACGACCATGCGGCGGGCGATGATGTTGGTCAGCTCGGCGCCCAGCTCCTGGCGCAGCAGGTGCAGGCATGCGTCGAGACCGGCGGCGGTGCCTGCGCTCGTGATGATGCGGCCGTCCTGTACGTACAGCACGTCCGGGTCGACGTCGATCTGCGGGTACATGTCCTTCATCTTCTGGGCGTACATCCAGTGGGTCGTGGCGCGGCGGCCGTCGAGCACGCCCGACGCGGCGAGCACGAACGAGCCACTGCAGACGCTGAGAACCCACGCGCCGCGGGCGACCGCCGCCCGGATGACGTCGAGCACGCGCTCGTCGACGCGGTCCCAGTACTGATGCGGCACGGGAGAGACCACGACCAGGTCGGCCTCGTACGCGTAGGACAGGTCTTCGTGGACGTTGATGGAGAAGCCCATCTTCGACTCGACGACGCCGGGGTCGGGCGTCACGACGCGGAAGTCGAAGCTCGGGATGCCGTCGTCGGAGCGGTCGAGGCCGAACGCCTCGCATGCCACTCCGAACTCGAACGGCGCGAAGCCGTCCGTGACGATGCAGGCGACGGTTCTCATGGGAGTCCCCTCCGGCCAGCGTTTGCTGAGCCTGTCGAAGCGTGGCAGTTTTCCTGCGGTTCGTGACCATCCTGCCACTCGTGGCAGTTCTTCCGCAAGCGTAGCGTTTCTGCCATGTTCATCGTGATTCTTCTCGCAGCACTGTCCGCGGTGGCCCTCGGATCGACGATCGCCGCCCTCCACTCCGACGGCTACCGCCGGATCCCCACCGATCGCACGCGCCGCCCCTGACTCACACCCGGCTGCGCCCCCCAGGAACCGCGAAACGGCAGATCTCCGTACTCACGAAGCGCGCGGAGCTCTGCCCTTTCCCGATTCCGAGGGGGTCAGATAATGACGCGCTCGTAGACGGCGATCATCGCGGCGGTGCGGGACGACTGCCGGAACCGCTCACGGATCGTCGGGTCGGGGACGCGCGGTGTTCCGGCGGCGATATCGGATGCCGCGGCCCGCAGCGCGTCCGCCAGCGCGGCGACCGACCGGCCGGCGTCGTGATCGGTCGTCACGCGACCCTCGCCGACCGCCCAGAAGCCCGTGCCCAGCTCGGCGGCGAGATCGGGATCGCTCACGACCGCGGGGGTCCCGAGCGACGCCGCCTCGAAGATCGTCATGCCCTGGGTCTCGAAGCCGACCGACGTCTGCACGACGGCGTCGGCGGCCGCGATTCGACGCAGCGTGCGGGCGTACGGCATCCGTCCGGCGAACGTGACGGTGGCGCGAGGCCGCAGCTTCTCGACGAGTCGGCGGGCCGCACGCAGCTGACCGCCGCCGCCGATGATCTCGACGTCGGCCTCGACGCCCGACGCGGCGAGCGCTTCGAGGAACGGCAGCAGGCGCTTCTCGGGGCTCATGCGCCCGAGCCACACGAACCGCGGCGGCCCGGGAGTGCGTGCGGAGAGACGGGCCGATTCGTCCGGCGCGCCGGTCACGGATGCCGCGCCTCCGCCTGCCGCATCACGGGCCGGCGCCTTCGCATCGGGTGAGGCGGCGAGCACCTCGTCGAGCAGGTCGTCGTCGATGCCGTTCCAGATCACGTCGACCGCGGGCACGCTCCGCGGGGCGTCGAGGTGCGGTGCCACCGCGCGGCGGCCGCCTGGCACCGCGCCGTGCTCCTCGAGCCGGTGGGCGAAGTGCGACGACGGCGCCGTGACCGCATCCGACCGCCGCGCGAAGCGGCGCAGGTACGCCCAGCCGTCGCGGCCGACCGGCTTCGCCTCCATGAAGACGCCCAGGGCCCGACGCTGCCACGCATTCAGCACGCGCAGCACCAAGCCCGGGAAGGGCGCCGTCGCCTCGATCCCGACGTCCACGCGGTTGTGCATGGTGTGCACGACGGGCAGCCCGTGCCGGCGGGCGAAGCGATGGCCGATGTACGCGCCCCAGAAGTCGGCCTGGACGTGCACCACGTCCACCCGTGGACGCCCGGTGTCGGCGATGAGACGCCGGAGTGCGGCATCCAGCCACCGATCAGTGCGCCGGCCCGGCCAGGTCATCGCGTACTCGCGATCGACGGTGATCGGGATCGAGGGGAGGTCCAGGTAGGACGGATCGGTCCCGGCCGCCTCCCGAGCCCGCGCGCCGTGCATCGCCGGTGCCACGATCGTGACGGTGTGCCCGGCCTTCTCGAGGAAGCGCCGCTGCAGCCGCATCGACACCTGTGCTCCGCCGAGGGTCTCGGCGTGCTGGTCGCCGAACATCACGACGTGCACGATGCCTACTCGGGCAGCGGTTCGTCGCGGTACAGCGCCTCGAACGTGTCGAGGGTGCGGCGCATGTCGTGCACCTTGACCCCCTCGAGGGAGGCGCGCTGCATGCGTTCACGCTCCTCGGGTGTCTGGGTCAGCACGGTCGTCAGCTTCGCGGTCAGGTCGTCGACGTCGCCGGGGCGGAACAGATAGCCGTTCTCGCCGTCGTGCACCAGGTGCGGGAGTGCGACCGCGTCGGCGGCGACGATCGGCAGGCCCGAGGCCATGGCCTCCATCGTCGCGATCGACTGCAGCTCGGCGATCGAGGCGATCACGAAGAGACTGGCGTTCGTCAGGAAGGACCGCAGCTCGTCGTCGGTGGTGTGGCCGTGGAAGTGCACGCGGTCCGCGAGGCCGAGCTCGGAGCTGAGCTGCTCGAGGTTGCGTCGCTGGTCGCCGCTGCCGACGATGTCGAAGCGCACGTCGAGCGCCGGGTCGAGCTGCGCGAGCGCCCGCAGCACGACGTCGATCTGCTTCTCGGTCGTGAGGCGTCCCACGAACACGAGGCGGTGCGCGTCGCGGGGCGAGAGGTCGGCGGTGTAATTGGACGCGTCGATGCCGCAGCTGACCGGGATGACGCCCTGGATGTCGATCGTGCGCTCGAGGAACTCGGCGGCCTTGCGAGTCGGGGTGGTGACGGCGCGGGTCATCTTGAACGTGCGCTCGGCGTCCTCCCATGCGAGCTTGACGGCGTACCGGGTCCACGAGGCGGGGAGGATGGTGAAGTCGAGCACGTTCTCGGCCATCACGTGATTGGTCGCGATGACAGGGATGCCGCGCTTGCGCGCCTCGCGCGTCAGACCGCGGCCGATCACGATGTGCGACTGGCTGTGGACCACGTCGGGCTTCACCTTGTCGAGCACGCGACGCGCGTAGTACTTCGAGCGGAACGGCATCACGAAGGTGAGCCAGTCATGCGGGTACCAGCGCCACGACGGCAGACGGTGCATGGTCATCGGCTGCCCCTCGATGACCTCGGTGAACGTGCCGTGGTCGCGGTGCCTCTTGCTCGGGGCCATCACGTGCACCTCGTGGCCACGGGCCACGAGGCCGGCGGCGAGCCGCTCGGCGAAGCGCGCGGCACCGTTCACGTGCGGAAGGAACGTGTCGGCGCCGATGACGATCTTCAGCGGACGAGGGGGCGCGGCGGCGGAGTCTTCAGGCGTCGCAGGATCGGTCACGGGGTTGGGCCTGTCTGTGCGGCGGGCGGGCGGCGGGGGGCGGATCGCCGCGGATCCACTGTACCCGAGGCTTCCCGGGGGCTCTCCAGAAACGCGCCGGGCACGGCACGTACCCTGGTCGCATGCCCCGCTTGCAGGCCGATGCCGATCCCAACCTCTGGGTTCCCGTGACCGAATCGCTCGGCTTCCGCGGCCGTCGCCACCGCAAGGCGGCGATACGGATGCTGCTGGGCCAGGCCGGCGCCGCCATGCGCGGTCCCGTCGGCGCAGAGTCGGGCGCGTCGACGGACTCGGCGACCGCCGGTCGACGCCCGGGCGGCGGCGTCGCGGCCTGGGCGATGAGCCAAGCCGCCCCGTTCCTGATGCGCAAGGCGGCCGGCCGCGTGCTGGTGTGGGTGTGGAAGGCCGACGCAGAGCTCGTCGTCGTGATGGCGCAGGTGCAGCAGGCGACGAACGATCTGCGGGCCGCGCGCGCGATGATGCCCATGGAGTACGACGACACCGAGTCGTTCCGCAACCCGTATCTCGGCGTGGGTGAGAAGCTCGAGCTCTCACTGCCGCCCGACCCCCGCACCCCGCCGTTCGCGACGTACACGTGGGACACGGGCACGCACTTCGTGACCGTGACGGCGGTGTGCTCCGACCGCGGGCGCTTCGGCACCGTCATCGGCAGCGTCGACGACCTCGCGCGCACGCTGCGGATCGTCGACGACCTGTCGGTGGGCGAGTCGCCCGAGGTGCTGCGCATCGAGCCGAAGAACTGAAGGAATTCCGCGTCATGACAGAGCCCCGGCATCCCGCCTCCCATCGCCCGCTGCGGATCGGCGTGCAGCTCGCGCCGCAGCATGCGTCGTACACCGCGTATCGCGACGCGGTGCTGCGAGCGGAAGATCTCGGCGTCGACGTGATCTTCAACTGGGATCACTTCTTCCCGCTGACCGAGCCGATGGACGCCGAGCACTTCGAGGCGTGGACGCTGCTGGCCACGATGGCCGAGCAGACGGAGCGCGTCGAGTTCGGTCCGCTCGTCAACTGCAACTCGTATCGCAACGCCGATCTGCAGGCCGACATGGCCCGCACGGTCGACCACATCAGCGCCCGCGCGACCGGCACCGGCCGGCTCATCTTCGGCACCGGCTCGGGCTGGGCGCAGCCCGATTACGACGAGTACGGCTATGAGTTCGGCACCGTCGGATCCCGCCTCGACGCCCTCGCCGATGATCTGCCGCGCATCCGCTCGCGGTGGGAGCGCCTGAACCCCGCCCCCACCCGGCGGATCCCGATCCTCATCGGCGGACAGGGCGAGCGCAAGACGCTCCGGATGGTCGCGCAGCACGCCGACATCTGGCACACGTTCACCAAGCTCGACGACGTGCCGCGCAAGATCGGCGTGCTCCACGAGTGGTGCGAACGGGAAGGCCGCGATCCTGCCGAGATCGAGCTGTCGACGGGGTACACGATCCGCGGCTTCGGCCCGCTCCTGGAGACGGATGCCGCTCCCCGCCTCTACGAGCTGGGCTTCCGCCTCATCATCCCGGCGATCGACGGCCCGGACTACGACCTGTCGCCGCTCGTGCCGCTGCTGGAGTGGCGCGACCGGATCAACGGCGCCTGAGCGCAGCGGGCCGATACGGTAGCCACGTCCGTACCCGCAGCATGCTCGCGAGAGCACACCCTCAGGAGGCAGCCGATGGGCGCCGTCATCGGAGACATCCTCACGCTCGCCCTCGGTGTGGCGATCAGCCCGATCCCGATCATCGCGGCCATCCTCATGCTGCTGTCGCCGAAGGCGCGGGTGACCGGCACCGGATTCCTGCTCGGGTGGGTGCTCGGCATCGTGGTCGCGGTGACGGTCTTCACCCTGCTGTCGTCGGTCCTCCCCGAGGCGGAGGAGGACGAGGCGCAGCCGATCAAGGGCGTGATCCAGCTCGTCCTCGGCGTCCTGCTGCTGCTGCTCGCCGCACGGCAGTGGCGCGGCCGGCCCAAGGCGGGGGAAGAGCCGGCGCTGCCGAAGTGGATGCAGGCGATCGACACGATCACCTTCCCCAAGGCCCTGGGCCTCGGATTCCTGCTGTCGGCGGTCAACCCGAAGAACCTGCTGCTGGCGGCGAGTGCGGGCGTGACGATCGGCGCGGCAGGGCTCGACGGAGGCTCGATCGTCGTCGTGATCGCGATCTTCACGCTCATCGCGGCATCCACCGTCCTGGTCCCCGTCGTCGGCTACCTCGTCGCCGCCGAGAAGCTGCGGGGCCCTCTCGACGCGCTGCGCGGCTGGCTCGCGAAGGAGAACGCCGTCATCATGGCCGTGCTGCTCCTGGTCATCGGCGTCGCGATCATCGGCAAGGGCATCGGCAGCTTCTGATCCCGGTGCCGACCTTCCGGTCGCACGGGACGGTTACGGTGGAGCGGTGACTGCGGCGATCCACGACCAGGTGCTGCTGGACGGCGGCGTGTTCCGCATGGGATCCGACGAGTTCTACCCCGACGAGCGCCCAGCGCATGAGCGGGAGATCGCACCGTTCCGCATCGACCGATACGCGGTGACCAACGAGCAGTACGCGGCGTTCGTGGACGACACCGGCTATGTCACCGTCGCCGAGCGCGAGCTCGACCCGGCCGCCTTCGAGGGCGGCGATCCGGCCGACCTCGTGCCGGGCGCGATGGTGTTCACACCCACGCCGGGCCCCGTCGACCTCCGCGACTGGCGCGGGTGGTGGCGCTGGCAGCCGGGCGCGTACTGGCGCCGGCCGTTCGGACCGGATTCCTCCATCGACGAGCGGATGCGGCATCCCGTCGTCCACATCGCCTTCGAAGACGCCACCGCCTACGCGGACTGGGCCGGGCTGCGGCTGCCGACCGAGGCCGAGCACGAGTACGCGGCCCGTGGCGGCCTCGACGGCAAGCGCTTCGCGTGGGGCGACGACGCGTACCCCGACGGGGTGCCGCAGGCGAACTCGTGGCTCGGGCGCTTCCCGTACGACAACCAGGGTGTCGGCGACGCCGCCCCGGTCGGCTCGTACCCCGCCAACGGCTACGGCCTCTACGACATGACCGGCAACGTTTGGGAGTGGACGACCGACTTCTACACCCCGCGGCATCTGCGGCTGTCGGACAAGCCCGTCGACGCGGGCAAGCGGGCGAACCTGCTCGCGGCCGCGAGCGCACAGGAGGGGTTCCCCGCGATCCCGCGCCGCGTGCTCAAGGGCGGCTCGCACCTGTGCTCGCCGGAGTACTGCCTGCGCTTCCGCCCGGCCGCGCGCTCGCCGCAGGCCGAGGACACCGGCATGTCGCACATCGGCTTCCGCTGCGCCGCCGACGCCTGAGGATCGAGGCGCCTGAGACACGGGGGCCCGACTGTCCCGGGGCGCCTGAGACCCGGGCTCCTGAGACCGGGGCCCCCGAGATCCGGGGCGCCTGACTGTCCCGGTCGTTGAGCGAGCGAGGAACGAGCGAGACACCCGGTCGTTGAGCGAGCGAGGAACGAGCGAGACACCCGGTCGTTGAGCGAGCGAGGAACGAGCGAGACGAAACGCGCCTACGCGTGCGGGAACACCTGCGACCAGTCGTCGCGCACGCTCACGACGGTGAAGCCGTGGTCGGATGCCTCGGCCAGCGCCTTCTCCGCGCCCCGGTCATAGGGCGCATCCCCACGTCCCGATTCGTCGTCGTGGTGGACGAGCAGTGCGAGGCTGCGCGGACTCCCCTGCGCGAACCGCAGCATCGGCATGTCGCCGTTCGAGTTGCCGCCCGCGAGGATCGGCCGTCGTCCGACGCGCATCCAGATGCGCACCGGCTTCTCGGGCCCGTCGTCGAAGAAGTCCAGCTTGGGGGCGTAGCGCACGACGTTCGCCTCCGCGTCGTAGGTCAGCCCCATCCCGGTGCCGACGACGCGCTCGGCGGGGATGCCGTAGTACGCCTCTGTCATCGGGCGCATGAAGTCCCGTTCACCGCCCGAGACGATGTACGTCGTGAAGCCGTTCGCCTCGAGCAGGCGGATGAGCTCGACCATGGGCTGATAGACCACCTGCGCATACGGCGCGCCGAGGGTGAGGTGGCGGGCATCGCGATAGAACGCGGTGACGGATGCCGCGTACTCGTCGACGCTCGCACCGCCGGAGCTGGCCGTCACCGCGGCGATGAGCACTCCCAGATCCGAGTCGTCGCCGGCGTAGTGCTTGTCGATGGCCGAGGAGAGCCACGCGAGATCGCCGCTGACGGCAGCCTTGTACGGCTGGCGCTCGGCGAGCGACGGATCGGCGTCGGCGGCGGACTTCCACCGCTGCAGCAGATAGACGAGCTGCGTGGGCATCGGCTTCTCGGTCCACAGCGTGCCGTCGTTGTCGAACACGGCGACGCGGGCCTCCGGCGCGACGAAGTCCGGACCGCCCTCGTCGGTGACGGCGGCGATGAAGTCGAGGATCGCGGTGCGGGTCGCGGTGTCGCGCCACGACGGCAGCAGGTCGGTCATGGACGCGACTCTAGCGGCGAGCGATCGAGATGCGATGGACGGATGCCGCGGCATCCGGTCTTCAATTCGCGACGGAAGTTTGACCCCAGCGCGCCACGCGGCCAGCATCGGAGCATGGCCGACGTTCAGCGCAGCACCCTTCCCATCCCCGACCTCGCCTACACGGGCACGGTGACGTACGACGCGACCGACCCCGACACGCACTACCCGCCGATCACCCCGATCCGACCGCCGGACGGTGCGCCGAACGTGCTGGTCGTGCTCATCGACGACACGGGATTCGGCGCGTCGAGCGCCTTCGGCGGACCGGTCCAGACGCCGACGTTCGAGAGGATCGCGGCGAAGGGGCTGAAGTACACGCGCTTCCACACCACGGCGCTGTGCTCACCGACCCGCGCGGCACTGCTGAGCGGCCGAAACCACCACACCGTCGGCATGGGCGGCATCACCGAGATCGCGACGTCTGCCCCGGGTTACAGTTCGCTGCGTCCCAACAACTGCGCACCGCTGGCCGAGACGCTGAAGCTCAACGGCTACAGCACGTCGCAGTTCGGCAAGTGTCACGAAGTGCCCGTGTGGGAATCGAGCCCGATGGGCCCGTTCGACCACTGGCCGACCCCGGGCAACGGCTTCGAGTACTTCTACGGCTTCATCGGCGGCGAGACCAACCAGTGGTATCCGGCGATCTACGAGAACACCTCGCCGGTGGAGCCGTGGGGCACCCCCGAAGAGGGCTACCACTTCATGGGCGACATGACCGACAAGGCGATCGGCTGGATGAAGCAGCGCAAGTCGCTCACGCCCGACAAGCCGTTCTTCACCTACTTCGCCCCGGGGGCCACGCACGCACCGCACCATGTGCCGGTGGAGTGGGCGGACAAGTACAAGGGCAAGTTCGATCAGGGCTGGGACGCGCTGCGTGAAGAGACGTTCGCCCGGCAGAAGGCCCTCGGCGTGGTCGCCGCCGACGCGGTGCTGACCGAGCGGAGCCCCGGCATCCCCGCATGGGACGAGATGAGTGCGGACCTTCATCCCGTCCTCGCCCGTGAGATGGAGGTGTACGCGGGGTACCTCGAGTACGCCGACCATCACGTCGGTCGCCTGATCGACTCGCTCGAGGAAATGGGCGAGCTCGAGAACACACTCGTCTACGTCATCATCGGCGACAACGGCGCCTCGGCCGAGGGCACTATGAAGGGCACGACGAACGAGGGTTTCGTCATCAACCACATGGACGCGATGGAGGACGACGCCTACATGATCGCCCACAAGGACGAGCTGGGCACGCCGCAGTCGTACAACCACTACGCGATCGGCTGGGCGCACGCGATGGATACGCCCTACCAGTGGACCAAGCAGGTCGCCAGCCACTGGGGCGGCACCCGCAACGGCACGATCGTGTCGTGGCCGAACGGCATCGCGGCCCGCGGCGAGGTACGCAATCAGTTCGCGCACGTGATCGACGTGGCCCCGACGGTGCTTGCGGCAGCCGGCATCCCTGAGCCGTCCGCGGTGAACGGCGTGACGCAGCGTCCCTACGAGGGCACGCCGATGAACTACTCCTTCGACGACGGCGACGCCGAAGAGCGCCACACCACGCAGTACTTCGAGATGCTCGGCAACCGTGCCATCTTCCACAAGGGCTGGGTCGCGTGCGCGAAGCACAAGGACCCGTGGCTGGGGTCCTCACACGGCCTCGATGAGGACGTCTGGGAGCTCTACAACGTCGAGGAGGACTGGACGCAGTCGCACGACCTCGCGGCGGAGCATCCCGACAAGCTTGCCGAGCTGCAGCGGCTTTTCCTGATCCAGGCCGCGCGCTTCAGCGTGCTGCCGATCGACATCCGCTCGGCGGAGCGCTTCAACTCGGAGATCGCCGGACGGCCCGAGCTCGTGAAGGGCACGTCGCAGACGCTGTACACCGGGATGAAGCGACTGAGCGAGAACTCGGTGATCAACCTGAAGAACAAGTCGTTCACGATTACGGCGTCGATCACCGTCCCGGATGCCGGTGCCGAAGGAGTGCTGATCGCCCAGGGCGGCTCGTACGGCGGCTGGAGCTTCTACGCCCACGAAGGCGGCTTGCGCTTCGCGTACAACATCCTCGGCATCAAGACCGACGTCGTGTCGGGCGATGCGAAGCTCGGCGCCGGGGAGCATGAGGTGCGCGCCCACTTCGCCTACGCGGGCGGAGGCGTCGGAAAGGGCGGCACAGTCTCGATCTACGACGGCGACGACCTCGTCGCCGAAGGGCAGATCGAACGCACCCTCCCGTTCATGTACTCGATGGATGAGACGGTCGACATCGGCGAGGACGTGGCCTCGCCGGTATCGCCGGACTACGGTCCCCGCGACAATGGATTCACCGGTTCGATCGGCTGGGTGAGGCTGGACGCCGGCGACGACGACCACTCGCATCACGCCGACCCTGATCACCTCATGACGATCGCGATGACCCGGCAGTAGCAGAGACGGCGAGACGACTGGGGACGGATGCCGCGGCATCCGTCCCCTTTTCATGCGAGCAGGACTACGTGCCGGGGCGGGTGGCAGTGCACACTTAGCCCGTGGACTCCACTTTCCTCGCCAACCTGTCCTGGTCCCTCGCGGTGCTCGTGCACGCCGCGATCGTCATCACCGCCCTCATCGTGATCCCGCGCGGGCGCAAGCCGACGGCGGCGATGGCGTGGATCCTGCTGATCGTGGTCCTGCCCGGTGTGGGTGTGGTGCTGTATCTCGTCATCGGAAGCGTGCGCCTTCCGGCGAAGCGGCGGGCCGAGCAGGCACGCATCGATGCGATCATCCGCGACAGGGTGCAGGCGAACGGGCTCGAGGAGACCGCGGCCGAGGCCGACTGGCCGCGGTGGTTCCAGCGTGTCGTGCAGCAGAACGAGAACCTGACCGCCCTCCCCGCCTCGTGGGGCAACAGTGCCTCGCTGTACGGCGACTACCAGGCTTCGATCGACGCGATGGCGGCCGAGATCGACACGGCCGAGCGCTTCGTGCACGTCGAGTTCTTCATCGTCGCGTGGGACGACACGACGCGTGGCTTCTTCGCCGCCATGGAGCGCGCAGTCGCACGCGGCGTCACGGTGCGCCTGCTCGCCGACTACGTGTCGACGCGACGCCTCGGCAATTGCAAGGCGACGCTCGCCGAGCTCGACCGCATCGGCGTGACGTGGGCCTGGATGCTGCCGGTCATGCCCTTCAAGGGCAAGTACCAGCGCCCGGACCTGCGCAACCACCGCAAGATCGTCGTCGTGGACGGCCTCGTCGCCTTCATGGGCTCGCAGAACCTCGTCTCACGTGACTACGACTCCGAGAAGAACATCAAGCGGGGCCTGAAGTGGCAGGAGCTCATGACGCGCCTGACCGGCCCGGTGGTGGCCTCGGTCAACGCCGTGTTCCTGTCGGACTGGCTCATCGAGACCGGCGACGACCTGTCTGCGACGGAGCAGCTCTCCCCCGCCGCGATCGGGGCGGGGGAGACAGCGGCCGGCGGTGTGACGCCGGGCGCGGCCGCGGGTGGTGCTACGGCAGGTGCGCTTACAGGTGGGAGCCCGGCGGCTGCGGCTTCCGCGGCGGCCGCCACCGCGGCGAGCGATTACGACGGGCTGCTGTGTCAGGTGGTGCCGAGCGGGCCCGGCTACGACACCGAGAACAACCTGCGTCTCTTCCTGTCGCTCATCTACGGCGCGACGGAGAAGGTCATTCTGACGAGCCCCTACTTCGTGCCCGACGAGGCGATGGTCTACGCGATCACGAGCGCATGTCAGCGAGGGCTGGAGGTGCAGCTGTTCGTCTCCGAGATCGGCGACCAGTTCATGGTCTGGCACGCGCAGCGCTCGTACTACACCGCGCTGCTCGAGGCGGGCGTCCGCATCTTCCTCTACCCGGCGCCGTTCATCCTGCATTCGAAGCACTTCTCGATCGACGACGATGTCGCCGTGATCGGCTCGAGCAACATGGACATCCGCTCGTTCAGCCTCAACAGCGAGGTGTCGCTGATGGTCTGCGGCGCGTCGTTCGTCGCCGGCATGCGCGAAGTCGAGCAGGGGTACCGCGACGCCGGCCGCGAGCTGACGCTCGAGGAGTGGCGGCGCGAGCCCGCCAAGGCGACGTTCCTCGACGGCCTCATGCGCCTCACCTCTGCCCTCAACTAGCGAGCGAAACGGACGCCGCGGCCCCCGGCATCCGTCCGCCCCAACCGAACGCGGCAACCCCTCGTCGAGACAAGGGAATCGCGCCGATACCGAGGGCGACGTCCACTGTCTCGGCACGAGTCCCCAGGCTCGATGTCTGCTCGGGTCCTCCACAGAGGTGTGAGACGCCGGCGAGGGGCATGTTGTCCACATCCGGCCACGATCAGCAGCATGCCGGGGCGATCGGGGGCACAGGCTCGGAACATGACGGCCGAACTTCCCGCCACGCTGCTGTTGCACGGCGAGTTGCCGTTTCACGCCGTGCGACGGGATCGGGACAGCCGACTGCATCGCATCCGCGCGGGCGTCTACCTCCCCGCAGATGTCTGGGCCGAACTGGAGCCCTGGGAGCGGTATCGCATGCGCGTGCTCGCCGTCGCCCGCGCGTGGAAGACGCCGGTGTTCTGCCTCGAGTCGGCAGCAGTGCTGCAAGGGCTCCCGATCTTCGGCGAGCCGACGCACATCCACGTGCTGAGCACCGGCGGCAGGTCGTGGTGCGAAGGGGATGTGATCGTGCACGGTCACGCGGATGCCCGTGAACTGACGGATGCCGGGGGCCTGAGCGTCACGTCCGTCGCCGATACGGCGGTCGATCTGGCTCGTGCGCTCCCACCGGCCTTCGCGCTCGCGGTCGTGGATACGGCCGCCCGCATCCTCCGAGCGGGTGGCGTCGCGCTCGATGTGAGTGAACGCGGTCGTTCCCAGTCGAATCGGCGGGGTGTGCGACAACTGGACTGGGTGCAGGCGCGCGCGACCGCGCAGTCCGAATCGCCGGGTGAATCGGTGAGCAGGGCGGTCATCGAATGGCTGGGCTACGAACAGCCGGAACTGCAGCGCGAGTTCTCGTACGAAGGCGTGATCGACCGTTCGGACTTCTACTGGCGTCGCCTGCGGATCATCGGCGAGTCCGACGGTTATGGAAAGTACGACGCCGACGACCCCGCCGCGATGAAAGACCACTGCGTGCGCGAGAAGAAACGCGAGGACCGCCTGCGACGGCACGAGGGCGGCTTCGCCCGCTGGGACTGGGGTGACACGATGAAGTTCGGGCAGCTCGACGGCAAGCTGCGCGATGCCGGTCTGACGCCGCTGTACCCCCGACAGCCGTGGTTGCTGGGCACTCTGGGCCGGAACCCCCGGTCGTTCGCGAGGCCTACCGCATCGTCGTAGCGTTCCCGTCGGTCCTGACCGGAGCACCCTCCCTTCGCCGTCCGACCGCCGGCGAGGCGACGGGCGACGGGCCGACGGGTCGACGTTCGCCGCGGCGTTCCGGCGCGAGCGACGCGAGGCGGCATCGCGACCGGCATCCGCGGACGCCGAGGTCCGGGTTTGGCCTCGTCGAGACCGGCGTGGCCCCTTGACCCGGGGGTTCCCACCGAGACCGGCGTGGCCCGCCCGAACGAGGGTTGCCCGGCGAGACCTGGGGGTACACGCCGAGGCCAGCGGCCGTTCGCCGAGAGCGGGGTGCAACCGAGCCGACGATTTCGCTCGCCGAGACAGGGGATCCTCGCCGAGACCTGGGACCCGTTCGCCGAGACCGGGGAATCCCGGCGAGACCGGGGGCGACGCCCCGCGTTTCGCGAAGAATCCCCTGTCTCGGCGAATTCGGCGGGCGACCGCCCCGTGGACGCCCACGGCTTCGCCGGCCTGAGGCATCGCGCCGCGGCCAGGAGGCCGTCCGGCGAGACCCCGGCCGTCGCCGAGACAGGGGATCGCCGCCCAGACCTGGGATCCGTTCGCCGAGACTGGGGAATCCCGTCGAGACCGGGGGCGACGCCCCGCGTCTCGTGAAGATTCCCCGGTCTCGCCGAAATCGGTGGGCGACCGACGCGTGGACGCCGACGGCTTCGCCCGCCTGAGGATTCGCGTCATGGCCAGAAGGCCGTCCGGCGAGACCGGACCCTCGCCGAGACAGGGGATCCCCGCCGAGACCTGGAATCCTTTCGCCGAGACTGGGGAATCCCGGCGAGACCGGGGGCGATACCCGGCGTTTCACGAGGAATCCCCTGTCTCGCCGAATTCGGTGGTGACCGGACGCGAGCCGCGGAGACCGGGGATCCGTTCGCTGAGACAGGGGACTCTCGCCGAGACCGGGGGCGACGCCCCGCGTTTCGCGAGAAATCCCCGGTCTCGCCGGAAGCGACGGACGCCCGAGTAAGACGGATGCCGCGGGGCGCGGCATCCGCTCGTGCAGGGTCGGGATCAGACCTTGAGGTCCTGACGGGGGACGACGACCTCGCGGATGATCAGCAGAAGCGATGCCATCACCGGGAGCGCGACCAGGACGCCGACGACGCCGGCCAGCGCTCCGCCGGCGAGGGCCCCGATCAGCACCAGCGCGGCGGGGATCGCGATCGCCTTGTTCATGACACGGGGGCTGATGACGTACGACTCCAGCTGGATGTAGATCAGGTAGGCGATGAAGAAGATGAGGGCCTGGGTCGGGCTGCTGAACAGCGCCACGATCGAGGCGAAGATCCAGAAGATCACCGACCCGAACAGCGGGATCAGCGTGATGACGAACGCGATCACGGCCATGAGCGCGGGGAAGGGCAGTCCGATCGCCACGTGCAGGAGGAAGACGGCCGCAGCGTTGAGGGACGAGAGGATCACCGAGCCGATCAGCGCGCTGCCCACGGAGCCCGTGATGCGCTCCGTCAGGTCCGCCAGGCGGACGCGGCTGTGTGCCGGCGCGAGGGCGTAGAGGGCCTGCTTGGCCGCCGAGAGCGAGGCGAGGAAGTACAGCGTGAGGGCGATCACGACGAAGCTCGCAGAGATGCCGGCCACGAAGCCCACGCCCACCGCCAGCACGCCCCCGCCGAGCATCGCGATGGTGGACGGGGTCGAGATCCAGTCCGCCAGCTGGCCCATGCCTGCCACGATCGCCGCCTGCCCGTCGGGCGTGAGCTGGGCGAACCAGTCCGACTGCGGGATGTTCTCGATGCCCTCGGGGATCGCCTCCACGAGCTGCACGATCTGCGCGATGACGGGCGGCAGCACGAAGACGAAGAACGCGACCGCGACGAGCGCGAACCCGCAGAACACGATGGCGATGCCGGCGCCGCGCTTGACCTTGTGCCGCTCGAGCATCCGCACGATCGGGTCGAGCCCGAGGGCGAGGAACATCGCCAGGACGATGTAGACGAGGATCGTCGAGATCGAACCGATGGCCGAACCCAGCACGAGCGCTGCGAGAACCCCGATCGTCACGAGGAACCCCGTGCCCAGCGGATGCTCGAGTGCGGCGAGCACGCTGGAGAAGCGCCGCGGACGCTCTGCGACGACCAGAGGCACCACGTCGGGGCCGGGTCGCTCGGGTACGTCCGTCATGGGAACATGATGCCGCCAACCCGCCATGAAATCATCCACTTTGCGTCATGTCTCTGCGGCGTGTTTGGCGGTAGTCTCCCGACCAGAGCACCGCGAGGGACGCGGTGCGACAACTTCACAACGGCGGTCGAGACCGTCGAGAAAGCTGGTATCCATGGGCGGCTTCTGGGATTTCATCGCCTGGATGTTCTGGATCTTCGTGTTCGTCGCGTACCTGATGGTGATCTTCTCGATCATCGGCGACCTCTTCCGCGACGACAAGCTCAGCGGATGGCTGAAGGCCGTCTGGATCCTCTTCCTGATCTTCGTGCCGTTCCTCACCGCGCTGGTGTATCTGATCGCGCGCGGGAACGGGATGCAGAAGCGCTCGATCGCGCAGGCACAGGAGCTGCGCTCGGCTCAGGACGCGTACATCCGCCAGACCGCAGGCGCAGGAGCGAGCGCCGCCGACGACATCGCCAAGGCGAAGACGCTGCTCGACTCGGGTGCCATCACCCAGGCCGAGTTCGACGGACTGAAGGCAAAGGCGCTGGCGGGCTGACCGCCACCGGACAGGGAGAAGACATGACGACCTTCGACTACGGCCCCATCGAGTTCTATGCGATCGCCTTCGAGGGCGACCGACCGGGGCCCGCGGTGCTCCAGGCGATCGACGACCTCGTCGCC
Source organism: Microbacterium yannicii (assembly GCF_024055635.1). Lineage (GTDB taxonomy): Bacteria > Actinomycetota > Actinomycetes > Actinomycetales > Microbacteriaceae > Microbacterium > Microbacterium yannicii. Next base: position 52,996 of record NZ_JAMXMB010000031.1, read on the forward strand.
TCGGGCACGGTCAATGTGCTGGACCTCGTCTTCGCGCGGCGATCGCCGGAGGGCGAGCTCGAGATCCTCGAGCTCTCCGACACGGTCGACGACGGCGCGCCCTCGCTCGACCTCGCGGGACTCGCAGGACAGGACGACATCCTGTTCCTCGCCGAGAACCTCGAGGCCGGTTCGTCGGCAGCGATCCTGGTGATCGAACTGCTGTGGGCGAAGGCGTTCGCGTCGGCGCTCTACGACGCAGGCGGCGCCGTCATCGCGCGGGAAGGCATTCCCGCACCGATCGTGAACGCGTTCCTCTCCGAGAACGCCGACTGAAGGAGGAAGACATGCCACTGAGAAGAATGGGTCGGCCCGGTCTCATCGGAATGGCCGCCCGGACCGCCGTCGTCGCCGGCACGGCCACCGCCGTATCGGGCAGCGTCTCGCGGCACCAGCAGGAGAAGGCCTACAACGCCCAGGAGCAGCAGGCGTACGAGGCGCAGCAGCAGCAGGCCGCCATGGATGCCGCCGCCGCGCAGGCTGTGGCGAACGCACAAGCTGCACAGGCGGCTCCGGCGGCTCCCGCCGCGCCCGCCGCTTCGGCAGCCGACGACATGATGGCCAAGATCACGCAGCTCGCTCAGCTGCACGCGCAAGGCATCCTCTCGGACGAGGAGTTCGCCGCCGCCAAGGCCAAGCTGCTGTCCTGACGGCCGCTTCGCACGATGAGGGCCGCGTCCATCCGGACGCGGCCCTCATTCCGTCTTCGCCCGGTCCGCCGTCGTCAGCGACAGCCCCGTCAGCCGCCGGGGCGTTCGTCGCCGCCGTCGCCGAGCGGGCCATGCCCTTCGTCCGAAGGTTGCTCGCCCGAGGGCCTTCCGCCCGGGGCCTCATCCACGCCCCCGCCGCCGTGCTCGCCCGCCCGGCCGCGCGCGTTCTGCGCGGTCAGCGCATCGATCTTCTCCATCAGCAGTCGCACCTGCGCGCGAGTCGCCGGCTCCTGGTCGTCGTGCTCGCGTGACGCGCGCTCCAGGACCCACGAGGCCAGGGTCGCGGTGATCACACCGGCCAGCGCCACCCCGCCGAGCATGAGGCCCACCGCGACGAGGCGGCCGCCATCCGTCATCGGCGTGTAGTCGCCGTAGCCCGTGGTGGTGACCGTCACGCACGACCACCAGAGCGCGATGCCGAACGTCGTGATGTTCGCGTCGGGCGCGTGGCGCTCGGCTTCGAGCACGGCGAGCGACGCGATGTAGGTGAGGATGATCGAGGCTCCGGCGCCGTACACGAGGATCTGCGTGCGCAGCACCCCGCCCGCCGTCGTCCTCATCCCGGGCAGCTTGGTCAGGAACTGCAGCAGCCGCACCAGACGCAGGACGGGGATGAGCGCGAACGTGAGCGCCGCCAGGTGGTGGCGGAACCAGGAGAGCCGGTTCTTGGCCAGCGACAGGCGTACGAGGTAGTCGGCGATGAACATCGCCCAGGTCACGGCGACGACCGTCGACGCGATCGCGCGCGCCGGACCCTCCAGGTCGGCGATCACGCGCCAGGAGTAGGCGACCAGATAGGCGAACGAGGCGACGATGAGCGGCAGCGCGGTGCGCTTGTGCCAGGCGGACTCCTCCACATGCGAATTGTGCCCTGGGATGCCGCCGCTCGGCCGCACCGCCGCGCCCGAGGCCGCTGCGCAATGCCGTCGGCGGACGCGCACACCGCGCGCCGCGGTCGTCGCAGACCCGTGCGGTCGCCCTACACGCCCGGCGACCGATATCGTGTGCCCATGTCCGGCCCCACAGCCGCCTCGCCCGCACCGGCCACTCCCCCGGGTCCTCAGCTCACCGTCCGCCGACTGGTGCTGCTGTCGATCCCCGCCATCCTCATCGGCGTGCTGTCAGCTCTGACGCTCCGACTGCTCGATCTGATCGCGGGTCAGCTCGACGGGGTGCTGTGGACGACCACGCCGCAGGCGCTGGGCATCGCGCCGGACTCGCCGTGGTGGATCTTCACCGTGCTGACCGCGACCGGCATCGCCGTCGGACTCGTGGTCTGGCTCGTGCCCGGCCATGCCGGCCCTGACTCGGCGACCACGGAGCTCGCCGCGGCCCCGCTGCCGTTGTGGGTGCTGCCGGGCCTCTTCGTGGTCGTCGTGCTCAGCCTCGCCGGTGGCGTGAGTCTCGGTCCCGAGAACCCGATCATCGCGGTCAACGTCTCGCTCGCCATCGCGCTGGTCGCGCGCATCGCCAAGGCGGTGCCGCCGCAGCTCGTGGGCGCGCTCGCGATCTCGGCGACGGTCGGCGCCCTGTTCGGCACGCCGGTCGCGGCGGCGCTCGTCTTCACCGGCATGGTCGGCGAGTTCAAGATGGGCGGATCGCTGTGGGACAAGCTGTTCCTCCCGCTCGTGGCGGCCGGGGCCGGCTCGGTGACGACGTTCCTCCTCGGCGGCGGGTTCGGCGCGACCGCGCCACTTCCGCCCTACGGGACCCCGCAGGCCTTCGACCTGCTCCTCGGTGCGATCGTGGCCTGCGCGGCAGCGGCCTTCGCGCTCATCGGCATCTACCTGTTCCCGCTCGTGCATCGCACATTCCACGCGCTGCGGCATCCGCTGCTCTACATCGCCCTCGGCGGAGTGGTGCTGGGGCTGCTCGGCATGATCGGCGGGCCGATCACCCTGTTCAAGGGCCTCGAGCAGAGCGAGGAGCTCCTGGCCGATCCAGAGGCGTACTCGCCGGGACAGCTCGCCGTGATCCTGCTCGTCAAGATGGCGGCACTCGTGGTCGCGGCATCAGCGGGCTTCCGCGGAGGGCGGATCTTCCCGGCGGTGTTCCTCGGGGTCGCGGCCGGTCTCCTCGGTGCCGCGCTGCTGCCCGGCTTGCCGCTGTCGCTGGCGGTCGCCTGCGGAGTGCTCGGCCTGGTGCTGGCGATCGCCCGCGACGGCTGGGTGGCGCTCTTCGTCGCCGTCGCGATGGTCGGCGACGTGACGGTGCTGCCGATGCTGTGCATCATCGTGCTGCCCGCCTGGCTCGTGGTCACGTGGGCGCGAGAGATGCTGATCACTCCCGCCGATCTCGCCCGCGAGCACCCGGAGGCGCCGCTTCCGTGGGCGCGCGTCGGCTCAGCCCGCTGACCTCGCCGACGTCTCCCGGCGCGAATCCTGCTCGAGTGCGGCGGCGTTGCGGATGAACAGCACGATCCAGGTGAAGACGAGGATCCCGGCGACGAGCTCCACCGCCGTGAGCGTGTAGTACCCGACGCCGAAGAACACCGCGAGCACGAGGGTTATTGCGAGGAACAGCCAGCCGAGGACGACGAAGGGGCGCGGCATCCCGGTGATCCAGTGCCGGAGGCCGATGACCAGCACGCCGAAGGCGACCACCATCCCCGAGGCGACGCTTGTGTGGAGGGCGAAGAAGCGGTCGACGGGGAACAGCCCGACCATGCCCAGGAACACGCCGACCACGATGAGCGCGACACGCACGCGGCCGACGCCCTTCGGGTTGTCGGTCGGGATGCCCCGGGTGGAGTAGCGCGCCAGCGTGGTCACGAGGAAGCCGGCGACGATGATGGTGATGTTGAACGCGAACGCCGACACGTTGGACGACATCCCGAGAGCGCTCAGGTTGTCTTTCCACCAGTCCGGGTCGCTCGCGGTCAGCATGCTGGCGAGAACCCCGAAGACGAGGAAGACCGCGAGCACGACCGCGAGAAGCTGCAGATCCATGTGGGTCGCGGAGTAGAAGGCGAGATAGGCCGTCATCGCCGAGGTGGCGCCCGCGAGGATGAGCACCGCCAGCGGGAAGACCTCGGCGCCGATGAACGCGTCCTCGAGGATCACGGCCAGCAGCGTCCAGCCGAGGAGCGCGATGACGGCGTGGGCGAAGGCCAGCGCCGCGACATCCACATAGTCGAGGGGCTTCAGCCGCCGGTGCACGCCCTGCCGGTGGACGAGGATGCGGCCTCCGATCACCGCGAGGAACGCGACGAAGCCCGCGGCGATCGCCGCGAACTGCCCCACCGAGCCGGGGCCCGAGATGGGCGCCGCCTGAAACCCGAACGCGACCAGGGCGGCGAGCGCCACGATGACGAACGAGCCCGCACCCGTGCCGAGGGCGAGCGACTCGAGGGAGCGCTCGCTGAACCGGTCGAGGACGCGGTGCCGGGCGTGCGTAGGCGCTGAGGCCTGCCCGTCGGGCGAAGGCAGATCGAGCGAGGTCTGGGTCATTGCTGCCTCCGTGAGTGATGCGGTGCGGACGGTGTCGGGCGTTGGATCAGGAAGGCGTCAGCGGGTCGCGCGCCGCGGAGGCGGGCGTCGCGGTGCGGTCACCCGACAGCCAGCGCAGCCAGAGCGACCCCGGGTCGCCCTCCAGCACGAGCGCGCGGACGAAGAGCGTCAGCGGGATCGACAGGATCGCGCCGAGCGGTCCGATCACGAACGTCCAGAAGATGACCGAGAAGAAGCTCAGTGTGAGGCTGAGGTCGACGGCGTCGCTGACGAACTTCGGCTGCACGAGCACCTGGAGCACGACGTTGACGACGCAGTAGATCGCGATCACCGCGAGCAGCATCGGCCAGCCGCCCACCACGAACGCCAGCACGGCGGGCGGGATGAGTCCGAGCACGAAGCCGATGTTCGGCACGAAGTTCGTGACGAAGGCGAGCACGGCCCACACGATCGGCGCCGGCACGCCGAGCGCCCACAGCGCGAGACCGTCGATGATCGCCACGACCGCACCGAACGAGGCGTTCACGACGTAATAGCGACGGATGCCGGTGTTCAGGCGTCCGATTCGGGCCAGCGCGGGGCGCCGCGGAGCGCCGAACACGCGCTCGGCGTCGCGATACCGGGCGGCGTCGGCGGCCATGAAGATGATGTACGACACGACGAAGAAGAGCGCCGTGAGCACGGCGAGCACGGTGCCGCCGAGGCTCGACACGAGTCGGACGATGGCCGAAGGATCGAGCACGGCGGCCGCGGCATCCGTCGCCTCCTGATCGAGCCCGGCGGACTGCAGCCATGCCAGGAAGCCGTCGACGCTTCCGCGCAGCTGGTCGAGATAGTCGGCGACCAGGCGCGCGAACTGCACACCGGCGACCCACAGCAGCACCCCCATCACGACGAGGATGAGGTAGGCGACGACGATGACCGCCGTCGTGCCCGTCCACCGGGGCCAGCCGCGGCGTTCGAGCGGGCGGCGCACCGGCTCGCAGATGACGACGAGCACGATCGCCAGAGCCAGGGGACCGATGAGGCTGCGGGCGAAGTACACGCCGGCCAGCACCACCACCGTCGTCGCGAGCACGACGAGGACGCGGAGCCCCGGCGACAGGGCCGGGGCGGGGGGCGGGGACGCATCGCGCTTCACGAGGCCAGGCTAGGGGACGCCGCGCCCGCCACCTCGCATGCGGGGCCGCATGCCGTTCAGTACGGGACGGATGCCGCGGCCAGCGCGCTCTCGACGCTCGGGTGCACGCGTCCGGCGGCATCGAGCGCCTGGAACCAGTCGGTGCGGCGCGCGATCCGAGCCGCCGGCTCCGGCAGGCGCGCCAGGTGCAGCGCGATGTCGTGCTGCTGGAGCTCGCGATCGAGATCGGCGAGCGCGTCCAGCACCGTGATGGTCACCATATCCAGACGCTCGACATCGAGGACGACCGCCGTGAGGGGGTCCTCCTGACTCGTCGCGACAGCGATGATCGCCCGCTCGTTCGGAAGGGCGTTCGCGGTGTACAGCCCTCGGCCGAGATGGATCGCGAGGGCGCCGCCCCGCCGCTCGCCGATGTCGAGCTTGGGCGTGTTCACCTCGCGCAGCACCAGGATCAGCGTGAGCACGACTCCCACGGCGACCGCCGCCAGCAGTCCCGCCGTGAGTCCGACGATCGCGACGGTGAGGGCGATGCCGAAGTCGCGCCGGCTGATGGCTGCCCAGCGGACGAGCTTTCGGATGTCGATGAGCGCGATGACGGCGACGAACACCATCGCGGCGAGGGTCGCCTGCGGGAGCAGACTGAGGACCGGGCCGAGGAACAGGGCCACGAGCACCGCGAGCACCACGGTGACCAGACCGGCGACCTGCGTCTTCGCACCGGCGCCCTGGTTGACGGCGCTCTGCGAGAAGCCGCCGGCGGCAGGCAGAGTGGTGAAGAATGCGCCGGCGAAGTTCGCCGCACCGGTGGCGAGCAGCTCTTGATTGCTGTCGATCTGCGGCTCGGTCGCCAGACGGATGCCGCGGGCCACCGCCGCGGATTCCAAGAGGGCCATCACGGCGATGGCGAGGGCGCCGGGGATCAGGGCCGCGAGATGGGCAGGGTCGGGCAGGCCCGGCACGGGCAGACCCGACGGCACCGGGGCGATCAGCTCGACGCCGGACTCCCCGAGCGGAGTGAACGCGACCAGCAGGATGCCGGCGACTACGACGATGAGCGCGCCGGGCACCCGCGGGGCGAAGACCTTGAGCACCGCGAGCACGAGGATCGATCCCGCCGAGAGCACCACCGTCGCCGGGTCGGCGCTGTCCAGCGCCTCGACTGCCGCGATGATCGTGCCGAAGAAGCCCTCGCCCGACGCGTTCGCGGTCTCGCCCAGGAGCTTGGGGAGCTGCCCGACGGCGACCGTGGCGCCCACGCCGATCTGCACGCCCAGGGCCGTCGCGCCGCTGATGTTCTCGACGAGCGATCCGAGCGAGAACACCCGGGCGACCAGGAGGATCACGCCGACCAGCAGCGTCAGCATCATGAGCGAGCCGATCGCGTCGTCGGAGCCGGCGGCGACACCGACCGACACCATGGTGGTCGCCGTCAGCGTCGCGATGGTCGATGTGGTCGAGACGCTCATCGCACGGCTGCCGCCGAGCACCGCGTACACGAGCATCGGCACGATGCAGGTGTAGAGACCCACCTGTACGGGCAGATTCGCGATCGTCGCGTACGCCATCGCCTGCGGCACGACCACCGCGCCGGCCGACAGGCCCGCCAGCACGTCGCGGCCGAGCCACGCCGACCGGTAGCCGGCGAGCGTGGGCAGCAGCCAGACGGGACGTCGCGACAGAGAGGTGCTCACACGCCGAAACTACCGGGTGCGGATGCCGCGGCATCCGTCCCCCTCCGCGCGACGCGGCTTCATCCTTTTCACCTGATGACGGCGGTTCGCCGCAGTGCCACACTGAGCACATGTCAACGACCGCCGAGTCACCGATCGGGCGCACCTGGGCTCCTCTGCCGTCCTATGCGGACCATGTGGCGGAGGGCCGCAGAGCGCGGGAGCAGAATCCGCGCGAGGCGCTCGCCGAGCTGCCGACGAACGACCGCGATCCGATGGGCATCCTGGACGCGCAGGACGCCGACCGGGTCCCCGAGCTCGTTCCGCTGCGCACCGAACGCATGGCGGCGAGCGCCTTCGCGTTCTACCGCGGCACCGCCGCCCTCATGGCCGCCGACCTCGCCCGCTCGCCGAGCAGCGGCGTGAGCGTCGGGTCGTGCGGCGACGCGCACGTGTCGAATTTCGGGCTCTACGCGTCACCTCAGCGGACGCTGGTCTTCGATCTCAACGACTTCGACGAGTCGGCGTGGGCGCCGTGGGAGTGGGACGTCAAACGACTGGTCGCCAGCATCGTCATCGCCGGGCAGTCGACAGGGCGCGCCGACTCGGTGATCCGCGAGGCGTCTCTCGATGCGGTGCGCGTCTACGCGCGCTCGATCGGCGCGGGCGCCAAGCGCAGCCCGCTCAAGCGCTACTACGACCGCTTCGACGCCCTGGCCGCCGAGCGCGCCGTCGACGACGAGACGCGCGCGGCCATCGACTCGGCCATCAAGGAGGCGGAGAAGCGCACCGGCGCGCGCGCGGCGAAGAAGATGACGCAGCTCGACGCCGAGGGACGGGTCGTCTTCGTCGAGGCTCCGCCGACGATGACACACATCGACGCCGAGTCGGAGGAGCGCGTCCTGCGCGTCTTCGACCAGTACGTGCAGACGGCGAACATCGACATCCGAGCGCTGTTGCAGAAATACCGGCTGTCGGACATCGCCCTGCGCGTCGTGGGAGTCGGCAGCGTCGGAACACGATGCTTCGTCATCGCCATGCAGGACGGCGACGACGGCGTCCTGCTCCTGCAGGGCAAGGAGGCCGGCCGGAGCGTGCTGATCGAGCACGGCAAGGCCGAGCAGCCGGAGTCCGTCTCGCGGTTCATCGACCAGTTCGGCGACGGCGGGCGCGTGGTCGGGATGCAGCGCATCCTCCAGGCGGTGTCCGACCCGTTCCTCGGCTATGTCGGCCGCACGACATACGGCGCGCAGCGCGACTTCTACGTCCGCCAGTTCCGCGACAAGAAGGGCGGGTTCGACATGGACGCGCTCGACGACAAGGGGTTCCTCTGGTACGCCGACGCCTGCGCGGCGACGCTGGCCCGAGCGCACGGCCAGTCGCCTGCCTCCGCCGCCGTGGTGGGGTATGCCGGCGGGGGCCGTGTGGCGGGCGAGGCCATCCTCGAATGGGCCTACGCCTACGCCGATCTCTCCCGCGCGGACTGGAAGCTGTTCCGCCGGCACCGCGGACTCAGCGAGGTCTGACGGCGGTATCGCGGGGGCGGGTCACCTCTTCTGGTTCTGGCCCGGCACGACGACCGTCGCGCAGGACCGCGAGGAGCCGATGCGAACCGTGCCGACCCACGCCCTGCGGCATCCGCGGATCCCGTCGGTCCGGGCGGTCGGGTCCGTTCTCGTCACTGACGCGCCATGGCGACACGCAACCGCTCGTTCGCGTCGACGAGGTGATCGTGATCATCGTCACCGGTGTCGATCCGCACCCAGTGGATCTTCCCCGTGAACCGACTGCCCTGCGGCGTGTAGTCCTCGCTGACGGGGGTGCCCGACTCGTACCCCACATCGGTCGTCTCGTCGGCCGAGAACACCAGCGGCTGCGTGGCCTCCACCCGTCCCGTGCCGACGGCCTCCCCATCGCAGCGGAGCGTGACGTCTCCCCCCTTCGCCAGCCCACCGCCGTCGTAGACGAACTCCATGCGCACCTGGTGCGCCCCCTCGGGGAGGCGCGAGCCCGACGTCGTGGCGAAGTGGTGGATCCCCAGCACGTTGTACACGAACTTCAGGACGCCGTCGTCGACGAAGAGGGTCCATCCGCCGAATCGGCCGCCCTGCGCGATGATCACACCCTGCGCGCCCCCCGACGGGATATCGAGTTCGGCGGTCACGGTGAACGACTTGTTCTTGATGCTCACGACGCTGTTCTCGGAAAGCCTGCCCATCCCAGGGAAGAGCAGCTGCGAGGTGCCCTTCACGAGCGTGGGCCGACCCGCGATGTCGGGGTTGAGACGATCGGCGGTGCGATCATCCAGGGGCAGCACGTTGTACTTGACGGCCTCGATGAGCCACAGCCGCTGAAGCTCGTGGAGCCGCTCGGGATGCTGCGCCGAGAGGTCCTGGGCCTGGCTGTAGTCGACGCTGCCGTCGTAGAGCTCCCAGACATCGTCGTCGAACGCGACCAGGGCGCCGCCGGTCATCACCCAGGGTGTCCGGTGCTTCGTGACAGCGCTCCAGCCGCGGTGGTAGACCCCGCGGTTGCCGAACATCTCGAAGTACTGCAGGTCATGGCGCTCCGCGGCATCCGCCTCGTTGAAGGCGTAGAGCATGCTCGTGCCCTCCATCGGCGACTGCTGCACACCGTTGACCATCGTCGGCTCGGGAAGACCCGCGGCCTCGAGAATGGTCGGGGCGACGTCGATGCAATGCGTGAACTGCGAGCGCAGCCCGCCGTTCTCGGCGATGCCGTTGGGCCAGTGCACGATCGCGCCGTTGCGCGTGCCACCCCAGTGCGAGGCGACCTGCTTCGTCCACTGGAACGGGGTGTCCATGGCCCACGCCCAGCCGACCGCGTAGTGGTTGTACGAGTACGGTGTGCCGAACTCGTCCATCTTGGACAGCATGAACTCCGGCGTCTCGAGGGCCGCCATGCCGTTGAAATTGGCCATCTCGTTGAAGGCGCCGTTGATCGTGCCCTCGGCCGAGGCGCCGTTGTCACCGATGATGTAGTAGACGATCGTGTCCCCGAGCACGCCGAGGTCGTCGATGGCGTCGATCACACGCCCCACGTGATGGTCGGTGTGCTCCAGAAAGCCGGCATAGACCTCCATCTGGCGTTCGAGTACCGGCTTGAGCTCGTCAGGCATCTCGTCCCACGCGGGGATCTCGTCGTGCCGTGGCGTGAGTTCGGCGTCCGCTGGGATGACGCCCAGTGCCTTCTGCTGCTCGAAGGTGCGCTCTCGCTGAGCGTCCCAGCCGTCTGCGAATCGGCCCTTGTACTTGTCGGCCCACTCCACCGGCACGTGGTGCGGCGCGTGGGTGGCACCCGGCGCGAAGTACACGAAGAACGGCTTGTCCGGCATGAGAGCCTTCTGGGTCCGGATCCAGCTGATGGCGTGGTCAGCGAGGTCTTCCGTCAGGTGGTATCCCTCCTCGGCCGTCGCGGGAGGCTCGACCGCTGTCGTGCCCTCGTACAGCGCCGGCTCCCACTGGTTGTTCTCGCCGCCGATGAAGCCGTAGAACGTCTCGAAGCCGCCACCGCCGGACGGCCACGCGTCGAACGGGCCGAGGGGCGAGGACTGCCACACCGGCACCTCGTGGCACTTGCCGAACTGCGCCGTCGAGTAGCCGTTGAGCTTCAGGGTCATGGCCAGCGGTGCCTTGGTGTTCGGCCGCAGGGAGCTGTTGCCGGGCGCTGAAGTCGCCGTCTCGGTGATGCTCCCCATCCCCACCGAGTGGTGGTTGCGGCCGGTCAGCATCGCCTGACGCGTCGGCGCGCAGAGCGCCGTCGTGTGGAAGCGGTTGAACTTCAGCCCTCCCCCGGCGAGCTTCTCGGCGTTCGGAGTCGCGCACGGACCGCCGAAGGCACTGGATGCGCCGAATCCGACGTCATCGAGGAGCACGATCAGCACGTTCGGCGCACCGGCGGGCGGCAGCAGCGGCTCGATCGGCGCGAAGGCGGTCGCCGGGTCCTTGGCGTCGTACGTGGTGAGGCCCGGAGATCGGCGATCCGGAATGGGAAGCATGGTGCGCGCGTGCCGATCGGGGTTCATGGCGTCTCCTTGCGTCGTCGGGCTGACTACAGCCAATCCCTGCCCGGGGTTCGGCGCGTCATCCGAACTGCATGATGTCGGAGGGACGGCCCTCGGCCTGCCGCAGCTGTCACAACGGGATCGAGGATGCCCTGGGGCGCGGCGTTATCCGGTTGCCGGCGGGTGAGAGGCGAGCCACTCGCCGGCGACGCGCTTGGTGACCTTCAAGAGCCAGGCGTCCGTGATGACCTCGCGCAGCAGCGCCGGGTCGACCGCATCGAGGCGCACAAGCACCGCCGGATACCCGTCGAAGTGCGGGATCGTGAAGAAGACATCGGGGTAGGTCTCGAGAAGCGCCTGCTTCACCTGCTCTCCGTCTGTCCGCACGCCGATGACGTCGCCGGGCGGCCAGTCCCGTCCCAGCGTCGCGAGCTGCTCGCGGTCGCGGCCACTCGGACCGCGCTGCCACACGAAGGCCCCCGCGGGCGTGCGCCAACTCGCTCCACCACGGTGCCCGTCCACCTGCTCGATCACGCTGGGGAAGCCGAGCGCGATGGCGCGCACGTCGTCGAGGGTCGCCATGCCCCCATCATGGGACGGATCGGCGTCCAGGGCGAGCCCTGTGCGCTATCGTCCGGTTCACGGAGGGCGATAAGGTACGGGACTACCGGGACGCGCCACCACGCGCCTCGGCCGGAGGGGGACCCGCCAGATGGCACGATTCGATCGACCGCGCCCACGCCCACGCCTGCGTCGCTGGGTCGCCGGCCTCACTGCGGCACTGCTCGCGGCCACCGGAACCGTCGTGGCCGGAGCGGTCGACCCCCAGCCGGCGGCCGCCGCCTACCCCGACTCGGTGAACCCGTTCGCGATCGCAGGCGGCTTCACGATCTACGCCCGCGAGGACGCGCTCCTTCAGAACCAGGAGACCGAGGGCAGCATCGCCGTCGGCGGCACGGCCACCGTGCAAGGCAGCAGCGGTCAGTACACGATCATCCACGTCTCGGCCGGCACCGGCGACTACGATCTGCCGACGGTCGACGGCGACCCGACGCGCTTCCTCGTGGGCGAGTACAGCGCCTCGAGCAGGGACATCCTGGCCATCACGAGCGCCGGCACGAACGACCCCGCGTTGTGGGGCGATCTCAAGATGGTGCAGCGAGACGGCGGATGGCAGGCATTCACGCGCGCCGACTGGCTGCGACTGAACCGGAACGCCGCCAACCCGGATCAGACCCCGCTCATCGATGCCACGCACCAGGACTATCCGGCGGATGCCGCGCCCCCGACAGGTGCCACGGGCAACGGCAGCATCTACACAGCGAACACCTCCGCAACCGCGGTCGCCGATTACGTCGAGGCGAATCGCGACGCCTCGTGGGAGGAGGCGAGCAGCTGCTTCGACGACATCGCCGATCCGATCGCCGGCGCCGGCTATCCGGTCGAGGTGGCCGAGAACGCGGGCAGCCGCGTCGTGCTCGCTCCGCTGAGCCCCGATCAGCCGAACGTCGTCGACTACTCCGACATCGCAGGAACCGCGCTCATCCAGTTCTCCCCCGGCCCGACGCCGGGCGTGTCGAACCCGCTCGTCATCCGCGTGCCCGCGGGGACGACGGAAGTGATCGGCGCCCGCGCCGATCCGCAGGGCGACTTCTCGCCGTACATGGTGTGGGACCTGTCGCAGCTGACAGGCGACGTCACCGTGGCCGCGGCGGAGGCTCGCATCGACGGCTCGATCTACGCCCCCGATGCCTCGGTCACGGTGAACGCCTCACCGCTGGACGGTCAGATCATCGGGCAGAACATCATCCTGCAGGGCGGAGAGGCGCACTCGTTCCTGTTCTCGAGCGAGATCCCCTGCGCGGCCGACAGCGGCACCTTCGCGATCCACAAGGAACTGTCGGGGATCGACGACGCCGACCTGCCCGCGGGCACCACGTTCACCGTCAACTACCGTGCGGTCGACCCCGACGGCAACGACTCGGTAGGCACCCTCGAGGTGGCCGCCGACGGCACCCCCGTCGCCGCGGGCACGCAGTTCCCCATCGGAACCGTCGTGACCTTCGAGGAGATTTCGCCGGAGACCGTACCCGGGTGGGAGTGGGGTGTCGCGACCATCAGCCCGAACCCCCTCACCATCGGCATCGGCACGGCCGCCGTCGAGGTCACCAACACCGCGAGCCGGGCCACCGGCACCTTCAGCGTCCAGAAGTCCATCGACGACCTGTCGGGGGGCGAGCCGGGCGCGCCGTCGCAGGCGACGGTGCCCGTGCAGTGGACGGCGACGTTCGGCGGCGAGCAGATCGGCGGCGGGACACTCGACGTGCCCTTCGACGGCACCGTCGTCGACGTCGGACAGCAGTTCCCCGTCGGGACGACCATCACCCTCACGGAGGATCTCGACGGCATCGATCCCCCCGACGGGTACGAGTGGAACGGCGTCGGGTGGAATCCGGGCAGCACGTTCGTCATCGAGGAGACCGGCACGGTCGCCCTCGTGCTCACGAACACCGTGACGCCGGCCGAGGCGCCGCGCACGATCACGATCGTGAAGTCGGCGCAAGGCGCGGCCGCCGACCCGGCATTCGGGTACGCCGTGAGCTACAACACCGACCCCGCGGGCACACGCACCACGATCCCGCTGCCGGTCGGCCAGCCGCAGCTCATCGACGACGTCGAGACCGGTGCCGACACGCTCGAGCTCGCCGAGCTGCTGCCGACCCTCGACGGCACGCCGGTGGATCCGGCGGACTGGGAGATCCCGGTCATCGACGTCACCGTCGACGGCGTCACGACGCAGTACCGACCCGGGAACTTCGAAGGCCCCGACCTTCCGCTCGAGACCGCGATCGTCGACATCCCGCTGCCGGAGGCCGGCGACATCACGATCGACGTGGTCAACGCCCTGCGTGAGGGAACCTTCACGATCAGCAAGCAGTTCGAGGGTGTTCCCTCGGAACTCGTGCCCGAGGGGCTCGAGTTCACCGTGAGCTGGTACGCAATCCTGCCGACCGGCGAGGCCGAGGAGGGGACCCTTCGCGTGCCCGGCGACGGCACGCCGGTGGGTCCGGTCGACGAGCACGGCGAGCCGCTGACCTTCCCATTCGGCACGGTCGTGACCTACGACGAACAGGCTGCGCCCGCGGTGCGGCACATCGCCTGGCGGCAGGCCAGGTTCGATCTCGCCGAGCTCGTCATCGGCGAGGACGGCCAAGGGGTTGTGAACTCGACGCTCACGAACGACGCGTCGCTCCTCGACGGCACCTTCCTGGTGAGCAAGGACCTCTCGGGCATCGATGCGGACCAGCTCCTCGTCGACTCCTTCACCGTCGACTACGTCGCGCACGCGGTCGGGCAGATGCCTGTCGTCGGCCGCTTCGTCCTGCCTGCGGACGGCACACCGGCAGGCCCCGTCGACGAGGCGGGCGATCCGATCGCGTTCCCGATCGGCACGATCGTCAACCTCGCCGAGCCCCGGCCCGACCCCTCCGCGCTGCCCCCGGGTTACGAGTGGAGTGCGACGACCTGGAGTCCTGCGAGCTTTGTCGAGATCGGCCTGGGAGAGACGCCCGTGCTCGAGGTGACCAACTCGGTGGTCGCGCTGACGCGGTGGGCGGTCACGAAGGTCCTCGATGGCACCGGCGCCTCCGCCCTTCCCGCGGGCACCACCTTCCCGCTGGACTGGTGGTGGGACGGCGACCCGCAGCCCCGCATCGAGCTCGTGCCGAACGAACCGGTGTACTCGTCCTACTTCCCAGTGGGGACGATCCTCGAGGTCCGCGAAGGCGAGCTCCCGTCGATCCCCGGGGTGGACTGGGGAACGCCGGTGTGGACCGTCAACGGTGAGATCCTGACACCGCAGGAGAACGGGCGCACTTTGCTGCCGATGTCGGTCTCGCGCGACCCGCAGGTCGCTGAGCTGACGCTGACGAACACGGCGACCACGCGCCCGCTCCCCGCGACGGGTGGCGGCGGCCTCTCGCCCCTGGTCCCGCTCGGCGCGCTCGGGCTGATCGCCCTCGGCGTGGTGCTCATGACGCGGCGGACGCAGCGCCCGCGCCGCACCTGACGTCCGTCGCGAATCGTCGCGAGGGCGGGTCCGGTATCCGGCTCCGCCCTCGCGCGGTCAGTCGGCTTCGGCTCCGCACCCGAGGGTGCCCGAGACGGTCGCCCCGTGGCCATCCCGCGCGCGGCCTTCGCTGTCCCCGGGCGTCCGCTTCTCCTCCTGGGTCAGGCGGATCAAAGCCCGTTGACGCGGCCCACCAGGTTCACCTTGATGCCCATGCGGTCGAGCATCGCGGCCTTCGCCACGAGCGCACGATCCGCGGTCTCGGCATCGGGTGCGTAGACGAGCTGTGCATGGTTGGCCTTGTGGCGGGCCATGAACTGGTCGCGCGTGACGTCGTGCAGCACCACGTGGGCGATGGGCCACTCCGGGTTGGTCGCATCCTTTCGACGCTGCGTCTCCTCCTCCGGCAGCTCGACCACGGTGCCGCGGAAGATGTCGGCCTGCAGAACGCCCTCGGCGATGAAGACGCGCGAGATCACGACCTCGCCCGGCTTCGAGACGCCGTTGATCGTCGACCCTCCCGCGGGGAAGAAGACGGGTCCCTGGCGCCAGCCCTCGGCCTTGTCCCAGCCACCGAGATGCGACGCCGGCACCGAGCCGGAGATCTCGTAGACCCACACGAACCGGCCGTCGAAGTCCTCCCCCCAGCGCACGTCATGCAGCGTGTTGTCGGGCACGAGGCCCATCGCCGTCCACACGCGGTCGGTGACGAGCGCGTCGACCGCCACACCCTCGTCGGCCTCGTTGAAGTGCGGGAGAGCGCGGCCCGCGAACAGCTCTCGCGAGCCGTCGCGCGAGAGCACCGGCGGGCGCTCGGTCGAATTGAGGACCCCCTCGGCGAGATCGGATGCCGGCACCAGATCCTTGAGGCCCTGCTGGTACTGGATGCCGACGGCGTCCAGTCCGAAATCGTCCGCGATCCGCAGCGCCGCGACGTACATCTTCATCTGCCAGCGCACCTGCGTCTCGGTGAGCTCGGTCGCCTCGTCGGTGCCGAAGCGGAACGTCATGCCGCGATCGGTCAGCCAGTCGCGAGCGGCGTCGGCCTCGGCATCCGTCACGGTCAGCATCTCCGCATACAGCGCTGACTGCGACAGGCGCTCCTTGTAGATGCCCGTGGGGTTCAGCAGCTCGTCGTCGAAGATCGCGTTGTACATGCCCATGCAGCCCTCGTCGAACACGCCGATGAGGGCCTTCTCGGCGAGCAGCTGGTCGCCGAGCGCCCGGCCGAGCTCGACCTCGGGCGTCCCGGGGAGCTCCGGAAGCGCGCGCACATGGGATGCATCGTGGGTGATGCGGCCGGTCTCGGTCCACTCCTTGATTCCGGCCTTGAACCATTCGTCGGTGAAGTCGACCGACCAGATCGAGGCGTAGTCCTTGCCCATCTTCGTCATGCCGGCGTTGAGCCCGAGGAGACCCACCAGTCCCGGCCAGTCGCCGGCGAAGTTCGCGACGGTGAGGATCGGCCCTTCGTGCGTGCGCAGGCCGGCGAGCACGTGATGCGAGTACTGCCACACCGCCTCGGCCACGATGAGCGGCGCATCGGCGGGAATGCCCTGGAAGACCTCCAGGCCCATGCGCTGACTCGAGATGAACCCGTGGCCGGTCTCGGGATCGACGTCGTTGGCGCGGATCACCCGCCAGCCGAGCTCGTTGAGAACACCCGTCACGCCGGCTTCGAGCGCGACCTGCGTCGCCCAGCCGGCGGCGTTCGCCGACTCGCGCAGATCGCCCGAGGCGACGAGGTAGGCCGTCTTCGGCGGTGCTGTGAGGCGCTCGCGGACGGCGGGAAGGCGGTAGCCGGTCATGGGGTCTCCTGTGGTGAGGGCGATTCGAGAGCGACGGCCGAGAGCGCGGTGACACTGTCGCCGGCCGCAAGGGTGAGGGGCTGGCGGTCGGCCAGAGAGACGGGCTGGCCGCGGAGCACCAGGCGATCGAGGCTCAGCGTGCCGCCGTCGATGTGGAGTGTGATCTCGCCACCGTCGATCTCCACACGACCCCACGCGCCGCCGGTGGTGAAGAGGCTGCGAAAGGCACCATCGCCGGCCGGGTCGAACGAGAGCGTGCGCGCGGGAGCATCCCACTGCACGCCGCTGAAGGCGAGCAGCAGCGCCCACGACGCGAGGGAGCGCGCGTAGTGGTTGCCGCACTCGATCTCGTTCCAGGGATTGCGCGTCTCTCCGCCGTAGCGGGCGCGAAGCGTGCGCTCGACCTCGAGGGCCTCGTCCGCCAGCCCCGCATAGACGAGGGATGCCGCGACCTGGTGCTCGACACCCGTCCAGACCTCGTCGGAGTAGACGAACGGGATGGCCGGCCCGCCGCCGCGCGGCCAGGAGGCCAGCAGCAGCCCGCCCTCCTCGTTGACGGCGTACACCCGTTGCGTGCTCTCCTGCGCGGTGAGGTCGGAGCGGTGGTTGTGCGTCACGATCGCGCCGAGCGCGCTGCGCAGCCGGTCGCGGGGCAGGAGGTCGCCGAGGCCGTTGATCCACGCGTGGAACTGTCCGAGCAGCTGGTCCGACAGCACGCCGTCGCCGTACTGGTACCGATGCGCGTCGACATCGTCGATCACCTGCCGGTAGTACTCGCCGTTCCACAATCGCTCGTCCATGCCCGCCGCCACGCGGTCGGCGCGGTCGAGCCAGTCGGCTGCGCGTTCGCTGTCGCCCAGGTGCGCAGCCATGCGCGCCCCCGCGCGCAGCGCCGCCGCGAACATGCCGTTGGCGAGCGGGTCGATCCCGAAGAACTCGATGTCGTAGGTGTTGTGCAGCTCGCCGTCGAGCAGGCCGTCGCCGTCGCGGTCCCAGCGGTGGATCGCGTGCTCGAGCGTGCGCACCGCCGCCGGCCAGAGTTCGACGAGGAAGTCGTCGTCGCCCGAGAACCGCCACTCGCGGTGCAGCCGCAGGAAGGTGCCGAGCTGCCCGTCGACCGCCGGACCCATGAACCAGGCGGGGCCACCGAAGATGCGGTTGCCGCGGAACTTCTGCGCGCCGTCCTCGTCGGTCTCGAGCAGGAACTCGACTCTGCGGGCACTGCGCTCGAGCGAGGGGAAGAGCCACGCCGCCGTCTGCGCGTACGACCAGACGTGGGTGCAGGTGCCCTCGCACGAACCGCCGTGATCGAACGATCCCTCCCACGCGGCGAACACCGGCCCTTTCCCCAGTTCGGGGTTCGGCGACTCGACGACGAAGGCTGTCGTCGACCGGACCGCAGCGATGTTCGCTCCGACCGCCTCGGCGACGACCGGGTCCAGGCTTCCGCCATAGAGGGCGTCGACGAACGCCAGCGTGGTCGCCTCGAGTGCGGGCAGCTCACGATGCAGATGGGATGCAGCAGCCCACGCATCGGGCCATAGCGTCGCGTACCGGTTGCGCACGACGCCCTCGTCTGCGCGGCCGTCGGCGACGATGTGCCCGCGCCACGACCGGTGACGATTCGGAAAGCTCCAGGCGAGCACGAACTCGAAGTCGCGCGCCTCGCCCGGGTCGAGCTCATGCACGATGCCGAGGGATCCCGTGCGCAGTCGTGGCAGCAGTTCGAAGAGCTCGTCCTCGCTCATGGCCGCCCCCGGCCGCTGAGTGTCGTCCGGCTCGCCGGGGGACGCGGAGTCTGCGAACAGTCCGCGCGGCCGATCCTCGAGCGTGAGGCGGGGCTCTGGTTCGAGGAGTCCGTCCGCAGAAAGGTCGTTCCAGAACAGACGAGGACCGTCGGGCCAGAACCCGGTGACCCACTGGGGCTTCGCCGTGGTGGCGGCATCCGTCGTCGTGAGACTCAGGGTGCCGTAGCCGAGGTCGTCCGCGGGAAGGTCGATGCCGAAGTCGAGTCCCCGGATGTCGCCCTCCTCCCGCCACTGCACCGTCTGCCGAGCGCGCATGCCGAACGGGCCGTCCCCCCGCCCGGCCGTGTGGCTGACGCTGCCGACGACGGTGACCCGCACGCGGCCGGCGCCGGGATTCGCCACGCGGTAGCGCAGCACGGCTGCCGGGATGCCGGAGGCGTCCGGGTCGAGCGGCACCAGCGGCGTGAATGCCCGCAGCGACACGTCGACGGGGAGCACGTCATCCTCGAAGTCGATGTCGAGGACGGGGTATTCGCCGTGCATGGTCGCCGACCGCAGGCGAGGAAGGCCGGCCTGCCGCTCGAACGGGTAGCCCGCATCGAGATCGCGGCGACCGGTGAGCCGGGCTTCCAGGACGCGCGTGACCGGCTCGGCGTTCTCGGGCGCCGCGTGGATCGCGAAGAACGAGTACGGATTCACGCGGCCCTTGTCGGGCAGGTTCTCGAGCTCCCAGTCGCGAAGCTCGCCACGGGCGCCGATCGAGACGTTGCCGGTGCCGACGCCGCCGAGGGGGAATGCGGCCCGCTCCGCGGTGTGCGGGATCCCCCGTGCGCGGCGGCGCTTCTCCGGTCGGCCGATCATCGGATCCTCCTCGATCACGGCAGTGTGCTCAGGCGTCGTTCAGGTCTGCGAACGCGTCAACTGTAGACGAAATCGATTTCATGATCAACCGATCGAAATCGACTCCAACGTGAAACCGAGCTGTCTCGTCAGCCGCGCACGGACGCGCGAGCCGGCTGGACCTCATTGCGCAGGACGACGGTGCGCGCGGGCTGGTCATCGCCATTGATGCGCTCGAGCAGCATCTTCGCCGCCGTCACTCCCATGTGCCGCGCCGGCAGTCGCACGACGGTGACGGCGGTCGGGGTGAGGGTCGTGAAGGGCAGCGAACCGACGACGGCGACACCGATCTTGGGCGGGGTGAGTCCGTGCTCGGTCAGCACCTGAATCGCTCCGACCCCGAGCAGGTTGTTGCCCGCGACCACGGCGTCCGGCGGATCAGGGAGTGCGAGCAGCTCCTCCATGACCTCGCGTCCCCCGTCGACGCGGAACGTCGAGTACCTCAGCAGCTCGTCCAGGTCGGCGTCCGGGAAATGACGCGCCAGGACGGCGCGCCAACCCTGCGCGCGCTCATAGGCGGTCTCGATGTGCTGCGGGCCGGTGATGCAGGCGATCCGCCGGTAGCCGGCCTGCACGAGATTCTCCGTGGCCGCCTGCCCGGCAGTGCGGTTCGCCATGACCACACCGTCGATGTCGTAGCCCGTCCCCCGGTCGACGGCCACGACCGGGCGGCCGGTGGCCATGAGCTCGTCGAGATTCGTGTGATCGGACGCCGCCGCCAGGATCACGCCGGCCATGTGCTCGGAGATCGCGATCTGGAGGTAGATGGCCTCCTTCTCCATCTGAGCATCGGTGTTGCACAGCACCACCGAGTAGCCGGCTTGAGAGGCGACATCCTCGACTCCGCGCGCCATCTCGGTGAAGTAGGGGTTCTCGATGTCCGGGATCACCAGAGCGATCACCTCGGACGCCTGCCTGCGGAGGGTGCGCGCCGTGCGATTCGGCGTGAACTTCAACTGGCGGGCCGCGTCGCGCACCGCCAGCGTCTTCTCGTCCGACACGCCCATGCCGTTGAAGACGCGGGAGACCGTCGCCGGCGACACGCCGGCGAGCTTGGCGACCTCGTAGATCGTTGCCACGGCTCCCCGCTTCCCCCTGCGCCGACGCGCGTTGACATGCCGGTGAGCCCACCATACAGTGTTGAAATCGATTCCAGAATGTCCGCCATCTGCTCGCACCATCGCGCCCCGTCGGGCGCACCGACACGAGGACGTGCCGACCGATGAACGCACCCCAGTTCCCCTCCCCCGCACTCTCGTCGATCGCCTCGCTGCGGTCGGTGCAGACGCGGTCCATCTCGCCCGAGAACTTCGACGGCTCGCCCGGCGGGGGCGGCCGCGCGACCGAGGGCACGGGGGCATCCTGCGCCCGCGACCTCGGCCCCGGCTGGAAGATCTCCCCGAGCGTCGACATCAAGGCGGGCGAGACCTTCGACCTCGCCACCATCGACGGCCCGGGGCGGATCACCCACATCTGGATCACGACGCACACCGACAACTGGCGCACGCTCCTGCTGCGCGCATACTGGGACGGCGCCGAGGAACCCGCCGTCGAGGTGCCGTACGGCGACTTCTTCTGCAACGGCTGGGGCGCGTTCACCCAGGTGAACTCGGCAGCGATCGCCGCCAACCCTCACGGCGGCTTCAACTCCTACTGGCCGATGCCTTTCCGCGACGGCGCGCGGCTCACCATCGAGAACACGTCGGTCGTCGACGTCCGCGTGTACTACCAGGTCACCTACGAGATCGGCGGCGACTACTCGGCCGACGGCTACTTCCACGCGCAATGGCGCCGATCGAACCCACTGGAGGAGCTCGTCCCCCACACGATCCTGGAGGGCATCGAGGGCCAGGGCCAGTACGTCGGCACCTACATCGCGTGGGGCGTCAACTCCAACGGCTGGTGGGGCGAGGGCGAGATCAAGTTCTACCTCGATGACGACACCGACTACCCGACCATCTGCGGCACCGGCACCGAGGACTACTTCGGCGGCGCCTGGAACTTCGACATCCCCGGCAAGGGATACACCGAGTTCTCGACCCCCTACCTCGGCATGCCGCAGGTGCTCCGCCCAGACGGCCTCTATGTCAGCCAGCAGCGCTTCGGCATGTACCGCTGGCACCTGCCGGATCCGATCCACTTCTCGCGCGGCATCCCCAAGGTCGACATCCAGGCGCTCGGGTGGCGCAGCGGGTGGCGATACCTCCCCCTGCGCGACGACATCGCCTCGACCGCGATGTTCTATCTCGACCGGCCCACCGCTCGCCGGCCCCGGACGCCGACCGCCGACGACATGGAGGTGCACCTAGGCACCGCGCCGGTGCCCGACATCGGTGCGACGCCGCCGCGCGCACCCCAGGACTGAGACGGCACACGCCGGCGTCAGTTGATGATCTCGCCGCGCTCGTCCGCGCGCAGCGCGGCGAGACGCTCGTGCCAGGTCTGCAGCGCCTCGGGCGTCAGCCGCGTCCAGTCCGTGACTTCCCCGACGACCCGCAGCGGCGCGTCGCTCCGGTACGAGCGCGTGGGGTTGCCGGGGAACTTCTTATCGGTCACGTTCGGGTCGTTCTCGAACGGTCCGGTCGGCTCGACGGCGTAGACGCGCGGCGCGCCGTCCCCGCCCGCAAGCTCCGCCGCCAGCCCCGCGCCATCGCGCAGAGCAGTGAAGTAGATGTGGTTCATGATCACCTCGGGCCGGTAGTTCGACCGGAAGCCCGGCGTCAGCAGGTCGCCGACCTGGAGGTCGGCCTTCGTGCCGTGGTAGAACGGCCCTTCGTCCAGTGCGTCGCTCACCGCGACAGCCTAGGCGCCCGGCATCCGTGAACGGAACCCGTCCCGAGCTCGCCGGGCCGCCCCGCCGAAGGACCGGCTCGCGGGCTGATTGACTGGCAGCATGGTGCACCCTCGCGCGACCGCTGCCGATCCCGTTGCCGACGCCGAGGTGGCGGTGCGCGCGGCGTCGGCCGGCGCCGCCGTTGCGCGGGCGCGCTACAACACCGGAAGCCGGCGTACCGCCGATCGAGGTCTGGACTTCACCACGGAGGCCGACGTCGAGACGGAGCGCACCATCCGTGACGTGCTCGCCGAGCTGCGTCCCGGCGATGCGATCGTCGGCGAGGAGCTCGGATCGAGCGGCGACGGGCGCCGCAGATGGCTGGTCGATCCGATCTGCGGCACCCTCAACTTCGCTGCGGGCATCCCCCTCTTCGCCGTCAACGTGGCGCTCGACGTCGACGACATGACCACCGCCGCCGCGGTCGCCGATCCCGCAGCCGGCGAGGTGTTCTGGACCGACGGGCACGCCGCCTGGCATCGTGCCGCGACGACGGCTACGGAAGCCGGCGCCGACCGCCGTCTGGAACCGTCTTCCTCTTCACGGCTGGTCACCGTCAACCTGGAGAGCAGCTACCCCGATGACAGCGGCACCCGCGTACTGTCGGACGAACTCTTCCGTGCGCGCTTCAGCCCTCGCATCCTGTCCACCACGCTGGCTCTCGCCTGGGTCGCCACCGGTCAGCAGGCGGGCTACCTCACCGGGGGCGATCTGCAGGGCAGCGTGCACTGGACGGCCGGGATCGCGCTCTGCCGCGCGGCGGGCGCGGTCGTCACCAACCTCGCCGGCGACGAGCTGCACACGGGCGACCACGGTCTCATCGCCGCAGCGGATGCCGAGACGCACGCCTTCCTCCTGGACCGCCTGCACGCGAGCCGCTAGCCCGCGTCCCACGGCGGATCGCGCGCGCCGCCCGTCCTGCGGACCGGCGGCGAGCGCGACGGCGCGACGGCGCGACGTCAGGGCTTGCCCGGCTTTCCGGGCTTCCCGGGCTTGTCCGGCTTGCCGGGCTTGTCAGGGAACTCCGGCCGCGGCGGACGCGGGTCGTAGTGGACGGCGGTGAGCGTCAGCGCGCAGCCGTCGCACGAGGTGAGGATCGCACGGTCGCCGCTCGCCGTGGTGGTCACGACGAGCTGCGAGTCGGTGCGCGACGAGTCCCTGCGGACCGTCGCCGCGAACGACAGCTCGAGGGTCTCACCCGCCGGGATGTCACCCAGCCACCGCAGCGTCGAACCGTCGAGCACCGGTGTGCCGATCGACGACGCCAGGGACGCGGCATCCAACGTCGCATCATCCACGAGGCCCGCGAGGTCCACGGCGAGCGCGACGCCCTCGGCCGTCGCGCTGTCGGTCGAAGCGGTCACCGTGTAGGTCACGACGTCGTCACGCACGACCTTCGTTCCGGCCGCGGGCTCGGAGCTCACGAAGACCGAGAGCCCCGGCAGCTGCTCTTCGGCCTTCACGAGCGAGAGGTCGTCGAACTGCACCCACCGGTCGCCGTTCAGGTGCGTGCCGACGAACGCCTGCACTTGTGTGCGGTCGCCGCTGTGGAAGGTCACCGCGAATCGCGTGTAAGCACCGACCGCGTCGAATGTAGTCTCCCCGATGGTCGCTCCGCCGGCGCCGAGCTCACGGACGCCGAGTGCTCCCTGGGCGGGCGTGCCGCCGGTCACAACGAAGCCGGTGAGGGTATAGGTCGTGTTCGGCTCGACCGCGACGTCCTGGTGGACGTCGATCCAGCCGGCGTTGAACCGCATCCAGCCCTGCTTCGTGCCGCCGTGGGCCCACGTGTGGTTGATATCGATGCCGCAGCTGCCCGTGCACGCCCAGGGCGCAGGCATGGAGCCGTCGACGGCGCGCTCGAAACCGGGGTCCTGGATCAGGTTCGGGTTCACGACGGTGCCGTTCTCATCGATCTCGGCGCGCAACAGGTAGGTGTTGTACGGCTCCCACTGGGACAGCGAGAAGTAGAGCTCGCCGTCCTCCGACCACGGATGCATGTAGCCGCCGTAGAGCCCGGGGAAGTCTGCGAAGCTCGCGAGTCGCTGCCGATCGCTCCACGGGCCCTCGGGCGAGGGCGAGGTCCGCAGCACGAGATCGAGGTTCTCGTCGAGATACGTCATGAGCCAGCCGCCGGTGTGCTCGCTGTACTGCACCGACAGCTCGGCGACGTTCGGCGGCACGAAGGCGACGGCGGCGGTGTCGTCGCCGAGAACCCACGTCGACCCGTTCCAGTACGAGTAGGCCGACTTATCGAGCATCGCCGTCTCGGGCACCCGCGCGACGTGCGCAGCGCCGAAGCGGCCGTTGGGTGTGCCGAACATGTAGACATAGCCGTCGTGGCGCTCGAAAGCGACCATCTGGAACGGATGCTGTCCGTCCGGCGTGTTCGTCCACTGCGGGCCGTCCGTCGAGTTCCATGTCTCGCCGTTGTCGTCGGAGTAGGCGATGCGGCTGTAGTTCGTGTCCCAGGCGCCGGGAGCGCCCCACTGCCGCACCGACATGAACGCCAGATACTGCCGGGACCCGACCGCGATGCCCGCGGTGGGGATCGTCGTGATCTCCTGGCCGTTGATCTTCAGCGACGGAATGAGTTCGCCCGCGTGGCCGGGGGCGTCCTCGACCGCCGAATCGAAGGTCATGCCGTCGGAGAGGTCGGCGTCGGAGCTGCGCAGCAGCACGTTCGAGCGCCAGTCGCCGCCGCCGCCGCCCGGTCCAGTCCAGTCGCCGAACGTGTCGCCGAACGCGGTGAGGATCTGGCCTTGGCCGTTGTCCCACATGATGCCGAGATCGGTGCCCGTCACCCGCCAGGCGGTGTCGGTCGCGCTCGTGGACTTGGGACCGGTCATCTTGCCGACGACCACCGCCGGCGAGTGATCGGCGAACGCCGACGCCGCGGCGATCTCGTCCGTCGGCGCCGGTGCCGGGGCTTGCGCCGCCGTCGCGCCGCCCGAGGCGACGAGCCCGATGACCAGCGTGCCGGCAGCGGCGATGACGGCGGTGTTCGTTCGTAGTCGTCGCATCTTCGCGACTCCTTTCCACAGACGCGGTCGGCCTACTTGAGGCCGGCCATCTTGATGTTGCCGATGATCTGGCGCTGGAAGACGAGGAACAGGATGATCACCGGCGCCGCGGCGAGGACCGATCCTGCGATGAGCAGTCCGAGTTCGGTGCTGCGCTCCGAGCGGAAGGTCGCGAGGTACTGCTGCACCACGAACTGGTCGGGCGTGGTGATCGTCATGATCGGCCACACGTAGGAGTTCCAGTACGCGAGGAAGGCGGTGATGCCCATCACCACGAACGGGGGCTTCGACAGTGGCAGGAACAGCTTCGTGAAGATCCGCATCCGCCCGCAGCCGTCCAGCATGGCGGCCTCTTCGAGACTGGACGGGATGCTCAGGTAGAACTGCCGGATGAAGAAGATCATCCCGGCGCTGGCCGCACCGGGGATCACGAGCACCGCCAGGGTGTCGAGCATCTGAAGGTTGGTCACGACGATGAAGCTCGTCAGGAGGATCGTCATGCCGGGGATGAACATCGTGGTGATGACGATCACCCAGAGCGTCCTCTTGAACCGGAAGTCAAGCCGGGCGAAGGCGTACGCGGCGAGCGAGTTGACCGTGAGAGCGAGCAGCGTGAACAGCACGGCGCCGAGGAAGGTCCACAGCATCGTGCGGGTGAACGTGGGATCGGCGAGGATCTGGGCGTAGTTCTCCCAGCGCCACACCTCGGGGAAGAACTGGAAGGGTGTCTCGATCACCTCGGTCTTCGATTTGAAGCCGGCGATCACCATCCAGGCCAGCGGGAACAGCGCGGCGACGACGAAGACGATCCCGACGATCGCCTTGCCGATCGCGTAGAACCACCACGTCAGGTCGCGGTGCGGACGCCGCTGGACGACCGGCGTCGCGACGGCGGCTTGCTGAACGGCGGTCACGTCAGTCCACCAGCCTCTCGGAGTTGACGAAACGGAACACCAGCGCCGACACCGTGCCCAGCACCACGAACAGCAGCAGCGCCGCCGCGATCGAGTAGCCGACGTTGATGTCGTTGCGGAAGTGGTTGAAGATGAACAGGTTCGGCAAGGTGGTCGAGTTGAGCGGCCCGCCGCCCGTCATGACGAGCGGCAGCTCGAACTGCTGGATCGCTGCGACGAACCCGGTGATGAGCAGGTACAGGAAGACGTTCTTCATCTGCGGCAGCGTGATGTACCGCGTCTTCTCCCACCAGTCGGCGCCCTCCATCGCCGCCGCTTCGTAGTACTCGGTCGGGATGTCGATCATCGCCGCCACCATGATCAGCGAGGTGAGGCCGATCCCCAGCCAGATCGCGGGGATCGCGATGGCCAGCAGCGCCCACGCGGGGTCGCCGATCCACGCGATGGGGTCGATGCCGAACCCGCCCAGCATCGCGTTGAGGATGCCGCCCGAGTAGTTGTAGATCAGCACGAAGATGATCGAGGTGATGACCGCCGAGATGATCGTCGGGATGTAAATGCTCACCTTCAGCACACCGGCGAACCAGCGCGACACGCTGACGACGAGGCTCGAGAAGAAGAACGCGAGGATCAGCATCGGCGGCACCGTCATGGCCACGAACACGAAGCCGCGACCGATCGACTCCCAGAACAGCGGGTCGCTCAGGACGTTGGTGTAGTTGCGCCATCCGACGAACTCGGGGTCCTTGTAGAAGCTCCAGTCCTGGAACGAGAGGTATCCGGCGTAGACCGCCGGCCAGACCACGAAGATCCCGAGGAGGACCAGCGCCGGAAGGATGAGCAGATACGCGATCCTTCCGTCGCGGTACCGGAATCTGTTGTGACGGTGCTTGTCGTGCCGGCGACCGGGGAGCACCATCGTCTCCGTCTCGGTCATCATCGTCTGCGTCGCGGTCATTTCCTCACCTCGCTGTGGGCCGGGGCACAGGTCCGGGGGCCGATGGCATCGACCCCCGGATCCGATCCTTCGCTAAGACGTCGGCGCCTTGCTGGGCAAATCATCACGCTGGATCACCGTGTTGATGGCATCCTCCGCCGTCTTGATGGCGTCGTCGGGCGAGGCCGCACCCTTCATCACCGACTCCATCGCGGTGCCGACGGCGAGCGACACGTCCCAGGGGTAGGTGGGTTCGGGGATCGCGCTCGGCACGATGTCGTTCATCACGATCGACGACCACGGTGCGGCCGCGCTGGCCTCGTCGGCCGAGACGGCCTCCTGCACCGACTCGCGCACCGGCACCTTGGTGAACTGCGTGTCCACGAAGAAGGGGACGAGAAGCTCGGGGTCGCCTGCGAGCGCCCACGTGAGGAAGTCGGCCGCCGCCTGCGCGTTCTTGGACTTGGCGTCGATGACCCAGCGGAAGTTGCCGAGCGTCGTCGCACCGCGACCGTCGGCGTCGGCCGAGTTCGGGAACGCGCCGATCCCCGTCTTGGGCAGCACATCCGCGTAGTCCGAGCCGATCTCCGACATCATCCACGACCCCGACACCTTGAAGGCGACCTTCTCCTCGCCGAAGTCCTTGCCTCCGACGTAGACGTCGAGCGCCTGCTGGGCCATGTACCCCTCGTCCCACAGCGTCTTGTAGTTCTCCATGAGCTGCCGGTAGCCGTCGTCGTCGATGTCGGGCGCGGTCCAATCCTCGTTGAGTGCGGTGTGACCGGCGAAGTTGTACTGCTGGCCGACGGACGACCACGCGAAGGTCACGGCGTCGCTCGCCGGCGAGATGCAGTACTGCCCGTCCGCCAGCGTCGGCTTGATCGCCGCGCACATGTCCAACAGCTCATCCCACGTGGTCGGGCCGGTCTCCGGGTCCAGCCCGGCGGCCGACAGCAGGTCCTTGTTCCAGAACAGCACCGTCTGCGGCTCGAGCAGGAGCGGGTACGCGTAGTACTTGCCGTCGAGCTGCGAGATGGGCTGCGCCGGCTCGATGATCTCGTCGAGCTTGTCCTGAGGAACGAGGTCGTTGAGCTCGTGGAGCTGCCCGGCGTTGACCGCGTCGGTGATGCTGGCAGAGAAGGTGTAGATGTCAGGGGCCTTCCCCGCCGCCTGCGCCGACTTCATCTTCTGGTCCCACGCATCGGCAGGCACCTCCGTGTCGACCACCTTGATCTCGTCCTGGGACTCGTTGAACTGCTTGACTATGCCGGCGTACCAGTCGTTCTCGACCGGAGTGAAAGTGCGGTGCCAGAACTGGATCGTCGCCACGCCGTCATCGCTGTTGTCGCCGCCACCGGCGCTGCAGCCGGCGAGCGCCATACCTGCGGTCGCCGCCGCCGCCACGGCCAGCAAGAGCCTGCTGTTTCTCTTGTGCATTCGTCCCTCCTCAGGAACACGACTCTTCGGTGAGTCGCAGCTGTGGCCGGTCAGGGGAGCCCGGTCGGACCGATCGAGCGGTGGCCGCCGGCCTGCGCGGATCGCCGCTGATCTCGTCTCGGGTCAGGCTAGACGAAATCGATTTCACGCGCAACGGGAGCGAGGGTCGATTCTGCAAGAGCATGCCGCCCCCGCCGGCCGCATTCACGGCGTCTGGCGCAGAGCGGTGCGAAATCACGCCCCTGGGGCGTGTTCGGCGACTACTGCCCGCGGTTGTATCGATTTCACAACCGTCCGTGACGGGCTCTCCGCGAGGACCCGGCAGGACCCGCGTGCCCGTTCTCCGCGTGGTGCCACCGCAGTCGCCCGTCGGCGACGTCGCTCCGTGGCCCGACGACATCGGCCAGAGGTCGCCGACCACGCAGTCGATCACCGGCCCGGTTGCGCCGATCGACGTCGGCGCGCGGCCTTCATTTCGGGGGCAGCCAAACCGAAATCGATTTCACCGCGCGTTTCGTTCTGGCCGAGCCTCCGAGGGCGCTTCCGGCGCCATCGCCTGAAGCCGATCCCGCGACCGGCGATCGTAGCGCGGCGCGCCCGCGTCAGTCGTCGGCAGGCTGCTCGCGGTCCTCGCGCGTGGGCGCGATCGGCGTCCGGGGGCGCCACACGACGACCTCCGTCGCGCGTCGCACGCGGGTGCCGTGCCGCAGGGTCACGACGTTGCCGGTGGAGCCGGCGGCGAAGACGCGTGCACCCGGGCGCTTCTCGAGCTCGGCGCGCATACGGTCTTCGAGGTCGCGCACCCGCCCGTGCAGCTCCTGCACGCGATTCTCGAGTTCGAGGATCCTCACGATGGCCGGCAGCCCGATGCCGTCCGACGACATCCGCGCGACCTCGCGAAGCTGCTCGACGTGCCGCAGCGAGTATCGCCGCGAACCCCCCTGTGTGCGGGCCGGCACCACGAGGCCCAGCCGGTCGTACTGGCGGAGGGTCTGCGGGTGCATGCCCGACAGCTCGGCGGCGACGGCGATCGCGAAGATCGGGGCGTCCTCGTCGATGTCGTGCGGCTCAACCATGTCGATCACCCCGATTCCGGTCGTCGAGCGAGCGTGCGAGGCGAGATGTCGCGAACCGACGACGCGCGTCGTCCCGAGGCGTCTCGTCTCGCTCTTTCCTCGCTCGCTCGACGATCGTCATCTCGTCTAGCCCCGCGCCTTCGCCATCATGTCGGCGCGCGGGTTCTCCTTCGGCTCCAGACTCTGGAAGCGTTCGAGCGCCTCGCGCGCGGCGTCGTCGAGGTGCGACGGCACGGCGACCTGGACCTCGGCGAGGAGATCGCCGGTGCCCTTCGACGTCTCGACGCCGCGACCCTTGACCCGCAGCACGCGGCCGGACGGCGTGCCCGGCGCGACGCGCAGCCGAACCGGGTCGCCACCGAGCGTCGGCACCTCGATGGTGGCACCCAGGGCCGCCTCGGTGAACGTCACCGGCACCGTCACGCGGAGGTTGAGCCCGTCGCGGGTGAACACCGGATGCGGCCGCACGGCGACCTGCACGACGATGTCGCCGTTCTCGCCGCCGTCGGGCGAGGGCCGCCCGCGACCGCGCAGCCGGATCTTCTGCCCATCGGACACGCCGGCGGGGATCTTCACCTTGAACGGCTTGCCGTCCTCACCCTGCAGCGTGATCGTCTCGCCCTTGGTGGCGGTCACGAAGTCGATCGTCGTGCGCGCTGTGACGTCCGAACCCCGGGTCGGACCGCCGTAGCCGCGGAAGCCACCCGTCGACTGCCCGAACCGGCCGGAGCCGAAGCCGGCACCCTGCTGCTGGTTGAACATGGCGAAGATGTCGTCGAAGTCCTCGGCGTTCTGGTACCGCGCGCCGCGGCCCTGATTGAACATCGAGAAGACGTCTTCGAAACCGCCGGCTCCGCCCTGGCCGCCCGCGGTGAAACGAGCACCCGAGCCCATCGCACGGATCTGGTCGTACTCCTTGCGCTGCTCCGCATCGGAGAGCACCGAGTACGCCTCGCTGACCTCCTTGAACTTCGCCTCGGCGGCGGCGTCACCCTGATTGGAGTCGGGGTGGTACTTCCGCGCGAGCTTGCGATACGTCTTCTTGAGGTCAGCCTCGCTGACGTCCTTCGAGACGCCGAGCACCGAGTAGAAGTCCTTGTCGAACCAGTCCTGACTGGCCATGGTGCTCCTTCGGGCTAGTCGGCGGGAACCGCGACGACGACCTTCGCCGGACGCAGCTCCACCGAGCCGAGGCGGTAGCCGGTCTCGACGACCTCGAGGATCGTCGGCTCGGTCGCGCCGGGCGTCGGCACCTGGAAGATCGCCTCGTGCTGCTGCGGGTCGAAAGCCTCGCCCGCGGCACCGTAGGTCGACAGGCCCATGCGCTCGGCGACGCCACGCAGCTTCTCGGCGATGGCGGCGAACGGGGAACCCTCTTCGAGGTCGCCGTGCTTCTCCGCGCGGTCCAGGTCGTCCAGCACCGGGAGGAGGCCCTTGGCGACCGCGCCCTGGGCGCGCTCGATCTCGACCTCTCGCTGCTCCTCGGTGCGGCGACGGTAGTTGGCGTACTCCGCCTGCAGCCGCTTGAGGTCGTTCAGCAGCGCCGACTCGAGGTCGGCGAGCACGGCATCCTCTGCCGCGGCGTCGGCGTTCTGCGCCGAGCCGAGGATGTCGTCCACCGTCAGCTCGTCCGCTTCGGCGGCGTCCTCCGAGGGTGCGCCGCCGACGGGACCCTGGCCCTCCTGCGGGTCGGACCCGGAAGCCTGCGCTTCCGGGTCCTCGCCACCGGGGACCTCGTTCTCGAAGTCCTTGTCGGCCATGGTTACTTCGACTCCCCTGAGCTTGCCGAAGGGTTCTCTTCGTCTTCGTCGATGACCTCGGCGTCGACGACGTCCTCGTCGGCGCTCGGCGCACCCTGGGCGTCAGCGGGCTCGCCGGCTGCGGCATCCGGAGCCGACTGCGCAGCCTGACCGGACGCGTAGATCGCCTCGCCGAGCTTGCCCTGGCTCTGGTTGAGCTTGTCGAACGCGGTCTTCACGGCCTCGTCGTCGTCGCCTGCCAGCGCCGTCTTGAGTGCGTCGACGTCGCCCTGGACCTCCGTCTTGACGTCCTCGGGAAGCTTGTCGTCGTTCTCCTTGATGAGCTTCTCGATCGAGTACGACAGCGTCTCGGCCTGGTTGCGCACCTCGGCGGCCTCGCGGCGCTTCTTGTCCTCGGCGGCGTGCTCCTCGGCCTCGCGCACCATGCGCTCGATGTCGTCCTTCGGCAGCGACGAGCCGCCGGTGATCGTCATCGACTGCTCCTTGCCGGTGCCCTTGTCCTTCGCGGAGACGTGGACGATGCCGTTCGCGTCGATGTCGAAGGTCACCTCGACCTGCGGGATGCCGCGCGGTGCCGGCGCGATGCCGGTCAGCTCGAACGTGCCCAGCGGCTTGTTGTCGCGCGTGAACTCGCGCTCGCCCTGGAAGACCTGGATCGCGACCGACGGCTGGTTGTCGTCGGCGGTCGTGAAGGTCTCGCTGCGCTTGGTCGGGATGGCGGTGTTGCGCTCGATGAGCTTCGTCATGATGCCGCCCTTGGTCTCGATGCCGAGGCTCAGGGGGGTCACGTCGATGAGGAGGACGTCCTTGCGCTCGCCCTTGAGGACACCGGCCTGGAGGGCCGCGCCCACGGCGACGACCTCATCGGGGTTCACGCCCTTGTTGGGCTCCTTGCCGGCCTCGCGCTGGACGAGCTCCGACACCGCGGGCATGCGGGTCGAGCCGCCGACGAGCACGACGTGGTCGATGTCGCCGACCTTGATGCCGGCTTCGCGGATGACGTCCTCGAAGGGCTTCTTGGTGCGGTCGAGCAGGTCCTTGGTGAGGTCCTCGAACTTCGCGCGGGTGATGGTCTCCGACAGCGACACCGGGCCCGAGTCGGTGAGCGACAGGTAGGGAAGGTTGACCGAGGTCGAGGTCGAGCTCGACAGCTCCTTCTTCGCCTGCTCTGCGGCCTCCTTGAGGCGCTGCAGCGCGATCTTGTCGCCCGAGACGTCGACACCGGTGGTGTCCTTGAACTGCTTGATGAAGTGGTCGACGAGACGCTGGTCCCAGTCGTCGCCGCCGAGGCGGTTGTCGCCGGCGGTCGAGCGCACCTGGATGGTCGAGAAGTCGTCGTCCTTGCCCACTTCGAGCAGCGAGACGTCGAACGTACCGCCACCGAGGTCGAAGACGAGGATGAGCTCGTCCTCCTTGCCCTTGTCGAGGCCGTAGGCCAGGGCGGCCGCGGTGGGCTCGTTGATGATGCGCAGGACGTTGAGACCCGCGATCTCGCCGGCCTCCTTGGTGGCCTGCCGCTCGGCGTCGTTGAAGTACGCGGGGACCGTGATGACGGCATCCGTCACCGTGTCGCCGAGGTACTGCTCGGCGTCGCGCTTGAGCTTCTGCAGGATGCGCGCGGAGATCTCCTGCGGCGTCCACTTCTTGCCGTCGACGTCGAAGGTCCAGTCGGTGCCCATGTGGCGCTTGACCGACGAGACGGTGCGGTCGACGTTGGTGACGGCCTGGCGCTTGGCAGTCTCGCCGACGAGCACCTCGCCGTCCTTGGTGAATGCGACCACCGACGGGGTGGTGCGGAAGCCCTCGGCGTTCGCGATGACCTTCGGCTCGCCGCCCTCGAGGACGCTCACGACCGAGTTGGTCGTACCGAGGTCGATTCCAACAGCACGTGCCATGTGTATCTCTCCTTCATATGGACGCAGAACGGATGCCGGCGCCCGGGGTTGATGGGAAGTCTGCTCGCGGCTCGACGTGAGGTTGAGTCGCGATGGCTCAACCATACGCCCGGGGCGCGGCATCCGTCAAATCAAACTTGATACGAAGCGGCTCAAGTTAGCTGCTGCCAACTCGTGCGCCAACGGAGTAGTCGAAGGTGCAGTGCAGGTTCCGCGCGAAGATGCCTCCTCCCGTGCGTAGTTGTCCCATAGGTGTCCAGGCGGACACCTTGGTGATCACGCCACGCCGGATCAGTGTCTGGGAAGGCGATCTTCGAGAGTCCTCAGTGCTAGAGGCGTCCGGACATACGGCGCGACGCGACGCGCCTTCGCCCGCTCACGAATCCACCCAGGGGCGAGACGGGCGCCGAGAGTTCCGGCTTCGTCGTCGACTCGGGGATCCCTATACGGTCTGCGTGACTCCGATCAGCTGGGCACGTCCGATGATGTGCGGTCGTAGCCTGAGGCCGATGATCGCGGGTGTTGCATCCGCAGCGACCTCGAGCGTGGCGATGTCCAGAGCGCTCAGGGTATAGACATACCGGTGCGGTCCGGTGCCGGCGGGCGGGGCTGCGCCGATGAAGAGATCGGTACCGTATTCGTTTCGGCGTCGAGCGGCACCCTTGGGAAGCAGCGCGTCATCGGTGCCGGCACCGCTAGTCAGGAATGTCACGTCGCTGGGGATGTCAATGAGCGTCCAGTGCCAGAACCCAGATCCGCTCGGGGCATCGGGGTCGAATACCGTGAGCACGTAGCTCTTGGTGCCGGACGGTGCGCCGTGCCAGTGGAGTTCCGGGGAGCGGTCTTTGCCGCCGGCTGCGGAGCCGCGCACCCAGAGCGGCAAGTCTCCACCGTCGGTGAAGTCTGGGCTGGACAGCGTGAAGGTTGGAACGCTGGGGAGCTTCCAATTGGGGTCGTTGGTCATGTCAGTGCCTTTCGGTGGGTGTTGGTTGTGGTCAGGTGTCGCGGCTGCCTAGGGGAATGATCGATCGACGCCAGGATGCATTTGCGACAGCTCGGATAACGGGGTGATGGGGCTGGCAGCGGCCGGCCTCGGGCCGCCAGGAACAGGGTGGTGGGTCTCGATCAGCGGATGGGGGCGATCGCGGATGATCGGATGGGACGGCGGAGGTCGCGGACCGCACACCACATCCCCTGCCTCGGCGACCGATCTCGCGTGGTGATGGGGGCGGCGAGACGCGCTATCGGATCACGGTTCGAGAACGGGCACGAATGCGCCTCCGAGCAAGTTGCGCGGAGAGCAAGATGACTGCCAATGCCGCGGGGATCAGCGCTGCTTGGTCACTGAACAGCGTCGCTCCCACAGCCCCTATGAGGCACCCGCCGATAAAACCGGCGAGGAGCGGCCAGCTGGCCGTCCACTTGGCGCGGGCCGAGGGTGCTTCGCCGCGGGTGCGGAGGATGTCAGTGGCGGCGACGGTCGCAGCGACGAGGTTGCCGGTCATGACGGCGGTGGACAGTGCCCGCGGGGGAACGATGTGGAGGTAGGCATTCTGCGTTGCCATCGCGCAGACGGCGCAAAGCCCGATAACGATGGCCATGCCCTCTTTGGGGTGAGCAGACGCGTGGGTGGTGAATGAGAGCATGCCGGCAGCTACGAGGAATGCGGCCTGCGCCCCGAAGAGCACCGTTGTGACGTTCGGAGATTGCGCCCCGATGCGTCGTGCGACAACGGTCGCAGCTGCTGTGGTGAGGATGAAGACCGGGATTGCCAAGACCGCGACGATGTCGGGCGGTGTGCCAGTCACAAGGTCGGCGGCGACCACGACGAGGTTTCCGGTGACGTGGGCGGAGAAGAATCCGCCCAGTAGAAGCCAGCTTGTGACGTCGGTGACTCCGGCAATCAGACTGAGCACGGTGGGAAGCAGGATTGCCCGGTTCACGTGCGCGCCTTCTGCCCGAGCTGCCCGTAGAGGTGCATCGGCACGGCGAGCCCGACGGCCATCGCCATGACGATCAGGAGGGCGGTGGTGCCGTCGGATATCCCGCCGAGCAGCTGGTGGTCTGTGCCTCCGAACGGCAGGCTGTCGAGGGCATCGATCGCACGGAAAACGAACACGCCTGGGACAAGCGAGACCACGGCGGCGAAGCCGATGCCGGCGAAGGGGATGTGGAGCCGGTGCGCGATCGGAGCGAGGACGCTCCCGACCAGCAGGCACGCGATAAACGCGCCGACGACGACGTTCATGCCCCATAGGCTCATCGCCCACCAGCGAAGCCCGTGCGCGACGGCGCCGACGATTACGGGCCAGGCGATGAGTCGATAGGGCATTGAGAAGTACACCGGGTAGGAGCCCGCCGCGATCGCTGCGGCGACGACATCCAGCCCGAGGGGCACGGCGCGCCCGGTCGGGTCGGTCGGCAGGTTGGTGCCGAAGAGTGCCAGCGCGATCGCTAGGCCTGTCCCGATCGATAGAAGCAGCAGGGCTGCGTAGCCGAGTCGAGCGAAGCCAAGAGGGATGCGAAGCGCGAGCAGGTCGAGGGCACCGTTGAGGATGTGCGGGCCGGGTACCAGGATCATCGCCGGGCAGACGGCGATCAGCCGCAACGAGGAACTGAGGTCAGCGTGCACCGCTAGTCCCCCGATGATGCCGGCGACGAAGGCGGCGACGAACACCTGGCCGATCGGTCCGATGTGCAGCCGGCTGAGCAGGCGGCGGATTGCGCCACCAAGGGCGGCGCTGCCTGCGGCGAGAAACACTGCCGTGGCATCGTGGGCGCCGAAGATGATCGCCAGGGAGCCGGCGCCTGTCGCGCAGGCGAGGAGGAAAATCCACAGGTTCGCGGGGCGGGCCTCGCGCGCGCTGCTGAGTGCGGCGATGAGGTCTGAGCGGCCCCCCGTATTCTCGCCGAGCATGTCGACTGTTCGCATGAGCACGGCGACGGCGCGCATGGAGATTCCGGTTGGCGCCGCCGGCGCGATCCGCGCAGGCGACGGGTTGGCAACGGCATGGTCGGTGACGGTCACTGCTGTCCACGCCGGAACGAGTTCGAACCCGGTTCCCAGCCCCCGGTTCATCCGTTCCACAGCCGCGAGGGTCACCGCTGTGGATTCTCCCGAGGCTTGCAGCAGGGCTGCGGCTCCGGCGACGAGATCCTGATCGGAATCACTCGTCGCCGGCGCCGCAGCGCGAACAGGTGTTCTGGGCATCAGGCGCCGCCGACGCCGTTTCCGACGAGGGTTGCGGGGACGACGATCTTGTCAAACTGCTCTGCAGTGACCTTGCCGGATGCCAGCGCTGCCTCGCGGAGGGTCTGGTCGTTGGCCAGGGCGCTCTCGGCAATGTGCGCGGCGTTCTGGTAGCCGATCACGGGGCTCAGCGCGGTGACGAGCATCAGACTCTCGCCTACATAGGAGGCGATCTTCTTCTCGTTCAACTCGGTGCCCTTGACCGAGTAGGTGAGGAATTTCTCTACGCCGTCGCCCAGGATTCGGGCTGAGTGTAGGAAGTTGTTGATGATGATGGGGCGCATCGCGTTGAGCTCGAAGTTGCCCTGCGATCCGGCGAACGCAACGGCTGAGTCGTCCCCGAGTACCTGGATGGAGATCATCACGATCGCCTCGCACTGGGTGGGGTTGACTTTGCCCGGCATGATTGACGAGCCCGGTTCGTTGGAGGGCAGCACGAGTTCGGCAAGCCCGGTGCGTGGGCCGGAGGCGAGCCAGCGCATGTCGTTGGCGATCTTCATCAGCGCCACCGCAACCCCGCGAAGGGCGGCATGGGCGCGCACGATGGCGTCCAGTGAGCCCTGCGCCTCGAACTTGTTAGCGGCGGTGACGTACTTCTTACCCGTGAGCTCGGCGATCTTCGCGGCGACCTTCTCCGAGAACCCGGCAGGAGCGTTGAGGCCCGTTCCCACGGCGGTGCCGCCGAGCGCGAGCTGCAGCAGGCCCTCGCGGGAGTGCTCGACCTCGCGGATGACGCCTTCGAGCTGCGCGGCATAGCCCGACCATTCCTGGCCGACGGTGAGCGGCACCGCGTCCTCCAGGTGGGTGCGGCCGATCTTCACAACCCCCATCCACCTTTTCGCCTTCGCGTCGATCTCGGCGTGCAGCTCCCGTAGCCGCGGGAGCAGGCGTTCGTCGATCTCGGTGATCGCGGCGATGTGCATCGCTGACGGGAAGGAGTCGTTGCTGGACTGCGCCATGTTGACGTCGTCGTTCGGGCCGATGGGGTGCTGCGACCCGAGGGTGCCGCCGAGCAGCTGGATGGCGCGGTTGGAGAGCACCTCGTTGATGTTCATGTTGCTCTGCGTTCCCGAGCCGGTCTGCCATACGTACAGCGGGAACTCCTGGTCGAGTTTCCCGGCGATGGTCTCGTCGGCGGCCTGCACGATCACCTTTGCCTTCCAGTCCGGGAGCCGTCCTGCTTCCCGGTTGACCAGGGCGGCGGCCTTCTTGACGATGCCGTAGGCCCGGTAAACCTCGATAGGCATGTGGTCGTTGCCGATAGAGAAGTGCTGCAGCGACCGTTGCGTCTGGGCTCCCCAGTACCGGTCGGCGGGAACGTCGACGGTGCCCATGCTGTCGAACTCGGTGCGCTCCCCGGTCGCGTCGATCCCCACGGGGACGTCGGCGTAGACGGCGGGAGCGCTCTGGTCGATGGTGGTGCTCATGGTGGAACCTCCAATGTGGTGGGTGGTGGTGGGTCAGACGAGGCCTTCGCGCTCCTCCAGGAGCGCTCTCCAGTTCCGGGGCAGACGGTCTGCCGGTCCAGGAACGGACTGCGTATGAGGGTGGCTCTCAGGTGGGGCTAGGCGTGGGCCGTCGGTGTAGTCGTTGGTGCGGTAGTCCCAGAACCAGTCCTCGCCCGGCTCGAAGCTGTGAATCACGGCGTGCCCGGTCGCGGCGGCGTGCTTCGTGGCGTGTTGGTTCAGGGATTCGTCGCAGCAGCCGATGTGGCCGCATTTCGCGCACCGTCGCAGATGCACCCACCAGCTGCTCTCGCGGTCGCAGTCGACGCACCCCGTGCCGCTTGGTGGCGCGGTTGCGTCGATATCCGGATGGGAGTTGTCGTTCACGGGAGACCTTCTTCTGGGGGTGGCGGGCTCGTGCGGCCCTAGAGGCGAGGAATCGGATTCCGTGGAGGAGGGTCGGGAGCAGATAGCGGCGGGGGTGATTCATCTTCGGGCCGCTCCGTTCGGCGCACCGGCCGGCAGATGTTGTGATCCACGGCGGGCGGGGGACCTGCTGGGCGTGATGGTCCTCCCGGTGAGGACGGCCGCGACGATGGCGGGAAGGATGGGAAGCGCTGCGCCGTAGAGCGTGTCGGCGCGCATGAGGACGGCACCGCTGAGCGCCCCCAGCAAAAGTGCGGCGATGACGGCGAGGCGTATGCCGACGGGTTGAGGCTTCCGATCAGCGGCATCGGCCATGAGGCTGGTAATGGTGCCGGTGACGTATGTGGTGGTGACGCCGGAAGCCCCTTCGATGCGCTTGGCGACGGCGGTCTGACATGCCATCGCGATCGTGGACAGGGCAATCAGAGCGACCACGGCGACCGTCGACGCGGCACCCGGATGCACGGCCCAGGTTCCGAAGATTGCCGCCTGCGCGATGGCGGCGAGCACGAGCAGGATGACCGTCCTTTCTGTGGGGTTATCGGAGGACATGAATCGCAGTGCGAGGAACAGGGTGGCGGCGAAGACGACGACGGCGGTGATGATTCCGGCGATGGTGGAGCCGTAGCCGGGCCGGTCGACGAGACCGCTGAGAACGACGTTGCCGGTCATGTTCGCTGTGAAGACGCCGCTGAGCTGGAGGAAAGCGAACGCGTCGGTGGCTCCCGCCGCGAAGGCGAGCACCACGGCGACCAGAGCTGTCCGGCTTGATCGTCGCGCCGGCGTCATCGCGGCGGGAGGGGTTGTCATCGGTCAGGCGATCGGGTCGCGGGCGTTGTTCCGCGACACGATGAGCGGGTCGATGGGGGTGAACGGGAACTGCGGCAGGTCGCGTTCGGGCACCTGGAACGTCGCGGCGAGCACCTCGCGGGAGAAGGCGGTGGCGGTAGCGCGGTAGCCGACGTCGCCGGGCACGAACTGGTCGAAGAAGATCAGGAACTCGATCCCCTCCTCGCTGAGCGCTTCGATGTGGTGCGGGTAGGCGCGTGGCACGAAGTAGGCCTGTCCGGGGTTGAGCTCGTAGGTGTCGACGGTGCCGTCCGGGTCAAGGATCGTCATGCGGGCGTGACCGCTTTTGACGTACCCGAGCTCGGCGGTGATTGGGTGCCAGTGCGGTTCCCGCATGCCACCGCCGCCGATGTTCAGGGAGTACATCGACAGGTCTTCCAGTGCCGCCCAGAACTGCTTGCGGGCCAGCTTGGCGTGACCGTAGGGGTAGGCCAGCGGTGCGATCTGCCCCTCGGCGTCGAAGAGGTGGGCGTTGGGCAGCCCAACGTTGTCGGGGATGCTCGCGCTGCCGGTGCGGCGGATGATTTGCGGTGCGTCACCGCGCGGGAAACCGTCGAACGCGGAGGCTGGCTGGTCGTAGGTGTTGCCGAGAACGGCGTTGCTCATCACGTTGACGCTGTTCTGGAAGGAGAAATGCTGTGGGTCGCCGGTGCGCAGCGCCGCGATGATCTCGGCCGTCTCCTCTCCCACGTTCTCAATGTGGTAGACCGCACCGGAGGCGACGTGGTACATCTGCCCGGTCTTGACGAGGAAGGTGGCGAACTCATCGCCGGTGGCGAGCATGGACACCAGCACGGTGCCCTTGGTGACGTAGGCGATCTGGTTCGAGTTGACGTTCCACTGTGGCTCGCGGAACGCTCCCGGCTCGAGCACGATCCGCTTGAGGGTCATGCCGTCGAGGATCGGGAAGTTGCCGGTGCTGAGTTGAGCGACCAAGCCGAGGTCGCTTTCGAAGGCGGGTGCGGCCTCGACGAGAGAGGCGACGTGGCGGGATGGGGTACTCATGACGGTTCTCGGTCGTCACTTCGCGATGAACGCGAGGATGTCCTGGTCGAGTTCGTCCTGGTAGGCGCCCCAGATGCCGTGAGAGGCGCCGGGGTAGACCTTGAGGGTGCCGTGCTTGACGAGTTCAATCGATTTCCTCGCCGCAGCGGCGATCGGCACGATCTGATCGTCGTCGCCTTGGGCGATGAAGATGGGTACGTCGATGGCTTTGAGGTCGTCGGCCTGATCGGTCTCAGAGAACGCCTTCACGCAGTCATACGCGGCGATGAGGTTCACGAGCATCCCCTGGCGCCAGAAGTCCTCCTTGAGTCCTTCGCTGACGTCAACGCCCGGCCGGTTGCCGCCGTAGAACGGCACGGCGAGATCGAGCCAGAACTGAGAGCGGTCTGCGAGCACGTTGGCGCGGATGCCGTCGAGATCCTCGATCGGGGTGCCCTCGGGGTTCGACTCGGACTTGAGCATGATCGGCGGCACGGCCCCGGCGGTCACGACCTTTGCCACGCGGCCCTTTCCGAACTGCGCGGCATAACGCACGACTTCTCCGCCGCCGGTGGAGTGACCGATCACGACGACGTCGTGAAGGTCGAGGTGCTCGATCAGCTCGGCGAGGTTCTTGGCGTAGGTGGTCATGTCATGACCGGTCGCGACCTTCGACGAGCGACCGTGGCCGCGGCGGTCGTGAGCGATCACGCGGTAGCCGGCGTCGTAGAAGCGCTTGATCTCGACCTGCCAGGCGTCGGAGGACAGCGGCCAGCCGTGGCTGAGGACGATGGGCTGGCCCGTTCCCTGGTCGGTGTAGAAGATCTCGGCACCGTCGGTCGTGGTGAAGTACGGCATGGTGTTCCTTTCGATGGGGTTGGTGCTGCGTTGCGTTGCGATGCGAGCGAGGGCTGCAGTCGACCGGCGCTGAGGCTGCGGGTGCCCGGGTGGTGCTCGCGCGGGCGCGGCGTGAAGGCGAGGGTCTTGGCTAGAGCCGAGCCCAGGTCAGCTCGACGTGGAAGGTGCGCCCGTCGGCGGTGGTCGCAGGGGGCGTCGAGCCGTGAAGCATGTTGCCGTCGACTGTGAAGTGCCGTGCTTGGTTGCCGCCCTGCCATCCGGGAAACAGAGCGATGTCGATGTGGTGGGTGACGGTGTTGGTCTCGGGGTCGAGAGTGAATGGTCCGCCGTAGGCGATGAAGTCGCGCGCCATGGCGGTGACCTCCGCGTCGCTCGCGCTACGCAGGTCGGGTGCGCCTCCTGCAGGGCGCCGCATGCTGCCGAGGACTGCGGTCACGATGCCGTTGGGGCTGTAACTGAGGTAGCCGCTGGCTTCGGGGCCGAACTGTGGTCGGGACTCGCCGTCGCTGAATATCTCGTCTGCGCTGACAAATCTCCAGGCGCCGATGAGGTCGTTGATGGTGGTTGTCATGCCGGTTTCTCCTGCTTCTTGTGCTGTCGCCGGTGTGTTGAGTTGGCGGGGCGGGGGGTTTGGGCGTGATCGATCTGAACAAGGTGGTGGACGGCGATCGAGTCGGCGTGCTCACTGGCTGCGCGGATTGTCTCGTCGTCGTATTGAGTGGGACGAGTGGCGTGTTGCTGCAGGTGCTCCTGCCAGCTGCCGACGCTGAAGACTTCGACGACGTCCTGCGGATTTTCACGGTCCTGGTAGAGGGCCCATGTGCGCGCGCCGGTGCGCCGCCTGCTGCGCTCAACGAGTGTGATCTGGTCCAGGAACGCTGGTCTGTTGGCCGCGGTCACGTCGTACCAGACGAGGACGAGCGTCTGCCGTTCGATATCGATGTCGGCGCCTTGGTCCTCCGCGAGAGGTAACGGTGCGGTCGGCCGCTTCTTTTCGGCTGTGGACAATAGTGGCCAGGCCAGTTGTGTTGCGGCGACGACGATGACCAGGACACCCGCGCCTGCGGCCGTGGGGACGGTGCCGATCCACAGGGCGATGACCCCGCTGACCGCAGCGCCGACCGCCAAGGAGCCGAACAGCACCATCTGGTAGATCGATAGGCCTCGCGCCCGCACCCACACGGGAAGGAAGGCTTCAACTGCGCCGTTGAGTGTGGCGACGACTCCGATCCATGCCGCGCCGACAACCGCGAGGACCGGCAACGTCACGGCGATGACCGGAGAGAGCGCCACAGCGAGAGTTCCTGCACCGAACACCGCGGAGGAGATGAACACGGTGCGGTTGGGGCCGATACGGTCGCGGACGACCGGAGCGAGGAAGGCGGCGGCGACCGACCCCACGCCAAGCCCCGCAAGGAGCACGCCGTACCCGGCAGAACCCAGCCCCAGCTGATCTGTCGCGATCAGGGGCAGCAGAGCGTAAAGGACGCTGCCGGGAACGACGAACGACCCGAGCCGCACATAGATCCGGCGAACTACGCCTGAGTGAGCGACATAGCGCACGCCTGCACGGGTTGCATCGAGAAATCGTTCCGGCTCGTGGGGGTCCGGGCGATAGGTGCGCCAGCCGATGAGGACCAGCAGAAACACCGCGAACGATACAAGGTTGAGGGCGAACACGAAGGCAACGCCGAGGCGAAACAGGAGCAGCCCGGCGATGGCTGGCCCGATGGCGCGGGCCAGGTTCACCGAGATCGCGCTGAGGGATGCCGCGTTCGGGATCATCCGGGTCGGGACGATCTCGGCGGAGATCGCCCCGTAAGCCGGCAGTTGCACAGCTGATGCGGCGCCGAGGAGCAGTGTCAGCACCAGCAATAGGTACGGGGTCATTTCGCCGGCTGCGGTCAAGGCGACCAGCCCGGCGCTGATGAGCACCTGCGCACTTTGTACCCAGATCAGCAGGCGGCGGCGGTTGAGGAGCTCACCGAGAACTCCGGCAGGGATTCCGAGCAGGAGCACGGGCGCGGCTGACGCGGTCTGCACGAGCGCGATGAGCAGCGGAGAACTGTTCTGCTCGACCATGAACCACTGCGCGCCGACGGTCTGCATCCAGCTGCCGATGTTGCTCACCAGGGCCGCGATCCAGAGCGCGCGGAAGATCGGCACC
Source organism: Microbacterium yannicii (assembly GCF_024055635.1). Lineage (GTDB taxonomy): Bacteria > Actinomycetota > Actinomycetes > Actinomycetales > Microbacteriaceae > Microbacterium > Microbacterium yannicii. Next base: position 96,408 of record NZ_JAMXMB010000031.1, read on the forward strand.
GTCAACGGCGCGAGCGCCCGAACAGGATCGGTGCGGGCGCTGGTGCCGGCCGCGATGTTAGTCATGGCTTCTGTCCTCTCACCACGGCTGGTGGCGGCTTGTCTCGAGGACGACCTTGCCGACCGTCCGGCCCGACTCGAGCAGCTCATGAGCGACTGACGCTTCAGCCAGCGGAAAGACGGTGTCGACGATCGCACGGATCTTGCCGGCCTCGACCAGAGGGAGCACATCACGGGTGACGCCGGCGACAATGGCCGCTTTCTGGCGAGCGGGCCGGCCCCGCAGGAGCGTGGCTGAGATGCTGGCGCGTCGCGATTGCAGGTCCCACAGATCGAAAGTGACCGGGCCCACCGAGCCCCCGATGATCACCAGGTGCCCGTCGTCAGCGAGGCACTCCATGTTGCGGCGCAGATAGGTGGTGCCGACGATGTCGAGAATCGCGTCAACGCCGCGGCCGTCGGTGGCGTCTAGAGTCGCGGCGACGAAGTCGTCGGTGCGGTAATTCACCGCTTCCATGGCACCCAAGTCCCGCGCGGCCTGAGTCTTAGCGCCGCTGCCGGCGGTGGTGATCACGCGGGCACCGATCGCGTCGGCCCATTGGATCGCGAACGATCCGATGCCCCCGCCGGCGCCGTGGATAAGGACGGACTGCCCGGCAGTGAGGCCGGCGATCATGGCGAGGTTCGAGTAGACGGTGCAGGCGACCTCCGGCAGCGCTGCTGCTTCGATCATCGTCAATCCGGTCGGGATCGGCATCACTTGCGCCGCCGGCGCGATCGCCTCTGTGGCGTAACCGCCCCCAGCGACGAGAGCGCAGACCTGGTCACCGAGCCGCCAGGAAGTGACCTCACCGCCTACCGCGGTGATGATCCCGGCAACCTCCAGCCCCAAGCCCGGCGGCGCGTTAGGCGGGACCGGGTAGTGACCTCGCCGTTCGAGAAGATCAGCGTTGTTCACGCCCGCCGCCGCAACTTCAATGCGCACATCGTGCGGTCCCGGCGCTGGCCGGTCGACTTGCACCAGGTGCAGGACGTCGGGTGGGCCCGGGTGAGCGAAACGGATCGCGGAGGACATCGAGATGCTGGTCCCTTCTAGCGCCGCCGTGATCGAAGGGGGCTTGTTGCCCCCTTCGATCAACTGGCTACTCAGTGCTCGTCGTAGTGATCCCCGTGCCGCGCGTGACGGTGGGAGTCGTGGATGTAGTCGACGTGGTCGCCGTGATCGACCGCCTCGTGCCCGCATCCATCGCCGTGTTCGTGCGCGTCAGTGGTGTGATGTTCTGCGTGCACCTCGTGGGTGGTCATTGCTGAGGCCTCGACGCCGGTCAGGCCTTGGCCGCTTCGGCGGCACGGGCGTTCGCGAACGCCGCGATGCTCTGCGCGTAGTGCGGCGTCTCGACCTCGCAGTGCGCGCCGGAGGCGTGCTGGCGGGCGGCGGCGGCGTCTTCGAACGTCTGGCCGCTGCCGATGATGAACTTCAGGAAGTCCTCGGTCGGGTGCGAGGTGACGGTGTTGACGTAGCGCAGCTGGTCGCCCTCGAGCTGCTCAATGCCGAGCTCCCAGATCACCTGGGTGGTGGTCCAGCCGGCGGGCGAGTACACGTCGGAAATGGAGACCATCTTGCAGTAGTGCGGGCTGGCGACCTCGTAGCGGTACTGCTGGATCACCAAGCCGGAGCCGATCATCTCGACGTTGATCGACATAGGCGTGCCGTCATCGTCGACCGTGTAACCGGCGGCCTTGTGGTCGCCGGGCGCACAGCGCTGGTACTCGTGGGTCGGCAGGGTCTTCAGCCACTGCTCGATGTCGACGTGCTCGAACGGGGCGGTGACATCTGCGGTGACCACCGCGTGCGAAAGCACGAGGTCGTCGCGAACGATAACGCTCATCGGATTTCCTTCCAGTAGTGCCGGGTGCCCGGCGAGGATGCGAGACGTGGGGCCACGTCATCGGGTCTGAGGCCCGCATCTGGAACGGTAGATCCGGGTCCAATTCCGCTACATCCCCCGCCTTCCTCACCGACATCGCATGTTGTCGAGGTGGCAACGGAAGCGTCATCCGCGGCGGTCTGAAGCGCGGTAACGTTGCCGGGTGCTCGGTAAAGGCCGGCCGGCGCGCCGAGCCGGCCTCGATGCGCTTTCAGGAAGCAGCGCCGGGCGATCCCTCGCGCCCCTCCGAGGCCGAGTGCCGGAGTCGACCGAAATCGCACGTGGGATCACGGCCGCACTCTCGGGGGACGGTTCCGTCACGCTGCTCTCCGGAGAGCCGGGCATTGGGAAGACTCGCCTGCTGCAGCACGCCTTGCAGCTCGTGGATAGTCACGGCTGGTCGACGATGGTGGTCGCCCCCGATATCGACGCGGCATTGTCGCCTCTCGGCGCGCTCATCGGCGCGGCAACCCGGACCAGTCCCCCGCTGCTTCGCAGCGCAGAAATCGCCTCGATCATGCAGGGCGTCGCGCCCAAGTATCTGCTGACACGCCTCATTGCCGACGGCCTCGAGATGGCTGCTGCTGAGTCCGGAGTACTCGTCGTCGTCGACGACCTGCAATGGCTGGACGCAGGTTCGCTCGGCGCCGTCACGGCGCTCATCCACGACCTACAGGGTGTTCCGGTGTACTGGCTCCTGGCAACTCGCACCGGTGTGTACAGCGCCGCCCATCAACGGTTCATCGCACAGATCCGCGAGCTCGGAACGGTACTCGATCTGAACCCGCTCGACGACAACGCAGTGGAAGCAATCGCACGCGACACCCTGGGGAGCATGCCAGGGCAGTCGGTGGCGAATGCCATCAAGCGCGCCGCGGGTTACCCCCTTTTCATTCTCGAAATCCTGCAGGCACTCGCGGAGGACGGTCTTCTTCTGCAGTCCACGAACGGGGTGGTCGAGGTTGACGACGACTCGGTTCCGGTCCGCTTCGGGACATCCGCAGGTGACCGCCTCCAGCAGGTGAGTCGAGATGCCCTCCGGATTGCTCAGGTCGGAAGCCTCTATGGGCGCGATTTTCCCCTGAGTGGCGTCTTGGACGTACTTGGCCAGACCGCGACTCAGGCTGCGCCAGGGGTCCAAGAACTACTCGATCTGGGTTTCATCGTAGACACCGGCCGGACGTTGTCTTTCCGGCACGACAGCGTGCAGACCGCTGCGACGGACAGTCTCTCCCCCACGCTCAGGCGGGCAATGGCCCGTGAAGTCATCCATCGGCGTCTTCGCGGTGGCGAGGGGGTAGCCACGCTCGCGTCAACGATTGCATCTGTCGCCGAAGCCGGCGACGACGAATCCTTGGAGTTGCTATTCCTGGCCGCCAACCAACTCTCGCGCACGGACATGGCGGGTGCGGCTGGCCTCGTCATCCTCGGCGCTCAGCTCACCTCCGGCAACCCCGTTCACGCCGATCGAACCGCCGCGCTCCTTCCCCTCGTCCTTGCCAGCGGACGCGTCGAGGACGCGATGGAGATCAGCCGCTCACTCAGGCCCCTGCTCGGCCCCGACGAACGGGCCCGGATCAACCTCGCCGTATCCCGCCAACTCACTGAAAGCGATTTCGACGGCGCGATTCGGGAGACGGCGGCCGGGCTGGCCGTTCCCGGGATCTCCGACGAGATGCGAGTGCAGCTTCTTTCGGTTCGCGCTCTCAACTTCGCGAACAAGGCTGATGAAAGAAGCGTGCGCGAGACTCTGAGGTTGGCGCGGGAGGTGGCCGACGAGAAGCGCGACACGCTTGCTCTCGCCACGCTCGACGCCACCGAGTCGGTGCTGACGTTCTACCAAGGACGCTTCGACGCCGCAGAAGATCTACAGCGCAAAGCGATGGAGAGGGTCGCGCAGACAGGCACTCCGACAGGCATTTGGCTCCCAGAAGGCCTGTGGATGGCGTTCATGCGCAACACCACCGGACGCTGCGACGAAGCACTCGTCCTCACCGATGACGGCCTGACCGAAGCCCGAGCCGCCAAGAATGTGATCGCTGAAGCATTCTGGATGATGGTCCGATCCACGGCGCTGTACCACCTGGGACGTCTTGAAGACGCACGCACGCAAGCCGAAACCGTCCTCGAACTGGGAGAGCAGCTCGGGCTGGGTGACTTCATGAACGCCACCGCGGGTGTCGTTCTGCACCGTATCGGTCTCCGCACAGGCGACGTCGACATCCGCCAGAGGGCTCGACCGCTGATCGAGCAGCTGGCCCATGGCGTCGGTCTGACCCGCACCGGCCGGTGGAGTCTCGCTATGGAAGCCATGGAACGCGGTCGACCAAATGAGGCCTACGAATACGCATCAACGGCCATCGACACGATGCGGGAAGCGGCCCCGTCGATGACGACGCCATCTGACTTTGCCGACGACTTCATGTTGGCGTATCTCTGCGACGTCGCTGGAGACAGATCATCGCTGGAAGTCGTCGTCGAGGTCACGCGGGCACGCGCCGAACTCAACCTCGGCAATCTCTTCGTCTCGGCGATTGCAACGGCGGTACGAGGTGTGCGCGACCACTCCTCCGCAGACCTCCTCGCGGCCGCAGAACAGGTGCGAAGCGGTTGCCGTCCGCTGGTGGCAGCCCTTCTCTTCGAAGCTGCCGGACTATTCGCGACAGATCGCGACGTCGGCACGCGCGCACTGACAGAGGCGATGCGCATCTACAACGCATGCGGTGCACCAAGAGACGTCAGCAGAGTGCTGCAGCGATTCAGAGCAAAGGGCATAAACCAGCGACTCGTCTCCGCTGCCGACGCCACCGGGCTCTCGCATCGAGAACGTCAAGTCGCGGAGTTCGTCGAAGCAGGCTTCACAACCCAGCAGATTGCCAACGAGCTCCTGGTGTCCCCCCACACCGTCGTGACACACATCCGGCACATCTACGCCAAATGGGGTGTGAACTCCCGGCACGAGGTCGCGGACCGCGTCCGCCAAGACCAGACCGACCCCGAAGGTTCACCGATCTAGACACGTTCCGCCGAAACTCGACGCAGCCTGGCAAGACATCTCACCCGGAATCGGGTCACTCGCGGACATCTTAACGCGGAAGGTACGTTCAGCCGAGCATCGTCCCCTCGGCCGCCTCGTTCGGCTTCGGGTCGGGCAGGCGCCGCATGCGGAACGCGTTGAGCGCGCCCAGCAGGGCCGCCAGGATGGGGATCAGCAGCGCGACCTGCAGCGCGAGGTGGCGGGCCTCGGTGTTGATCCGGACGACCTCGGCCGAGGCTTCCGGAGATTCGTCGGCGAGGAGCTCTTCGAGGCCGGTGTTCGACATCAGCTCCGCGTCGTCCTCCAGCACCGTGGAGACCTGCTGCTGCTGCTCCGGAGTGAGCACGGTGCTCGCATCGGAGAGCGCGGTGAACGACGTGGCGAGTGTGGCGAGCATGATGGCGCCGGCGAACGCGAGACCGAAGGAGAGCCCGAACGAACCCGCCGCCGAGTTGACGCCGGCGGCCTCGCTGACGCGTTCGTCGGAGATCGGCGAGAGCGTGTAGTTGTTGAGCTGCGAGACGAGCAGTCCGAGCCCCGACCCGGCGATCACGAGCGGCACCGCGAGGTACCAGCCGGAGTCGGCGATCGGGACCAGGGGCACGATCGCGACGAGCCCGACGAGGGCGAGCGAGAAACCCAGGAGGATGAGGTTCGCCGGACGCCCCTTGCTCCGACGACCGGCCCACATCGCCACGGCGAACATGCTGAGCGACAGCGGGGCGATCGACAGGCCGGCCTGCAGCGCGTTGTACTCGAGCACCATCTGCAGGTAGAGCGGAAGCACGATCATCGTGCCGCCGAGCGCGATCTGCTGGAGGAGCTGCCCGCTGACCCCGGTGCGGAAGGGCTTGGACGAGAACAGAGCCGGGTCGAGCAGCACGGGCTTGCCCCGCTTCTTGCGCGCATTGAGCCACCACGCGAGCCCGCCGAGCGCGACGATGCCGAGGCCGATGATGAGTCCGACGTAGCCGCCGCCCTCCTGCCAGACCAGGATGCCGAGCACGACACCGCCCATGCCCACGACCGACAGTCCGGCGCCGACGAGGTCGATGGAGCGGTCCCCGTGGTACTTCACGTCCTTCACGAGACCGAGGCCCAGGAGCACCACGGCGATGATGAGGGCCTCGAGGGCGAACGCGACCCGGTACGACCAGAACGTCGTGATGAAACCGCCGAGGAGCGGGCCTACCGCCGCCGCGATCGCCGCGGAGGCCCCGACGAGCGCGTAGACGCGCTTCTGGTGGTCGCCGGCGAAGTTGCCGTGGATGAGCGACTGCATCGACGGCAGGAGGAGGGATGCGCCGATACCGCCGATCACCGCCCAGAAGATGATGACGGTGGTCAGGTTCTGGGCGAACGTCATCGCCACCGCGCCGACCGCGTAGCCGAGCAGGCCGAGGGTGTAGGCGAGCTTGCGTCCGATGAGGTCGCCGGTCTTGCCGCCGAGCAGGATGAACGCGGCCGAGACGAGCGCTTCGAGGGCGATCGCTCCCTGCACGCCGCTGGCCGTCGTATCGAGCTCGGTGACCACGGCCGAGATGGAGACGTTCATGATCGACGTGTCGACGACGAGCACGAACATCGCCATGGCGAGAAGGATGGCGAGGCGCCCGTTGAAGGCCGGCGCGGGCGGGGTTTCCCCAGTCATGGACGAAGCAAACCACCCCGCACCCCTCGAGCGCTACGGCGAGCACGAAGACTCCGGCCTAACCGGCATGGGCTGACGGTCCGGCGCCGGGCCGGCGGGCTCGACGACGCCGGTCTCAGCGCCGCAGCGGTGCCGTGGAATCGCGCACGATCAGCTGAGTGGGCAGCACCACGGATGCCGGTTCCCCGCCTTCATCGAGCGCCCGCAGCAGCAGATCCACGGCCGACCGCGCGGCCACCTGACGGGGCACGGCGACGCTCGTGAGCGAGGTCGCCAGGGTCGCCACGTCGAGGCCGTCGAACCCGACCACGCTCATGCCGTCGGGAACGCTCACCCCCCGCGCACGCAGTCGCGTGACGAGGCCGAGCGCGACCAGGTCGTTGTAGGCGATCACCGCGGTCGCGCCGCTCGCGAGCAGGGCGTCGGCCGTCGCGACGCCGCCCTCGAAGGGGTCCGCGATCGGCCCGAGGAGCACCCGGTCGCCGTCGGAGACTTCACGGTCGAACGCGGCGCGACGCCGGCGCGCGCCCCACGACGAGTCCGGGCCGGCGACGTGGGCGATGCGACGGTGTCCCAGAGCGTGAAGGTGCTGCACCGCCTGCGCGATGCCGCTCGCCAGGTCGGAGGTGACGCTGGGCAGACCGGCGAGCTCACGATGGATCATGACCGCCGCGGTGCCGCGGAGGTGCTCGCGCAGCGCCTCGTCGTCGCCCAGCGGCGCGCAGACGAGAAAGCCGTCGACATCGCGGCGCATCATGTCGATCGCCTCGAACTCGAGCTCTGCCGAGCGGTCGGTGTCGGCGATGTACACCGTGTGGTCGACGCTGCGGGCCCGCATCTGCGCGCCCTTGGCGACCTCGGCGAAGAACGGATCGCGAAGATCCGGCACGATCAGCCCGATGCTGTGCATGCGCCCGGTCGACAGGCTGCGGGCCGCGCGGTTGGCTCGGTAGTCGAGCCGCCCCGCGGCCTCTTCGACGCGGCGCCGGGTCTCGGGGCTGACCGTCCCGCCAGGCGTCAGCGCGCGTGAGACCGTCGACACCGAGACGCCGAGGTCGGCGGCGATGTCATGGATCGTGGAGCGCCCGGCCTTCGTCCGCGATGTCATACCGGGTCCGTCCCGGTGCGTGGCAGCCCGGCCGCGGGCGGGGCCGTGCTCTCGCGCACGACCAGGGTCGGCGGAAGCACGACGACCGCCCGGTCCGCCGGCTGCGCACCCCGCGCGAGCGCGACGAGCATGTCGACGCCGGCGCGGGCGCTCTCGGCGAGCGGCTGGGCCACGGTGGTGAGAGCCGGCGACGCCATCGCCGCGGCGGGCACATCGTCGAAGCCGACGATGCTGATGTCGTCGGGCACGCGCAAGCCGCGACGGGCCAGCCGGTGCAGGAGCCCGAGCGCCACGACGTCGTTGTACGCGAGGACGGCGGTCGCTCCGCTCGCGATCACCAGATCGCCGCCGGCGACGCCCCCCTCGAACCGTGCACGCACCTGCCCGACGGTCACGATGTCGACGTCCGGGAACTCCTCGCGCGCCTGGGCGATGGCGACGCGGCGCAGGCCCGCGGACCACGACTCCGCGGGTCCGTCGAGATAGGCGATGCGACGGTGTCCGAGCGCGACCAGGTTCTCGACCGCGAGTCGCACCCCCAGCGCCACGTCGCTGATGACATACGGCACGAGCGTGCTCGTGCGGTGCAGGAAGACCGCCGGCCCCTCGTCCACGAGGCGGCCCTGTGCCGACTCGGCAGTCTGGGGCGTGCAGATCAGGCTGCCGTCGACGCGGTCCGAGAGGGATCGCAGCAGCTCCAGCTCGGCGCCGGCATCGTCGTCGGTCTCGGCGACCAGGACCAGGTAGCCGAGCTCGTGGGCGTACGCCTGCGCGCTGCGCACGAGTTCGGCGAAGAACGGGTTCATCAGGTCGGGCACGATCATGGCGAGCTTGCGGGTGGTGCCGCCGCGCAGACTGCTGGCCCACGGGTTGCGCTCGTAGCCCAGCTCGCGCGCCGCGTCGCGCACCCGAGCCGCCGTGGCGGGGTCGACCGATCCGGTCCCCGTCAGGGCGCGCGAGGCGGTGGCGGGTGACACCGCGGCACGCGCCGCGACATCGCGGATCGTGATGGCCATCTCGTCCCCTCGCGTGTTCCCACTCACCTCGTCGTGCCGTGACCGGCGAACGTTTCCACATCGTATCCTGCACGCCGACCGCTGGGAACCGTTGAACTTCCGCGCCAGATGGCGCATTTGTTGCGGGCTGTTGCAATTTCAGTGGAATCTATGCAACCCTTTCCATCGTGATCGACCCGGCTGGGCGATCACGACGCAACACACCTCAACGGGGAGAACACAGTGGCGACCACGACGCTCGCACCGCCGGCCTCCGGACCCGCTTCCGGCTCGACGCAGCCGAAGGCGACGGGCCCCCGCGTCCCGCGTCGCCGCGGCAACCTCGCTGCCTACGTGTTCATGACGCCGTGGATGCTGGGCGCCGCGCTGCTCATGATCGGCCCCATGCTGTACTCGCTGTACCTGTCGTTCACCGATTACGACCTGTTCAGCCCGCCGCAGTGGATCGGCTTCGACAACTACACGAAGATGTTCCAGGAACCGGAGTTCTGGACGTCCGCCTGGGTGACGATCCGCTACGTGCTGCTCGCGGCACCGCTCAAGCTCGCCCTGGCGCTGGGAGTCGCGCTGCTTCTGAACCGGCCGCGTCGTGGTCTCGGCTTCTACCGGTCGGCCTTCTACGCGCCGTCGCTGCTGGGCGCGTCGGTGTCGATCGCCCTGGTGTGGCGGGCCCTCTTCTCCACCGGCGGCCCCGTAGACAACGGGCTGAGCTCGGTGGGCATCGAGACGGGCGGCTGGATCGACAACCCGCAGTACGCCCTGTACGTGCTCGTGCTGCTCGCGGCCTGGCAGTTCGGCGCCCCCATGGTGATCTTCCTCGCGGGGCTGAAGCAGGTGCCGGTCGAGCTGTACGAGGCTGCCTCGATCGACGGCGCCGGGCGGTGGCGCAAGTTCGTCAGCGTGACGCTGCCGATGCTCTCGCCGGTCATCTTCTTCAACCTGGTGCTCGAGATCATCCACGCCTTCCAGTCGTTCACCGGGGCGTTCATCATCAGTGGCGGCCGCGGCGGTCCCGCGGACTCGACGCTGTTCTACACGCTCTACCTGTACCGCGAGGGCTTCACGTTCTTCCACATGGGTTACGCGTCCGCTCTCGCCTGGGTGCTGCTGGTCGCCATCGGCGTCGTCACGCTCATCGTCTTCCGCACCGCCGGCTTCTGGGTGCACTACACCGCCGAGGAGAAGTGATGACCGACACACTGCCCGCCACCTCGACCACGCGCGTTCATCGCGAGAACCTGCGCCGCGCGCAGGGGCTCCGCTCGGTGAAGGTCACCGCGTGGCACGTCGCCCTGATCGCGATGGTGATCGTGCTGCTCTACCCGGTCGCCTGGCTCGTGTCGGCGTCCTTCAAGTCGAGCGGCGAGATCTTCACCGCGACGCAGTTCTGGCCGCAGGAATGGACGCCGGGCAACTACACGCAGGCGCTGGAGGGCGCGGGGTCACTCACCTTCTGGCAGCTGCTCGCGAACTCGCTGATCCTGTCGGTCCTGTCGGTCGTCGGCAACGTGTTCGCGTGCACGCTGGCCGGCTACGCCCTCGCACGCATGCGATTCCGGCTGCAGCGGCCGTTCTTCGCCTTCATGATCGTCACGCTGATGCTGCCGATGCACGTGATCCTGATCCCGCAGTACATCATCTTCCAGCAGCTCGGTCTCATCGGGACCTTCCTGCCGCTCGTGCTGCCGAAGTTCCTCGGCACCGAAGCGTTCTTCGTGTTCCTCGTCGTGCAGTTCGTGCGGGGCATCCCCCGCGAGCTCGACGAGGCCGCCACCGTGGACGGCGCCGGCCCCTACCGGACGTTCTTCTCCGTGATCCTGCCGCTGCTGCAGCCGGCGCTCATCACGACCGCGATCTTCTCGTTCATCTGGAGCTGGAACGACTTCTTCGGACAGCTCATCTTCTTGAACAACCCCGCCACCTACACGGTCCAGCTCGGACTGCGGCTGTTCATCGACCAGTCCAGCACCTCCTCGTACGGCGCGATGTTCGCGATGTCGGTGCTGGCGCTCCTTCCGGTGCTGCTGTTCTTCCTCGTCTTCCAGCGCTACCTCGTCGAGGGTGTCGCGACATCCGGGCTGAAGGGCTGAGCAATGTCGAGCTTGATGCGATCCATCGCCCGTCCCGACGCCCACCGCACCTATCGCGGGCGGTTCGTGGCGTTCACCGACGCGCTGCTGCTCGGCGTGCTCGTCCTCCTCGGCTCGCTCCCGGTCGTGACGTGGTTCGTGGCGGTCGCGGCCGGCGCACGTCTCGCGCGGCTGCGCGAGACCGAGGACGCGACGGTCGGGTGGCGCACCTACTGGAAGGCATGGCGGGATGCCGCGGCATCCGGCTTCGTCGGATCATTCCTCGTTCCCGTGCTCGTGCTCGGCGTGCTGGCCGCCGACCTCTTCGCAGTACGGGCGGGACTGGATGCGCCCGCGACGGCCGCGGCCGCGATCTCGGCGATCGTGCTCGCCACCGTCGCACTGCGCACTGCAGCGGAATGGCGCGTCGGCATCGCGTGGTCCGAGGCAGTCCGCGCGGCGGTCTCCCGGGCATCGACCGACCTCTCCGGAACCGCGCTGCTGGCCACCGCCGTCGTCGGCGTCGCACTGATCGTGACGTGGGTGCCTCCGGTCGCGATCGCCGCCGGCGGACCGCTCTGCGTCGCGGCCGCCGCGGTGCGGGCGCGCGCCGAGTCCCGCGCCTCCGCCGACATCCCCTGAACCACGGCGTCCCGAACGCCGCCGCCGCCCGGGGCCCGGGCACAGACCCCGCCCGCACAGGGCATCGAACGAAAGGCAATCATGAACGGATCATCGAGGATTCGCCGCCGGATCCTGGCCACCGCAGGAGCCGTCGCCGGCATCACCCTGCTGGCGACGGGGTGCGGTGTCGGCAGCTCGCCGTCCGCCGGGCCGTCGACCGACCCCGACGCGCCCGTCACCCTCACCTTCCAGTGGTGGGGCAACGATGACCGCGCCGCCGCCACCCAGAAGGTCGTCGATCTCTACGAGGAGAAGCACCCGAACGTCACGATCGAGACGAGCTTCGCTCCCGACGCGAACTACTGGGAGAAGATGGCGACGCAGGTCGCCGGCGGCAACACGCCTGACGTGTTCCAGATGAAGCTGGAGTACTTCAAGGAGTACCAGCAGCGCGGCGTGATCGCCGACCTGACGCCGTTCACGAAGGGCGACGACGCGGTGCTGCACACCGACGACACCGCCGAGGCGGCGCTCGCGGCCGGCACCCTGGACGACAAGATCTACGGCATGCCGACCGGCCGGTCGACGCAGTCCTTCTTCTACGACCCGGCCGCCTGGGCGGCGGCAGGCCTGGACGCCCCCGAGCTCGGCTGGACATGGGACGACTTCGCCGACGCCGGTGAGGAGATCAAGGAGTCGTCGGGCGGCGCGAAGTACCTGTCTGCCGACTTCGGCGACCAGGCGCCGTGGTTCCAGGCGTGGCTGCTGCAGCGGGGCAAGAGCCTCTACACCGACGACGGCGAGGTGAACTTCACGCAGAAGGACCTCGAGGAGTTCTGGAACTTCACCACCGGACTGGTGGCGGACGGCGTGCTCACGCCGGCCGAGATCACGACGGCGAACGACCGCACCACGGCCAACTCGCCGCTGGTCAAGGGCGTCGCCCTCGGCGAGTTCAACGATGTGTCGCTCGCGTCGGCGTACTTCCAGGCGTTCGGCGAGGTGGCGCTGGCACCGTTCCCCGCTGACGAGGACGCCGAGGCCGCGGGCATGTTCGAGGGCGTGACGCAGCTGCTCACGGTCGCCAAGACGAGCACGCACCAGGAGGAGGCGGCGAAGTTCATCGACTTCTTCCTGAACGACCCGGAGGCCGGCGAGATCCTGGGCATCACCCGCGGCATGCCCGCCAACTCGGCGATCCTCGATGACCTGTCGTCGGGCTTCACCGGGGGCGACCTGGCCACGTACGAGTTCGAGACCGACATGGCCGACGCGGTCGTTCCCGCGCCGCCGGTCGCCCCCGAGGGCGGTTCCGAGAGCCTCACCGAGTTCAAGAGCATGTACGACAAGGTCATCTTCGGTCAGGTGACGGTGAAGGATGCCGCGGCCCAGATGTTCGCGGCATTCCAGAGCAACATCTCGTGAGACGCCGGCCGGGCCGCACTCTGCGGCCCGGCCCGCGGCATCCCTCCCCCTCTTCTCGTGCCCCAGGAGGCCACCATGGACGTTCGGCGTGCTCCGACGTACCGCAACCCGGTCATCGACGCGGACTACTCCGACCCTGACGCGGTCCGCGTCGGCGACGAGTACTGGATGATCGCGTCGAGCTTCAACCTCGCACCCGGACTGCCGGTGCTGCGGTCGAGCGACCTCGTGCACTGGGAGCACGTGGCGAACGCCCTGCCCGAGGTGCCGCCCACCGGGCACTTCTCACTCCCGCGCCACGGCGGAGGAGTGTGGGCGCCGAGCCTGCGCCACCACGACGGCCGGTTCGTGATCGTGTATCCCGATCCCGACCACGGCATCTTCGTCATGACCGCCACCGACCCGCGCGGGCCGTGGAGCACACCCCGGGCGCTCATCGATGGTCGCGGCCTCATCGACCCGTGCCCGCTGTGGGCGGACGACGGACGCGCCTATCTCGTGCATGGCTGGGCCAAGAGCCGCGCGGGTTTCAAGAACCGGCTGACGGTGGTCGAGGTCTCCGCCGACCTGACGCGGGTCGTCGGGCGGCCGCGAGTCGTCATCGACGGCGAGGACCTCGACGGGTTCTCGACCCTCGAAGGTCCGAAGCTGTACCAGCGCGACGGCTGGTACTGGATCTTCGCGCCCGCCGGCGGCGTCGAGACCGGCTGGCAGACGGTGTTCCGCTCGCGCGACCCGTACGGGCCGTACGAGCACCGCATCGTGCTCGCGCAGGGCGACACCGAGATCAACGGCCCGCACCAGGGCGCGTGGGTCGACACCCCCGGCGGCGAGCACTGGTTCCTCCACTTCCAGGACCGGGGCCCGATCGGCCGTGTCGTCCACCTGCAGCCGATGCGCTGGACGGATGACGGCTGGCCCGAGATGGGGATGCCGGGACCCGACGGCGTCGGTCAGCCCGTGCTGCGGCATCCCTCGCCCGAAGGTGCTGTCGAGGACGGCCCAGACCGGCGACTGCCCTATGAGGACGACGATTTCACCGGGTCGCTCGCGCCGTCGTGGACGTGGCAGGCGAACCCGCGCGCGGCGTGGACCGCCGGACCCGCGGACGGCGCGCTGCGACTCGCCGCGGTCGCCGACGACACCGGCGACCTGCGCCTTCTGGGCCACGTACTGAGCCAGCGGATGCCGGGGCAGGCGGCCGTCATCAGCACGACCATCGAGGCCTCCGCGCTGACCGGCGACGCAAGCCGCGCAGGCCTCGTGCTGCTCGGCCGCGACTACGCGTGGGTCGGCGTCGAACGGGCGGGCGGAGTCGTCCGCGCCGTCATGCGCGCCTCGACCGAGCCGGGCGGCGCCGAGCGCGCACTGACGGCCGGCGTCCCGATCGACGGCACGCTCCACGTGCGCGTGCGTACCGACGGCGCCGAGCAGGCCTGGCTCGGCTGGTCGACCGACGGGCGCACCTGGATCGAACTCGCCGACGCGGTGGCGTTCACGCCCGGCCGCTGGATCGGCACCCATGTCGGACTGTTCGCCGCCGCTCCGCTGGGCGACGGATCGGCCGGCGGCGTCGCGACCTTCCGGCCGCTGCGCACCGTCCTCGATGTCGAGATCGACGTCGAGGACACCGCTCAGGAGGCTCCCGCCGCCTGAGCCGGTGTCGCCCCACCCCACGAAGTACGGAGGAATGATGAAGTTCCGCACCATCCGAACCGGCGCGCTGGCGCTGTGCGCCGTCGCGGCGCTCATGCTCGGCGCCGTCGGCGCAGCCGGGACCGCGTCCGGCGCGACCCTCGCCCAGAAGGACGAGCCCCAGGCGACGAGCCCCGTCAACGTCGACCGCGCACCCGACGGTGCCGCCGTGCTCGACCAGTCGATCACCCAGGACGCGACCGCCGACGGCCTCAACGCCACCCTGGTGTGGGGCAAGCCCGCCGGGTACGAGCAGTTCGTCGACTACGCCGTCTACCGCGCGACGAAGAAGCGACAGGATGCCGCGTACGGCGCCTTCTCGCGCGTCGGGCTCGCGAGCTCCAACGCCACGCCGGCGCAGGACGCGTTCGACGTGTTCCGCGCCGACCCCAGCAACGCGGCAGCGCAGCCGACCACCACACACAACCTGGTGATCTCGGGTCTCGAGCGCAGACACGACTATCGCTTCCGCGTGGTCGGCGTGCGCGCTGACGGCACCGAGATCGCTCTCCCTGACGCCTATACGACGGGCACCGTCGCGATGCCGGATCAGCGGCCCGAGAAGTTCCAGGTCGCGAACGACGGATATGCCGGCATCCTGCCCGTCGCCTCCGCGGCAGACGGCGGCGCGCTCGTATCGACC
Source organism: Microbacterium yannicii (assembly GCF_024055635.1). Lineage (GTDB taxonomy): Bacteria > Actinomycetota > Actinomycetes > Actinomycetales > Microbacteriaceae > Microbacterium > Microbacterium yannicii. The sequence goes on from NZ_JAMXMB010000031.1 coordinate 111,603, forward strand.
GCCGCCCTGCAGCGGGCCATCGACGACGCATCGGCGTTCGCCGTGGCGAACCCCGGCCGCTCGGCGGAGGTCGTGATCCCCCGGAACGCCAGGGTCCTCTCAGCGGCGGTGTTCCTCAAGACCGGCGTCACGCTGCGGGTCGATGGCACGCTGACGGCGTCCCTCGACCTCACCGGGTACGTCCCGGAGGGCACGAAGTTCACGATGACCAACGCCGAGAAGTTCCTCAACCTCATCAACGTCGAAGGCCAGTCCGGCGCGCGGCTGCAGAAGGTGCGCATCATCGGCACCGGCACCATCGACGGTCAGGGGTGGAAGTACCGCACCGACGGCGCGCCCAACGTGGCCTACGGCGACCAGCTGGGGCTGGCGGAGTCCCTGCCCAGCACGTTCCGCACGATCGCCGAGAACGGACTGCTCGCCGGAGAGATGTACCGGCAGTGCGTGGCGGCGGGCGGCCCGACCGGCGACTCCAACTGCTACAAGAAGCGCTCGAACCTCATCGAGGGCGAGCACATCGACAACATGTACATCGGCGGCGGCCTGCGCCTGCAGAACCCGGCGAACTCGGTGACGGGCTTCAAGTACCTGTCGAACTACATCGTCAACGGCATCACCGTGCAGTCGTTCAACGGCAACAACGGCGACTCGATCAACGTCGCCCGCTTCAAGGGGTTCACGGCGCTCAACAACGTCATCAACTCGGGCGACGACAACATCGTGCTGAACGCCGGCAACATCAGCGAGTACCAGAAGGACCCGATCGGCGCCGTCGCCGGCTCGGTGTGGATCTTCGACAACTACCTCGCCCGCGGCCACGGTGCGATCGCGTTCGGCAGCGGCACCACGTCGTGGATCGACAACGTGCTCGTCGAAGACAACATCGCCGTGGGCACGAGCGACGGCATCCGCGCCAAGTCGAAGCCCGGCTCGGGCGGCGGCGTGCGCTTCGTGACCGTCCGCGACATGGCCATGAAGGACTTGACCAACCTGGTCGACGGTCAGGTCGACCCGCTGACCATCGGCTACCAGATGGACGGCGCGCCGTTCATCTTCACGACGCACTACCCCGGCGAGTACACCAAGACGCGCTGGCCCTCGTTCCACGACTGGGACATCTCGCGCGTGACCGTCGACGGCAGCCGCACGGGCGGCATCGTGGTCGACGGCATCCACGACGACGCGAAGCTCGCGGCCGCCGGTATCCCGTTCATCGCCTCGAACCGACTGCACTTCCGCGACGTGCACTTCACGAACACCGGCATCCCGCTGATCGACGAACTGACCGACAGCTCGTTCGACGACGTGACGTTCGACGGTGTGTCAGGGGCTGCCGTCTGGGCCGACAGCAGCGGCCTGAAGAACGTAACCTCCGACGGCGCGGCGCTCCCCGAGGGCAACCGCGACTTCGGGGTGACCGAGGGTGCCGACACGGTGCTGACCCCGGGACAGCAGGAGCTGCGTCTGGTGACGGATGCCTCGTTCCGCCGCTTCTACGTGAACACGCTGCCCGAGGACGTGCTCACCCGCGTCGGCGAGATCACGATCGACGGCGTGGCCATCGACCCGTCGCTGTATCCGGCGTTCGGGCCGAAGTCGAGCGACCTCGCCCTCGTGGCGGGGACGGATGCCGCGATCTCGATCGCTCCCGTGCACCACACCAACATCGGCACGGCGATCACGCTCCGCGCACCGTTCCTGCAGAGCCTCACGCCCGGCCGGCACGAGATCGAACTGCGCTTCGCCAACGGCGTCGCTCGCACGACGATGGAGGTTCCGCAGCTCGCGGCCGCGACGACGCAGACGGTGCCGCAGGGCTGACCTCCGACGAATCCGGGAGCCCGCCCACGGCGGGCTCCCGCCGGAGAATGGTGCGCACACCGGCCGGCGACAACCGCCGGCCGGTGTGTCGCCGCGAACCCTCCGGTCCTGCGTCGCGCGTCCGACCCCCGGCATCCTTCCGCTCCAGTAGTGTGGCCACGCGCCACGCCGAAGTGACGCCCGCGGCGGCGACACCCGCCGTTCACTGAAGGACGTCACGATGACCGACATGAGCTCACCCGCCCCTGGATCGGACGAGCCCGCCGCGCCGGCCGATCCGGTGCTGTCGACAGCCGCCCTGAACACCGCGGGCCTCGACGACACCCCGGTGCCGCGTCGGCGGGTGTTCGCCTGGGCGCTGTGGGACTGGGCGACGCAGCCCTTCAACTCGGTCATCCTCACTTTCGTCTTCGTGTCGCTGTACCTCGTGTCGGACTCGTTCCTGCCGGCTGACGTCGCGGCGCAGAACGCCGACGGCGAGATGGTCTGCTCGCGCGCCGCCGACGCCGCGACGCAGTATTGCGGCGCCCTCTCCGACCTCTCGGAGTGGTACGGGTGGGTGACCTTCGCCGCCGGCATCCTGATCCTCCTGCTGGCGCCGGTGCTGGGTCAGCGCGCCGACGCGGCGGGCACCAAGAAGCGCTGGGTGGTCGGTGCGACCGCGGTGCTGGCCCTGCTGCAGTTCGCGCTCTTCTTCGTCTACGCAGAGCCGCAGTTCTTCTGGCTGGGCGCCATCCTCGTCGCCCTCGGCTCGGTCTCGTCCGAGATCGCGGGCGTCAACTACAACGCGATGCTCGTGCAGGTCTCGACCCCGAAGACGATCGGCCGCGTGAGCGGCCTGGGATGGGGCCTCGGCTACATCGGCGGCATCCTCGCACTGGCCCTCGTCGTCGTGCTCAACACCTTCGACTGGTTCGGACTCGACGTCTCGGACGGTCTGGCATACCGCCTCATCGCCGTCGGCGCCGCGGTATGGACGGTGCTGTTCGCGCTCCCCTTCGTCTTCCTGGTGCCCGAGTCGCCGGCGAGCCCCGACCGCCGGCGTGTCGGGTTCTTCGAGAGCTACGTCGTGCTCGTGCACGACATCGTGGCGCTCTTCCGCGAGCACCGGCCGACCTTCTGGTTCCTCATTGCGAGCGCCGTCTACCGCGACGGGTTGGCCGGCGTGTTCGCCTTCGGCGGCGTGCTCGCCGCCGTGTCCTTCGGGTTCAGCGCGACCGAGGTCATCGCGTTCGGCATCGCGCTCAACCTCGTGGCGGGCGTATCGACGATCATCGCCGGCCGCCTCGACGACCGGTTCGGTGCCCGCGCGGTCATCATCACGGCGCTCACCGTCCTCATCGTGAGCGCGCTCTTCGTCTTCTTCTTCCGCGAGGGCGGCAAGCCGGTGTTCTGGGTCGGCGGGATCATCCTCTCCGCCGCCGTGGGTCCCGCGCAGGCATCGAGCCGATCGCTGCTCGCGCGCGTCACGCCGCTCGGCATGCAGGGCGAGGTCTTCGGCCTCTACGCCACCACGGGCCGCGTGATGAGCTTCCTGTCTCCCCTGCTCTGGTCGGTGCTCATCGGCGTCTTCGGCGCCACCCACTACGGCATCCTCGGCATCGTGATCGTGCTGCTGGTGGGACTGCTCCTCCTGCTGCCGGTGAAGCTGAAGCCCTCCGACATCGCTCGCGACCGCGCCGGCACGTCCGGCTGAGCGGGCGCCGCCCGGGCGCGGCACGCAGGGGTCCCGGCATCCGATACCCTCGCATTCGGTGAGAAATCACCGGTGCGACTGGGGGGCCGTCGCGCTTTCCCGCGCCGCAGCCGAATCCCGAGAGGCACCGTGATCCCGTCGACCCCGCGACGACTCGCTGAGAGCCGGCGCGTCGCGCGCCATCGACGGGCGCTGGGGTATTGGGGCGTCCTGCTCGCCATGCTCATCTCGCTGTGGATCGGCACGACCGTCGTCCCGCCGCAGTGGCTGCATGCTCCGGCACTGTTCGGCCATCTGGCGTCGGTGATCGTGGGCCTCGGCGCCGCAGTGCTCCTCGAGGTGAGCGGCCTGCTCTGGATGATGCGCCGCGCCGGTCTGGACGATCTGCGACGCGTCGAGCGCACCGTGAGCGGGCTCGCGTGGCTCGGCATCGCGGGACTGGTCGCCACCGGCGCCTTCCTGCAGCCCGACCTGGGACAGCCGCTCACCGCGATCAAGATGATCGCCGTGCTCGTCGCCGCCATGAACGGCGTCGGGATGACACGGCTGACCGACGAATTGTCGCGCCTCCCCACCGGCGTCCGCTTCGCCGCCCTGCCCGGCCGGTTGCGGGCGTGGTGCGTCTGGAGCGCGGTCGTCTCCCAGTCGGCGTGGTGGACGGCTGTGCTGATCGGGATGCTGAACAGCGCTTCACGGTGATCTCCCGGCATCCTCGCCCTCGCCTCGCAACCTCCCGCGGGTTAGGCTCTAGCCTTACCGGACTACCCGGCCGGTGACCCCCCGCCCGGCCTCACGGCCGCATCGATTTCGAGGATGCCCATGCGCGATCAGACGCGCGGCGACGACGACGCGCCCGGACCCCGCCGCGGCCAGTCCTCTCCACAGCCGACCGCCCCCTTGCCCACGGCGTCCGCTTCCGCCGCTTCTCCGGCCCCCGCGAGGAAGCCGTCGGCGATCGACGAACGGCGCGAACGCCGGCGCAAGCGCCGCCGCAACATCCTGATCTGGACCACGGTCGTCGGCATCGTGGTGCTGGTGGGGTCGATCAGCACCGTGTCGTACGCGATCGTGTCGAACCTCGCTGAACCGGCTCCCGCCGCGGATGATCCGGCGCCGGCAGCCCCCGCGGTCGTCGAGCCGATCGTGTTCCCGCAGGACGAGCCCGCCGCCACGGCCGGCGCCCAGCCGTGCGCCACGGTGAGCGTCCTGTCGTCATTCGAGAACTCCGAGATGGTCGAGAGCCTGGCAGCCGCCTACAACAGCCAGCCCCGCAACGTCGCGGGATCCTGCGTGACGGTGACGACCGCCAAGGAGAAGTCCGGCCTCGCGACCGCCGTTGTGGCGACCGCCTTCCCGAACCTTCCCGCCGACCAGAAGCCGACAGTGTGGCTGCCGGACTCCTCCACGTGGGTCGACGTCGCGCAGTCCCAGGGCGCCACCAATCTCCGCGCCGACGGCACGAGCGTCGCGACCTCCGACGTCGTGATCGCGATGCCCGAGAACCTCGCCGAGACCATCGGGTGGGATGCCGAGGCGCCGACGTGGAGCGAGATCTTCGAGGCGGCCGGCGACCCCGACCTGTGGAGCGGCCTCGGCCACCCCGAATGGGGCGCGTTCAAGCTCGGCAAGACCAGTCCGCTGATGGCGACCTCGGGCGAGGCTGCCATGTATGCGTCGTACGGCACCGCGGCAGGATCGCTGACCGACCTCACCGCCGCCCAGGTGCAGGATCCCTCGGTGCAGGCCGAGGTGCATCAGAACGAGACCGCGACCAGCCACTACATGGCGACGCCCGAGCACTTCCTCTGGCACGCGCGCCAGGCCGAGGCATCCGGCTCCACCGCCGACTTCCTCTCCGCGGTCATCGTCGACGAGAAGTCGGTGTGGGACTACAACCGCGGCATCACCAGCCGTGACGGCATCACGCGCACGCAGGGCGAGCCGCCGTCGGAGCAGCTGGTGCCGATCTATCCCGCCGACGGCTACTACTCCGCCGACAACCCGGTGATGCGCCTGACCGGCGAGTGGATCGATCCGGTCGAGGCGGAGGCTGCCGCGGACTTCATCCGCTTCACGCACACCGCGCAGGGCCAGTCGGCCGTGCGCGCCGCCGGCTACCGCGACCTCAACCGCGCGCTCGACGAGAGCGTCGAGAAGATCGGCCAGCTCGAGGGCGCGCAGCGCGGCACCCTCGCGTTCCCCGCCGCAGACGTCGTGACCGCCGTGCAGGCCTCGTTCCCGGAGGTGCGCAAGCGCGCCAACGTCCTGTTCCTGCTCGATGTCTCGGGCTCGATGGACGAGCCGATCCCGGCGGGCGACACCAAGCTGGTGCAGGCGCGCAAGGCGATCGAGGCGGCGCTCGGCCACTTCACCACGGGCGACGACGTCGGCCTCGCCGCGTTCGCACAGGGACCGGATGGCGCGATGCTGCCGGGCCTGGTGTCGCCGGTCTCCGACATCGGGACGTCGCGCGACGCGTTCCTCGGCGCCCTCGGCGGGCTCACCTCGATGGGCGACACACCGCTGTATCAGGCGGTCGACACGTTCGCCGCGCAGCAGGCGGCCTCGTGGACAAGCGACCACATCAACGCCATCGTGCTGCTCAGCGACGGTGAGAACGACACCCCCAACGCCCCGACCATCGGCGCGGACCAGATGCTCGCGAATCTGAAGGACATGCACCACGCGACACCGGTGCTCATCTTCACGCTGGCGTACGGCGCCGACGCCGACGTGGCGACGCTGCAGTCGATCTCGAGCGCGACCGGCGCCCACTACTACGACGCCACCGACCCCTCCAAGCTGCAGGCCGTGCTCGGAGACCTCGTCACGAGCTTCTGACCCGGGCGGGCGAGGACGATGCGGGCCGGGGCCCCGGTCGTTGAGCGAGCGAGGAACGAGCGAGACGAAACGGGCCCGGACCGTGTCGCGCACAGCGCGTTTCGCCTCGGCCGCTGGTTCCTTCGCTCAACGACCGGCTGGCTGAGTCCTGACCCTTAAGGCCAGGAGTCGGCGAGCTTCGTCAGCAGGCGCGCCAGCTCGGCGCGCTCGTCGTCGGTGAAGGCGGCGAGCGCCGCATCCATCGCCTCCCGCCGCTCGCCCCGGAAGCCCCGCACGAGCCGGGTTCCGGCATCCGTCAGCGCCACGCGCGTGCGACGTGCGTCGTCGGGGTCGGCCTCGCGCCGCACCAGGTCGAGCTGCACCGCCTGCTGCACCAGTCGCGACGCCCGGGGCTGATCGACGCCGACAGCCTCTGCGATCTCGCCCACCGAGAGCGGATGGGATGCCGCGGCCAGCGCCTCGAGCAGCCTCATGCGCGCTGGTCCCCCGATGCGAGCGGCCCCACCACCCCAGGGCGGTCCACCGAATCCGGGTCCGCCGAACCCCGGCCCGCCGAATCCCGGCACTGCTCCGCGACCCCAGGGACCGCCACGGCCGCCACGGCCCGCGAAGCCGCGGGTCGGTTCGTCGCCGTGCGCGTGATCCTCGGTGTGGTCGGCGTGGTCGGCGCCGTGGGAGTACGGGCCGCCGTGACCGTGCGAGCCGTGCCCGGCGTGGCCGTGTGCGTGCGGCCCTTCGCCGTGCGGGCCGGAGCCGTCAGCCCACGGCGGACGCGGCATCCTTCGTCCGCGCAATCGGGCGAGCGCGGCGGCGATGGCGTCGGAAGGGTCGGCGGGGGTGGACGACATGCCTCCAACTTACATGTGACTTGACATGCATCCCAACTACATGTCACACTGCATGTACATGCACTTCGACATGTAAAACGCGGCGGCTTCTCATGCCGCCCCCCTCCCTCAAAGGACTTCACACATGAACGACATCATCGATAACGAAGAGAACGACGACCAGCACGACACGGAGGCTCCCCGCCCCGCCGAACCTCGGCCGCTCGGCTACTGGCTGCGCGCCGTCGACGCGCTGCTGACCCGCGAGTTCGCGACGGCGCTCGAAGCCGAAGGCATCGGTCGCCGCGACTGGATGCTGCTGAACGTGCTCTCGGGCGACATCGACGCCCCGGAGCTCCGCGAGCGCCTCGCACGAAAGGGCAAGCGCCTGCGCGGCCTCGAGGAACGCGGCTGGGTCGTCGAGCATGGCGACGGCACGTGGGCCCTGACGGATCTCGGGCGCGCCGAGAAGGAGCGCATCAGCGGGATCGTCGACGGCATCCGCTCGCGCGTGGTCGACGCCGTCGGCGACGCCGAGGCGTACACAGCCCTGACGAGCTCGCTCGAGGCGATCGCCCGCGAGCTCGGCTGGGACGAGAACACGGCCGGTCGCGAGCGCGGCTTCGGCGGGTTCGGCCGGCCCGGTTTCGGCCGGGGCGGCGTTCCGGGGTTCGGCCCGGAGTTCCGTGGCCACGGCGTCGGTCCGGGCTTCCGCCCCAACTGGGGGCCGGGCTTCGGCGGGCGTCCGCGTCCGTTCGATCCCGACATCCACGACGGCTACGGGCACAACCGCCACCGCGGCTTCGCGCCCGGGCGCCCCGGTCACCCGGCCGAGCGCTTCGACGAGCCGATGCGCGGCTACGGTGAGCACGGCTGCGCGGGCCACCACCCGCACGCCGGTCACAGCCACTTCGACCACGACGGCGACCACGGTCACGACCACGGCCACGACGGCGCCCACGGTCACGGTCATGGTCACGGCGGCGAGCGCGGCCGCGGCCGCGGCGGCCGGGGTGCGCAGCAGGCCTACGAGCGCGGCTTCGACGCCGGGTTCGCGCGAGGCAGGGAGTCCGGCGCGGCCTGAGCCGCGGCATCCGGAATTCCAGAAGGGGAGATCCCCGCACCCGAGTGTGCGGAGATCTCCCCTTTCGCGCTTCCCGGCCGCGGGGACACATGCGCGTCATACGCGCCGGGCACAATGGGGCCGTGACAACCAGGCCCGCGCTCCTCGCCATCTCGCACGGCACCGCATCGCCCGCGGGGCAGGCGGCCGTGGCCGGGCTCGTCGAGGCCGTCGCGCGGCGGCTCCCGGACGTCGCCGTGCGCCTCGGCCATGTGGACGTGCAGCAGCCGGATGTCGCGGCATCCCTCGACGCGATCCCGGAGGCGATGCCCGTCGTCATAGTGCCGCTGCTGCTCTCGGCCGGGTACCACGTGCGCGTCGACCTGCGGCAGCAGTCCGCGGGACGCGACGGGGTGGTGATCGCACCGGCGCTCGGCCCCGATCCCCGGCTCGTCGAGGTGCTCCTGGCACGCCTGACCGCGCTCGCCCCCACGCCCGAGGACGCCCTCGTGCTCGCGGTGGCAGGATCCAGCGACGACCGCGCGAATGAGGACTGCCGCGAGATCGGACGGATGCTGGGCGCCCGGCTCGGTCGCGAGGTGGGCGTCGGCTTCCTCGCGGCGGCAGACCCGCGACTGGACGTGGCGGTGGCGCAGGCGGTGTCGAAGACGGCGACGCGCACGGTGGTCGCGAACTACCTCCTCGCCCCGGGGTACTTCCATGACCTCGCCGTGCGGATGGCGGCCGGTGCCCCGGTGGCGCCGCCGCTGCTGGGCGACGACGAGCCGCCGGCCGGCCTGGTCGACATCGTGATCGACCGCTACCGCGCCGGCGCGGGGATCTCGGGATGACCAGGTCGGGCTGACGCCCACGTCGGGCTGACCCCGCGTTGGACTCGGTCCACAAAGACGACGGACCGCAACTGTGTGACGCCCCGTTACGTCGGTTAACGCCCCTTGACATTCGGATAGGCCCTCGACCGGCCCGCTTCTAGCCTCAGGGAACGGACTCGTTAGGGTCCGCTCCGGGGACGCCCGGGGAGCATCCGGAGGCCACCGTGACCATCAGCGATACCGCAGCGCACGCTGCGTCGGAACGCCCGCGCGCCGCGGTGCGTCCGCCGCGCGCGTCGTCGAAGCCGAACGGCCAGTGGAAGATCGACGGCACCGCGCCGCTCAACGGCAACGAGGAGTGGAAGCAGGTCGACAACGGCCTCAGCGTCCGCGAGCGCATCGAGCAGACCTACTCGAAGGGCGGCTTCGCCTCCATCGATCCGACCGACCTCCACGGCCGGTTCCGGGTCTGGGGGCTGTACACGCAGCGCAAGCCGGGGATCGACGGAGGCCGCACCGCGACGCTGACGCCCGAAGAGCTCGAGGACGAGTTCTTCATGCTGCGGGTCCGCATCGACGGCGGTCAGCTGACCACCGCGCAGCTGCGCGTGATCGCCGGCATCTCGACCGAGTTCGGCCGCGACAGCGCCGACATCACCGACCGTCAGAACATCCAGCTGCACTGGATCCGCGTCGAGGACGTGCCCGAGATCTGGCGCCGCCTCGAAGCCGTGGGCCTGCAGACCACCGAGGCTTGCGGCGACGTGCCGCGCGTCGTGCTCGGATCGCCGGTGGCCGGCATCGCCGCTGACGAGCTGATCGACCCGACGCCGCAGATCACCGAGATCACCGACCGGTTCATCGGCGACGAGACGCTGGCGAACCTGCCCCGCAAGTTCAAGACGGCGATCACCGGGCACCCCAGCCAGGACGTCGTCCACGAGATCAACGACGTCGCCTTCGTCGCGGTGGAGCACCCCGAGCTGGGCATCGGCTACGACCTGTGGGTCGGTGGCGCGCTGTCCACCACGCCGCGTCTCGGCGAGCGCCTGGGCACCTTCGTGCGGCCCGATCAGGTGGCGGATGCCTGGCACGGCGTCACCCAGATCTTCCGCGACTACGGCTACCGGCGGCTGCGCAACAAGGCGCGGCTGAAGTTCCTGCTCGCGGAGTGGGGCACCGAGAAGTTCCGGCAGGTGCTGCAGGACGAGTACCTCGGGTACGAACTCCCCGACGGCCCCGCGGCGCCGAAGCCGCTCACGGCGGGCGACCACGTCGGCGTGCACGAGCAGAAGGACGGGCGCTTCTACGTCGGCGTCACGCCGATCGTGGGCCGCGTCTCGGGCCCGACGCTCGCGAAGCTCGCCGACGTCATCGAGGCGCACGGCTCGAGCCGCCTGCGCACGACGCCGCACCAGAAGCTCGTCATCCTCGATGTACCCGCCGAGAACGTCGAGCCGCTCGTCGCCGAGCTCGACGCGCTCGGGCTGCAGGCGCGTCCGAGCCTCATCCGCCGCGGCACGATCGCCTGCACCGGGATCGAGTTCTGCAAGCTCGCGATCGTCGAGACCAAGGTCAACGCGACCGCCGCCGTGCTCGATCTCGAGGAGCGTCTCAACGGCTTCGAGCTGCCGCATCCGATCTCCCTCCATGTCAACGGATGCCCCAACTCCTGCGCCCGCATCCAGACCGCCGACATCGGCCTGAAGGGTCAGCTCGTCACGATCGACGGCGAGCAGGTGCCCGGGTACCAGGTGCACCTCGGCGGCGGACTCGCCTCGCAGGACCGCGACGAGCCCGGACTCGGCCGCACCGTGCGCGGGCTCAAGGTGGCCGCGGACGGCATCGCCGACTACGTCGAGCGCGTCGTGCGCCGCTTCCTCGCCGACCGCGACGCCGCGTCGAACGAGACCTTCGCCCAGTGGGCCCACCGCGCCGAAGAGGAGGCCCTCCAGTGACCGTCTCCCTCGCCCCGCGCGTCGCCGTCAAGCGCACGCGCGAAGAGCTGAAGGCCCTCGCCGAGCAGGGCAACCTCGAGCTCGGCAGTCTCACCGCGCACGAGGCATCCGCCGCCGAGGTGGTCGCGTGGGTCGCGCGCAATTTCGGGACGGATGCCGCGGCCGTCGCCTGCTCCATGGCCGACGCCGCGCTCCCCCACCTCGTCGCCGAGCAGCTGCCCGGCGTGGACGTGCTGTTCCTCGACACGGGCTACCACTTCACCGAGACCTACGCGACGCGCGACGAGGTGCAGCGCGCGCTCGACGTGCGGATCGTCGACATCACCCCCGACCAGACCGTCGCGGAGCAGGACGCCGAGTTCGGCGCCCAGCTCTTCGCCCGGGATCCCGGCCTCTGCTGCGCGCGCCGCAAGGTCGCCCCGCTGCAGGATGCGCTCGGCGGCTACGAGGTGTGGTTCACGGGCGTCCGCCGCGACGAGGCGCCCACGCGCACGAACACCCCCCTCGTGACGTGGGACGAGCGCAACGGCCTCGTCAAGGTGAATCCGGTCGCCGCATGGAGCTTCGACGACGTGCTGGCCTACGCGACCGCGCACAAGGCGCCGGTGAACCTGCTCGTCGGGTTCGGCTACCCGTCGATCGGCTGCGAGCCGTGCACGAAGCCGGTCGCCGCCGGCGAAGACCCCCGATCCGGCCGCTGGGCCGGGCTCTCGAAGACCGAATGCGGGCTCCACGAATGACCGACACGATCACCGCCAACGGCCCGGTCCCTGAGCTTGTCGAAGGGCCGCTTCGACCGGTTGCTGAGCCCGTCGAAGCACAGCGACCGGGCGCCCCGCTCTCGACGCTCGACCTGCTCGAGGCCGAGGCCATCCACGTCATCCGCGAGGTCGTCGCCGAGTTCGAGCGGCCCGTGCTGCTGTTCTCCGGCGGCAAGGACTCGGTCGTCGTGCTCCACCTGGCAACGAAGGCGTTCGCGCCCGGCCGCGTGCCGTTCCCGGTGCTGCACGTCGACACCGGGCACAACTTCCCCGAGGTGCTGGCCTTCCGCGACGAGACCGTCGAGCGGCTCGGCATCCGCCTCGAGGTCGCCCGCGTGCAGGACTACATCGACGACGGTCGCCTGCAGGAGCGCGCCGACGGCACCCGCAACCCGCTGCAGACCGTGCCGCTGCTCGACGCCATTGCCGCCGGCCGTCACGACGCCGTGTTCGGCGGGGCCCGCCGCGACGAGGACAAGGCCCGCGCCAAGGAGCGCATCATCTCGCTGCGCGACGAGTTCGGGCAGTGGGACCCGCGCAACCAGCGCCCCGAGCTCTGGAGCCTCTACAACGGGCGCCACACTCCGGGCCAGCACGTGCGGGCGTTCCCCATCTCGAACTGGACCGAGCTCGACGTCTGGCGCTACATCGAGCGCGAGGGCATCGCACTGCCGCCGCTGTACTTCGCGCACGAGCGCGACGTCTACGCCCGCGACGGCATGTGGCGTCCGGTCGGCGAGTTCTCGCGGCCGCGCGAGAACGAGACAGTCGAGCGCCGCACGGTCCGCTACCGCACGGTCGGCGACATGAGCTGCACCGGCGCGGTGGAATCGGATGCCGCGGACCTCGCCGCGATCGTCGCCGAGGTCGCCGTCTCCACCCTCACCGAGCGCGGCGCGACCCGCGCCGACGACCGCCTCAGCGAGGCGGCCATGGAGGATCGCAAGAAGGACGGGTACTTCTGATGACCGCTCTCGAGACCCAGGACGTTTCGTCTCGCTCGTTCCTCGCTCGCTCAACGACCGTCATCCCGGCCGCTGAGCGAGGGAGCGCCAGCGACCGAGACGAAGCGCGGACCCCCACCCTGTTCCGGTTCGCGACCGCGGGGTCGGTCGACGACGGCAAGTCGACGCTCGTCGGCCGGCTGCTGCACGACTCGAAGGCGATCCTCGCCGACCAGCTCGAGCAGGTCGCCCGCACGTCCGCCGACCGCGGCTTCGCGCACGGCGACTTCGACTTCGCCCTCCTCACCGATGGCCTCCGCGCCGAGCGCGAGCAGGGCATCACGATCGACGTCGCCTACCGCTACTTCTCGACGGGCACGCGATCGTTCATCCTCGCGGACTGCCCGGGCCACGTGCAGTACACGCGCAACATGGTGACCGGTGCGACGACCGCCGACGCTGTCATCGTGCTCGTCGACGGCCGCAAGGGCGTGCTCGAGCAGACCAAGCGGCACCTCGCCGTCGTGGCGCTGCTGCGGGTGCCCCACGTGATCGTGGCCGTCAACAAGATCGACCTGATCGGGTTCTCGGAGGATGCCTTCGCCGACGTCGCCGCTCAGGCCCGCGACGTCGCGCTCGAGCTCGGCATCGAGGATCTCCACGTGCTGCCCGTATCGGCACTCGAGGGCGACAACATCGTGGACCGCTCCGAGCGGACGCCCTGGTATGACGGCCCGGCACTGCTCGAGCTGCTCGAGACGCTCCCCGCCGCCGATGAGACGGAGCGGGACCTCGAGCCGCTGCGCCTGCCGGTGCAGCTCGTGCTGCGCCCGCAGGGCGGCCTCGCACCGGGCATCGACGGCGCCGAGGCCGAGCGGCTGCGCGACTACCGCGCGGTCGCGGGCCGCATCTCGAGCGGCGTCGTCCGCGTGGGCGACCGGGTCGAGGTGTTCCCGGCCGGCCGGGAGACCACGGTCACCGGCATCCGCTCCGCCGGCGCCGAGGTCGACGAGGCGACCGCCGCGCAGTCCGTCTCCCTCGAGTTCGCGGACGACATCGACACGGCACGCGGTGCCCTGGTGGTCACGGCAGGCTCGCTGCCGGCGGCCCGACGGGAGTTCGACGCCGAGCTGTTCCAGCTGGATGCGCGGACGCTGACCCCCGGCATCCGTGTCCTCATCAAGCACGGCACCGCGACGGTGCAGGCCATCGTCGCGCAGATCGAGTCCCGCTACGACCTCGACGCGCTCACGCACGAGCCGGCGCAGACGCTCGAGACCAACGACATCGGCCGCGTGCGACTGCGAGTGGCGGCCGATCTGCCGCTCGAGCCGTACCGCACCAGCCGTCACGGGGGCTCGTTCCTCGTGATCCATCCGTCCGACGGCGCCACACTCGCCGCCGGCATCGTGCGCGACTGAGTTTGTCGCGCACACCAACCCACCGCACCAGCTCCACCCCCGACACAGAGGAGGCGACACCGTGAAGAACATCATCCGCACTACGACCGCAATCACAACCCTGGGACTTGTGGCGGCCATGATGGCCGGCTGCGCCTCCGCCGCGGCAGACCCGGGAACGGGAGAATCCGCCGCACCGGTCGACGAGCTGCGCCTCGGCTACTTCGCCAACGTGACGCACGCGCCTGCGCTGGTCGGCCTCGAAGAGGGCCTGTTCCAGGACGCGCTGGGCGACGTCGACGTGACGACCCAGGTCTTCAACGCCGGCCCCGCCGCCATCGAGGCGCTGTCGGCCGGCGCGATCGACGCCACGTACATCGGCCCCAACCCGTCGATCAACACCTTCATCCAGTCCGGCGGCGAGTCCGCACGCATCGTCGCGGGAGCCGCCACCGGCGGCGCGGCGCTCGTCGTGCGCGAGGGCATCGATTCGCCCGACGACCTCGCGGGCACCACGCTCGCATCGCCGCAGCTGGGCAACACGCAGGACGTCGCGCTGCGGAAGTGGCTGGCCGACGAGGGCTTCGAGACCGACACCTCCGGCGGCGGCGACGTGCAGGTCACGCCCACCGAGAACGCGCAGACGCTCACCCTCTTCCAGCAGGGCGAGCTCGACGGCGCGTGGCTCCCCGAGCCGTGGGTGTCGCGCCTGATCCTCGACGCCGGTGCGCACGTGCTGCAGGACGAGGCCGACCTCTGGGACGACGGCGCGTTCCCGACCACCGTGCTCCTCGTGCGCAAGGAGTTCCTCGACGAGCACCCCGATGTGGTCGCCGACCTGCTGAAGGGCCACGAGGCCGCCGTGCAGTGGATCGCCGACAACCCCGACCAGGCGCCGGCCGTCATCAACGGCGCCATCGAGAAGGAGACCGGCAAGCCGCTGGACGACGCCGTGATCGAGCGGGCGCTCGAGCACGTCACGTTCTCGGTCGACCCCCACGCCGACACGTTCGAGACGCTCGTCCAGAACGGCATCGAAGCAGGCACCCAGAAGGAGGGCTCGATCGAGGGCCTCTTCGATCTGCGCCTCCTGAACAAGCAGCTCGAGGCCGAGGGCGAAGACACCGTCTCGGCGTCAGGGCTCGGCGAGGACTGACATGAGCACCGCTCCCGCATCCGCCTCCGGGGCAGCGCAGGCCGCCCCGGCGGCGGGTGCGCCGGCCCGTGAGCACGCCGGCGCGACGGCGCACGCGACGCCCCGCAGCCCGCTCGGCCCCAGCTTCGACAGCGTCACCCCCGTTCCGGCAGCGGCGCCCGCGCCTGCGCCCGCGGTGCGGATCGACGGCGTCTCCAAGCGCTTCGGCACCGGACCGGTCGTGCTGGAGGACGTGTCGCTCGACATCGCACCGGGCGAGTTCGTGTGCCTGCTGGGCGCATCGGGCTGCGGCAAGTCGACGCTGCTCAACCTCATCGCCGACCTCGACAAGCCCACCGCCGGACGCATCGAGACGCCCGCCGAAGGCGCCGCCGTGATGTTCCAGGAGTCGGCGCTCATGCCGTGGCTCACCGCGCGCCGCAACGTCGAGCTCGCGCTGCGCCTGCGCGGCGTGCCCCGCGGCGAACGGCGCGAGAAGGCGCTGACGCTGCTGGATGCCGTCAACCTGGCTGACGCGGCCGAGAAGCGCCCGCACGAGCTCTCGGGCGGAATGCGTCAGCGCGTGGCCCTCGCACGGGCTCTGGCCCAGGACCGCCCGGTGCTGCTCATGGACGAGCCCTTCGCCGCGCTCGACGCGATCACCCGCGACCTGCTGCACGAAGAGCTCGAGCGGGTCTGGCGGGCGACCGGCCGCACCATCGTGTTCGTGACGCACAACGTGCGGGAGGCCGCGCGGCTCGGCCAGCGCGTGGTGCTGATGGGAAGCCGCCCCGGCCGCATCGTGCAGGAATGGACCATCGCGAAGACCACGGGACGCCGCATCGAGTCGCCCGAGGTCGCCGCCCTGTCGGTGGAGATCACCGACCAGCTGCGGAAGGAGATCCGCCGCAATGCCGCGTGACACCACACTGGCCGAGCAGACCCCGGCCGCCCTTCGACAGGCTCAGGGACCGAAGGGCAGGACTGTCGCCGCCACCGACGCACCGGCCGACGACCTGCGCAGCCTCGCCGCCGGTCTCGACAGCCTCCAGACGGATGCCGAGCGCGGACCCGGCCCCTGGCGTCGGTTCGCGACGAGCGTCGTGCCGCCGATCCTCTTCGTCATCATCCTCATCGTCGCGTGGCAGCTCTATGTCGTCATCGCCCAGCCGCGGCCCGACATCGTGCCCGGCCCCGTCGACGTGTGGAACGCCCTCGGCCTGGCATGGGACTCCGGCCGCCTGCAGGAGGCCGTCGCCACCAGCCTCGAGCGCGGCGTCATCGGATTCCTCATCGCGATCGTCGTCGGCACGCCCATCGGCCTGCTGCTCGCCGAGGTGCGGCCCATCCGCCGCGCTGTCGGCCCCATCATCTCGGGCCTGCAGGTGCTGCCCTCGGTCGCGTGGGTGCCGGCCGCCATCATCTGGTTCGGGCTCTCGGACGCCACGGTCTACTTCGTCATCCTCATGGGCGCGATCCCGTCGATCGTCAACGGCCTCATCGCCGGCATCGACCAGGTGCCGCCGCAGCTGCGCCGGGTCGGCACCGTGCTGGGCGCCTCGCGCTGGCAGCTGGCCACCGCCGTCATCCTGCCTGCCGCGCTCCCTGGCTACCTCGCCGGGCTGAAGCAGGGCTGGGCGTTCTCGTGGCGCTCCCTGATGGCCGCCGAGATCATCGCGACCGGCGGCACCATCGGCTTCGGGCTCGGCTCGATGCTCGACCAGAGCCGCGAGCTCGCCGACCTCGCCGGCGTGCTCGGCACGATCATCGCCATCCTCGCGATCGGCATCCTCATCGAGCTCGTCTTCTTCGGACCTCTCGAGCGACGGATGCTGAAGCGCCGGGGTCTCCTCGTCACGGGAGGTGCCCGATGACCGCGGATGAGCCCGGAACCCTGCCGGTCG
>NZ_JAMXMB010000032.1 GCF_024055635.1 Microbacterium yannicii
AGCGAGCGAGGAACGAGCGAGACGAAACGCCCACGGTTCGCGATGCGGCTGAGGACGTTTCGTCTCGCAAGCTCGCTCAACGACCGGAATCGACGACCGCCGGCAAGGTGTGGCTCGTCGGCGCCGGACCCGGCGACGCCGGACTCCTCACCCTCAAGGGGCTGCGCGCCCTCGAGGCGGCCGACGTCATCGTGGCCGACCGCCTGGGCGCCCGCGCCGTGCTCGACGGCCTCGCCGCCGACGGCGTGGTGCTGCGCGGCGAGGTCGTCGACGTCGGCAAGCAGCCGGGTCACCACGCCGTGCCGCAGGACGCCATCAACGCCCTCCTCGTCCAGCTCGCCCAGGACGGCAAGACCGTCGTCCGCCTCAAGGGCGGCGACCCGTACGTGTTCGGCCGCGGCGGCGAGGAGCTCGCCGCCTGCCAGGAGGCAGGAATCGCCGTCGAGGTCGTCCCCGGCATCACCAGCGCCATCTCGGTGCCGGCGATCGCCGGCATCCCGCTCACCCACCGCGGCGTCGCGACCGCCTTCACCGTCGCGACCGCCCACGACCAGATCGCATCACTCAGCGGCGGCCGCGACCACACGGTGGTCCTGCTCATGGGGATCGCCACGCTCGCGAACTCCGCAATCATCCTCGCCCGCGGCGAGCGCGGCGGTGACTGCCCCGTCGCTGTCGTCGAGGACGGCTTCGGCCCGCGCCAGCGGGTGACGGTGGGAACGCTCGCCACCATCGCCCACCAGGCGGCGGCTCGCGGCATCCGCTCTCCTGCTGTCGTGGTCGTCGGCGATGTGGTGCGGCTCAGCCCGTACGCGCCCGCCGCGCTGGCGACCCTCGATCTCTCCTCGTACGACCCCCTCGCTCCCGAGCGCAGCCCGCGCGCCTGACCGGCCGCACGCGCGCTCCGTCCCACGACCCGAAAGAACCCCACTGTGACTTCTTCGAGCCTCCAAACCTTGCGCGTCGCGATCGTCGGCGCCGGCCCCGCCGGGATCTACGCCGGCAACATCCTCACCAACTCCCTTCGACAAGCTCAGGGACCGGATGCTGAGCCTGTCGAAGCACGCATCGACCTGTTCGAGTCGCTGCCGGCGCCGTACGGCCTCATCCGGTACGGCGTCGCCCCCGACCACCCCCGCATCAAGGGCATCGTCAACTCGCTGCACGAGATGCTGGATGCCGGCACCACGCGGTTCATCGGCAACGTCGAGGTCGGCCGCGACATCTCGCTCGCCGAGCTGCAGGAGCGCTATGACGCGGTGATCATCGCGACCGGAGCCATCCGCGACGCGGCGCTCGACATCCCCGGCATCGACCTGCCGGGCTCGTACGGCGCCGCCGACTTCGTGGCCTGGTTCGACGGCCACCCCGACGTACCGACCGAGTGGGCCCTCGATCAGCGCGAGGTCGCCGTCATCGGCAACGGCAACGTCGCGCTCGACGTCGCCCGGGTGCTCGCGAAGCACGCCGTGGACCTCCGCTCCACCGAGATCGCCGACAACGTGCTGGCCGGCCTCGAAGCATCCGCGGTCACCGACGTCCACGTCTTCGGCCGGCGCGGCCCCGCCGACATCAAGTTCACGCCCATCGAGCTGCGCGAGCTCGGCGAGGTGCCGAACGTCGACATCGTCGTGCACGACGAGGACTTCGTCGACGCCGACCCGGCGAACGCGGCCAACAACCAGCTGAAGGTCATGCTGCGCGTCCTGAACAGCTGGCGCACGCGCGAGTCGACCGGTGCGCCGCGGCGCCTGCACCTGCACTTCTACCACTCGCCCGTCGAGGTGCTCGGCGAGGACCGCGTCGAGGGTCTGCGCTTCGAGCGCAACGAGCCGACCGGCGACGGCCGTGTGCGGGGCACCGGCGAGTTCCGCGAGATCGCCGTGCAGCAGGTGTATCGCGCGGTCGGCTACTACGGCACGCCCGTCATCGACGCGCCGTTCGACGAGAGAGCCGGCGTCGTCTCGAACGTCGAGGGCCGGGTCAAGAACACGGCGACGACGGGCGACGACGACGCCCCGGTGATCCCGGGCCTCTACGCCACCGGCTGGATCAAGCGCGGCCCGGTCGGCCTCATCGGCCACACGAAGTCCGACGCGATGGAGACGATCGCCCATCTGGTGTCGGATGTCGAGGCCGGGCGGCTCTCGGCCCCGACCGTCGACGGCGACGTGCTCGACCTGCTCGACGAGCGCGAGGTCGCCTACACGACGTGGGACGGCTGGCTCGCCCTCGACGCGCACGAGCGCGACCTCGGCGCCAGCCACCTGCACACCCGCGAGCGCGTCAAGGTCGTCCCGCGTGACGAACAGGTCGGCATCTCACGGGGAGTGCTCGTCCGGTGACCTATGTGATCGCCCTGCCGTGCGTCGATGTGAAGGACCGCGCGTGCATCGACGAGTGCCCGGTGGACTGCATCTACGAGGGAGAGCGGTCGCTGTACATCCACCCCGACGAATGCGTCGACTGCGGCGCCTGCGAGCCGGTCTGCCCCGTCGAGGCGATCTACTACGAAGACGACCTGCCCGAGGAGTGGCAGGACTACTACAAGGCCAACGTCGAATTCTTCGATGACATCGGATCGCCGGGCGGCGCAGCCAAGACCGGCGTCATCGCGAAGGACCACCCTGTCATCGCGGCACTTCCCCCTCAAGGAGACGGCCATGACTGACACCCCTTCCGCGGCCGATCCGACGGTGCCGTCGAGCACCGAGGTCGACGTCGTCATCATCGGCGGCGGTCCCGCCGGGCTCTCCGCCGCCCTCAACCTCGGGCGCGCCCGTGCCTCGGTCGTGCTCGTCGACGCCGGGCGGCCGCGCAACGCCGCCACGCTGCGCTCGCACGGCTTCCTCACGCGTGACGGCGTCTCGCCGCTCGAGCTGCGAAAACTCGCCCGCGCCGAGCTGGGCGCCTACCCGAACGTGCGCGTGCTCGATCGCACCGTCGTCACGGCGCTCCTCGAGAACGACGGCGACGATGGGCTGCGCTTCATCGCCGCCCTGCAGGGCCGGGGATCCGGCATCCCGCCGGCCGTCGCGGCGCGATCCGTGCTCGTGGCGACCGGACTGCGGGAGACCCTGCCCGACATCCCGAGCCTGCGCGCGTTCTACGGCATGACGATCTTCAGCTGCGCCGCGTGCGACGCGTGGGAGCTGCGGGACCGCCCGCTCGCTCTCATCGGCGAGACGCCAGACCTCGCCACCCGCGCCCGGCTCATCGCGCGCTGGACCGACCGGCTGACCGTCTTCACCCACGGGTCGGACGCCATCGACACGGTCGAAGAGGCCGAGCTCGCGGCATCCGGAATCGTCGTCGAACGCCGCGCGATCGACGACCTCGAAGGCGACCGCGGCACCGTGTCGGCCGTGCGCCTCGTCGACGGGACGCGCGTCGAGATCGAGGGCGGGTTCGTACGGCCGCAGTGGCACCCGGCACTCGACTTCATCGGCGGCATCGAGCTCGACCGCGACGCGTTCGGCAATCTGGTCACCGATCGCTCGGGACGCACGTCGCTCGCGGGGCTGTACGCGGCAGGGGATGCCGCCTCCCCCGGTCCGCAGCAGCTCATCGTCGCCGCGGGCCAAGGGGCGCGGTCCGCTGCCGTCATGGTGCACGATCTCGTCGGCGTGCGCACCGCGCACTGAGCACGGCGTCGACCAGGGGCGGAGTGTCACCCGCCGTGGCACTCCAGACGGGTCCTCACCGACTCCTTACGAAGTCCTTTCGCGCTGATGGGAAGGCGCCCCGATCGGTGCGAGGGCTTCGCCGCGGACCTATCCTGACCACGTGAGCACGGTGCTGGTCGTCGACGACGATGAGGACGTCGGCGATGTCGTCGCCGCGTACCTCCGCAGCGCCGGTCACACCGTGCGGCGGGCCGCGGACGGGATCGACGCGCTCCGGTCCGTCGTCGCGGATCGTCCCGACATCGTCGTGCTCGACGTGATGCTTCCCGGCATCGACGGCCTCGAGGTCTGCCGCCGGCTGCGGCAGCGGTCGCCCGAGCTTCCGATCGTCATGCTGACCGCGCGGGGCGAAGAGGACGACCGCATCCGCGGGCTCGAGGTCGGCGCCGACGACTACGTCACCAAGCCCTTCAGTCCGCGGGAGCTGGTGCTGCGCGTGCAGTCGGTGCTGCGGCGCAGCGCCTCGCTCGACGCGGAGGTGTCCATCCCCGCTGAGCTGCCCGACGTCGCCGTCGACGGAGACCTGGTCCTCGACCGGAGAGCCCGCCGGGTGCTGCTGGCCGGGAGCGAGCTGCCGCTCACCGTGCGCGAGTTCGACCTCCTGTCGTGGCTGGTCGCCCACCCGGGCGACGCCCTGCGCCGCGACGACCTGATGCGCGACGTGTGGGGCTGGGACTTCGGCGACCCGTCGACCGTGACGGTGCACGTGAGCCGGCTGCGCGACAAGATCGAGCACGATCCTGCCGCGCCCCGCCGGCTCGTCACGGTGTTCGGCGTCGGATATCGATGGGATGCCGCACCATGAGCGTCTCGACGGACGCCCTGCTCTTCTCCGCCGGCGCCGCGGCGGCGACCGGCATCGTCGGCGCGGCGCTGGTGCTGGCGCTCGCGCGCGTGCGCGTGGCAGCGGCCGCCATCGTCGCCCCGCTCGTGGTCGTGCTGTCGATCGCGGTGGGCGTCGTCGTCGGCGCGGCGTCGATGCTGCTGACCGCCGGCGACATGACCGGCCTGCTCCTCGTGCTGCTCGCGAGCGTGCCGGCCGCCCTGGCCGCGGGCATCGTGATCGCCGCCCGCATCCAGTCGGCCGCACGCGCCGCCGAGCGGGCCGCCGCGGCGGCCGAGACCGAGCGCCGGGTCGAAGGACAGCGGCGCGACCTGGTCGCATGGATCTCGCACGATCTGCGCACGCCGCTCGCCGGCATCCGTGCGACCGCCGAGGGAATCCACGACGGGGTGCTCACCGACGCCGGCGCGGCGGCCGTCACGATTCAGCGGAACGCCCAGCGGATGAGCGACATGGTGGACGACCTCCTCACGCTCTCGCGGCTGCAGGCGCCGTCGGTCGTACTGGAACGCACCGACGTCGACGTCGGAGACCTCGTCTCCGACGTCGTGGCGTCCCTCCGCCCTCTCGCCGATGCCGGCGGTGTCACCCTGTCGGGGAGCGCCGAGACCGGGGCGCGTGCGCGGGTCGCCGCCCCCGAGCTGCGCCGGGCCGTGACGAATCTGGTGGCCAACGGCATCCGTCATTCTCCGCCCGGCTCCACGGTCGAGACGACCGTCGAGCTGCGCGACGGCTCGTTGCGGATCGCCGTCGCCGACGCCTGCGAAGGCATCGCCCCCGATGACCTGCCGTACGTCTTCGAGACCGGATGGCGTGGCAGTGCGGCGCGGCCGACAGATGCCGGGGCCGGACTGGGTCTCGCGATCGTCCGCGGCGTCGCCGACGCCCACGGGGGATCCGCCACCGTCCGCAACGCCACGCGCGGCTGCGTGTTCGAGGTGACGCTGCCGTTGCGCTCGGACCCGTGACCGGGGTTCGGCCGCCGTCGGGCCGTCAGACCTCTTCGGGCGTCAGGCTTCCTCGGGTGGCAGGGCGTCGCGGCCCGCGGCGAGCATCTCGCGCACCTGGTCGCCGTGCGTCGTGGCGGGGCTCACGGTGTCGGGCCACGACGCCAGGTGGGCCTCCGCCCACTCCGTCCAGGCGACGATGTGCTCGTAGTGGCCGACCATGAACGTGTTCGCGAGTGCGAAGAGGTGGCGCCGCTCCGGGAACGTGCCACCGGTCGTGCTGATGTACGCGGCGTAGCGTGCGAACACCTCGCGCTGTGCGAGCGCCTGCTCCCTCGTCCGCGCGAGCGTGGCGCGCAGGTCGTCGAGCGAGCCCTGGTCGGCCAGCAGCACGCGCACCATCCCTTCGAACTCGAGGGTCGGCGGCCGCACCGGAGTGCTGAGCCAGGTCGCGAGGGCCGCGCGCCCCGCCGGAGTGATCGCGTAGATCGTGCGGGCGCGCTTGCCGGTGTGCTCCTGCCGGGTCGCGACGAGGCCGTCGTCGCTGAGGCGATTGAGCAGCGCGTAGCGCCCCCGATCGGCCGACGGCCAGAGCTCCGCCACGCCGCGGCCGAGCTGCTCGGCGAGCTGATACGCCGACCAGTCGTGGTCGGCCAGGAGGCCCAGGATGAGATAGCCCGTGGTCGAGAGCTCACGGTCGGCCACGGCGTCCTCCTTCTTCGGGTCGGTGCGGTGCGCGTGGAACGTAAAAGAGTACCCCGACGGGACCGCATCGACTATATACTGCGAAATGCAGTATGCATGGGGGCGGAATCCGAGTGGGGACGAGGGACCGTCGCTGCAAGGCAGCCGAGTGCGGGGGTGCCGGTTGTCTCGCGGCGGGCGATCTGAGGATCGCCCGCCGCACATCCCGCCTCGCGCCGCTGCCGGCCACGATGGCCCTGCCGCAGCCACGTGAGGTCGCTCTCGTTGCGGTGAGGCAGGATGGGCTTCGATGTCACTGCCGACCGACCCTCCGCTCGACGAGCTGCGCGCACTGCGCGAGCGCGCCTACGGTCGCGATGCCGACATCCAGGACGACCCGCAGGCGCTCGCGCGCCTTCGTGAGCTCGAAGCCCAGTCAGCGCGGACCTCCTCTGCAGACGACACGACCCCGAGCGCGCCGGCGGGCGCGACGCCGTACGATTCCGGCGGTGCCGGCCGGACCGGCGGTCCCACCGCGACGGGTGCGGGGGACGACGAGCCCAGGCGGTTGCCGTACGGCGGTGGGGTGACGGATGCCGCCACCCTCCGCAGCGGCATCGCCCCGGTCGGCGTGGCCTCGGCCCTCGACGACGCCGCCGCCGGCGCGGCGGTGAGCTCCGACCTGCGCGCGGCGACCTCGGACGAAGACGCCCACCGAGCAACGAACCCGGTGGGCCTGAGCGCAGAGGCGGAACCAGCGTCGAGGAGAGACGCCGGCGCGGATGGCGCGGCCCTGCAGCCCGACCCCCTTCGCACCGACCCGCTCCCCACCGAACCCGCCGCCGCTGGCGACAGCGCGAGTGCGGCCACCGGCACCTCTTCACGCCGACCCTGGTGGCGCCGGCGCCGGGCGCTGCTCTGGGCCGCGTCCGTGGTCGCGGGGGTCGTGGTGGGCGTGAGTGCGACCTTGGCGATCCAGGCCGCCGGTGCCGGCAGGATCGCCACGCTTCAGGTGGACGCGGACGCCGCCTGGCCCGACGCGTTCTTCGGCGAGCGCCCCGAGGACGCCCAGGTGTTCGACGAGTTCTACGGCCTCACGGTGCTGGTCTTCTCACAGACATCGAGAGAAGCGGGAAAGCAGAACTGCCTCTACATCCTCGTCGCCGAGGACTCCTTCGGCGGAGGCAGCTGCTCTTCGGGCTCGTTCGCCGCCAACGCTTCGGTGCAGGTGCTGCCGCGGTCGCCCGCCGAGCTCCGCGAGCGCTTCCCCGCGGGCACGTCTCTGGGATTCGTGGTCGAGGGCTCCCAGGTGCGGGTCTACGCGCGCGAGCCGAGCATCCTCGAACCGACGCCCTGAGGGCGCACGCGTCGCGGCTCGCCGCGGGATCCGCCCGGCGGAAGCCTCCGTGCGATGCGCCGGGAGCGGGTCACGCCGTCGGGGCGGCGGCGTCTCCGACGTCGGTGCGGTGGAAGTTCTGGAACGAGCGGGATGCCGTCGGCCCCCGCTGCCCCTGGTACCGGTTGCCGTAGGTGCCGGAGCCGTAGGGGTTCTCGGCGGGTGAGGTCAGCCGGAAGTAGCAGACCTGTCCGATCTTCATGCCCGGCCACAGCTTGATCGGCAGGGTGGCGACGTTCGAGAGCTCGAGGGTGACGTGGCCGGTGAAGCCCGGGTCGATGAACCCGGCGGTGGAGTGCGTCAGCAGGCCGAGTCGGCCGAGGGACGACTTGCCCTCGAGCCGGGCGGCGATGTCATCGGGCAGCGAGATCTTCTCGAAGGTCGATCCCAGCGCGAACTCGCCGGGGTGCAGGATGAACGGCTCGCCGGGGTCGACCGCGATGAGGCGGGTGAGCTCGGGCTGGTCCTCGGCCGGGTCGATGAACGGGTACTTGTGGTTGTCGAAGAGGCGGAAGGAGCGGTCGAGCCGAACGTCCACGCTCGACGGCTGCACCATCGCCGGATCCCACGGGTCGAGCCCGATGCGCCCCGCGTCGATCTCGAGCCGGATGTCGCGGTCACTGAGCAGCACGCGGCCAGCCTATCGGGGCGGCATCCGTCCGGCTCGAACGTGACGTCCACCCGCCTCGGGACGACGACGGATGCAGCGGCAAGAGCACCGCATCGTGGCACGGAGAGCGGGCCGCGGCTGCGGCCGTCGAAGAGCGCGGCGATCGTCCCGTAGGTTGTCAGTGAACGTCAGCGTCGAGCGAACCGCGGAGGACCGAGCCCATGCCCGATCGCCGCGCGCTGTCGTCGGCGCGACTGCTGCGCCGCCGCAGCGGTGCGCGGGCGGGACTCCTCGCGAGCGGGGCGGCCACCGTCGCCGTCGCCGTCGCCACGGTGTCGGTCGTCCTGGCCTGGCTCGCGCGTGCCGTCACGGTCGCGGGCGACCCGCCGCCACCGGGGCTCGCACCCGACGAGGTGGCCGAGCAGGTGGAGGCCGGTGGCGTCGCCCTCGCCTCGGCCACTCCCGCGCTCGTGCTGATGGTCGCGATCCTTGCGGGCACGGCCGTCGCGCAGCTCGCACGACTCGTCGCCGCGGCGCGCGAGCACGAGACCTCGACCGTCCGTGCGCGCGGGTTCTCACGCGCACAGGCATGGACCGCCGATGCCGCGGAGGGCGCTGTCATCGGGCTCGCGGGCGTCGTGGTCGGCGCGGGCGCGGCAGCAGCGATCGCGTGGATCGTCGGCTGGGCGCCGGCGAGCGCACTCGCCGCGTGGCCATGGGCGCTCGCGACGGCCGCCGTGCTGGCCGTCGTCTTCGCCGTCGCACTCCGACGCGGCGAGCGCGCCCGCACCAGCACGCGCGCCGGGCGGGCGACGACGGCTGCCGTCGTCGTCGTGGTGCTCCTGGCCGGCGGCCTCGTCGTCTGGCAGCTGCCGTTCGCGCGGGGAGCAGGGTTCGATCCCATCGTCGCGGTCGCTCCCGCGGTTGTGCTCATGGCCGGCGCGCTGGTCGCGCTCGCGGTGTTCGGCGCGGCAGCGGTGGCCTGGTCGCGGCCGGCCGCCGCGTTCCCCTCGGTGCAGCCGGGCTATCCGGCGCGACAGGTGGCCCGCCGCATCCCGATCTACGCCGTCGCCGTGCTCCTCGTCGCCCTCACCGTCGCGCAGGCCGTCTTCGCCTCGGCATACAGCGCGACCTCGACGGCGATGGTCACCGATTCCGCCGCGGTGCGCGCGGGCGCCGATCTGAGCGTCGACATGTCGCCGCAGTCCGCCGACCCGGGCGACGTGGCGGCGGCAGCTGCGATCGACGGTGTCGACGCCGCGGCACCGGCCCTCGTCGAAGCGATCGAGATCGGCGACGCGGACGCGCAGCTCGTCGCCGTCCCGGCGTCCGCGATCGCCCCGGTCGTGACCTCGGCCGGCGGACTGATCGACAAGGCCGCGCTCGAGGCGCTGGCCGGGCCCACCCAGCCCGCGGGAACGGCCGCCGCTGATCCCCTGCCGCTCGGCGAGGGTGCCAGCGGACTGCGGGTCACTGCACGCGCCGAGTCGCTCGGCGAGCTGCTGCCCCGTCCCACCATCGCCGCCGTGCTGCTCGACGCCACCGGCGCACCCACCGTCCTCACCCTCGCCGGCGATTCGCGGCCGAACGCCGACGGCTCCGCGACGGTCGTGGCCGAGGCGGCGCTCCCGACCGGGACCGCGCCGTGGCGACTGCTCGCGATCGGCGCGGACCGCGGGCGATCCTTCAGCCGCGCGACGATGCAGCTGACGCTCGAGACGGTGGATGCCGTGGGCAGCGGCCCGCTCGACATCCACGCCGAGAGCGAGCTTCCCGGCAGCGGCGACCAGGTCGTCCTCTGGCTCGCCGACGACGGGCAGACGACCCCCGGCGAAGGTCCCGACGACGACGCGCCGCCCGTCGCGGCCGTGATCACCGACGGCCTGGCGCAGCACCTGGGCATCGGCGAAGGCGACGTGTTCGAGTTCCGGTATGCCGGGACGGGCCGCCACGGCGACGCGGTCGTCTCTTCCATCGCCGAGGTGGTGCCCGGCGCCTCCTCGCCGCTGGCCCTGTTCGCGCCGATGGAGAACCTGCTGGTGTCGCAGCTGCAGCGCGGCACGTCGATCGTCGCGCCGAACGCGGTGTGGGCGGCGGGCGACCCCGACGCCGACGCCGATCTGAGCGCCGCCCTGGGCGACCGCCCGGTCGCCACGGCGGCGCCGGGCGTAGCCGCCGGCGTGGTCGGCGCACTGGCGCCAGGATGGTGGATCGCGACGGCGGGGGCGATCGCGCTGTCGCTGGTCGCCGCGTTCGCCATCGTGCAGACCCTGGCGATCGCGCGGCGCCGGGAGCTCGGCGTGCTGCGGGCCCTCGGCATCGGTGCGGGCGCTCAGGGACGCATGCGCGCGGCCGAGCTGGGCGGCGTCTTCGGCGCCGCGCTGCTGCTGGGCGCGGTCGCCGGCGGGATGGCGTCGTGGCTGATCGTGCCCGAGCTGGTGCGGGCCGTGACCCCCGGCATCCTTCCCGTCGCGGGCGGGATCTCGTTCGACCCGGCGCCCCTCGTACTGGCCATCTCGGTCCTCGTCGCCGGGCTCGGGGCCATCGTCATCGGCGTGGCCGTGAGCGTCTCGCGCGCCGCACGCACTCAGACCGTGGGCGAGGAGTCCCGATGAGCCGCCGCGTCTCGACACGCGCCCTCGTCGCGCACCACGTGCGATCGCACGCCGGCGGCGGCGCCATCGTCGCGCTGCTCGTCTTCGTGCTCGCGGTCCTCGCGGCCGCTGCGCCGGTCGCGCTGAGCGCGCTCGGCGATGCGACCCTGCGCGATCGGCTCGACTCCCTGCCGGCCACGGTGCGCGACGTCGCATCCGACAACGTCGGGAGCAGCGCCTTTCCGCAGACCGGCACCGCCCCCTTCACCGAGCCCCGGACGACGGAGCAGGTGTGGGGGTCGTTCTCGGCATCCGTCGATCAGATCCGCGAGGACGCCGGCCAGCCGCTCCCCTCCGTGCTGGGGCCGGGACGCATGGTGACGCGAAGCCTCCAGAACCAGATCCTCGAGGGCGACGGCACTCGTGCGGCGACCATCGCCTTCGACCCGGCCTACGAGGACGAGATCCGCATCGTCGACGGACGGATGCCGCAGCCCGCCGCCACCTACCTCACCGGCGCATCGACCGGCGCGGGTGGCGCACCCCTCGGCAACCGCATCGAGGTCGTCCTGTCCGCCCCGTCGGCCGAGGACCTGGGATGGGCGGTCGGAGAGGTGCGCACCGTGGGCGACCCGCGGCGATTCCCCGTGGAACTGGAGCTCGTCGGCCTGTTCGAGGCCGTCGATCCCGCGTCGGAGTACTGGGACCACGTCACCTCGGTGCTCGAGCCGTTCGTGTTCGACGACGGCAACGAGCCGCGTCGCGTCACCGGCACGGCGTACGCCCACCCGGCATCGCTGGTCTCGGAGGGGCTGAGTGAGGAGTGGTCGACGCTCGTCTGGTACCCGACCGACACCGGGCGCATCGACGGCGGCAATGCCGAGGACGCCATCGCCGCGCTCCACAAGCTGACCGCCGTCTCGCACACCATCGGCACCATGGCCGATGGTCCCGGACTGCTCAGTCTCGGATTCGACGCCGACATCACGGCCACCATCGAGAACGCGCTCGCGCAGCAGCGCGCGACCGCCGGCGTCATCGCGATGCTCCTCGCAGGCCCGATCGGGGTGGCCGCCGCCGTGCTGGTGCTCGGCTGCCGGCTGATCCTCGAGGGCCGGCGCTCGAGCCTGCGGCTGCTGTCGGCGCGCGGCGCCTCGCTCGGGCAGCTGCGCACGCTGCTCGCCACGGAGGGAGCGCTCGTCGGCGTCGTGCCGGCGGTGATCGGGGCCGGCGCCGTGATCCTGACGGCGGCACTGGTCTTCCACACGGCTCCGAGCGCCGGGGGTGTGACGACCGCGGTCCTGGCGGGATTCGCCCCCGCGGTGATCCTGCTCGTCCTCGCCCCGTCGGTCGCCGAGCGGCAGGTGCGCGCCGACCTCGGCCGGCGCGGGTCGCGGCTGCGGCTCATCGCCGAGGCGGTCGTCGTGGGCCTCGCGGCGACCGCGCTCGCGCTCCTCCTGGTGCGCGGATACAGCGACGGCATCGACCTGCTGCTTGCAGCCACCCCGCTGCTGCTGGCGCTCGTGGCATGTCTCCTCACGATCCGGCTGTACCCGCTGCCGCTCGCGGTCGTGCACGACCGCGCTCGCGCCGGCGCGAACCTCGACGCCTTCGTCGGGTCGGCCCGCGCGCTCCGCGAACCCACGCTCGGCGTGACACCCGTGCTCGCGCTGGTGGTCGGGGTGTCGGTGGCGATGTCGTCGGGGGTGCTGCTGTCCACGCTGCAGTCCGGTGTCGACGAAGCCTCCCGGGCGCAGGTCGGCGCCGACATGCGGGCGCAGGGTTCCCTGTTCACGCAGGACCAGCTCGAGAGCGTGCAGCAGATCGACGGCGTCGAGCTCTCGACAGGCATCTCGGGCGCCGAGGTGGCGACGCTCGACATCGACGGCGTACGAGAAGGCACGTCGGTGTTCATCGTCGACGCCGCCGCGCTGCGCGCCGTGCAGGGGGACGGACCTGGGATGCTGCCGCCCGGCGTCTCGCTCGAGCCCGTCGCCTCCGGGCCGATGCCGATGCTCGCCTCGAGCGACGCCGCGGAGCTCATCGGCGACATCGAGAACCTGACGCTCGACGGCGTCGACGCCCAGCTGGTGGGCGTCTCGCGAGGCCCGGTCCCGATCGGCGGCCGCGAGAACTGGGTGGCGATCGATTCGTCGTACGCCGACGAGGTCCTCGGTCGCAACCAGAGCGCCGGCACCGTGCTCCTGACCCTCGATCCCGATGCCCGGACGGATGCTGTCGAGGACGCCCTGCACGAGGTGCTGGGTCAGACGGTGCGCATCGACACAGCCGAGCAGGTGGCCGCCGACATCCAGTCCGGGCCCGCCGTGCAGGGCGTGCGCTGGGCTCTGCTCCTCGCCACCGGCGTGGCGGCCCTCCTGAGCGCGCTCGCGATGGTGATGACGCTCAGCCTCGCCGCCGGATCGCGGGCCCGCGTGCTGGCCCTGCTCGGCACCCTCGGTGCCCCCCGACGCTCGTCGACCTCGCTCGCCGTCTGGGAGATCGGGCCGCCGGCCGCCGCCGCCGTGATCGCCGGAACGGTGTTCGGCGCCCTGGTGCCGCTCGTGGTCATGGTCGCCGTCGACCTGCGGCCGTTCACCGGATCGTCGGTGGCGCCGGCCTACGCGATCGATCCGACGATCCTGCTCCTCACCCTCGGCGGATTCGCCGTGCTCGCCGTCGTACTCACCGCGATCACCCTGCTCCTCTCGCGCCGTGTGCGCGCCGCGGGCGCACTGCGCACCGTGGAGGAAGGATAGAACCATGGCCGTTCGACAAGCTCACCGACCGGGAACGGCGCCGGACGCCGACATCCTGTGCACCGATCTCGTGCGCATCTTCAAGGTGCAGGCCGCGAACGGCGCCGGTGTCGAGGTGCAGGCGCTGCAGGGGCTCAACCTGCGCATCGACCAGGGCGAACTCGTCGCGGTCGTCGGCGCGTCGGGATCGGGGAAGTCCACCCTGCTGTCGATCCTGTCGAGCCTGGATCAGCCCACAGCGGGCGTCGCGTGGGTCGCCGGACACGACCTGCTCACCATGAAGGAGAAGGAACGCGTCGAGTTCCGCCGGCGCAGCGTGGGCTTCGTGTGGCAGCAGACCTCGCGCAATCTCCTCCCCTACCTCTCGGCGAGCGAGAACGTCGCCGCGGCACTCGCGATCACCGGCTCCTCGCGGGGGACCGCCGCCCGTCGGGCGCGGGTGACGGAGCTGCTCGACCTGCTCGAGGTCTCGCACTGCGCCGACCGGCGACCTGCCGAGATGTCCGGCGGCGAGCAGCAGCGCGTCGCCATCGCCGTCGGCATCGCGAACAGCCCGCGCGTGCTGCTGGCCGACGAGCCGACCGGCGAGCTCGACGATCTGACGAGCGCCCATGTGCTCGAGGCCATGCGCTCCGTGAATCGGGAGCTGGGCGTGACGACCCTCATCGTGACCCACGATCCGGCCGTGTCGGAGCACGTCGCCCGCACCGTGCAGATCCGCGACGGCCGCACCTCGACCGAGGTGCTGCGCTCGACACGCGTGGACGAGCACGGCGCCGAGGAGCATGTCGCCGAGGAGTACGCCGTGCTCGACCGCGTCGGCCGGCTGCAGCTGCCCGACGACTTCGTGAACGCGCTCGACCTCCGCGAGCGCGTCCGCCTGGCCCTCGAGCCGGACCACGTCGGCGTGTGGCCGGGGCAGCGCGCCGCGACGCCCGCCGGCGACGGCAGCTCCACGACGCCTGCCCCTGCACCGGACGGGGACCACCAGGTCGCCGCGCCCGCCGAGGCGCCCGTGCCCCCGGCATCCGTCGACCCGACCGAGGAGCCGTCATGACCCCTGCGCTGCGCGGCGAGAAGCTGACGCGAACCTTTTCATCGCCCGCGGGCGACGTGCACGCCTGCATCGACATCGACATCGAGGTCGCCGCGGGCGAGCTCGTGGTCGTGCGAGGCGCGTCGGGTGCCGGCAAGACGACGCTGCTGAACCTGCTCGGCGGACTCGATCGGCCGACGTCCGGCACCGTCTGGCTCGGTGACGTGGAGGCGACCTCCCTCGACGAGGACGCCCTCGCCGCCCTGCGCCGCGAGCGCCTAGGCTTCGTCTTCCAGTCGTTCGGCCTCATCCCGATCCTGTCGGCGGCAGAGAACGTCGAGCTGCCCCTGCGCATCGCGAAGACCCCGCCCGCCGAGCGCGATCAGCGCGTCGCCGAGGCGCTGCGATTGGTCGGCCTCGACGGCCACGCCGCCCAGCGCCCGGGAGAGCTGTCGGGCGGCCAGCAGCAGCGCGTGGGCATCGCGCGGGCGATCGCCGCCCGGCCGCACGTGCTGATCGCCGACGAGCCGACCGGTCAGCTCGACTCGCGCACCGCCGCGACGGTGATGGACCTCATCGGCGACCTGGTGCACTCACAGGGGCTGGCCGCGGTCGTCTCGACGCACGATCCCCTGCTGGTCGAACGCGCCGACCGCGTTATCGAGCTGCACGACGGGCGGCTCACGTCCATCGACGGGCGACCGGTTCCCCGGGTCGTGGCGGGGGCCGACGACCCGAGGTGATCCCCCGGCGGGCGACGCCTCCCGCGGGTGGGACCGCGGTCAGCTGCCGTCGCGCAGGTCTGCCGGCGGGTCCGCGGAGAACGTGATGGCGTCGAAGGTCGCCACGCACGTGTCGCCCTGGGGCGCCTGGGCAAGGAACCCGACCCGGAGGGGCCCGTCCCACTCGAGCCGGAACAAACGGACGAAGTCCCAGTGCTGTCCGTCCGCCGAGGAGTGGAACGCCCACGCCCGGTCGCTCAACCGCGACACCCGCAGGTGGACGTGAGGGTCGACGACCACCGTGGAGTTGCAGTCGTCCGACCAGACGTTCGTCACGACCGAGACGACCATGGCCTCGCCCTGCGGCGAGTACTCGAAGCAGATCTTGGCCCAGTGGTCCCGGTCACCCCAGATCGCGAGGGCTGCCGCGTCGAAGGTGGTGCGCGGCGCCGAGGCGACGCCGGCACGGGCTGACAGGGCGAAGCGTCCAGGCGCCTCGAATCCCAGCATCGCCGCCGCGTGCTGCGCCGGGCCGCCGAGGGCGTCGTTGGTCCAGTCCGTGCCGGCCGCGGCGGTGACCTCGAGGCTTCCGCCCGGGTGGAGCTCCACCCTGCCGGCGCCGACGGCCCAGTCGAGGGCGGGAAGGTCGGGCAGAACGGGCAGGGAGCGGTCGTCGGTCAGCACGCCGCCAGCCTAGCGGCGCGGCATCCCGGGCCCCCGACATCCGTCACCGCCGCAGCGCCGCCCTTCCGGCGTGCCCGGCGAGGGCATCGGCCGCTCGCACCAGGGCCAGGTGGGTCAGCGCCTGCGGGGTGTTGCCTGCCTGGCAGTGGCGGCCGACGTCGTACTCCTCCGAGAGCAGGCCCACGTCGTTGGCGAGTCCGACCAGATCGGCCATCAGGGCCTGGGCGTCGTCGACGCGCCCGCAGCTGGCGTACTGCTCGACCAGCCAGAACGAGCAGGCCAGGAAGGGGTTCTCATCGCCTGCGAGCCCGTCGACGTCCGCTTCCGTGCGGTAGCGCCGCACCAGCCCGTCGCGCAGCAGGGTCCGTTCGATCTCGGCCACCGTGCCGAGCATCCGCGGGTCGTCGTAACCGCAGAAGCCGACCTGCGGGATGAGGAGCAGCGACGCGTCGACCTCGGTGGAGCCGTAGTACTGCACGAAACAGCCCCGCTCGGCGTCGACGCCACGCGCTTCCACTTCGGCGCGAACACGATCGCGCAGCCTCTCCCACTGCTCGACGTCGCCGTCGAGGCCGAACTCGCGCACCGCACGCACACCGCGGTCCAGCGCCGCCCAGATCATGACGCGCGAGTGCGTGAACATGCGAGCCTCGGCACGGATCTCCCAAATGCCGTGGTCGGGCCGGTCGATCCACTCCACCACCTGGGCGAGCAGGGCCCGCTGCAGCGGCCACGAGAACGAGTCCTCCTCGACTCCTGCCATCCGAGTGGCCTCGAGCGCCACCATCACCTCGCCGATCACGTCAGCCTGGTACTGGCTGACCGCGCCGTTGCCGACGCGCACCGGCGTCGCACCTCCGTAACCCGGGAGGCTGTCGATCACCCGCTCGGCGAGATCGCGCTCGCCCGCCGCGCCGTACATGATCTGCACGTCCGCCGGGTCGCCGGCGATCGCCCGCAGCAGCCACCCTCGCCACCGCTGCGCGGCGAGGGTGAACCCATGCTCGATGAGCGTCTCAAGGGTCAGCGCGGCGTCCCGGAGCCACACGTACCGGTAGTCCCAGTTCCTGGTGCCGCCGAAGTCCTCGGGCAGGGATGTCGTCGCCGCCGCGACGACCCCGCCCGTGCTCTCGTGCGTGAGCGCCCGCAGCACCAGGAGCGACCGGACGACAGCGTCGTGATGCGGTCCGTGATGGTCGATGCGGTCCGCCCAGTCCTGCCACCACGCGCGCGTCGCGGCGAGGGAGACATCGACATCCAGCGGATCGGGCACCTCATGATGCGACTTGAACCAGGTGAGCGAGAGGTCGACCGTCGCGCCGGCGCCCACGGTGATCTGTCCCGAGTGGGTGTGGTCCACCGGCTGCAGGGCCGCGCCACGGAGCACCACCGCGTCGGGTCCCGCGATGCCGAGAATCGTGCGCGGCGTTCCAGGCAGCTTTCGCATCCAGGGCATCGCCCGGGCGTAGTCGAAACGCAGCCGTACCGTCTCCGTGAACTCGACCGTGCCCGAGATGCCGATGATCCGGCGCACGAGATCGACGCGGTCGCCGTCGACGGGCATGAAGTCGTGCACCTCAGCCACTCCCCCGGCTGTCTGCCAGCGAGTGACGAGGATGAAGGTGTCGCCGTCGTAGCGGCGGGTGCTGCGCGCCTCCGCGTCCTTCGGGCGCAGGATCCAGCATCCGTGGTCTTCATCGCCCAGGAGGGCTCCGAACACCGAGGGCGAGTCGAAACGTGGCACGCACAGCCAATCGATGCTGCCCTCGCGAGAGACCAGCGCCGCCGTGCGGCAGCTGCTGAGCAGCGCGTAGTCCTCGATCGGTGCCGGCATCCGTCGATTGTCGCAAACGGCGACGGCCGACCGGCAGCCCTGCCGCCCGCAGCGACCGCGGGGTGGGGTCACGCCTCGCGATTACCGGCGGCGAGGGTCGATCGGCGCGCGTCCACGCGAGCAGAGTAGGTATGCTGACATGTGGTGCGGGCAGTCGACGCACCACCCGAATATGCACCTTGATGGGTGCAGCGGGACGTGACAGGGATCCTCGATCTCTGTCTCTTCCCGGCCTCGGGGCTGTAGTTCAATGGCAGAACTTCTGCTTCCCAAGCAGACAGCGCGGGTTCGATTCCCGTCAGCCCCTCCGATGCAGAATGAGGCGCGGCCGCCGGCCGCGCCTCATTCTGCGTTGGAGGGGCTGATGTCGGAGCTGATCCGCCTCGGGGGGTCCCGCTCCGCCGGAGGCTCCGCGCGACGCGCCAGCGGCGCGTGGAGGGGCGGAGTGGCCGATTCCCGTCAGCCCCTCCGATGAAACCCCCTCTACGGAGGGGGTTTCGCCGTTCCCGCGGGGACGCCGGTGGCACGCCGATCCCGCCTGCGACGGGGATTCTGCCGGTCCGACGCGGCCGGCTCGAACCATACTGGGACATATGCCCGCCATCGCCGCCCACGAATACTCGCCCTGGGACTTCTGGCGCGAAGCCTCCGTCGATGACCGCGAGGCGCAGCTCGCGATCCAGCACGCGCTCGTCGACGGCCGCGCCGATCATTCGCTCGGCGAGCAGTGCTTCATCTCAGAGCTCGCTTCGATCGACAACGACTCGCTGCGGCTCGGCGACCGCACCTACGTGGCCGCCGGCGCCTACCTCACCGGCGACCTCCTCACCGGCGCGGACTGCAGCATCAACCCGTACACCGTCATCCGTGGGCGCGTCACGATGGGCGATGGCGTGCGGATCGGCGCGCACACGTCGATCCTCGGGTTCAACCACTCGATGGAGTCCGGCACGCCGGTGTTCCGCCAACCGCTCACCTCGAAGGGCATCGAGATCGGCGACGACGTCTGGATCGGCTCCCACGTGGTGATCCTCGACGGCGTGCGTGTCGGCTCGCACGCGGTGCTCGCGGCCAGCGCCGTTGTCACGAAGGACGTGCCCGCCGGCGCCGTCGTCGGCGGCAACCCCGCCCGGTTCATCCGGTGGCGCGTCGAGCCGGACGACACCGGCGTCGCACCGGACGCCGCGGCGGACGCGGCGGCACGCGCAGAGGATGACGCGGAACCCGCGGCTGGCTCGATCGCCGAGACAGCGGATGCTCCCGCGCTCGGCCTCGTGCCCGCACTGGCCGGCCCTCACCCGCGCAGCAACCAGGCGGGGGCGTCGCAGGATGATCTCGGTGACGTCGATGCCGGAGACGCGGCGGGCGATGCCGCGGGTGGGTCAGACCGCACAGACTCGGCGGTCGACGCGGGCTACCAGCCCGGAATGCTCCGGGATGCCGCGGCGAACGCCTCTGACATTGGCACCGACACCGCGACGGGCAACGGCTCCGCCGGCGACAGCACCACAGCCACCGGCACCGCTGGCGACAGCACCACAGACACCGGCACCGACACCGCGGGTATCGCCTCCCCCACTGCCGCAGCCGGGCCGCGAGACGTTGGCGACCCACGCGCCACAGCCGGATCCAGCCGCGGCGTCTCTGGTGCTCCTTCCCTCCCGACTTCGGCGGCCGGCACGTCCGCGGACGACGCCGGCGTGGGCGCGCGCGCAGGCCTCGCCGAGCGCGTGGCCGACCTGGCCGAGCGCGCGAGGGACGAGGCATCCGCTGTCCTTCAGCGCGCGTGGAACGATGACCTCGGACTGTTCGCCGACCGCCCGGGCGCAGCGCCCACGGTGCGCGCGCAGGGCGATGCCGTCGAGATCGCGGACCTGCTGCTCGGCACGGCACCGGCGCAGGCGTGCGCCGCTGACCAGGTCCGGCGGTTGCAGGACTGGCAGGATTCCGCGACGGGTGCGGTCGCGCCCCTCGGTTCCGACGGTCGTCAGGAGGCGGGCCTCGGATTCTCGCACGGCGATGTCGCGTACCACGTGCTGAGCGTGGGGTACGCGCTCGATCTGCTCGGTTCGGCGTTTCCGGC
This sequence comes from Microbacterium yannicii, assembly GCF_024055635.1. Taxonomy (GTDB): domain Bacteria; phylum Actinomycetota; class Actinomycetes; order Actinomycetales; family Microbacteriaceae; genus Microbacterium; species Microbacterium yannicii. Next base: position 19,880 of record NZ_JAMXMB010000032.1, read on the forward strand.
TCCTCTCACGTGGGTGACCGCGGCCACACCGGAGCGCGTGGTCGAGTTCTGCGAGAGTCTGCCGTGGGCCTCCGACGCCTGGAACGCCGGACACCACATCGACGGCTTCGGCACCGCGATTCTGTGGACACGGCGGGCGGGGCATCCGATTCCGGCAGGTGTGGAGGAGGCGCTGTTCGGCTGGCTCGTCATGAACGCCGACCCGCACACCGGGATGTGGGGTGCGCCGACTGCCGACGGCGGCGTGCTTCCGCTCGTGAACGGCTCCTACCGCGCCACGCGCGGCACCTTCGCGCAGTTCGGGATGCCGCTCCCCTACCCCGAACGCGTCATCGACACCGTGCTGCGGCATGCGCGCGACCCGCGATGGTTCGCCGCCGGCGCGCGCAACGCGTGCAACGTTCTCGACGTGGCGCACCCGCTATGGCTCACGCGCGCGACGGGTTATCGCGGCGAGGAGGTGCGCGCTCTCGCGGCACGCCTGCTGTCGGATGCGGTGTCGACCTGGGTTCCGGGCGCGGGCTTCTCGTTCCGCGAGCCGACGCCAGCCACTCGCGGCCTGAGCGAGACCGAACCCGGCCTGCAGGGCACCGAGATGTGGCTCGCGATCCTCTGGTACCTCGCGGATCTCGCCGGCGTGTCCGACGCGCTCGGCTACCGCCCGCGCGGAGTTCATCGCCCCGAGCCGGCCGCGACGCTTCGGTAGACGGCGCGGGGTCGCGGCAGGGTCAGAAGCCGGCTGCCGCACGCGTCCGACAACCCAACGTCGTGGTGCGAACGCGAGGTGTCGCGACGCTAGGGCAAGCGACCCAAGCTGGCGGCCACGTCGGAGGCCGACGCCGCGTCGGCAGTCAGCCCGAGACAGCGGCCAGGTCGGAGCCGGCCGCCGCGCCACCGAGACCGTCACCGCTCGGCATGAACGCAAGGTCGTCGCGGCATCCTGCCGCATTCTCCGCGCGCTCGCGGCGCCGATGAGCGAGGCAGCCGCGCTGCGAAGCCCGCACGCGGACGCACTCCGCTCTCAGGGCGCGGCTCGCTGCTCGACCGGTGCCAGCACCACCATCCAGGAGGAGTAGTGCTCGGTGACGGTGCCACCCAGCTCGTTCACGGCGGCGACCGCCCGCTCCACCTCGCCGGGAGACCAGTCGCTGAACGTGCGGAAGAGACGCCCGATCGCCGCCGCATCGAGCTCGAGCGTCCACCGGTAGGTCGAGGCATCCGTCACCTGAAACAGGCCCGAAGCCGTCAGAGCCTCGATCGTCGCGTCGAGGTCCTCCGCCGGTGGGCCGGGGCGCGGAGGCGCCCGGCGATCGTCGACGATCTCGGCGATCCGCACGCGAAACGGCGTGACCTCGGCGTCGGAGTCTCCGAAGACGTTGCGCCATACGGCGAATCGGCCGTGCGGTGTGAGAATGGTACATAGCTTCGATAAGAGGATTTCGAGATCCATCCAATGGATCGAGGTAGCCGCGACGACGAGATCGAAGCTCGACGGCGCGAACTGCATGTCTTCTGCCCGACAGATGCGCACGTCGGCGGTGGGATGCGCGGCGCGAAGGAGCGCTGCGAGGCGCGCGCCGGGCTCGATGGCGGTGACGCGCAGGCCCGCATCCAGCAGCGGGCCGGTCGCCTGGCCGGTCCCGGCACCCAGATCGAGCGCGCGACTTCCCGGCCGCAGGAGCCCGAGCGTCCGCAGCCTCTGCCACAGTTCGGCGGGGTATGGCGGCCGAGCCCCGGCATAGGCATCAGCGTTCGCCTCGAAGTGCATCGGGTCCACCACGGGGTCGAGCGTATGCCCATCGCGCGGCGGCGTCGAGGCGCGAGCGTGTCGCAATGTCGGAAGTGCTTCGTATATTTGTTCTATGAACTTCTCGGTGCCGATGCCCCCGGCGATGCGGTTGACGGATGCCGTCGCCCGCGTCGCACAGCGGCTCGGCGCCGACGGGATCGGGGTCGAGAGGCTCGACGACGACCAGCTGCTCGAGTTGCTCAGCGATACGACGGAGGCTCGCAAGGCCCTGGAGCTCGTCATGGCGAGCGCGTCTGCGGAGGTGTCCCGGCGATCGGGACGCGACCGGGGGTACGGCGGGCTCGCGCAACGCAAGGGAATGCGCACCGGCACGGCGCTCGTGCAGCAGATCACCGGGCTCGCGCGCGGTGACGTCGCTCGGGCGGTGCGTGCGGGGGAAGAGCTCGCGCCGCCGGTCCCTGTTCCGGCTGAACCGGTCAGACCAGGAGCGGATGCCGCTCCCCGGGCTGCGATCGCGCCGCCGCCGGATGTGCCTGAGTGGCTGCAACTGGTTCGGGGTGCCCTCGCGGCCGGCGCGCTTTCGCAGGCGCAGTTCCACGCGATCCGCTCCGGTCTCGGCGAACCTCCCGTCGAGCGCTATCCCGAACTGGACCCGGAGTTCCTGCCGCAGGCGTGGTCGCGCGCGGTGAGGCTACTGCTGGATGAGGCGGCGACACTGGCGGTGGAAGACCTGCGCAACCAGGCGCGCATCGCCCGCGACCGCCTCGATCCCGTGGGAGTGACGCTGAGGTTCGAGGAGCGGTTCGCCGCACGCTCCTTCCGCCGGTGGATCGACGAGAGCGGACAGCATCACGCCCACATCCTGTTCGACGACGAGGCGGGCGCGTGGGTGGATGCGCTCCTTCAAGCCGCCCTGCGGCCGCGGCGTGGTCCGCGGTTCGTCGGCTCCGGTGCCGCCGAGAAGGCGCGCGAGGCCGAAGCCGACGATCGGACGAACGAGCAGCTGCAGTACGACACGATCATGGCGGTGCTCCGCACCGGCGCCGACGCCGACCCGCAGCAGGCATTCGGTGATCGGCAACCTGGTGTGCGGATCCTCGTCGAGTCGGGCGCGATCAGCTCTATCGGCCAGCGTGGAGAGGCGCGGGTGACCGGCGTCGGTCATCTCGAGGACGGTGGACACGCCTTGCCCGGCGGGGTCGTAGAGGCGCGCTTGTGCGACGCGGGCGCGATCCCGGTGGTCTGGGATGCCGACGGTCGGCCATTGGATGTCGGTCGCGAGTTGCGGCTGTTCAGTCGCAAGCAGCGGATCGCGATCGCGGCCCGCGACGGCGGGTGCATGTGGCCATCGTGCAGTGCGCCGATCTCTCAGTGCGAGTACCACCACATCGATCATTGGTGGGATCACCAGGGCCGGACCGACGTCGACGACGGCGTTCCGTTGTGCCGAAACTGCCACCTGCGCCTGCACAACCAGCGATGGCGCATCACCCGCGACCGAGATCCGGTCGGCGCGGCGGACACATACTGGCTGCATCCGCCGCCCGACCCGGTGACGGGCGAGATCGGTGATCCGGTCATGCTCAGGTCGAAGTCGCCCCGACGCTTCGGCGCCGCATGAGGTCGGGCCCCGGTACGGCAGAGGGACCGCTGCCGTTCGCGATGCGCTGTGCAGGCCGAGCGGAAGGGCGAAGGCAGTGCCGTGCGGCCGAGGGAAGGCGGTGGTGTGCGGGTGCTGCCTGCCAGCAGGGCGGGGCAAGGATGCGAGGTGCCGGCACTGCCTGCCGACACGGTCGAGGGAAGGCGGTGGTGTGCGGGTGCTGCCTGCGCCGGCAGGGCGGGCAAGGCTGCGAGGTGCCGGCACTGCCTGCCGACACGGTCGAGGGAAGGCGGTGGTGTGCGGGTGCTGCCTGCGCCGGCAGGGCGGGCAAGGATGCGAGGTGCCGGCACTGCCTGCCGACACGGTCGAGGGAGAGCCGTGAGGTGCGGGCGCTGCACGAGACCGAGCCACATGCAGAAAGCGCCGGGCTTTGCCCCCTTCGTCGCCCTGTCAGGCGACCGTCGTAGAAGCGAGACGGCCATGGGGCCGTTGGGGGCAGTACGGATGCGAAGCTTGTCCTCGTGGGTGTGACCGTCGTCCCGTACTCCACGGAGTGGCCGGAGCAGTTCGCGCGCGTGGCTGGGGACCTGAAGCGAGCGCTGGCGGATGTTCGTGTGCACTCGATCGAGCACGTCGGCTCGACGTCGGTACCCGGACTGGCGGCGAAGCCCGTCATCGACATCGATGTCGTCGTGCGGCGGGAGGATCTGCCGGCCGCGATCGCGGCGCTCGTCGCCGCCGGCTACACGCATCGCGGCGACCTCGGTGTCGCCGACCGGGAGTCGATGGCCGCACCCGACGACGATCCGCGGCGCAACGTCTACGTCTGCGTCGAGGGCACGCTGCACCTGCGCAACCACCTCGCGATGCGCGCGATCCTTCGCGAGCGGCAGGACCTTCGAGACCGCTACGGCGCCGTCAAGACAGAACTCGCCCGCGATCCGGCGATGGACATCGAGCGATACATCGCCCTCAAGTCGCCCGTACTTCAGGAGGTGCTGGCCCTGTCGGACCTCACCGACGCCGAAATGCGGGCGATCCTCACCCTCAACACGTCAGCCGACCACACCAGCCGACCGCGTTTCCCCGCCGCGGCTCACGAGACCTCTCCCCCGCCGACGACCGCCGATACGGTGGACCGGTGAGCTTCGATCCCCGCGACACCGCCGCGTTCGCCGACTTCGTTCGCAGGCAGGGCCGCGCCGTCGTGGCCACCGTCGCACAGTCCGGTGCACCCGAGGCCGCGCTCGTCGGAGTCGCGGCGCTCGACGACGGGACGCTGATCTTCGATACCCGCGACGACTCCCGCAAGATCCACAACCTTGGACGGAACGGCCGGGTAGCCATCGTCGTCGGCACAGAGGGCGACGTGACGGTGCAGGTCGAAGGCGTCGCCACGATCGCGTCAGGCGCATCGCGCGATCGCCACGGCACCGCGTACAACGAGCAGTTCCCGGGCTCGCGGGCGCTCGATCAGGGCTTCGCCGTCGTGGTCGTGCAGCCGGAGTGGGTGAGGGTCTACGACGCCTCGGCGAGGCCGGCAGTCGTCACCGAAGCGAACTGGTGACGCCCGCGCCTTCGCCGACAGCGGGGTGCAGATGCTCGGACGACAGGGCGACGACCGCCTGACGGGCGCCGGCGGCGAGGCATCCGTTCAGATCCGCCCCGGCGAAGGACGCCGCCAGGAAGCGGCGAAGAACGCAACCGCCGCATCGTTCGTCGCCAGCCGTCGTCACCGAAGCGCGCTGGTAACTCCCGCGGCTTCGCTGCCGACAGCGGGGTGCAGATGCCCGGACGACAGGGCAACGACCGCCTGACGGGCCCCGGCGGCGAGGCATCCGTCCAGATCCGCCCCGGTGAGTGATGCGGCTAGGAAGCCGGCGAAGAACGCAACGCACGCATCGTTCGTCGCCGGCCGTCGTCACCCAAGCGCGCTGATGACGCCCGCGCCTTCACCGACAGCGGGGTGCAGATGCCCGGACGACAGGGCGACGACCGCCTGACGGGCCCCGGCGGCGAGGCATCCGTCCAGATCCGCCCCGGTGAGTGATGCGGCTAGGAAGCCGGCGAAGAACGCATCACCCGCACCGTTGGTGTCGACCACCGTGACCGGCTCCGCGGCGATGGTGGCGCGCTCCCCCGACGCGGCGAGCGCCACCGCACCGCGTGCACCGAGCGTGCAGACGGCCAGCCGGGGTCCCCGGTCGAGGCAGCTCTGCATCAGCGCCCACGGATCGTCCGTCGCGTCGTCGTTCATGAACACGACATCGGCGGCGCGCAGGAAGGGCTCGTGGAACTCCGCCGAGCCGTCATAGTCGTGCAGGTCGGTCCAGATGGGAGCGCCTTCCGCACCGGCGAGCCGGCCCTCGACGATCGCGACACCTGCCGTACTGAGGTCGACGACCGCGAGATCTGCCGTCGCCACGGCGGCCGCGATCTGCTCGAGGGCATCGACGGATGCCGCGGTCGGCGTCGCGAGGTAGAGGCTCACCCGCTCCCCCGCCGGTGTCATGAGGTTCGCGTGACGTTCCGTGCGCTCCGAGGGGTACGCCTCCACGGCCACGCCCGCTGTCGTGAGTGCGTCCGCTACCCGGCGGCCGTCCTCGTCGGCGCCCAGGAACGCGTGCAGCGTGACGTCCACGCCGAGGTCCGCGAGATGCAAGGCCTTGCCCGCGGAGGTGCCGCCCACCGTGTGCCGATCACCGGCGGCGAACTGCATGTGCGGCACCGGCTCGGGGAGCCGATCGAGGAGGATCAGATGGTTCCACGAGGCGGGTCCGCAGACGGCGACCCGAGCGTCACGTGCGAGAGGCATCCGCCCAGTCAACCAGCCCGCGACCGTTCTCCACACGCGCCGGTCGCGCCGACGCGTGGGCTCTAGATTGGTCTGGTGCTTCGCCGCCTCGCGCCGCTCCTCCTCGCCGCCGCGCTCGTCCTCGCCGGCTGTGCTGCCGAAGTGCCGGCACCGGCCACCACGACCTCCCCGTCCCCCGCGGCACAGCCCAGCGCGACGCCGACGCCCACCCCGACAACGGCCGGCGCGATCGCTCTCGGCATCGAGGGCCTCGCGTTCACCGAGGGCGGCACATCGGAGACGTTCTCCTTCGACGACCCTGAACCGCTGCTCGCCTTCGTCGAGGAACTCACCGGAGAGCCTCGTACCGGCGAGGACTTCCCAGACCCCTGGGGCAACGGCGACCCGTGGGGAACCCTCTACACCTGGGATGACATCACGGTGTCCGTGCTCAAGGACGGTCCCGCGAGCGTGACCATCCTTGCGCCGGCCGTCGGCGGCATCCCCGTCCGCACCGCGAGCGGCATCGCGATCGGATCCGCGCGTGACGCTGTGCTCGCGACGGGCGGGTGGGACGAATGGGATGCCGACGGCGACGGCCAAGCGGACTACCTCGGCGTGGAGGGGCAAGAGGTGGAAGGCGTGGAATCGCTCAGCCGCCCCGGCCAACCCGGGCGGCAGTTCATCCTGGTGACGCTGGACGGCGACCTCGTCACCGAGCTTCAGAGTCCCTCGAACGACTTCAGCGACATCTGACCGCTATCCGCTCAGGCGCGCAAAGGCCGCGCATAGAGCTTCCTCCCCCGTTGGCGGACCACCGGCTGCCCGCCGACTACTCCTCGCTCGGTCCGAGCTCCGGCTCGGCAACGAAACGGGCGACGGGGTCGGTGACACGATCGAGCTCGATCACGACGATCGAGTTCTCCCCCGCGTGCACCGCAGCGGCCGGCAGGTACAGCGTTCGCTGGGGACCGCTGCGCCAGTACCTCCCGAGCAGGAAGCCGTTGACGAGCGCGTAGCCCTTCCCCCACCCTGCGGTGTCGAGGAACAGGTCGGCGGGTGATTCCAGCGCGAACGACCCGCGCAGGAGGAACGGGGCCACCGTCATACCGGCCACGTCCGAAGACGCGGCATCCGCCACCGCTCCACCCAAAGCTGCGACATCGATCGGCGTCGCGGCCCAGCCGGTCACCGGCACCCCGCCGAGGGTCACGGGGCCGACGAGGCCCTTGGACTCGCCCAGACGTGTGTCGTAATTGACCCGGCCCTGCTCCTCGACGAGCACACGAACGCGGCGTCCGTCCGGCACGACGAGAGCGTCCTCGTGGCGCGTGCGCGACAGCGTGCCGACCGACACCCCGTCGACCGACACCCACGCATGGTCGCGCACCTCGCCGAAGCGCAGGACGCCACCCCGACCCCCGGGAAGCTCAGCCTCGTAGGAGACGAGCGCACTGAGGTGTCCGAGTTCCTCGAAGCTCGGCGGAGTCTCGTGTCGCACCTCGGCCGACGCGGCCGGTGCAGCCGATCCCGCCGACGCGGCCGGCGCCGCCACCGCCGTGAGAGCCACCTCGAACGCGGGAGCCGGGCCGCTGGCCTCGGGCACCTCGTCGGTCACGGGCGCGTAGCGGGCGATCACGTCACGGAACGCGAAGTACTTGTCGGTCGGGTCGCCCCGCTCGTCGAGCGGAGCGTCGTAGTCGTACGACGTCACGATGGGGAGGTATCGGCCCTTGTCGTTGGCGCCGTTGGTCAGGCCGAAGTTGGTGCCGCCGTGGAACATGTAGAAACTCACGGATGCCCCGGCCCCGAGCAGCGCGTCGAGCTCGGCGGCCGACGCGGCCGCGGGGGTCGTGTGGTGGGCGTTGCCCCACCAGTCGAACCAGCCGTCCCAGAACTCCGCGCACATGAGGGGGCCGGTCGGCTGGTGGCGGCGGAGCGTTGCGAGCCGCTCCGTGGCGCGGGAGCCGAACGAGCCGGTCATGTGCGCCCCGGCGACACTCCCGTCGCTCAGCATCTGATCGGTCGGCTGGTCGATGGTGGTGAGCGGAACGGTGATGCCGGCATCCTTCGTCACGCGGACGAGATGCTCGAGATACGCGGTGTCGCTGCCGTACGCGCCGTACTCGTTCTCGATCTGCACGAGGACGACCGGCCCCCCGCGGTCGATCTGGCGGGGAGCGACGATGTCGTAGACCCGCTGGAGGTACGCGGTCACCTCAGCAAGGTAGAGCGGCTCGGAGCGACGCAGCCCGATGTTCGGCATCCCGGTCAGCCACACCGGTAGACCGCCGTTATGCCATTCGGCGCATATGTAAGGGCCGGGCCGCACGATCGCATGCATACCCTCGGCTGCGACGAGGTCGAGGAAGGCGCCGAGGTCGTTCCAACTGGTCGCATCCCACTCGCCCCGTACGGGTTCGTGGGCGTTCCACGCCACATATGTCTCGATGGTGTTGAGCCCCATCAACCGCGCCTTGCGGATGCGGTCGGCCCACTGTCCGGGGTGCACGCGGAAGTAGTGCAGGGCCCCGGCCAGCACTCGGAACGGCTCGCCGTCGAGGAGGAAGTCGGACTCGCCGATCGCGAACGAGCGGGCGTCGGCCGCCGTCATCGGGCGGCCGCGCGCGTGCGGAGCACCTCGGCGAGGCGCTCGAGCTGCGCGGCGTCCTCGAGGGCGGAGCCGACCGCGGCGACGCGTACGCCGGCGTCGAGGAACTCCTCGACGTTCGCCGCGTTCAGGCCGCCGGTGGCGACGAAGCGCACCTGCGGGAACGGGCCGCGGATGTGCGAGAACCACCCGGTGCCGAGCCAGGTCGCCGGGAACGCCTTCAGCCACGTGAGCCCGAGCGAGACCGCCAGCTGCACCTCGCTGGGCGTCGCGACGCCGGGAAGGATCGGGATGCCGGCATCCTGCGCCGCCCGCACCACGACCGGGTCGAGCCCCGGCGAGACGAGGTACGCAGCGCCGGCGTCGGCGGCCAGCGCCACCTGCTCCGGCGTGATGATGGTGCCCGCGCCGACGCTCTTGCCGCGGGCGGCCGCGAGGGTGACGACCTCGCGCAGCGCGCGCTCGTCCTCCTGGGTCTGCAACGGCACCTCGACGGAGTCGATGCCGAGGTCCCACGCCGTCTGCGACAGACGCGCCGAACGCTCGACGCCCATGCCGCGCAGGATCGCCATGAGCGGCGCGCCGGCGAACGCCGTCTCGAACCAGTCGCCGCCGTTCGCGGCATCCATCGTGGTCGTCATGAGTGTGTCCTTCTGCGGGAGCGGTCGATGGTGGTGTCGGGTTCGGGGCGTGTCGCGAGCATGTGGGGCGCGCGGCGCGCGCCCCGAACGTGCGGGATGCGCCCCGAACCGATCATGTCGGGATGCCGGGGGCCGGCGCGACAGGCGCAGGCTCGTCGATCGAGTCGGTGGTGGTCTGCAGGGTGCGCGCAGCGCGCGCGTGCCCCGCGCGCAGGCGGTCGGGCACGGGGGCGCCGGAGAGGCGTCCCGCGAGGTAACCGCCGGCGAACGCGTCCCCGGCGCCGACGGCCTCGACGACCTCGACGACCAGGGCCGGCTCGAACACCTCGTCGGCGTCGGCGAACGCGGTCGCGCCGATGTCGCCGTCCTTGACGATGAGCTCGGCGACGTCCGGCAGCAGTGCGCGCACCTCGGCGGCGGTGGCGGTGCCCCACAGGGTCTCGGCCTCGTCGCGGCCGACGAGCACGACGTCGGCGCTGCGGGCCAGCTCGAGCAGCACCGGGGCGGCGGTCTCGGCATCCCACAGCGGCGCACGGTGGTTGACGTCGAACGACACCGGCACGCCGTTCTCGCGGGCGCGAGCCATGACACGTGAGAGGAACGACGACGCGGATGCCGAGATCGCGGCCGTGATGCCCGACACGTGCAGCAGATCGACGCCGTCGAACGACACCGCATCGGCGTCGGCGTCGGTCAGGTGCGCGGCCGCGGAGCCGCGGCGGTAGTAGAGGACCCCGTTGCCCGGGTCCTTCACGTACAGCCCGGTCGGGTGCGCGCCGTCGAACACGACCCGCGACACGTCGACGCCGCGGGCGGTCAGCTGCCGTGCGATGCGGCGGCCGAGCGCGTCGTCGCCCAGGCGGCTGAACCAGACGGCGCGGTGACCGAGCGCGGCCACGTGGGCGGCGACATTGGACTCCGCGCCGCCGGCGTCGAGCAGGAACGCGTCGGCATCCGTCACGGGCGCCGCGACGACCGGTGTCACCATCGCCATCGTCTCGCCGATCGCGAGCAGAGTGCGGGGCATCCCGCCAGCGTAGTCAGGCCGCGGCATCCGTACCCTCACCAGATTCGGAGATCGCGCAGAATTCGGACGCCTGCGGGGCATCCGTCCGAACCTCGGCGGATCCCCGAGTTCCCCGCCACGCACTCCGGCCAGCGGCAGACGTCATCGCAGGTCGGTGACGGGCGCGGCGTCCATGTCGTCGAAGGCCTGGTTCTCACCGGCCATCGCCCAGATGAACGTGTACGACGACGTGCCGACGCCGGAGTGGAGCGACCACGACGGCGAGATGACGGCCTGACGGTCGGCGATCACGAGGTGACGCGTCTCTTCGCGCTCGCCCATGAGGTGGATGACGCGAGCGTCCTCGGGCAGGTCGAAGTACAGGTAGCACTCGGTGCGGCGGTCGTGCGTGTGCGCCGGCATGGTGTTCCACATCGAGCCCGGGTGCAGCTCGGTGACGCCCATGACGATCTGGCAGCTCTTCACGCCGTTCTCGTGGATGTACTGGTTGAGTGTGCGCCGGTTCGAGGTGAGCTGGTCACCGAGCTCGCGCACGGTGCCCTCGCCGGGCGACACCAGCGCAGCGGGGTAGGCGGTGTGCGCCGGCGCAGAGAAGAGGTAGAACTGCGCACCCGATTCCTCGTCTGCGGCGTCGGCGAACGACACGGAACGGATGCCGCGGCCGAGGTACAGGCAGGCGCCCTTGACGAGCGTGTAGACCTCGCCGTCGGCCGTGACCGTGCCGGTGCCGCCGACGTTGATGATGCCGACCTCGCGGTGCTCGAGGAAGTAGTCGCTGCGGATCTCGGGGTAGCCGCCGAGCTCCAGTACGCCGCCGGCGGGCACGGCGCCGCCGAGCACGATGCGGTCGTGGTGCGTGTAGGTCAGACGGATCTCGCCCGGCACGAAGACGTCGGGGATGAGGTACGTGTCGCGCAGGTCCTGCGTCGTCATGCCCGGGATCTGTGCGGGGTTGGTCGCGTAGCGCTGCGGGATGTTCGTCTGGGTCACGGTTCTCTCCTGGTTCTGCGTGGATCTGTGAGGCGGGTCGGCGTCGCGGGTCGGCGCGGGTGTCAGCGGACGAGCCAGCCGCCGTCGACGGGGATGACGGCGCCGGTGACGTAGGCGGCGGCGTCCGAGGCGAGGAAGACGAAGACACCCTGCAGATCGGATGCCGCGCCCCAGCGTCCTGCCGGGATGCGCGAGAGGATCGATGCGGCGCGATCCTCGTCGGCGCGCAGCGGCGCGGTGTTGTCGGTCGCCATGTAGCCGGGGGCCACGGCGTTGACCGTGACGCCGGCGGCGGCCCACTCGTTCGCAAGCGCCTTCGTGAGACCCGCGACGGCGTGCTTGGACGCGGTGTATGCCGGAACGAGAATGCCGCCCTGGAACGACAGCATCGACGCGACGTTGATGATGCGCCCGCTGCCCTGCGCCAGCATGTGGCGGCCGGCCGCCTGCGACAGGTGGAACACGGCATCGAGGTTGACGGCGAGCACGTCGTCCCAGTCGCCGGCCGGGTACTCCGCAGCCGGCGCGCGGCGGATGGTGCCGGCGTTGTTGACCAGGATGTCGAGACCGCCGAGTTCGGAGATCACCTCGTCGACCGCCGAAGCGAGGTCGTCGGCCGAGGCCGAGACGAGATCCCGCTGCACGCGGTGCACCCGCCGGCCGGTCGCCGCGATGAGGTCGGCGGTGGCCGACGCGTCGCCGCGGTCGAGCAGGGCGACATCGGCGCCCGCTTCGGCCAGCGCGACGGCGGCACCCTGGCCGAGCCCGCGGCTCGAGCCGGTGACGAGCGCGACCTTGCCGTCGAGGCGGAACGTATCGAGGATCATGCGTTGTCTCCTGTGTTGTCGCCGGTCGTCGAGCGGGCGCCCTTCGTCTCGGTCGCTGGCGCTCCCTCGCTCAGGGACCGGAACGAGCGAGACTCGACGGCCGGGTCTTCGGCGACGAATCGGGTGGTGAGCTCGCCGATGCCCGAGATCCGCACCGTGACCGCATCGCCGTCGGCGAGCGGGCGGTGCGCGTCCTGGGCGGCGGGCAGCTTCTGCGGGGTTCCGGTCGAGACGATATCGCCCGGCTCGAGCGTCAGCACCTGGCTGAGGTGATGGATGACGTACGCCACGCTGAAGATGGTGGTCGACGTCGACTGCGACACGGTGACGAGGCCGTCGCGGACGACCTCGACGAGGAGGTCCTGAGGATCTCCCACCTCGTCGGGCGTGACCACGCACGGGCCGAGCGGCGCGAAGCCGTCGGAGCACTTGCCGAGCGCCCACTGGCTCTGCCGCCGCTGCCACGCGCGGTCCGACACGTCGTTGAGGATCGTGTACCCGCCGACGTGGTCCAGCGCGTCCTCCAGGGACACCCGCTGCGCACGCCGGCCGATGACGACCGCCACCTCGCCCTCGTAGTCGACGTCCGTCGCGCCCGGAGGGATCACGACGGGCTCGTTCGGGCCTGCCAGCGTGTTCGGCGTCTTCACGAACACGTCAGGGTACTCGGGGTCGTTCGCGGTCGGATCGACACCGTCCGGCACGTGCCCGCGGTAGTTGTAGCCGAGGCACAGGATCTTGCCCGGCGTCACGGGGGCGCGCAGCGCCGCCTGGTCGAGCGCCGGCAGCCGTGCCGGGTCGGCGTCCGCCGCCTGAGCCCGCGCAGCCGCCAGGGCCGCGGCATCCGTCAGCAGCCCCTCCACCGAGCCGGCGAGATCGCCGAGGTCCAGCAGCCGGTCGCCGTCGACGCCCGCCACCACGGCCGCAGGGCGCGCACCTTCCGCGCCGGCGTACGTGACGAGCCTCACCAGTACTTCCTCCACTCGGGGCGCGCCACGCGCATCAGGGCCTCGAGGTAGAAGTAGTCGCCCCACAGCGTGCCCTCGTCGACGCCGTTGTCCTTCGGCAGGTCGTACACCGAGTGCAGGATGAGCGCGTCCGAGTCCTCGGGTGCCGCGGGCGTGTAGCCCGCGACGAGCGACGCGAGGATCGAGTGCGCGCGAGCGGTCCACTCGGCCGCGCGCGCGGCATCCGTCTCGACCTGCGCGAGCTCCAGCAGACCGCACACCGCGATGGCGGCGGCCGAGCTGTCGCGCGGGGCGTCGCTGCCGTCGGTGTAGACCAGGTCCCAGAAGGGCACCTCGTCGGCCGGCAGGTGGCGCAGGAAGTACTCGGTGCAGCGACGGGATGCCTCGAGCAGGCGCTCGTCCCCGGTCACGGCGTAGTTCATGGCGAAGCCGTAGATGCCCCACGCCTGGCCACGTGCCCAGCACGACTCGTCGAACGCGCCCTGCTCGGTCGCGCCGCGCAGCGGCTCGCCGGTCTCGGCATCCCAGTAGAACGTGTGGAACGTCGAGTCGTCCTCGCGCAGGATGTGCTCGCGGAGCTGCGCAGTGTGTCGCGTGACGGCGTCGGCGAAGCGCTCCTCGCCGGTCTGCTCGTGAGCCCATGTCAGCAGCGGCATATTCATGAGGCTGTCGATGATGGTGCGGCCGCGCTGAGTCGGGTCGGAGAGGTCGCCCCACGCCTGGATGATGCCCGCGGGCTCGAGGAAGCGGCGCATCAGGTGCTCGGCGGCGAGCAGGGAGGCCTGCCGCGCGTCCTCGTCATCGACCAATCGCCAGGCAGCGACGGTCGACAGTGTGTAGAGGAATCCGAGATCGTGGGTGTCGAGGTCCTCCTCGGCACGCACGCGGCGCTCGAAGTCGCCGGTGTCGACCAGCGCCGCCTCCCGGTACGCGTCGTCGCCGCTGAGCTCCCACGCGAGCCACAGCATGCCCGTGCGGAAGCTGGTGGTCCACCCGCGGTTGCCGCCGACCGGGATGCCGCGCTCCGCCGGGCGGAGCCGGTAGCGGTCGTCCACCGTCGTGTCGTCGGGGTACGCGCCCCCGAAGGTCGCGATGTTCCGGCGGATCGTCGTGAGTGCGGCCGCGATGGCGGCGTCCGTCGGAACGGCGGGAGCGGGCGCGTCACCGGACGTGGCTCGGGTGCCCGCAGCGGGCGAGGTGGACGTCATGGGAGGGAATCCTTCGGAAATAGAAGTCTGGAACGGATGCTTCGTCCCGCGCCGTGTGGGCGCGGGTACCGCGGCCTCAGGCCGGCGCAGCCGCCATCTCATCGAGATCGAGTACGGGTCGGAGCGTGTAGCGGGAGTTGGTCCACGCGAAGAAGAGCGCCGCGGATGCCGTCAGCCCGAGGCCGAGCGCGGGTGCGGTGGCGAACACGGCGATCTGCGCGGCGAGCGCAGCCAGCGAGACGGCCGTGAGGTACCAGCGCCGCAGGCTCAGGTAGAGGCTCGCGCGCACCACGTCGCGCAGGCGGGCGCCCGGCACCTCCGCGACCGCGACGAGGGCGACGAGGCCCACCGCGATCGCGACCAGCGCCAGCACCGCGAGCAGCGGCACCGTGATGACGGCCGCGGCGGTGTTCGACAGCATCCGCACGTCCACGAGCAGCACCACGATCGCCACCGTGACGGCCGCGCCGATCACGAGCGCGTGGCGCCACGTGTCGCGCAGGCCGGCGAGGAACGCGCGGATCGGGCCGAGCCCGCCGGCGCCGTGCTCGCGGAAGGCGCGGAACGCGGCCGCGATGCCCGGCGCGGTGAGCGGCGCGGCGAGGGCGAGCAGCGGCCATGAGTACGCCGGGTCGGTGGTGATCAGCAGCACCACCATCGGCAGGCACGCCACGACCAGCAGGAGATTCACGATCAGCGCGAGGTAGATCATCCCGATGAGGGACGCCCACGTCTCGTGCGAGACCAGGCCGTTCAGCCGGCTGAGTGCATTGGGCTTGTTCATGGTGTCAGCCCTTCAGCCCGCTCGTCGCGATGCCCTCGACGAAGTACTTCTGGCCGAGCAGGAAGATGATCGCGATCGGGATGACCGAGATCGTCAGGCCCGCGAACAGCAGCGCGTAGTTGGTGTCGAAGAGGTTCGAGACGAAGCTCTTGAGACCCAGCTGGATGGTCCACAGATCGGGGTTGCGCAGGTAGATGAGCGGCCCGAGGTAGTCGTTCCAGGTGTTGACGAAGGTGAGCAGGGTCAGCGATGCGAGGGCGGGGATCGACAGCGGCAGCATGATCTTGCGCCAGATCGCGTACTCGCTGAGGCCGTCCAACCGCGCGGCCTCGGAGAGCTCCTCGGGGATCGTCTCGTAGAACTGCTTCATCAGGAAGACGCCGAACGCGCCGAACGCCTGCAGCAGGATGATGGCCCACAGCGTGTTGGACACCTTGAAGTTCGACAGCAGGATGAACTGCGGGATCATGTACGACTGCCACGGGACGGCGATCGTGCCCACGTACAGCAGGAAGAGCACGTCACGCCCCTTGAAGCGCATCCGGGCGAAGCCGTAGGCGGCGAACGAGCCGGTGAGCACCTGCAGGAACGTCACGACGACGGCGAGGAACAGCGTGTTGCGGATCCACACCAGCATGTTCGACTCGGTCCAGATGTCGACGTAGTTCTGCCAGACCCACGTCTCGGGGAGCCACTTCACCGGCACCGAGAACACCTCGTTGGCCGACTTGAACGAGCTCAGCACCATCCAGGCGAACGGCGCGAGCAGCGCGATCGCGAAGATGATCAGGCCGACGTACATCGCGATGCGTCCGACGCGGCGGCCGGGGGTGATCTTGTCGCCGTCGGCCGCGCGACGCGGCTTCGGGTCGGAGAGCTTGCGGAGGTTGCGCACCGCAGCGGTCGGGGGCGTGAAGTCCGAGACCAGCTGGTCCGCAGCATCCTTCTCAACTTGCTGGGCCATCAGCTGCTCCGCTTCTTGTTCCAGAGGAACTGCACGATCGTGACGAGGATGCACATGAAGAACAGCGCCACCGCGGCGGCCGACGCGTAGCCGAACTGGCTCTCTTCGAAGCCCTTGCGGTAGATGAACTGCGACATCACGAGGGTGGACTGACCCGGGCCGCCGTCGGTCATGACGAGGATCAGGTCGAAGATCTTGAACGAGTTGATCGTCAGCATCACGGTGACGAAGAACATCGTGGGACGAAGGCACGGCAGCGTCACGTTGACGAACCGCTGCCAGACGTTCGCACCGTCCACGCGCGCCGCCTCGTGCAGTTCACGGGGCACGGTCTGCAGGCCCGCGAGGAACAGGATCATGTAGTAGCCCATGTCGCGCCAGGTGCCGACGATCACGACTGCGGGCATGGCCCACTCGGGCGAGGTCAGCCAGCCGGGAGGGTTCTGGATGCCGATGAACCGGAGGAACTCGTTGATCGGGCCGTACTCGGGGCTGAAGAGCAGGTTCCACACGACGGCGATCGCAACGATCGACGTGATGTACGGGAAGAAGGCGGCGGTGCGGAAGAAGGCGACGCCGCGGAGCTTGTTGTTGAGCAGCAGCGCGAGGCCCAGCGAGACGAGGATCGTCAGCGGGATGTGCAGCGCCGAGTAGTAGAGGGTGTTGAGAACCGAGATGCGGAAGCTGCCGTCGCCGATGAGGCGCTGGAAGTTCGCGAGGCCGACCCAGTCGGCCTTGCCGAACACGTTCCAGTTCGTGAACGACATGTAGAACAGCACGATGATCGGGATGAGGGTGAGCAGCCCGAAGCCGATGAAGTTCGGAAGGATGAAGCTCCACCCGATGAGGGTGTTGCGCAGCCGCAGCTTCGAGCGGCCGCGGCGCACGGGCGGCGGCGCGGTGCCGGCCTCTGTGGCGGTGATGGTCGCCATGGCGGACCTCCAGTGGGGTGGATGTGCGGGGGTGCGGTGACCGGCCGCCGGCGGGGAGCGGGCCGGTCACCGGGTGTCCGGGTGTCGGCGCTCAGGCGCCGCGGATCGGGATCCTCCCGGCAGGCTCGCGATGAGCCGCGAGCCTGCCGGAAGGTGCTGGAACGGGTCGGAAGAGCCGCGGCTCAGTCCGTGCCGACCTCGTTGGCGACGCGGTCCTGCGCCTCCTTGATGGCGTCGGTGACGCTCTTGGAGCCCGACATGATCGCGGTGTGCATGTCGCCGAGGATGCCCTGGACCGCGGCCGCCTTGTTCGAGGTCGGGTTCTCCGGGTGCACCTCGTGGGTCGAGTACGCGAACTTCGACAGGTCGTCCGACGGTGCGCCGTCGACCGAGAAGTACGTCTCGACGACCGGGTCGGTCAGCAGCGCCGGCGTGATGCCGATGCCGGCGAGCACCTGAGCGCCCTCCTCACCCGCGGCGAACGCGAGGAACTTCTTCGCGGCCGCGACCTTGGACTCGTCGATCCCGGCGTTGATGCCGAAGCCGGTCGGGTCGCCGAAGGTGACCGGGGTGTTGTCCAGACCGGCCGTCTTGGAGTCGACCTGCGGGATGGGCGCGATGCCCCACTCGAAGTCGTCGGCGTCGCCCGAGGCCTGCTGCGCGATGAGCGTCGCGACGAACCACGTGCCCATCTGCAGCATCGCGGCGTTCTGCTTGCCGAACTCGCCCTGGTACGTCAGCTGGTTGGCCTTCGCCGTGTTGTAGTCGACCTGGTCGCCTGCGTCCTGGAGCGCGAGCACGTTGTCGTAGAAGGGCTCCATGTACTCGTAGTCGCCCGCGAGGATGTCGCCGTCGGACTGCGCGTTGGCGAAGCCCTGGACCGTCGACTGCCAGTTGTGGAGGTAGGCGCCCTTTGCGGAGCTGCCCGCCGCGGCGAGGCCGTCGGTCAGCGCGGCGGCGGCGTCGCTGTAGTCGTCCCACGTCCACGAGCCGTCCGGGTACTCGACGCCGGCCTGGTCGAAGAGGGCCTTGTTGTAGTACAGAACCCACGAGTCGTTGCGGTAGGGCACCGCGTACGCGGTGCCGTCGAGCTCGTACGACTTCGCACCGCTGATGCCGTCAGGCAGCTCGACGTCCGACACGTCGAGGAGCTGGCCGCCCTCGGCGAAGGTCGGGAGGAACTTGACCTCCTTCTGCGTGATGATGTCGGGGCCGGAGCCGGCGGCGAGGTCGGCGGTGACGAGCGTGTTGTACTCGGTGGCGTCGTAGCCCTTGACCTCGACTGTGATGTCGGGGTTCGCCTCGTGGAACGCGTCGGCGAGCGCCTGGAACTCCGGCGTCGTGTCGATGCTCCAGCCGGAGAGGCTCAGCGTGACCGGACCCGAGGACTCCTCGGGCGCGGCTGCGTCGTCGCCTCCGCCGCTGCAGCCGGCGAGAGCGAGCGTTGCGACCACGGCGATGCCGGCCGCGGCAGCGAATGAGCGCTTCATTCTGGGGGTACTCCTTTGTGATTGCGGACCCGTCTTCGGGCCCATCGGGTTACCGGTTCGCGACGGACGCGGTTCCGGGGTGTGCGAGGCGACTGGTGGTCGCCGTTCCGTCGGGCCAGGTGACCGTGACGGTGGTCTGGTCGCCGTCGGACGCGAGTGCGACGGCGGCCGCCGCATCGGCGGGCGATGCGAGGTCTTCGGTGGTGAGTTCGACGAGCGTGGCGTTCCACTGCCCAGGTGCGACCGGGTAGGCGACGAGCGGAACCGCGGCGACAGGCCCGAGAGGGCTGGCGTCGTCGCGGGTCTCGATGGTGGTCTCGCCGTCGCCGAGCAGGGGACGGATGCGGGAGCTCAGCCCGTTCGCGATCACCGAGGCCGCGGCATCCGTGTTCTTCGACTCCACCGCGGCGTCCTCAGTTGAGGACGAGGCCCGAGTTGAGGAGCCAGGTTCGGCGTTTCGGACCTCAGCTGCGCGCAGCTCCTCAATCGAGGACGAGGGCTCTTCGTCGGACGCGAGGGCCCAGCCGCCCACGCGGAGGCGCAGCGACGCGGCGTCAATGCCGGGCTCGAGCGAGTCGACGCGCGCGAGGCGCACCTCCCACGGACCGCGGACGAGCGAGTGCACCTCGACGACGCCTGCGACCTCGACGTCGCCGTCGACGCCCGAGCCGTGGCGCTGGGCGGACGGACGCACGGTGATCCAGTGGGCCCGTGAGACCGATGCGGCGATGCCGACACGGCCGCCGTCGTCGTCCTGCACGCGCACGTCGATCAGGTCCATCGCGGCACGGTGCGTCGCGCGACCCGCCGGGTCGACCAGGGCGACCGACTGCTCGAGCGGCTCCGACCACGCGCGCTGGTTCGCGAGCGGGCCGGCGGCGGTCGAGTAGCCGATGCGGGCGTACAGCGGCGAGTCGCCGACGAGGCTGCCCTCGGCGGCGTGGTCGGTGCCGTGGTTGGCGATGCGGACGATGCCGTCGGCGCGCGTACCCGAGATCACCCACCCGGCCGGGCGCACCGCGCGCAGCTCGTCTCCGGCCTCGATCGGCAGCGGTTCGCTCTCGGCGGCCCACACCGGGTGATCGGCGGGGAGCGAGATGCCGAGCAGGCCCTTGACCGCCCAGTACGGCGAGCCGGGACCCGAGTACGACTGGGCGAGCTCGCGCCATTCGCCGTGCCAGCCCATGGTGAGGACGCCGTCCTCGCCGGGGGCGCCGTGCTCGGTGAAGTGCGCGACCACGGCGTTGGCGGCACGCCGCAGCTGCCCGAGCGGGACGGAGGGGACCTCTGCGATCGCGCCCACCCAGAACGGGGCGGCGGCCGCGAAGCGGTAGATGAGGCTGCGGCCCTGCACGAGCGGCGAGCCGTCGGCGCCGACGAGGGTGACGGCATCCTGCAGGAAGCGGTCCAGACGCACGATGTCGCCGGCGGTACGGCCGTTCGCCAGCTCGTCGGCGCCCTGCATGCGCGACCACAGCACCGGATACGTGTGCAGTGCCCAGCCGACGTAGTGGTCGTATGAGCGCTCGAAGCCGTCCGAGATCCAGCCGTCCTCGCGGACGAGGCTGTCATGCAATGCCAGGTCGTCGACGACGTCCTCGGCCGACCACGGGCCGCCGACCGAGCGCAGGAACGTCTGCACGACCAGGCGGAACCACAGCCAGTTGGTCTTGGGATAGGTGGAGTCCCCCACGACGGGCGCGAGGTAGGCGATCACGCGCTCCTGCGTGAGGGCGTCGAGGCGGTCCCAGATCCACGGACGCGTCATGTCGAGCACGAGCGCGAGCGACGCGGCCTCGACCTTGGCCTGTGCGTGCTCGTCCAGGCGCACCCAGCGGTCCTCGGCGTCCGGATCGACGCCGGTCACGATGCCGCGGCGGTAGAAGTCTGCGAGCTCCTCGGTGCCCTCGCCGCGCGCACCGGCGATGCGGAACCCGGCGAGCAGGAACGTGCGGGCGAAGCCTTCGAGCCCGTCCACCGCGTGACCGTAACCGCCTTCGGCCCCCGGGAAGTGGATGCGGCCGGCGGCCGGCGACGCATAGGTGCGGGCGGTGTCGAGCAGGAGATCTGCGCAGGCGACCCACTCATCGCGGGTCCACTCCCGCGCAGCCCAGGCGGCACCCGTCGCGTTGCGCGTCGACCTGGTGGGCTGCTGGACCGTCACGGGGATCTCCTTCGATGCCTTCTTCTTGCCGCTGTGTTCGTGGTGCGGGTCTCTCTCCGCGTGCTCAACGGAAAGCGAACGTTTGGGACTGTATCAACCCGATTCGTTCATTGCAAGACTGTTTGAGATTCGTTATGATCGTTTGTGATCGGTTCGATCTCGAATGTGCCCCGAACCGACGCGACGCCCACCGATGGTGAATCAACGAGGAGGAACCTTGACCACCCCGACGGTCCCCGGGTCAACTGCAGGAGCCTGCCACACCACTCCTGACAGGTCGCCCGAAGCGACCTTCCACGGTGCGCTGTCGGCCGTCTATCTCGCGCACGCGGGCGTCGACGCCGCCGGTTTCGAGGCCGCCCTCGCCACCCTCCTCGCGTCCCCCGATCACGCGCTGCCCGTCCCGGCATCGGACGACCGGGACGTCTGGGGCCCTCACGGCAGCGCCGACCCGATCGCCGTCCGCGACGTGCTCGCACGGGCAGCTGCCGACCGGTCGACCCCGTGGCCCGTGCCCTTGGCGACTGCCGTCGCGCGCCTGCACGACGACGGCGACCGCGAAGGCTGGGAGAGCATCGTGTTCGAGCGCCAGCGGCGCCTCGCACGCGCCGCGATCGCCGCCGCGCACCACGCCGACGACGGCGAGACCGGCGCCGGGTGGCTCGCGGACGTCCTCGACGGGGTGTGGCTCATCTGCGAGCAGAGCTCCTGGTGCTGGCCCGCCCACGACGACGCGTTCCGCGAGCGGGGCTCGGTGCTCCCGACAGTGACCGCGCCCTACCTCGACCTCGGCGCGGGGGAGGCGGTCGCGCTGCTGACGTGGGTCGATCAGCTCCTCGGCGAGCGCCTCGAAGCCCGGTACCCCGGCATCCGCTCCCGTATCCGCCACGAGGCGCGCGTGCGCGTGTTCGAGCCGTTCACGCGCCGTCGCGACTGGCACTGGCTCGGGCTCGACGGCGACGTGCACAACTGGAACCCCTGGATCCACGGCAACGTGCTGCTCGCCGCGCTGCGCCTGCTCGACGGGCCCGACGAGGCCGGCGAGCGCGCGGCCATCGTGGCGCTCGCGATCGAGGGCATCGACCGGTACGTCTCGGTGCTGCCGGCCGACGGTGCGATCGACGAGGGCTACGCCTACTGGTGGAACGGCGCCTGCCGTGCACTCGAGGCGCTCGACCTCGTACGCCACGCGACCGGGGGAGTGCTCGACGCCTCCGGCATCCCGGCGTTGCGCGAGACCGTCGCCTTCCCCCACCGGATGCACCTCGGCGGCGACTGGTACCTCAACCTCGCCGACGGGCAGGCCCGCGTCACCGCCGTGCAGCCGTGGCACGCACTGCACCGTGCGGCCCTGAGTGCGCAGGATCCGGATGCCGCGGCCCACGCCGCATCCCACCGCATCGCCGGCACCCCCGCCGCCACCGAGCACGAGGGCTTCGGGCGGCTGCTGCGGGGCATCACCGACCCGGCGTGGGTCGACGCGGCCGAGGCGACATCGCCTTTCCCGCGCGACGTGTGGCTGCCCTCGACCGAGGTGCTGCTCGCCCGCGAGCACGGCGGCACGGGCCGCGGGCTGACCCTCGCCGTCAAGGGCGGACACAACGGCGAGCACCACAACCACAACGACGTCGGCTCGTTCGTGGTCGCGTCCGATGGCGTGCCCGTGATCGTCGACGCCGGTCGTCCGACGTACACGCGGCAGACCTTCGGTCCCGACCGCTACGACATCTGGACGATGCAGAGCGGCTGGCACAACGTGCCCGTGATCGGCGGCGTCGAGCAGAGCCCGGGCGTCGGGTTCGCGGCATCCGATGTCGAGGTGTCGCTCGGCGACGACGTGGCCGCCCTCGCACTGGAACTCTCCGGCGCATACCGCGCGACCGGCCCGTGGCAGCGCTCGGTGCGGCTCGATCGACCGATGCGCCGGGTGGTGATCGAGGACGCCTGGCAGCCCTCGATCGCAGACCGAGCAACGCACGACGAGGGTGACAGCGCCGAGACGCCCACGCAGGTGCGGATGCTGCTGGCCGGCGAGGTGCGCCGGGATGCGGCATCCGTCGTCGTCACCCCCCTCGAGGGTGCGGCGCCGGTGCGCATCTCCTGGCCCGAGGGGATCGCGGCCGGCCTCGTCGTGCGCGAACTCGACGACCCCGTGCTCTCGAGTGTGTGGGGCACCCGACTGACCCGGCTGGATCTGGACGTGACGACACGCGACAGCGTCACCGTCACGGTAGAACTGGAACCGACGAACCCGGAGGACGCCCGATGACCGACCAGACACCGGCACTGCTGGCCGCAGAACGGCGGGCGCACGTGCTGGCGACGCTCGAGCGCGACGGCGCCGTACGGGTCGCGCAGTTGATGGACGAACTCGGCGTCGCCCCGGTGACCCTCCGGCGGGATCTCGCGCAGATGGAGCGCGAAGGGCTGCTCGTGCGCGTGCACGGCGGCGCGGTTCCCGCTGCCGGCGCCTTCGACGACGTCGAGCCGGGGCATCCGGTCTCCGCCGCTCGCGCCGGATCGATCGCGATGCTCGTGCCGTCGCTGAGCTTCTACTGGCCGAGCGTCGTGCGCGGCGCCGAGACCGAGGCCACCCGTCACGGCCTGCGCGTGGTCCTCCGGGGCGCCTCCTACGAATTGCAGGACGAACGACCGGTGCTCGAGCGTCTCGTGCATGCCGACGGCGTGCGAGGGCTCGTGGTCGCTCCCAACACCGACACTCCCCACGCGCAGGATGTGGTGCAGTGGCTCGCCGACTGCGGCGTGCCCAACGTGCTCGTCGAGCGCGACGCGGTGGTGCTGCCGGGCGGCAGCCCCGTCGAGAACGTCACGACCGACCACGCTCTCGGAGCAGTGCTGGCCGCGCGCCACCTCGCCGCCCTGGGCCATCGCCGGGTGGGCCTGATCATCGCGCGGGATTCGCCGACGTCGCGCAAGATCGCCGCCGGATGGCAGGCCGCCTGCATCGAGCTCGGTCTCACGCCGTCCGATCACTTCGAGACCAGCCTGCCGCCGCGCACCAGCCCGGACTTCTCGGCGGTCGTCGACGCGACGCTCGATGCGGCGCTCGCGAACTCGGTCACCGCGATCCTCGTGCACTCCGACCCCGAGGCGATGGCCTTCGTCGACCTCGCGCTCAACCGCGGCATCTCGGTGCCGGGGGACCTGTCGGTCGTCGCCTACGACGACGAGGTGGCCGAGCTGTTCACCCCGGCGCTCACGGCGGTCAGCCCGCCGCGCAACTCCGTCGGGCGCGCGGCGGTCGACCTCCTCGCGCGCCGCATCGAGGATCCGACCCGCCCGGTTCACCGTGTCGTGCTGAACCCGACGCTGAACGTGCGCGGGTCCACCGCCCCGCCCCGCGGCGCCTGACGGGGAGCGCGACAGGGGAGACCACCGCGCGGAAGACGGATGCCGCGGCCCGCTGTCGCCGACGCCGCCCGTCTCGTCGGCCGGCGCCGGCCGCGCAGGGGTGCCGGGCAGGAGGGCGGGCAGGAGGCCCGGGCCGTCAGTCGGCGAGTGCGGCTGCGCGCCAGTCCGTGAGCACGCGCGCGGCGGCACGTG
The DNA here is from genome assembly GCF_024055635.1 of Microbacterium yannicii. Lineage (GTDB taxonomy): Bacteria > Actinomycetota > Actinomycetes > Actinomycetales > Microbacteriaceae > Microbacterium > Microbacterium yannicii. The sequence goes on from NZ_JAMXMB010000032.1 coordinate 44,194, forward strand.
TGTGCGACCACGGCATCTGGGGCACTTCGAGCCGGCCCTCGGCGAGGGCGAGCGACAGCGCGTCGGCCTCGGCCGCCATGGGCTGCACGACCGGCACCTCGATGAGCTGCTCCTCCCCGCCGCGGCGAACGGTCAGCGTCGATGAGCTCTCCGTTCGACTGCCCCACGCGTTGGGGAGCACCACCTCGGCGTCCGCGAACTGCAGTACCGCGGTCCGGGGGAGGTCCTCGACGATGGACGTGGCGATCGCCGCGGTCACCGCGCCGAACGCGATGACCGCGGATGCCGAGCCGTCCACGCCCGACACGAGCTCGGCCTCGAACGCGCGATAGTCCGGCGTATCGATGGGCTGCCCGGCCGCTGCCGCGAGGTCGATCGCCAGGGCGAGCGGATAGCAGCCCACATCGAGGATGGCGCCGCCGGCGAGCGCGCGGTCGAACAGCCGTCCCTCGTGGACGGGTGCCGCGAACCCGAACGCGCCCTCGACGCGCTCGAGCGGGCCGAGCTCGCCACCGGCCACGAGCGCTCGCAGCGCATCGGCGAACGGCCCGAAGCGCGTCTTGAACCCCTCGAGGAACGGTCGCTGCGCGCGCTCGGCGGTCGCGAGGATCCGCTCGACCTCCTCGAGCGTCGGGCTGGCGGGCTTCTCGCACAGCACGGCCTTGCCGGCCTCGAGCGCGCGGATCGCAAGTTCGGCGTGGGTCGTGTGGACGGTTCCGACGTACACCGCGTCCACGTCGTCGCGGGCCAGGATCTCGTCGTAGGTGCCGGATGCCGCGGCACCGTGCTCGGCGGCGAAGGACGCCGCGCGCTCGGGCGACGAACTGCCGACCGCGTGCAGCACGCCGTACCTCGACGCACGCAGTCCCACGACGAAGTCCCTGCTGATGGCTCCGGGGCCGAGCACGGCCCATCTCGTCTGCACCGTGTCGTCCGCCTGAGTCATGGCCCCGATCGTATCGAGCCCGCCGGTCGTGCCGCCGCACGCCGGCCGCGGCATCCCTCCCCGCCCCCGCGCGCCGGTTCACGCCACCGAGCGGCAGACATCCACCGCCCGCCGAAGGTCGAGGCGCCGCGTCAGGCGATCGGCTCGGCCGCTTCGCGGGCCGCGCGAGCGGAGGAGCGCACCGCGCCGATGCTCGCGGCGATGACGAGGGCGATGCCGGCGATCTCGAGCCACGTCATATGTTGCCCCAGGAATATGAAGCCGGCGAGGGCCGCTGTGGCCGGGGCGAGGCTCATCAGGATCGCGAAGACGGCAGCCGGCAGTCGACGGAGAGCCACCAGCTCGAGGGCGTAGGGGATGGTCGACGAGAGGATCGCCACCGAGGCCCCGAGCGCGACGATCTCGAGGCGCAGGAGGGAGGCTCCGGCATCCGCGATGCCGAAGGGAAGCGCGATGATCGCACCGACCGTCATCGCCAGCGCCAGGCCGTCGAGCTTCGGGAACGCCCGGCCCACCCGCGCCGACGCCAGGATGTAGAACGCCCAGCTGGCCGCGGCGCCGAGCGCGAAGAGCACGCCGAGCGGATCGAGGCGGTCCCACCCGCCCCCGCCGAGTGCCAGCACGCCCGCCAGAGCGACCACCGCCCAGAGCCACGCCGACGCACGGCGGGCAGCGACGATGGACAGCACGAGCGGTCCGAGCACCTCGATGGTCACCGTCACGCCGAGCGGCAAGCGCTCCAGGGCGAGATAGAACAGGCCGTTCATCAGCGCGAGCACGAGGCCGAACAGCGCCACCGCGGTCCAGTCGGCGCGGGAGTGTCCACGCACGCGCGGCCGCGCGATCAGCAGCAGCACGATCGCCGAGAACACCAGCCGCAGCATCACCATGCCGAGCGGGCCCACCTCGGGGAACAGCAGCACCGCGATCGAGGCGCCGACCTCCTGGCACGCCAGGCCGGCGATGACCAGCGTGATCGCGGGCGTGCTGCCCGGTGCGCCGGCCCGGCTCGCCGCTGCGTTCCCTGTCCCGCCCGAGCCTGCTCCGACCGTCACTGCGGCGCGGGCGGCGTGCACACGGCCGCGCCGGCGATGGCGTCGTGGTACTGCTCCGGCGTCCAGGGCAGTCCGGCTTCGGGCACCGTCTCACCGGCCGCCGCGGGTGCCTTCGACGCGATCGCGGCGAGCTCCCATGCGAGGTACTCGCCCACCGCGCCGTCGGCGGCGGAGTTGTTGAGCACGACGGCGACCGCCAGGCCGGTCTCCGGATCGGCGAAGGCGGCGGTGATGTACCCAGGCACCTTGCCCGCCTGCCCGACGAGGGAACCCGCGAGGAGCGCACCGCCGCCGGCGGTGTACCACGAGGGTCCATCGGCGGCGACGGCGACGGGAGCGGCGAAGCGGTCGTCGTCCGGAACGAGCGCGCCCGAGGCGAGCGCCTGGACATAGCGGCCGAGGTCTTCGATGTCGGTGACGGCGCCGGCGTCCGTGAAGCCGCTGCTCGACGACGCCGCGGTGAGGTCGATCGGAGCAGCGCAGTCGAGCGCTCCCTCGGCGTTGTTGACCGACTGCCCGCCCTTCAGCACGCCCTCGGTGGGAAGGTCGCCGAGAGCGGTCGCGTCCAGGCTCAGGGGATCGGCGACGTATGTCTGGATGAGGTCCGCCGCGGACATGTCGGTGGCGCGCTCCAGCGCGAGACCCAGCAGCACGTAGCCGGAATCGGAATCGCGGTAGGCCAGGCCCGGCGCCGCCGAGCGCGGCTGACCGAGCCCGAAGCTCGCGAGGTAGCGCGGATCCCAGTCGCGCGCCGGATTGGTGATCCACGACGAGTACAGCTGGCCCGCGTACGAGCCGATGCCCGACGTGCCGTCGCAGAGCTCGAGCAGGGTGACGTCGGCGAGGTCGGGGACCCCCGAGACGTAGTCCGTGACGCTGTCGTCGAGGTCGACCTTGCCCTGCGCGGCGACCTTGAACAGCACATCGCAGGTCATCGCCCGGGTCATCTTGCCCGCACGGAACGTCAGGTCTGCGGTCACGTCTCCGCCGCCGTCAGGCCGCTGCGTGCCGAGACCGGCGACCCAGCTTCCGCTCCACGGGGCCCAGACGCCCACGATGGCCCCGGACGACCCCGTGGTGCCCATCGCGTGGGTGACGGCATCCGTCAATCGCTGGACCGTCTCATCGGGAAGGGATGCCGCGGCCTGGGGTGGCAGGTCGGGGTCGACCTCGCCGCCGAACGAGCACCCTGCGAGCAGAAGAGCGGACGCGACGGCACCGGCGATGACCGCGATGGCGCGGCGACGTGTAGACCGGGTCCGCATTCTCACCCCCCGACGATCGTGCAATGCATTCAAACACACCCCGGTGCCTTGCCGTGAACGGCGATCCGTAGGCTGAGAGCATGACGCACCTCTTCGACGACGATGCCCTGACGGGCGTGCTCGGCCACATGAACGGCGACCATGGTGATGACAATCTTCTGATCGCACGTGCTTTCGCCGCAGATGCGGGCATCGAGGACGGCGAGATCACCGCCTCGATCATGACGGGGTTCGACGGCGATGGCGGCGTCTGGCAGGCGACGCTCGCCGATGGTTCCACGGCCGAGGTCGCCGTCCCCTGGCCGGCCGGTCCGATCTCGGAGCGTCGCGAGGTGCGCCGCGAGATCGTCGCACTGTACGACGAGGCGTGCCGGCGACTCGACCTCGAACCGCGACCGCACGCCTAGGCCGGCCTCCCCCCGAAAAGTCGGTAGTTAGGTTTGCCTTATCTTCAGTTACCATGAAGGTATGAGCGACCCGATTCCGTTCTCCACCGCCCTGCGCGAGCGCTCGAGCAGCTCGCACTCTTCGAGCGAGCACTCCGGTTTCATGGCCGACCTCATGCGGGGGGAGGGCACGCGCGAGGACTACGTCGCGCTGGTCGCCCAGCACTGGTTCATCTACGAGGCGCTGGAACGCACCGCCGGTCAGATGCGCAACGATCCCGTCGCGGCGGTCTTCATCAGCGACAAGCTCACGCGCCTGCCCGCGCTGGAGGCCGACCTCGACTTCCTCGTCGGTCCCGACTGGCGCGAGCGGATCGAGCCGCTGCCCACGACGCAGCGCTACGTCGATCGCATCGACGAGGTCGGCGCGACCTGGGCGGGCGGCTTCGTGGCCCACCACTACACCCGCTACCTGGGCGACCTGTCCGGCGGCCAGTTCATCGGCCGGCTGATGGCCCGCCGCTTCGGGTTCGACACGAACGGCATCGGCTTCTACCTCTTCGACGACATCGCCGACCCGAAGGCCTTCAAGGACGTCTACCGCGAGCAGCTCGACGCCGCCCCGTGGGATGCCGCGGAGCAGGAGCGCGTGATCGACGAGGTGCTCCTCGCCTACCGCTTCAACACCGACCTCTTCGACGACCTCGCCCACGCGAAGGCCGCCCAGGTGGCCTGACCGCCGAAAAAGCGCGCCGCGACCGAGATCGTCAGGATGCCGCGGACCCGCGGACGGCGGACGACATGAAACGCCGCACGTCGGGGTCGACCTGGATGTCGCGCGGTCGCAGGGGGCGCGAGAGGTACAGCCCGTCGAGCGAGGTCAGCCGCGACAGCGCCACGTACGTCTGGCCGGGCGCGAAGGCCCCCGATCCCAGGTCGATGATCGCCCGGTCGTAGGTCTTGCCCTGCGACTTGTGGATCGTCACCGCCCACGCCAATCGCAGTGGGAACTGCGTGAACTCCGCCACGATGTCGCGCGTGAGCGTCTTGGAGCCGGGGTTGTACGAGTAGCGGTACTTCTCCCAGACCGACGGCTCGACGTCGAACTCCTCGCCCTCGACGTCGACGCGCACCGTCTCGCCGGCGATGCGCGTGACCGTGCCGATCGTGCCGTTGACCCAGCGCGGCGGCTCGCCGAACGAGCCGGTGTCGTTGCGCAGGAACATGACCTGGGCGCCGACCTTCAGCTTGAGCTCGAGATCGGCGGGGTACGCGGCATCCCCTCGTCCGAAGTCGCCGCTCACCTCTGCCATCGCCGTCTGCTCGCGACCGACCAGCTCGGCGAGGTGCCGCCGGTTGATGTTGTTGACGATGTCGTTGCGCGTCGCCAGCGTGATGATGGGGTGTTCGCCGTCCACGGGGTCGGGCGGGGTGCGGGCGCCCGTGTCGTTGAGCACCTGGGCGATGTCGGCCGTGACGTGGCCGTGCCGCACCGCATTGAGCATCGCCTTGAAGGTGGGATCGGACTGCCGGTGGATGTCGACCAGCTCGCGGATGTTCAGCTCGGCGCCGTACGAGCCGACGTCGAGGATGCCGTCGGTCGCCGCCTCGCCCACCCAGACCTTGGCGTCGAAGAACCAGAACGAGCGGTAGTGGTCACGGACGTAACGGAGCTCATCGCCGCGGGGCGGCACGGGCGCCAGCTGGTACGGATCGCCGAACATCACGATCTGCGCGCCGCCGAACGGCTCGGACCGCCGGCCTCGCGCCTTGCGCAGCGCGCGGTCGATCGCATCCATGAGGTCGGCGTTGACCATGGAGATCTCGTCGATCACCAGCGTGTCGATGGCGTTGAGCAGCTTGCGCGTGGCGTCGGACTGGTCCTCGTCGTGCGCGCCGATGATGCCGAGCGGCAGCTTGAACAGCGAGTGGATCGTCTGCCCCTCGACGTTGAGCGCGGCGACGCCCGTCGGCGCGCACACGGCGATCTGCTTGCTCGTGTTCCAGGCCAGGTGCTGCAGCAGGGTCGACTTGCCGGTCCCCGCCCGCCCGGTGACGAACACGTGCTCGCGGGTGTCTTCGATGAGCCGGAACAGCGCCTCCTGCTCGGCCGACAGCGCGAGGCCGGCAGGGGAAGGCGTTGTGGTCACCGGTTCATGCTAACGAGCGGATGCCGCCTCCCGGCCGTCCGCGCCGTGTTCGGTGGAGTGCGCACCGTTGTCCACAGGCGTCTGGGCGCCGATCTCAGTCAGCCCTTGACGGCCCCCGCCATCACGCCGGCCACGAGATGCCGGCCCGCGAGGACGAGGACGAGGAGCAGAGGCAGGGCGACGAGGAACACCCCGGCCATCACGAGTCCGGTGTCCGATGTGAAGGCGCCGCGCAGCTGGGGCACCACCAGCGGCATCGTCAGCTGCGAGCGCATGACGACGGAGGGCCAGAAGAAGCTGTTCCACGAGCCGATGAAGGTGAACAGCGCGAGCGTTGCCGCTGCGGGGCGCGCCGCCGGCAGCGCGATCGACCAGAAGGTGCGGAACATCGAGGCGCCGTCGACCCGTGCGGCTTCGATGAGCTCGTACGGCAGCGCTTCTTGCAGGTACTGCGTCATCCAGAACACTCCGAAGGCCCCCACGAGTCCGGGGACGATCAGCGCGAGCAGCGAATCGATCCAGCCGAAGTCGTTCATCATGATGAACAGGGGGATGGTGCCGACCTGCGCGGGGATGATCAGCGTGGCGAGCACCGCGACGTACAGCGCCTGACGCCCCGGGAACCGCAGCTTCGCGAAGCTGAAGCCTGCCAGCGTGGAGAAGAAGACCACCGAGGCGCTGACGGCTGCGGCGACCAGAAGAGAGTTCCCGAAGGCCAGCCAGATGCTGAACTGCTCGGAGGCGAAGACCTGGCCGAAGTTCTGCCACAGCGTCGCCGTGGGCAGCCACCGCGGCAGCGTTCCGACCGCGCGTGAGATCTCCGTCGTGCTGGACGAGCCGTACATGGCGGCGGCGTAGAGCGGGAACACCGAGAGGACGAAGACGACGGCCAGGATGCCGTAGGTGACCAGCCCCGGCCGGCGGCCCGTGGAACTGTGCGTTGCGACCGGCCTGCCGCGCGCCGCGCGCTTGGCCGCATACCTCGCCGCTCCGCGGCCGGCGGTGTTCTCGATGAGTGCCGTGTTCACAGCGGGGTTCCTTCCATCGCGTCGCCGGCGGTTTCGCGTGCGACCGCCGATCGGGTGGGGACGTCATCCGCGGCCCGGCGGGGCCGGCGGCGGCGAGGACCTCGCGGCGCGGCATCCGACGAAGAGATGCGCCGGGTGAGGGCGAAGTTGAGGAGAGAGATGACCAGGATGATGAAGGCGAAGATCCACCCCACGGCCGCTGCCTGCCCCAGGCGGTCCTGCCACTGACCGAAGCCGAGGTTGAAGAGGTACAGCATCACGGTGGTCCACTGGTTGTCGGTGCCGCCTTGACCACCGCCCGTGCCGCCGCCGTCGAACAATCGGGCTTCGTCGAAGATCTCCAGGCCGCCGATCGTCATCGTGAGGATGACGAAGATCAGGGTCGGACGGATGCTCGGGATCGTCACCGAGAAGAACTGGCGGGCACGCCCGGCGCCGTCGACGGTGGCCGCCTCGTAGAGATCACGCGGCACCGCCTGCATCGCCGCCAGCAGGATGAGGGCGTTGTAGCCGGTCCAGCGGAACACCACCATCGAACCGATCGCGATGTGGGACAGGAACCGGTCCTGGAAGAACGGCGAGCTGCTGTCGGTGAAGAGTCCGAGCGCGTGGAGGTTCGGGACGAGGATGCCGAACTGGCCGAACACCTGGCCGAAGATCATCGACGTCGCGACCGGCATGACGACGAAGGGGATCAGCACGCTCATCCGCCAGAACGTCCGTGCGCGCAGGTTCTGGTCGAGGATCGCCGCGATGAGCAGCGCGAGGATCAGCTGCGGGATCGCGCCGAGCAGGAAGATCGAGACGGTGTTCTCCAGCGAGCGCCAGAACAGCGGCTGCTGCAGCACCCACGAGAAGTTGTCGAGGCCGACGAACTCGCCCATCCCGGCACGCCGGTGCCAGTCGTGGAGCGCGACGACGACGTTGAACAGCAGCGGGAACGCGCCGAACACCGCGAACAGCAGGAAGAACGGCGAGATGTACAGGTACGGCGAGAGCTTGACGTCCCAACGGGAGAGCCGCTGCCCCCAGCCGAGGCGCCGTACGGGGCGCGGCGGCGCTGAAGTGAGAGCCATCGTCGGCTCCTTCCGTGTTGATGCCATGTCGGGCGATCGCAGCCCGGCCCGTGCGTGTGCGCTGAGCCGGGCTGCGATCGGGGATCAGTCGGCGGTGTCGAAGCCGAGGGCGTCGAACTCGCTCACGACCGAGTCCCACGCCTCCTGCGCTGTCGCGCTGCCCGACTCCACGAGCCGGATGCCGTCGGTGACGAGAGTCTGGATGCCCGCGAAGTTCTCACCGCGGTAGCCGCCCGCTGCGGCATCCCCCGCGGCTGCCGCCAGGTCACCGTAGGTCTGACCCAGGCGCTGCCCGCCGAAGAACTCGTTCTCGGTCTCGGCGATGTCCGGGCTGGCGATGGCCTCCAGCTGCGAGGGGAACTGTCCGGTGGTGTGGAACCACTGGACGGCCGCCTCGGGGGAGGTCAGATAGTCGGCGAGCTTGACGGCCCACGCGGTGTTCTCGCCCGTGGCCGGCACCGAGAAGAAGGAGCCGCCCCAGTTTCCTCCCCCATCGGGGAAGGTGCTCGACACGCGCCAGCCGGGCACGCCGTCGGCGTTCTCGGCGATGATGCCGGCCATCCAGGCGGGGGTGACCACGGTCGCCCACTGGCGGTTCTGGAAGCCCGCTCCCCAATCAGCGTGGCCGATCGGGATGCCGGCGGAGATGCCGTCCTCCGCCGCCTCGGCGAACATCATGAACAGCTCTTCGATCTGGTCGTTGTCGGCCATGTCGTACGGCTTGCCCGATTCGGGGTCCTCGAAGGCATCGGGCAGGAGGTTGACCGCGGCCTGGAACGCGCTGGAGAGGGAGTCGATGTAGTAGTTGTCGGCGGTCGCGACGTACTCGCGGCCCGCGTCGAGGAACGACTGCCACGATGCGGCGTCGCCGCCGATGAACTCACCGAACGAGTCGGCGTCGGTCGCAACGCCCGCCGCGGCCATCATCTCCTCGTTGTAGGCGACGCCCAGCGGCCCGATGTCGGTGCCGTATCCGGTGATGACGCCGTCGACGGACCCCTGCGTCACCTTCCAGTCCACCCAGCGATCGGGGATCTCCGGCAGCTCCACCCAGTCCTCGGGAACCGCCATCATCTCGGTCCACCAGTCCAGCTCGATCAGATGCACGTCCGACAGGCCGGCGCCGTCGGACGACAGTCCGTTGCGCAGCACCGTCTGCGCGGCGGCCCCGTCGGGGAACGAATCCACGACGACCTCGATCCCGTACTCGTCCTCGAAGGACGCGAGGAGGTCGGGCGGGAAGTCCATCCACGCCGCGACGGTGAGCTTGTCCGGCTTGTTCTCTTCGGTCGCTTCGCCGGCGTTGCTGCCGGCTGTGCCGCCTCCCCCGCAGGAGGTGAGAGCGAGGGCGGCCAGGGCGGCCGAGGCGATGACCGCTCCGGCGCGTGTGGTGATCTTCATCATGGATCCTTTCGTGACGTCGTTGTACGCGGATGTCGTGGGTCAGGGGGTGGTTCGTGAGATCGACATGACGGCCCACGGCGCCAGGGTGATGTCGATCGCGAAGACGCCGTCGGCGGGAACGGTGAGCGAGCGGCGGTCGAGGCCGTCGGCGATCGCCGTGAGTTCGGCGACCTGCGGGAGGCTGAGGTTGAGGGGCTCGCCGAGCTGGTGCCACGCCTCTGCGACGTTGCCGTGCTCCTGGTCGAGGATCTCGACGGTGTAGACGTCGCCGGGCGCGAGTCCCGCGACCGTATGTGCGATACGACGCGTCGGACCTTCAGCCGCCAGCCGGTGCGTCTGCGCGTACCGGGTGGCGCCGCCGACCGAGCGTGAGCCCATCGAATCGGGGTAGTTGAAGAACACGGCGGCGACGGCATCCTCTGCCGTTCGCGTGATGATGCCGTGGTCGGTCTGCAGGGCGATGCGATCCCCGAGCCGGTTCAGCGCGGCCATGGCGTGGAACGTCGGCTTGTGGATGCCCTGCTCATTGACGAAGCCGAAGCCGCCGTGGAACGGGCCGATGCCGCCGCCGCCCTCTTCGAAGACGTCGGTGAACGTCCAGTACGAGATGGAGTCGGCGAGACTGTGGCACTGCAGGAGGGCGCGTGCGATGTAGGTCGCGGCGTACACCGTGTCGTGCATATGGTCGCGGCTGGACGGCGACGTGGACCACTCGGTGACGTGGAGCTCCGCTTCGGGGTAGGGGGAGTCGGCGATCACCCGGCGCATGACCTCGAGGTCGTTCCGCGTCGCGTCGCGGTCGCGGCTGATCGACTGGCCGACCCCCTGCGTGTCGAAGGCGTAGTCGGTGGGATAAAGGTGCGTGGAGAGGAAGTCCAGCGGAAGGTCGCGTTCGGCGCAGTAGGCGATGAGCTCGTGGATCCACACCGGCTTCCACGGCAGTGCGTCGGGGTCCGCCGCCTCCGCCGTCGCGGCCTCCACCGACCTGTCGTGGTATTCGCCGTCATAGCGGGAGTCGGGCACGAAGACCGATGACGAAGGACCACCGACCTTCAGTTCCGGATCGATCGCCTTGAGCGCCTTCGCGGTGGCCTCGTACAGCTGGAAGTACTCCGTGCGTGTGCCCGTCCAGAAGTGCGGGACGAGGTTCGGCTCGTTCCAGACCTCGAACGGCCAGGTGCGCACCTCGTCGATCCCGTACCGCTCGATCCAGTGCTGGACGGTCGCGGTGACGAGGTCGACCCAGGCCCCCATGTCGGTGGGAGGGCTGCAGTGGGCCTTCCACCAGAACAGCGTCTCGGTCTGCGTCGCGAGCTCGCGAGGCATGAAGCCCAGCTCGACGAACGGGCGGGCGCCGGCGGCCAGGATCGCGTCGAAGACCTTGTCCACGTAGGCGAACGTGTACACAGGTCTCTCCAGCGGCGTCGGCGGGCCGAAGCCGCCACCGTTCGACGCGCGGTACACGAACATGTCGTCGTGGAACAGTCCGTGGAAGCGGACATATCGTGCACCCAGCGTTCCCACGGCTTCGCGGAAATGGCTCTGCCAGTCCGCGCGCAGCGCCTCGTTGGCGCGGCCCGCTCCGAGGCACACGCTCCACACGTGATGCAACGGCGCCTCAGCAGAGGCTCGGCCGTCTACGGTGAAAGCGGGCGACGTATCGACGGACAAGAACGACCTCCGTTGGTCATGGTCGAGTGGTTCGAATCGGTTGCGAAAATGTTTCGCAACGTGTTACGCTTGTCAGGCTAGACAATGACGGCACAGCTGTCAATTCTTCGTTCGCTTTTGAGGCTGCATGGGATCACTGATGGTGCACCAGATCGAAACTTGTTCGAGAGTCCGGGGTCGTTCGTGAGTGGGCCTGTCGCGCATCGCGCCACGCTGGCGGACGTCGCGACGGCCGTCGGGGTCTCCCGGGCGACCGTGTCCAAAGCACTGAACGGCCGCGGTGACATCTCCGACGAGACGCGTGAGCGCGTGCTCGCCGCAGTGGCCGAACTCGGCTACCGGCCGACGACCGGCCTCTCACAGGGTTCACGCCGCCGTTCGATCGCGGTCGTCTTCGACATCCCCGCATCGCCCTACATCGTCGGCGTGCTCCAAGGCGTACTCGCCGCGACGACCGAGTCCGGTGCCGATCTGCTCACGCGCCTGGCACCCGACCGGTCCTCGCGCACCCAGCGGGCGATCGCCCGCGAGTGGATCGCCGAGCAGCAGGCGTCGGGTGTCGTCGGCATCATCGGGCTGACGCTCTCCCGCCCGGACGGACTGCTCGAGGCGGCGAGCAACGCCAACCTGCCGTTCGTGATGGTCGACCCGGTCGACGCGCACCATCGTCAGATGGTGAGCGTGGGGTCGAGCAACTGGGCCGGCGCGCGGACCGGCGCCGAGCACCTGCTCGCCCTCGGACACCGCCGCATCGCGTGGATCGGCGGCCCCGAGACGTCGGATGCCGCGCGCGACCGGCTGTACGGCTATCAGGCCGCGCTCGACGCCTCAGGAGTGGAGATCGATCCGGCGCTGATCCGTGCCGGGCAGTTCGCCATCGCAACGGGAGCAGAGTTCGCGCGCGAGATGCTCACCTCCGCACACCCCCCGACCGCGATCATGACGGGCGATGACGAGATCGCCGTCGGCGTTCTCGCGACCGCGCACGAGCTCGGCGTCTCCGTGCCGGAGGAACTCAGCGTGATGGGCTTCGACGACACTCCGCAGGCCGCGTGGACGACGCCCCCGCTCACCACTGTCCACCAGCATCTCGAGGGCATGGGCGCCATGGCTGTGCAAACGATCCTCGTCATGGCGGATGGACACCAGCCCTCGTCGCCGCACGTCGAACTCGCGACCTCGCTCAAGGTGCGGGACAGCACGGCGCCCGCCCCCTGACGGGCCCGCCCGGCGAACGCCGGGCAGCGATCGTGGGCCTGACCTGGGCGAACGGTCACCCCCGGCTCAAGAGACGGGGAGTCCACAATGTTGCGGTCCACAGCGGCCTCCCGGCGAGTCTTTCCTAGACTGGCCGGGTGGACCAGGGGGCGTCGGACACGGCATCCGGTCGCGCAAGCGCGCCTCCGGCCGCCTCGGCGACCCCGGCGCCCGGGCCGGATGCCGCCGAGGGACCGCTCATTCAGCCGCCACGCAAGCCGCGCGGCGGCCGGCGCCTCGCCCTCGACCTCTCGCTTCTCGGCCTCGTCGGCGTCCTGCTGATCGGCGCGGTGTTCGCCGCGTGGGGAGTGATCGAGCGCCAGTTCTACAGCCCTGCCGCCTTCGTCGAGCGCTACGTCGATCTGCTGGCCGAGGGGCGCGCGGCCGACGCGCTGACCGTGCCGGGCGTGGACGTGACCTCGGCCGAGCTCGACGCCGCCAACCTGCCGTCCACGGCATCCGAAGCCCTGCTGCGCAGCGCCGCGCTCGCCCCGATCAGCGACGTGGAGGTCGTGTCCCAGGAGCAGGACGGCGACATCACCCGCGTGACCATCGAGTACCGCGCCGGCGGCTACGAGGGTCGCACGACGTTCGCCGTGGAGCGCGACGGCTCGATCGGCCTCGCCCCGACCTGGCGCTTCGCGAAGAGCCCGCTCGCCGTCATGAACCTCGGCGTCAGCGGATCGATGGCGTTCGATGTGAACGGCTTCGAGATCGACAAGCGTCAGGTATCACCGGACGGAGCGGATGCCGACCCCGCCGCACCGGTCTCGCTGCTGGTCTTCTCGCCGGGGCTGTACTCCGTGTCGGTCGACACGGCGATCGCGAGCACACCGGGTGTGGCCGTGCTGTCGGACAGCCCGTTTCGTGCGATCCCCGTGAACGTGCAGGCGCAGCCCACAGAGAAGTTCCTGAGCGTCGTGCAGGAGAAGGTCCAGGAGTTCCTCACGGCGTGCGCGACCCAGGAGGTGCTGCAGCCGACGGCATGCCCGTTCGGCTTCTTCGTTCAGGACCGCATCGCCTCGCTGCCGAAGTGGTCGATCGTGCAGCAGCCGACCGTCGCCGTCGAACCCGACGGTGCCCAGTGGTCGATCCTCGCCGCCGACGCCGTCGCACACATCGACGTCGACATCCGTTCGATCTTCGATGGCCGGGTACGGCCGCTCAGCGAGGACGTGCCGTTCATCGTCAAGGGCACGATCACCGTCCAGCCGGACGGCACCGCGTCGATCGTCGTGACGGGCCCCGACACCAACTGATCCCTGGCCCGCAGCTACGGCCGTCAGCCGCCGGCGCGGGCGTCCCGTTCGGCGAGCGCAGCCAGGCGGGCGTTGTACTCCTCCAGCTCGGCGTCGCCGGTGCGGTCGGCGTGGCGGTCGCGGCGCTTCGTCTCACGGTCGTCGCTGCGGCTCCATTGGATCGCGACCGTGATGGCGAGGATGAGCGTCGGGATCTCGCCGATCGACCAGGCGATGCCGCCGCCGGTGTACTGGTCCTCGATCGGGGTGGCACCCCACGTGCGCCCCATCGAGCCGAACCACTCGGCGATCATGAGGCCCTCCTGCATCATGATCGCGATGCCGAAGAACGCGTGCATCGCCATGACGCCGATCAGCAGCAGCAGCCGACCGGGGTACGGCAGTCGGTAGGGCACCGGGTCGATGCCGATGAGGCTCATCACGAAGAGGTAGCCCGTGATGAGGAAGTGCGTGATCATCCACTCGTGTCCGAGGTGGTCGTACAGCGACCAGCGGAAGAGCTCGGTGTAGTAGAACACCCAGAGCGAGCCCACGAACAGACCGGCGGCGACGAACGGGTTCGTCAGCACGCGGGCGACCGGCGAATGCACCGCCCAGAGGATCCACTCGCGGCCGCCGCGCGTTCCATCGTCGCGCTTGCGGATCGCACGCGCCGCGAGCGTGATCGGCGCGCCCGGCACCAGCAGCAGCGGGATCGCCATGGTCAGCAGCATGTGCCCGACCATGTGCATGCTGAACAGGTAGTCCTGGTAGACGTTGATGACGCCCCCGGTGACCCACACCAGCAGCAGCCAGCCCGCGACCCACATGATCGTGCGGTACAGCGGCCACGTGTCGCCGCGGCGGCGCAGGCGCCACACCCCCACGAGGTAGAAGAAGATCGCGAACCCCGCGATCACCGCCCAGAGGAGGTCGATGTTCCACGAGGTGATCCAGCGGTCGAGGGTCAGCTCGGGCGGAAGCGGGGCGTCGGTCAGGCGCTGGGCAGGGGTCGGCGTCTCGGGGATCAGCGCCTCTACCGGCGGGGGCGTGCGGGCGAGCGCCGCAGCGGCACCGCTCGCGACGCCCATCAGCACGAGCTCGAAGCCGATGAGGGTCCAGAACGAGCGGGCGGCCCGGTCGGTGTCGCGCATGCGGCCGATCAGCCGCGTGCGGTACCAGGCGCCGAACAGCCCGAGCGCGATCAGCGCGAGCACCTTCACACCGAGGATCAGCCCGTAGGGGGACAGCAGCGCCGACCAGTCGCGCAGACCGATCGCGGCGCGCACCGTTCCCGACACGGCGACCACCGCGAAGGCGGCGAGCGCGATGCTCGAGTAGCGCGCGACGGTCGCGGAGCTGTCGTCGCGCGATTGCAGCGGCCGCACGATCACCACGAGCAGCAGCCCGCCGAGCCACACCGCCGCCGCGATGATGTGCAGGATCAGCGCCGTCATCGCCTCGTGGTGGAACGCCTCTTCACCGGAGTGGCCCTGCGTGCCCATCGGAACGAGGGATGCCGTGGCCAGGAGCGCCACGAAGAACGTCGCGGTCCACGACCTCACGGCGAAGGTCAGAACGGTCAGGGCGGCACCGGCGAGGGTGGTGATGAGCCAGGTGCGGCCGACCTCGGTCTCGACGATGTAGCGACCCAGTTGGGCCCCGAATTCAGGACCCATGCTGATGACGGGGTTGAACGCATCGATGAACGTCAGGAAGCCGGTCGCGGCGGCCGCCATCGTGAACACGGCCGCCGAGATCGACGCGGTGTCGAGAGCGATGTCGAAGGCGCGGTCTCCCGCCCGCAGCGTGAACAGCGCAGTGACGAGTGCTCCGACCATCCCGGCGGCGGAGAGGTTGACGACGAGCTTCGCCGTCGGGAGGCCCCATCGGACGAACGGCCCGGGATCGGCTATCGCCAGAGGCGCCGCGCCGCCGCCGAACGCCAGCGCCCACACCATCACCGCGAACGCGGCGACCACGAGGAGTGCCGGCCCGGCCGCCCGCAGTACACGCGGATCACCCACGAGCCCGGCAGCTCCACGCGGCGCGTCGACGCCGGGCGAAGAAGGGGTGGGGATCACGCCACAAGCCTACGTTGCGCGGCGTCTCGGGCGTTTCGTCCCGCGGCTCGGTCGCTGAGCGAGGAGCGCCAGCGACGAGACGAAGCGTCCTCGCTCGCTCAACGACCGAAGGCCGCATGCCCGCAGCGCCCGCAGACAGCAGGAGAGGGGATGCCGCGGGTCGCGGCATCCCCTCTCCGGAGGTCTGCGTCGGGATTACTTGACGGCAGCCTTGAGCTTCGAGCCCGCGGTGACCTTCACGCGCTTGCCCGCGGGGATCTTGATCTCCTCGCCCGTCTGCGGGTTGCGGCCGGTGCGAGCCGAGGTGGCAACCTGCTCGAACGCGATCCAGCCCGGGATGGCGACCTTGCTGCCGGCTGCGACCGCCTCGGAGACGGTGGAGAAGAGGGAGTCGAGCACGCCCGAGACAGCCGACTGGCTCTGGCCGGTCGCGCTCGCGATGCTCGCGACGAGTTCGGTCTTGGTGATGGTCTTGTCGGCCATGTGGTATGTCCTCCAAAGACGACGGATGCCGCCTTGTCATTGCTGGGACCGGACGGCTTCGCCCCCCGGCTGGTCGGTTCGACCGGGACCGAATGTACCCGACATGGCACCGCGATCCGCGTATTTTCGCGGATTTCCCGGGTTTTGGGGCGCGTGTCGTGTGATTGGTGTGACCTATGGGGCTGATGTGACGCGATCGTCAGCCCACGCTCAGCTTCGGTGACTTGCGATGAACTCACGCGCCGTGCGCGCGAAGGCGGGGCCGACGCGGTCCTGGCCGTCGAGATAGCCGCCGACGAGGGCGGCATCCCGAAGCAGCACGAGGGAGGCCGCGACAGCCTCGGGATCCCTCAGCCTCGCGCCCTCGGCGAGCTGCCGGAGCGTCGCCCGGAACCACTCGCGATGCTCGGCGATGAGATCGCGCACCGGTCCTTCGTCGGGGTACTCGGCCGCCGCATTGATGAACGGGCACCCGCGCGTGTGCCGCTCCCGGATGTCCTGCTCGATGCCGGCCACGACGAGATCGAGCAGCACATCGGGGTCGTCCGACACGGCCGCCGCCTGAGCGAAGAGGGCGCGCAGCCCTTGGTCCTCGCCCTCGAGGTAGGCGAGTACGAGACCCTCCTTGCCGGCGAACTGCTTGTACATGGTGGCACGGGTCACGCCCGCCTCTTCGATGATGCGATCGACGCCGACGGAGTGGATGCCCTCGTTGTAGAAGAGATCGGTCGCCGCCTGCAGAAGTCGCTCGCGGGCGGGCGACGGACGATGTGCCGCGGTCCGCGCGGCGACGGTGGTGCTCATGGATTCCCCTCCAGTCCTCCATCGTGCCATCGTTTCCGCCCGCTGACCGGGCGTGGAGGCGACGGCCCGACCCGGGCTCCGGACTTTTCCGAGATTTTCTAGGAATAGTCTTGCATAGATAGAACGTTCGGTCTACTGTCGGTGACATCAGCAGGATCGCAGCAGGATCCGCACCTGAGACCACACAGAACCCACCGCACCACCGCACACAAGGAGCTCGAAATGGCCGCCACGACCAAGACCCCGATCGTCCTCATCCACGGACTCTGGATGACCCCCAAGAGCTGGGACACGTGGGCCGAGCGCTTCCGCGCCGCGGGCCACCAGGTCATCGTCCCCGGCTGGCCTGGAATCGACGACCGTACGGTCGCCGACATCCGCAGCAATCCCGCGGCGCTGAAGGGGATCGGCCTGAAGCAGATCGCCGACAACTACGAACGGATCATCCGCGACCTTCCCGAGAAGCCGATCATCATGGGCCACTCCTTCGGGGGAGTGATCACCCAGATGCTCGCCGACCGCGGCCTCGGTGTCGCCTATGTCGGTGTCGCCCCCGGGCAGACCGCCGGCGTCACGGCCCTCCCTCTCTCGACGCTGTGGACCGGCACCCCGATCCTCTCGAATCCGTTCGACAAGAACGGCGCCAAGCCGCTCTCGAAGCGCCACTTCCACTTCACCTTCGGCAACGACCTTCCCCGCGCAGCGTCCGACGAGCTGTGGGAGGAGTTCGCGGTCAACTCGTACAACCGGGTGTTCTTCGAGGGCGTGCTCTCGGTGGCGAACGAGAAGGGCGGCGTCACGCACGTCGACTACGGCCGCACCGACCGCGCCCCGCTCCTCGTCATCACGGGCGAGATCGACCACGTCGTGCCGCCGGCGATCGGCGAGGCGATCGTGAAGAAGTACAAGGCGTCGGGCAGTCCCGCCATCGTCGACTACAAGACCTACCCGGGTCGCACCCACCGCCTGGTGAGCCAGGACGGCTGGGAGGAGATCGCCGACTACGCGCTCGAGTGGGCCACGACGCACCAGGTCCGCGACACCGAGCAGACTCCCGAGACGGAGGCGGCGCAGTAGGCGGATGCCGCGCCCCGCTGCCGGGGAACCACTCCGCCGCTGAGCCCCCACGCCGGGTGGTGGCTCAGCGGTCGAGTGGTGCCTCGTCCCGTGTCCGAGGTGGGAGGCCCGGGTCTCGTGAGAGCCCCGGGCCTCGATCGCGTCAGGCGTGCAGGCGGCGCAGGGCGGCGACCACGTCGTCGTGCCAGCGTCGCGCGGCCGGGAGCGCGCTCGAGAAGATCGGGGTGTCGTGCGTCACGCCCTGGTACCGGACGACGCTGGCGTCCACGCCGGCCCTGCGCAGGGCCGCTCCGTATGCGTCGCCGTCACCGCGCAGCGGGTCGTACTCCGCCGTGAGGATCACCGCCGGCGGCAGGCCCTCGTGCGAGTCGGCGAGAAGGGGCGACGCATAGGGCTCGCGCCCCTGGCGGGGATCGGCGAGGTAGGTGCGGGCCACCGAGCGAAGCTCTCGCAGGGCGATGAACCGCGGGATGCCGAGGGCGCGGGTGGCCCGCAGGTCGAGGTGCCCGCCGGTGAGGTCGACGACCGGCACCTCGAGCACCTGCAGCCGGAGGGGGCGCCCGCCGCGGTCGCGATTGACCAGCGTCACCGCGGCGGCGAGATTCGCGCCCGCCGACGTGCCCGCCACGCCGATGCGGCGGGCGTCGATCCCGAGCTCGCCGGCGGACTCGAACAGCCACTCGAGCGCCGCATGCGCCTGCTCGATCGCCACCGGATACGGGTGCTCGGGCGCGAGGGCGTAGTCGACCGCGGCGATCGCGACGCCGGCGTCGTGCACGCGACGGCGGTTCGCGGCATCCGTCGTGGGATACCCGATGCCGCCGATGCGGAAGGCGCCGCCGAAGAACGACAGCACGCCCGGCACGCCCTGCGCCGGAGGGTCGTCGGGGTCCGGGTGGTAGACGCGCACGCGCACGTCGGGGTGGCCGGGCACTTCGACGACGTGCTCGGTGGTGCGGATCCGGGGTCCGGCGAGACCGACCTTGTGCAGCTCGCGACGGTCCCACGCGAGGGCGGCCTGGCGATGCCGTGCACGCGCGCGGGCGTGGGGTCCGAGAGCCGGCTTCGATTCAGTGGATGCCGGGGCGACGGCGTCCTGCGGCGGCGCAGCGGAGGCGGGCGTGGCGCCGCCTCCCATGCCGGTCATGGCCGCCGGCCCTTTGGCGAAGGGCCACAGCGCGCTCAGGCGTGAGCGCACGGAGCCCAGCGCCTGATCGAAGAGGTACTTGCGATGCACCCGCAGTCGCTCTTCGAAGAACGGATCGAGATCCACCGGCCCTCCCCTGTCGACGGTTCAGAGCTTAGAGCGGCGCCGCGCCGCGCGCGCCGGGCTTGACGCCGGCCGATCGTGTGCCCTCGCGCCTCCGGCGTGGCGCGTTCCCGCGGTCGAGACAGGGGATTCCCGGCGAGACAGGGGGCGACGTCCCCGGTCTCGGCGGAAGTCCCCTGTCTCGCCGATGACGGGGCGCTCGGCGAGCGCTAGCAATGGGAGCAGGTCCCGGCTTCAGCCGACGACGGCGTCGATGGCGCGCGCCAGATCCGCGCGCGCACTCGCGTTGCACGACACGTCGGCGTGGTTCGCCAGCAGGGCTTCGGCGACCTGGGCGGGGTCGGTGCCGACCACCCTACGGAGGGGGATGCCGCCCCCTGCAGCCTGGGCGAACAGGACCACAAGATCATCGAGCACGCCCGCCGCCGCACTGGCAGGAACTTCAGGAACACGGCGATCCAGATAGGCGGCGAAGGCATGGAAGGCGAGACGGAACTCGATGGGTATTCCCGCGACGGCTGGGTGCAGACGCCGTCCGTCGGCGCCGGCGATCGACGGAATCTGCGTGGTCATCAAGGCTCTCCTCTGCTGGCGATTTTCGGCGACACGCTACGTGTCGTGCACTGAAGCTAGCAGGCCTGTCCGCCCACGGCAACACGCTACGTGTCGTGTAGCCTGGGGCGATGGCCAGCGCTCCGGACCCGAATCGCCGTAGCGAGCGAGCACGCGTCGCGGTCCTGGAAGCGGCCATTGCGCTGTGCCGAGAGGTCGGGTTCGGCCAGCTGACGATCGAAGGGATCGCGGAACGCGCCGGCGTCAGCAAGAAGACCATCTACCGCTGGTGGCCCTCGAAGGGGGCCGTACTGCTGGACGCGGTCTCGGAGCTCGTCGATCGCATCGCGCGACATGGTGACACGGGCGACCTCGCCGCCGACATGTGCGCGCAGTTGAACACCGTGGTCGCGATGATGAATCCCCAGGAGATGTCGCCGGTCGCGGCGCTTGCGTCCGAGAGCCAACGTGACCCGGCTCTTGCCGCCGTCATCCGCGAACGGGTGATCCTGCCCAGCATTGCCGGATTCGAAGACCGCATGCGCTCTGCCCAGCGCGCCGGCCAGATCCCCGTCGACGCCGACCTGCATGTCGCCCTCGACCTGTTCTACGGCCCCATTTATCACCGGCTCGTGTATCGCCTGCCGCTGCACACCGAGGAGGAGATCCGCACACGCGTCGATCACGTCATCGCCGGACTCCGCGCGATGGGCTGAGCCAGAGATCTGGAAACGCGGAAGGCCCGGAGTTCCGAGGAACTCCGGGCCTTCTCTGCGGTCTCAGCGACGCGCGGTCACTGAGCCTGTCGAAGTGTTACCAGCTCGACTTGGTCACGCCGGGCAGCTCGCCACGGTGCGCCATGTCACGGAAGCGGACACGCGAGATGCCGAACTTCGTGAGGACACCGCGCGGGCGACCGTCGATGACGTCGCGCGAACGCACGCGCACGGGCGAGGCGTTACGGGGCAGCTTCTGCAGGCCTACGCGAGCGGCTTCGCGCTCCTCGTCGGTGGACGTCGGCGAGACGAGCGCCTTCTTCAGCTCGGCGCGCTTGGCGGCGTAGCGGTCGACGACCACCTTGCGCTGCTCGTTGCGCGCGATCTTGCTCTTCTTAGCCATGGATCAACGCTCCTCTCGGAATTCGACGTGCTTGCGGACGACCGGGTCGTACTTCTTCAGCACGATGCGGTCGGGGTTGTTGCGGCGGTTCTTGCGCGTGACGTAGGTGTAACCCGTGCCCGCGGTCGAACGCAGCTTGATGATCGGACGGACGTCCTGTGCCTTCTTGGCCATCAGAGCTTCACACCCTTCGCCTGGAGGTCACGGACGACCGACTCGATGCCGCGAGCGTCGATGACCTTGATGCCCTTGGCCGACACGTTGAGCTTGATGTTGCGACCCAGCGACGGAACGAAGTAGGTCTTCTTCTGCACGTTCGGGTCGAAGCGGCGCTTCGTCCGGCGGTGCGAGTGCGAGATGTTGTGACCGAAGCCGGGAACTGCTCCAGTCACCTGGCACACTGCTGCCATAGTGATGTCTCCTTAGTACCGTGGAGCCGGACGGCCCCACCCAAGATCCCTTGTCTGCACCCTTCGACAAGCTCAGGGACCGGAATGAACCGGCCTGGCAAGGAGGGAGGGTGCGAACTGCGTGCTGGAGTGCGCGCAGACAAAGAGCAAGTCTAGCACGCACGGAGTCTCGGCCCCGACGGGCGCCGGCTCCAGCCCCGACGAGCACCGTCTCCACGGCACGACACCGCGTGCGGCGCCCGGATCCGCGGCGCTGATCGACGTATTCCGTTGCCGGAATCCATCCTGACAGGTCGTCCAACGATAGCCTTCTGCACGACGGCGGCCCCTGCGGTTGTCTACAAACTCTCCCGCTCGTGATTCCCGCAGGTGGAGCATGTTCGTCATTCCAGCGCGGGAGAGGACGACACCGATGACCGAGCCGCTTGGCGACACCCGGTTGTGGCCGGTCTCGCCGTTCGATCTCGCCGACGCGCACCGGTGCCCGTCGTGCTTCGCCGCCATCTCGGCGGCCACGTGTCCGGTGTGCGGCTTCGAGCTGACCGATCCTCGTGCCGCCGGTGTGCTGGAGCTCGGCCGCCAGATCGTCTCGGTCGAGCTCGCGCGCCAGCAGCTGATGGACGAGATCCGCCTCACCTCGGCGTCGAGCGTGTCGCTCACAGCGGTGCACCCCGCGATGACGGATGCCGCGATCCCGCAGCTCGTCGCGACCGGCGCCGTCGTCGACCCGGCCGCGACCCCTGCGGCGGTCGCATCGTCGACCGCCGCCGACCCGGCCGCGGCGAGCGAGCTCGTCGCCCAGCCGGCGGGAGACCACACCACGGCTCTGCCGGCTGATCCGGAAACGGATGCCGCCTGGTGGAGCTCCCCGACCGCGGCCCCGCCGTCTGATCCGCTCCGTACATCAGCCCGCGACGCCGGCACGGCGCCGGTCGCACCGGAGCCCATGCCGGCATGGACCCCCGCCGGCGCGGATCCCGCCGCACCGCAGGGGGTGACGGCATCCGCTCCTCGTCGGCGCCTGACCGTGCCGGTGCTGCTCCTGATCGTGGGCGTCTCGCTCGTGGGCGTCGCGGCAGTGTTCTTCCTGCTGCTGGCGTGGTTCGTGGCGGGCATCGAGATGCGGGCGCTCATCATCGGGGGCATCACGCTCGCGACGGTGGTCCTCGCCTCGTGGCTGCGGCGGCGCGACCTGGGGGCGACGGCCGAGGCGATCGGCGTGCTGGGCGTCGGCCTGCTCGCGCTGGATGCCTGGGCGGTGCGGGCCAACGACTTGTGGGGGGCGGGCTCGACGGATGCCGCGGTCTACGCGGGGGTCGCGGCGCTCGCCGTCGCCGTCGTGTGCCGGCTGTGGGCGAGGATCTCCGGGCTGCGCGGTCCCGATCTCGCCGCATCGCTGGCGCTTCCCGCCGGTGTCGCCTTCCTCGTGGGCGGCCTGGTCGATCTCCCGGTCGGCGAGGCCATGACCGCGGGATTCCTCGGCGCCGCCGTCGGCGGCCTCGCGCACGCGTTGCCTGCGCCGTGGTCGGCGGCGAGGCCGGGTGCGGCCGGGACGCCCGAGCGTCTCATCCTGGCCCTGGCCGGGATCGGCTCACTCATCGGCGCCGCGGTGACCGCCGCGGTGGCGACGGGCGACGCGGCTCCCGTGGTCGTGTGGTCGAGCGTGCTGGTCGCGGTGCTGGGGGCCGCCCACGCGTGGGCCGCGCGTCTGCGCGCCGGCGTCGAACCCCTTCCCGGGGCCGTCGTGATCGCCGGCGTCGCCTCGAGCGCCGCGGCCGCGGTTGCGGGCATCGCGGGCTGGCAGCTCGCCCTGCGGCTCGAGGAGCCCCTCTACACGCTGCTCATCGGACCGGTCCTGCCCGTGGTCATCGCGGTCGCACTGGACGTCGCCCGCGCGCGCCGGGCGTCGGGCAGGCTGCTTCCCGCGGCCCTCACCGCAGCGGTCATCGCCGGGGGATCGATCGCGGGCGTTCTCGTCGCCTGGCTGATGCAGGCCCGGTCGGCGGTGGCCGCGGGATGGACGCTGTGGCACACGGACGCCTTCACCCTCCCGGCCTCGGCGCCCGAAGCTCCCGCGATGTCCGCTGCGGCGGCCGTCGCGATGGCCGGACTCCTGTTCGCCGCGCCCACGCTGCGGCGGCTGGTGCTGAGCGACGTCCGCGCCGTGGTCGTCGCCGTGCTCCTGCTCGCGGCGGCCGCGCGGACGGCCGTCCCGGTGGTACTCGTCGGCGCCGCCCTGCTCGTCGCCGTCGCGAGCCTCGTTGGCGCCGCCCGCGCGTCGACGCACGGCGCTCGGGACGCGCGGGATCCCGCCGCGGCGGACCGTGCCGGCGGATCCAGCGCGGAGGACACCCCGCAGACCGAAGCCACCGCCCGTCGGGCGCCCGAGCTCCGGGCGGTCTCGCTCGAGGGCTGGAGCATCGCGGGCACGATCGCCGTGATCACCGCATTCGCCGCCGGCACGGCAACCCCCTGGCTCTGGCTCGTCGGGGTGGCCCTCGCCGCCGGCTACCCGGTCGTCCTGCGCGCCGTCCGGCGGGCCGACGGCCCGCTCGCCGTCGTGCTCGCCCTGGCACCCGTCGGGGTCGGCGTGGTGGCCGCGATCATCGCGCCCGCCGCCCTCGGCGCGGCGACGGGTCTCTCCGGCTCCGGGCCCGCCGTCGCGCTCGTGCTGTTGCAGTGGGTCGCGCTGGCGACGCTTGCGGCGGCCGCCTTCCTGCGCATCGACGGGGCGAGCCGCGTCGGCCTCGCCGTCGCGGGCTACGCGCTCACGACGCTGACGCTGGTGTGGACGCTGGTCGCCGCGGCTGACGACGTGGCGACGGATGCCGCCACCACCGCCCTCGTCGCCGCCGTCGGCGAACCGGTGCTGGGCCTGGTGCGAGGGCTCGCGCTCCTCGCGCTGCTGGTGCTCGTCTCCATCAGTCGCACACTGCTGCGCGGACACGCGGCAGCAGCCGCCGCCCTGCTCGTCGCCCCGGCGATCGCGTCGCTCGCACATACGGCGCTCGACATGGCCGGTGCGAGCGACGAGTCCTGGGCGACGCTCGTGCTGGCTGCCGGCCCGGTGCTCGTCACCCTCGCCACCGCCGCGCTCGCGATGCTCGCCTCCCCGACAGCCCCAGCCTCTCCGGCCTCCCCGACGGCCACGGCCTCCTCCGCAGCCCCGGCCCCCTCGGCCCCCTCGGCCGCCTCCGGCGCTGCGGCCGCCCCGACAGCCCCGGCCTCCCCAGCGACCCCGGCCTTCGCGGCAGCTGCACCGCCCACCGCGGACCCCGCGACGCCGACCCCCATTCCGGGCCCCGCAGCGCCGACCCTCACCCCGCTCCGCGCGCGCACCGCCGCCGATCTCGGCGCGCTGCTGACGGGACTGTGCATCGTCTGGGGCATCGCCCCCGATCTCGTCTGGGCGCTGCTCGCACTGGTCGCGGTCGCGTGCGGCGCGGCATCCGTCACCCGAGGCTGGGCCGCACCCGCCGCGATCGACCCGGCCGACGACCGATTCGCCACGCGACGCTCCGGCGTCCCGGTCGGCGCGGCGCTGCGACGCCTCCTGGTCTGGCCGGCGGCCGTGGCGGCGTGCGCGGCGTGGTGGTCGTTCCTCGGCGCCGGCACTCCCGACGCCGGTTTCACCCTGGAGTCGTACGCGATCCCGGTGACCGCCGCGATGGCGGGCTTCGCCGTCGTCCTGGCACGGCTGCGACGTCGCGCCGAGGCGAGCGTGGCCATCGGCGCCGCGCTGACGGTGGGGCTCGTCTGGCCCGCAGCGACGACCTGGGGCGCGGCGGGCATGTTCGGGCTGACGTCCGCGGCGGACGAGCCGCTGTTCAGCACCGTCGTGGCGCTCGTCGCCGCAGGGATGTGCCTGCTGCTCGCGGCACCGCCGCTGCGCGGCATCCGTCCACCCGCGGTCGTCGGCTCGGCGGTCGCCCTCCTCGCCGTCGGGCTCGTCACGGTCCATCTCGCGATCGCGTGGACACCGGGCGCCTGGCCGTGGCAGACGGCGTGGCTCGCGCTTCTCGTCGCCGTCGCGTACGGAGCAGGCGTCGGCTTCGCAGGGGCCCGGCCGGAGCGGATGTCGTCACACGGGTATGCGGTCGGCCTGCCGCCGATCGCGCTCGGTGTGGCCTCGTTCATGGTGCTCGGCGCCGTCGGACACGGCGCCGTCGTGGCCATCGCACTCGCGGTGCTGCTCGCTGCGCACCTCGCCTCCGCCGGGATCGGCCGAGTGCCGTTCGCCCGTGCGACCCGATGGACCGCGCTGACCGGCGCCCTCGCCGTGGCAGCGGTGTCGGTGCTCGCCGGCGGCACCCGTGAGATCGAGTTCGCCACGCTGCCGGTCGCCGCTGCCTGCGGGCTCGGAGCCGTGCTGGCGGTGCGGCGGCGCCGCCGCGCCGGGTCAGACTGGTCGGCGGGCGAGCAGTACGTGTGGTGCGCGGCGCTGGTGCTCGCCACCGTGCCCAGCCTGCTGGTATCGGCCGAGCCCGCCCGGGTCTGGCTGCTCATCGGCATCGCGCTGATCGCCGCGGTCGCGATCTCGCTGACCCCGATTCCCGACGCATGGCGCGTGCGCGTTCCCTCGGCGCTGATCCTCGCCGGCGCGGCGCTCGCGATGGGCGTGCGCGTGCTCGTCGACCCCTGGTTCGAGCTCGGCGACGCGGCCGCGGCCACGGCCGCCGCGGGTGCCGTCGTGGTGGCGGTGAGCCTCACCGCTACCGCCGTGACCTTCGCCGAGGCGCGCGTCGCCGCGGGACTCGCCGCGGTCGCCGCCGTCCTGCTGGCCGCGACCACCCTGCTGCGTGGGGGCGACGACGCGGCCGCGACCGCGGTGACCGTGGCCATCGCCGGCGCGGCAGCCGTGGCGGGGGCGTCCGCCCTCGGGCTGCGGCGGTGGGCGACCCTGGGCGCGGTGTTGGCCGTGGGCGGGCTCGTCGTCGTGGCCACCGGCTGCGGCGTCCGGTTCGCCGCCGTCGCGGGCGATCGGGGGTTCGAAGCGGATCTGTGGGTGACCGCGGCAGCCGGGATCGCCGTGGCGGTCGCCGTGGCCGCGATGCGCGCCACGACCTCGAGGCGCGTGGACATCACCGTCGGCACCGGGCTCGCCGTCGCCGCAGTACTCGTGGCAGCGGCAGAGCTGATCCTGCTCGGGACGGGCACGGGCCTGGACGAGGTGCGAACGGCGACCACCATGACGGTCCTGACGGCGGCGACGTATGTCGGCTCCGTGTGGCGCGACCGCCTGGGAGCCGCGCCCGCCATCATCGCGGCTCTGGCCGCCGCCGTCTTCGGCGTGCTGGCGTTCTTCGCCTTCGGCGTCGACCCGGTGGAGCTCGTGACCGTGCCGGCGGCCCTCGGCGGCATCGCCTACGGGGCTCGCACGCTGCGGCGCCGGCCCCAGTCGCGGACCTGGCCCGCGCTCGGTCCGTGGCTCGCGCTGCTGCTGCTGCCGTCGCTGCTCTACGACTTCTTCGACGACGCCGAGCTGTGGCGCATCGTCGCCCTGGGCGTCGTCGCGGTCGGACTCGTGGTCGTCGGCGCGGTCTTCGCGCTGCAGGCGCCCCTCGTGCTGGGCTCGGCCGTGGTGCTCGTGCACGGCGTCGCGCAGCTGTGGCCGTGGATATCGACGTCGTACATCGACGTGCCGTGGTGGCTGTGGCTCGGGATCGGCGGCGCCGTGCTGATCTTAATCGCTGCGCGCTACGAGCGCCGGGTGCAGCAGCTGCGTAAGGCCATCACGGCCGTCACATCGCTTCGCTGACCTCGCGTGCGCCGCGCCCCCACCGGAACGGCGAGACGGTGGGGTCACCCGGAATCCAGTACCGCCAGGGGAACGCCGCGGTGCCGGCGACCCCGGCCACGCCCACGCGCGGGCCTGACGCCACCTCGGCGAGCGGTTCCGCGAGCAGCTCGAGGCGAGCGACCGCGCCGTGATGCGGCGCTCCGGTGATCGCGTCGATGCCGTCGTGCACGGGATGCCGCAGCCCCACGGCATCCCCGAACCGCCCGGGTCCGCGCGCCAGGTCGCGCGGCGTGCGGGCCGCCGGACGGCGGCGGGCCGCGGCATCCGTCCCCTCCAGCACCTCACCCGCCCGCAGCAGCACACCGCCGGCCACACCTTCCGGACCGCACACGACGTTGACGCACGAGTGGATGCCGTGGCTGAGGTAGACGTACAGATGCCCCGGTTCGCCCCACATGGTGGCGTTGCGCGGCGTCGGACCCATCCGCGCGTGCGAGCCGGGGTCGGGCACGGTGCCGGTACCGCGGCCGTGGTACGCCTCGACCTCGGTGAGCCGCACGACCACCGTCTCACCCTCGACCACGGTCGTGAGCCGGGCGCCGAGCAGGCTCGGCGCGACGTCGGCGGGAAGGCCCTGCAAGTCGGCGCGGGTCGCCGCTCGCCACAGGTCCCGCACCATGCCGCCGAGTCTACGTCCGCGGGTCCGAGCCCCCGGCGATCTCGCCGGAGTCGCCGGGGGCGCTACTGTTCGCGCATGGGGAACTGGTTCGCACTCATCCTGTTGAGCGTCGCGCAGTTCATCATGGTGCTCGACAGCACGGTGATGAACGTCTCGATCTCGACCGTCGCCGCCGACCTCGGCACCGACATCTCCGGCATGCAGGCGGCCATCACCTTCTACGCGCTCACGATGGCCGCGTTCATGCTCACCGGCGGCAAGCTCGGCGACCGCTGGGGGCGCAGCCTCGCGTTCCGGATCGGCTCCGTCATCTACGGCATCGGCTCACTGACGACCGCGCTGAGCCCCAACCTCACCGTCCTGATGATCGGCTGGTCGCTCGTCGAGGGCCTCGGTGCGGTGCTCGTGATCCCCGCCATCGCGGCGCTCGCGGCGATCAACTACGAGGGCCGCGCGCGCGTCGTCGCATTCGCGGTGCTCGGAGCCGTGACGGGCGGCGCCGCGGCGGCCGGTCCCCTCATCGGCGGGCTCGTGACCACGTACTCCTCGTGGCGCTACGTCTTCGTCGCCGAGGCGGTCGTGATGACGCTCGTGCTGATCGTGTCGGGGCGCATCAAGGACATGCCCGGCGACCGCACGCTGCGCATCGACCTGCTGAGCGTCGTGCTGTCGGCCCTGGGTCTCTCGCTCCTCGTGTACGGCATCCTGCAGAGCAAGACGTGGGGCTGGTTCGAGCCGCTCAATCCGCCCGAGATCAACGGGGAGCCGTTCGCACCGCTCGGCATCTCGCCCGTCGCCTACATGATCCTGCTGTCGATCGTCGTGCTGTGGCTGTTCGTGAAACGCCAGCAGGAGCTCGAGCGCACCGGCAGAGTGGCGCTCCTCAAGGTCAGCCTGCTCCGCATCCCGGCGCTGCGCAGCGGTCTCACGATGTTCATGGCGCAGTACTTCGCGATCGCCGCGCTGTTCTTCGTCATCCCCGTATACCTGCAGACGATCCTCGGCTTCGACGCTCTGCAGACGGGCCTCAAGATCCTGCCGCTGTCGCTCGGGCTCATCCTCTTCTCGGTGCTGGGTTCGCGGCTGTCGACCGTCCGTTCCGCCCGGAACCTCGGCCGCATCGGACAGCTCACGCTCGGCGTCGGCGTGCTGTTGGTGTTCGTCGCCGTGCAGCCGGAGCTCGCGGACTGGCTGTTCGCGACCGGCATGTTCGTGGTCGGTGCCGGCTTCGGTCTGCTCGCCTCGCAGCTCGGCAACGTCAACATGTCGGCGGTGGAGCAGTCCGACACCTCCGAGGTCGGCGGGCTGCAGGGCACGTTCCAGAACCTGGGCTCGTCCTTCGGCACCGCGATCGTCGGCTCGGTGTTCATCCTGCTGCTCACCTCGGGCTTCACCGCCGCCGTGCAGCAGAGCACGACGCTTCCCGACGACGTGCGCGAGCAGGTCGTGGCCAGCGCCTCGAAGGGCGCGCCCATCATCTCCGAGCAGCAGGCCGAGGATCTCTTGACGGATGCCGGAGCCGACCCCGACGCCGCGACCGAGGTCGCGCGGCTCTACGCCGACACCCAGGTCGAGTCGCTCCGCCAGTCGCTGTTCTTCGTGTTCGCGCTGACGGTGCTCGCGCTCCTGCTGTCGACCGGGCTGCCGTCGAAGATCCCCGTGCCGGCCGCGCCGAAAGAGGCCGCGTCCGGCCCGCCCGGTCCCTGAGCTCCGGGACACCCGGTCCCCGGCCACCCGTGCCTGAGCCCCGGCCGCCTGGTCCCTCAGCCTCGGCCCACCGGTCCCTGAGCTTGTCGAAGGGTCAGCGGGGCGGCACCTGGCACCACGAGATCGCGCTGCCGTTGAGGGCGATGACGGGCTCCCCATCGGCGATCTGGAGGATGCGCGTCTCGGGCCGTGTCGGAAGCGGCAGCTGGTAGGTGTCATACCGATTGGAGACGGCGTTCGGCGCCACCAGCAGGGCGACGTAGCGCGCGCTGGGCGACACGCAGACCTGGATCACGGCATCCGTCTCGCCGACCTCGGTGAGCATGGTCGTCGCACCGTCCGCGCCCACCCGCGCCACCGAGGTGCGCCCGGTCGGCATGCCGTCGCCGTCGAGCACGGCCGCCGTCCGGATCGTCGAGCCGTCGGGCAGCGGGGTCACCGAGCTCGTGCCGCCGAGGTCGACGTCGGGCGTCACGAGCTGCTGCTCGCTCGCGTCGGTGAGGTCGATGACCGAGGCCTGTTCCACCCGGTCGACGACGGCCTCGCTCGAGCCGCGCGCGATGCCCTCGATGGTCATCGCCGCACCGAGCGCGGTCGGAGCGCCGGCCGCGGCATCCGACCCCGTCAGCAGCAGCGAGCCGTCGAACGACAGCAGCAGGATGCTGTCGGTGTCGGGCACGAAGCGCCACTCCGCCACGCGGGGATCGGCGCCCTCGATCTCGATCGCGACGGGATCGGCGTCGGGATCTGCGAGCGACGCCGTGAACAGACGGCTCTCGCGGCCGGAATCGGCGTCGAGATGGGCGTCCGAGAAGAGGTAGCCGATGCGCTCGCCCCGGTCCGCTGTCTGCAGGTTCGACACGTAGCCGTCGCTGCCCTCTTCGACAGGCAGCGGCAGGTCATGGGCGTGCGTGCCGTCGAGGTCGGTGACGATGAGGCCCGCCTTGCCCTCGTCGCTGCCGTCGTCGTCGGTACGCACCGACACCACGAGATGCTGGCCGGTCGCGCGGAAGTCCTCGATGTGCGGGTGCCGGAACACTGGCACCGCGTTCTGCCCGCTCAGGTCGGTGCGATAGATCAGGTCGCCGTCGTTCGTGCCGCGCTGCAGCAGGTACACCTCTGCCGGTGGCGTGCGGAAGCTCTCGGTGATCGTGGCCGTCGGCCCGCCCCCGAGCGACGCGACCCCCTCGATGGTCACGGTGTACTCGGTGTCGTCCCAGAGCGGCAGGGTGAACCGCACGCCGACGCTCCGCCCCGACGTGTCGACGGCGAACGGCGTCTCGGGCGTGATCGTGACCTGCGACGCGTCGACCTCGGCGAGCGACTGCGTGGTGGTGACGATGAGACGGGATCCGGATGCCGCGGCCGCCGCCGCCGGATCAACCGACGTCTCGGTGACCCGAGGTCCCTGTGCGACGCTCGCCGCCGCGCCGGCGAGGCCCAGCACCGCCAGCAGGCCCACGACGACGCCGAACGTCACCACGAAGGCGCGGCCCCGACGACGCCGCGAGTGCCCGCGCCGTGAGGAGGCGTCAGTACTCATACGGGTCCTCGGGCTCCGGGATCTCCTCCACGGCGCTGGCGTCGACCACGAGGCGCCCATCCGACGACGAGCGCACCGTGCCGGTGATCGTGACCCACTGCCCGGTGTCGGGCGGGGGCGCGGCGCCCACGATCGGCAGGCTCGCGGGCTGCGCGTCGATGACGCAGTGCGTGATGACCAGCCGCGTCAGGTCGAAGGCGTCGTCGCCGCCGGCCGCGTCCGCTGGGGTGACGAAGCCGGTGAGCTCGATCGTGTCGCCGTCGAATGCGTCGGGGTTCGTCGCCGTCGCGAACACGGTGGCCCAGTCGCCGACGCCGAACGACGCGGTGTCGCCGGTCGAGGCGAGCTGGATGGCGTCGGCGCCGCCGAAGAGCGGGGTCGCCCCCACGTCGCGCGACATGGCGAGTTCGGCCGACAGCGACGCTGGCGGCAGCACGAGCGTCAGCACGACCACCCCGGACGCCGCCACGCCGCCCAGTACGGTCGCCGCGACACCGAGGGGATGCCGCTCGGGATGGTGCTCGAGCTCGTCACCGCGCCCGGCATCGCCGCTGGGGAGCACCAACTCCTCAGAATCGCCGCCTGTTCGCCCGTTCTGGGCCGATCGCCGCGACGGCGGACCAACGGTGAGGAGTTGGTGCTCGTCACCGGCCGCGGAGGCGGAACCGTGGTCGTGGCCGTGGTCGGCCTCGGCACCCAGCGGCAGCGCGAACGACGCCACGGCGCCGACGAGCACGAGCACGGCCATCGACACGGCGAACCACGTGGAGTCGGGGTTGATGTACAGCCCGAGCCGATCGGTGAGCGCGAGCGAGAGGGTGACCACGGCGAGCGCGGCGGCGAGCCCGACTCCGAGCCACCGCGTGCCGACGAATCCGGCGTTACGCAAGGAGGTTCACCGCCGTTCCGATCGCGAACGCCGACAGCAGCACCACGACCACGATGCCGCCGAGGGTGCGCCACGTGAAGGTGGTGCGCATGAGGGCCAGCATCTTCACGTCGACGAGCGGCCCGACCAGCAGGAACGCGACGATCGACCCGGGGGTGAAGGTCGACGCGAACGACAGCGCGAAGAACGCGTCGACGTTCGAGCAGATCGAGACCACCATCGCGAGGGCCATCATCGCGACGATCGACAGGGCGGGGTTCGAGCCGATCGCGAGGAGCGCGTCGCGCGGGATGAGCACCTGCACAGCCCCGGCGAGCGCCGAGCCGATGATGAGGGCCGGCATGACGGCGCGCAGCTCGATCACGAACTGCGCCAGGGTGCGGCGCCACTTGCCTCCGGGCTCGTGGATCACGAGCTCGCACGTCTCGCGGAAGCGGTCGGTGAGGAGCGCGTCAGGAGACGGATGCCGCGAGTACAGCCATCCGATCAGGTTCGCGATCGCGTACCCGCCCAGGATGCGCGCGACGAGGATGCCGTCACTGAACCCGAACGCCTGATGGGTCGTCAGGATCACGATGGGATTCACGATCGGCGCCGCGATCAGGAACGTCAGCGTCTCGGGCACCGAGAAGCCGCGCATGAGCAGGCCGCGCGCGAACGGCACGTTGCCGCACTCGCACACCGGCACGATCATGCCCAGGAGCGACAGCACCGCGCGACGAGGCCACGCGCGCCGCGGCATCCATCGCTCGATGACGCCCGGGGGCACCCACACCTGCACGACGATCGACAGCACCACGCCGAGCGCCACGAAAGGCAGCGACTCGATGAGGACGCTGATCGCGAGGGTCAGCCCATCCTGTGCACGGGTCGGGAGGGATGCCGGGAAGAGCGTGGGCGCGAGCCAGTCGATGAGGAAGAGACCTGCGACGAGCGCGAGGCCCACGCCGAGCCACAGCGCGGCGCGTGCCTGCCCGGACGGCCCGGGCGCGGCTGCCGTCGTCGTCGCGTG
Source organism: Microbacterium yannicii (assembly GCF_024055635.1). Taxonomy (GTDB): domain Bacteria; phylum Actinomycetota; class Actinomycetes; order Actinomycetales; family Microbacteriaceae; genus Microbacterium; species Microbacterium yannicii. Next base: position 77,039 of record NZ_JAMXMB010000032.1, read on the forward strand.
ATCGTGCGCTGCCGAGCGCGCCCGTGTGGTGGGGTCAGTGCGCGTCACGCTCGGCGTCGCGCTGGTCGTCGGCGGCCGCGGCGCACGATCCGCAGAGCCCGAAGATATCGACGACGTGCTCGGCGTCGCGGAAGCCGTGGCGTTCGGCGGTGCGCTTCGCCCACTGCTCGACGTCGGTCGCCTCGATCTCGACGGTCAGTCCGCAGGAGCGGCAGATCAGGTGGTGGTGGTGGCCGGTGCTGGTGCACGCCCGGTAGAGCGCCTCGCCCTCGGGGCTCTGCAGCGAATCGGCGTTGCCCTGCGCCGCGAGCCCGGCGAGGGTGCGGTACACGGTGGCCAGCCCGATGCCGGTGTTCTCGTCACGGAGCGTGGCGTGCAGCGACTGGGCGCTCACGAAGCCACGGGCGTCCGAGAGCGCTTCGCGCACGCGTTCGCGCTGCCAGGTGTTGCGCTGGACCATGGCGGCGAGTCTACCGACGGGTCCTGGACGTGGGCCGGGCGCCTGCCGCGGTCACGCGGCCGCCCTCGTCACGCGGTCGCGGCGCGCGCCGATCACCCGGCACACGACGTAGATCGCGAACGAGATGGTCGTGATGTACGGGCTCACCGGGAGCGTCCCCATGATCGCGAGGAGGATGCCGCCCACCGCCGACACGAAGCCGAACAGCGCCGACAGCAGCGGCACCGACAGCGGTCCCGACGCGATCCGCATCGCCGCGGCGGCCGGGGTCACGAGAAGGGCCATCACGAGCAGCGCGCCGATGATGTGCACGGCGACGGCCACGATGAGCCCGAGCAGCAGCATGAAGGCGAGCGACACCGCCGTGGTCGGCACGCCTCGGGCCGCCGCCGACTGCGGGTCGAGCGAGTCGAACCGCAGCGGACGCCAGATGAGCAGCACGCCCAGCAGCACGACGGCCCCGATGCCGATCAGCCAGCCGAGCTGCCCCGTCTGCACCGATACGATCTGGCCGGTGAGCAGGCTGAACCGGTTGGCACTGCGCCCGTCGTAGAGCGAGAGGAACAGGATGCCGAGACCCAGCCCGAACGGCATCAGCACGCCGATGATCGAGTTGCGGTCGCGGGCCTTCGCGCCGAGGACGCCGATGATCGCGGCCGCGATGAGCGACCCGACGATCGACCCGGTCACGACGTCCCAGCCGATGAGGAGGGCCGCGGCGGCGCCGGCGAACGAGAGCTCGCTGATGCCGTGGACGGCGAACGCCATGTCGCGCTGCATGACGAAGACGCCGACGAGCCCGCCGACGAGCCCCAGGACGGCGCCCGCCCACACCGAGTTCGACACCAGCGCGAGGATCTCGCCGTAGTACGGCAGGCCGCCGAACATCGCGTCCGCGATGTCACCCCAGTTCACGCGACTCCCTCACCCTCGTGGTGGTGATGGGATGCCTCGGCGTCGGGGGCGCCGACCACCACGAGCCGGTCGCCCGCCCGCAGCACGAAGACGTGCGCACCATAGAGCGCGGTGAGCACGTCGGAGCGCAGCACCTCCTGCGGCGTCCCCAGCGTGAAGCGGCCGTTCGCGATGTAGAGGATGCGGTCGACCTTGCCCAGGAGCGGGTTGATGTCGTGCGTCACGAGCAGGACGGCAGCATCCTTCTCGCGGCGATGCCGGTCGATGAGGCCGATGACGGCCTGCTGGTTGGCGAGGTCGAGGCTGGTGAGCGGCTCGTCGCACAGCAGCAGCCGCGGGTCGTCGGCGAGCGCCTGGCCGGCGCGCAGACGCTGCTGCTCGCCGCCTGACAGCTGCCCGACCGGCCGGTCGGCGAACTCCCGCGCCCCGACGGCGTCGATGAGGGCGTCGACGCGGGCACGATCGCCGCGGCGCGGGATCGGCAGCCCGAAGCGGTGGCCGTCGACGCCGAGGGTCACGAGGTCGCGGCCGCGCAGCGAGGTGTCGCGGGGCAGCGGCCGTGCCTGCGGGATGTAGCCGATGCGGCGGCTGCCGTGCCCCTCCACCGGTGCGCCCTCGACGCTGATCTCGCCGCGGGACAGCGGCTCGAGCCCGAGGATCGCCCGCAGCAGCGTCGTCTTGCCCGACCCGCTGGGTCCGAGCACGGCGACGAGCTCACCGGCATGGACGTCGAGGTCGAGGCCTGCCCACAGCTCCCGGTCGCCGCGCTGCAGTGCGGCATCCCGGATGCTCAGCACCACGCGCCGTTCGGCGCCGGCGGACGCGGGTGTCACGCCTGCAGCGCTGTGTTCAGCGCCTCGATGTTGGCCTGCATCCACGAGATGTAAGTCTCCCCCTCGGGAAGCGTTTCCGAAAACGCGATCACCGGGATGCCGAGACCATCGGCCTCGTCGACGATCTCCTGCGTCTCTGCTCCGCCGGTCTGGGTGTTCGTGATGACCACGCTGACGGCGCCGCCCCGCACGAGCGCCAGGGATTCGAGGAGCGTCGCAGGCGCGACATCCTGCCCCTCTTCGACCGCTTCGCTGAACGCTTCGGGCGTCGCGTTCTCGAGTCCGGCGGCGTCGGTGAGGTACACCGGCACGGGCTCGGTGACGAAGACCTTCTCGCCGCCGTGGGCGGCGCCGATGTCGCCGAGCGCGGCTTCGAGCTTCTCGACCTCGGCGCCGAACGCCTCGGCGTTGGCGATGAACGTGTCGGCGTCGTCGGGGCTCAGCCGACCCAGCTCGTCCGCGATGGCCGAGGCGACGTGCGCGATGGTGTGCGGGTCGTACCAGACGTGCTCATTGAAGCCCTCGACGTGATCGTGGCCATGGTCGTGGCTCTCGGACTCGTCGGCGTGGTCGTCGGCGCCGTCGGTGGCGGTGTCGTCGGTCGCGGCATCCGTCGCAGCGGCATCGGTCTCAGCGGTGTCGGTCTCGTCCGCCGCGGGCGGGTCGGCGTGGCCGGGGTTGCCGGGCCAGTCGTGCGAGTACTCGACGGCGGTGATGACGGGGGCGTCCGTGCCGCTGGACTCGATGAGCGCGTCGACGAACGCGTCGTAGCCGCCGCCGTTCTCGATGACGAGATCGGCCTTCGACACGACGAGCTGGTCGCGGGCACTGGGCTCGAAGGAGTGCGGGTCCTGCGACTCGTTCGTCACGGTCGAGGTCACGTCGACCAGGTCGCCGCCGACCTCCGCCGCGATCTGCCCGTAGACGTTGGTCGAGGCGACGACCGACAGGCGGCCGTCGGCAGTGTCGTCGCCCGCCGCGGTGCCCGTGCATCCGGCAAGGACGAGGGCGGATGCCGCCGTCAGGCCGAGCAGAGGCAGGGATCGTCGCAGCGAGGTCATGTCCGCAACTCTAACGCTAATGAGAATCGTTCTCAAACCGACGTCATCCCATCGCATTCAACGGCGTTGTGGGCCGGGCGACGGGCGAACGTCCGTGGAACCGGGCGGACGAACGCGCGTGGGCACCGGCGGGCAGCGCTTGATAGCGTCGGGGCGTGCTTCCGCAGGTCGTCCGCCGCTCACTGCTGCTCGCCCTCCCGTTCCAGGTGGGCGCCCTCGTCGTCGCGCTGGTGCTGTATGCCGCGGGGCTGCCGGCTCAAGTGCTGCTCACGGTGCTGCTCGTCGTCTCGATGTGGGCGCCCGCCGCCGCCGAGCTCGTCTTCCGCACGACGCTGCCGCGCGCGCTGCAGCTGCACTACCTCATCTTCATCACGCTGGGCCCGTACGCGGGGAGCGCGCTGAACGTCTACGTCGCGATCGCCGACTGGGACACGCTGATCCACTTCGACTCGGGCGTGATGCTCGCGTGGCTCGGCATGCTCTGGGTGCGGCGCATGGAGGAGCGGGTGAACGCCGAGTTCCCCACCTGGTTCGGGCTTGCGGTCATCCAGCTCACCGCGATGGCGTTCGCCGCGGCATGGGAGATCTGCGAGTTCGCGAGCGACAACCTGATCGGCACCGTCGCCCAGGGCGGACTCGACGACACGATGTCCGACATCATGGCGGGCACGATGGGCGGGCTCTTCGCGATCGCGCTGCTGCTGATCCTCGGTCGCCCGCGTTCGCTCGCGCCCGCGTCGCTGCTGCGTCCCGAGTATCGGACGGCCGCCGCAGAGGGTCAACGGCCCACAGACGGCTGAGCGTCGCGATGTCGGCGGTGGCGGGGAGTATGGCGCCATGGCATCTGCGACGGCGAGGGACGGGGCACGCGTCTGGTTCGAGACATCCGGTGATGTGACGGGCCCGGGGCTGCCACTGGTGCTCGTCCAGGGGTTCGCGCTCGACCATCACGGCTGGGACTCGGCGATCGATGACTTCAGCGGGCGACCAGTCGTGGTCCTCGATCATCGCGGGACCGGTGACAGCGACGACCGTTTCGCGGACGAGTGGTCGATGCGCGACTTCGCGGGCGACATCATCTCGGTGCTCGACGAGGCCGGGATCGACCGCGCCCACATCTACGGTCACTCCATGGGCGGACGCATCGCACAGTGGCTCGGCGCACGCCATGCCGATCGCATCGCCGGGCTGGTGATCGGTGCCACGACCGTGGGAGATGACACGGGCGTTCCCCGATCCGCGCGCGCGTCCGAAGCGCTCGAGTCCGGTGACCCGGACCGGCTGGCGGCCTTCTTCTATCCGGATGCCTGGATCGCAGCGCACCGCGAGGCAGCGACGAGCGTGATGCCGGCGGCCGCCTCTCCGACGGCGACGAGACAGCATCTCGCGGCGATCGCGAACCATGACGGCCCGACGCCGGCGCAGATCGCCGCACCGGCGCTCGTCATCCATGGCGCCGATGACGAGCTCTGTCCGATGGACAACGCTCGACTTCTGGCCATGCGCATCCCCCGTGCCGAACTGCGTCTCATCGACGGTGCCCGACACGTGTACTGGGCAGGCATGCCGGAAGCGCATCGCGACGTGAACGACTTCCTGCGACGCCATGACCGCGTTCGGCCGATGTCGCTCGCGTGATGCGGAACGGCGAGACCAGCCGCCGGGATCAGTCGAGGAGCAGTGCGGGCTCTTCGAGGATCGACGCCACATCCGCGATGAAGCGCGACATGCCGTCGCCGTCCACCACTCGGTGATCGAACGAGCCGGCGACGGTGGTCACCCAGCGCGGGCGGACCTCGCCGTCGACCACCCACGGCTTCTGCCGGATCGTCCCGAGCGCCACGATGCCGGCCTCGCCGGGGTTGATGATCGGGGTGCCCGCGTCCATGCCGAAGACCCCGATGTTGGTGATCGTGATCGTGCCGCCGTGCTGGTCGGCCGGAGTGGTCTTGCCCTCGCGCGCCGTGAGCGTCAGCTTCTCGAGCGCGCGGGCGAGCTCCCGCATCGACAGGTCCTGCGCGTCCTTGATGTTGGGCACCAGCAGCCCACGCGGCGTCGCCGCGGCGATCCCGAGGTTGACGTAGCGCCGCACGCGGATCTCGGCGCCGCCGTCCGCGTCGACCCACGCGGCGTTCACCATCGGGGTGCGCCGTGCCGCCCAGATCACGGCCCGCGCCATGATCAGCAGGGGCGAGACCTTCGTGTCGGCGAAGTCCGGCGAGGACTTGAGCCGCTTGACGAGCTCCATCGTGCGGGTCGCATCCACGTCGGTCCACACCGAGACGTGCGGCGCCGAATAGGCCGACTGCACCATCGCCGACGACGTGGCCTTGCGCACACCCCGGACGGCGATGGTCTCCTCGCGACCCGCGGCGTCCGGGGCGGGCGTCGACGGCGCGACCTCGACGGGTGCCGGCGCCGACGGACGCGCGGCCGTCGGCGCACCGACCGGAATGGTCTCTTCGCGTACGTCGCCCCACTCGGGCGTCTCGATGTTGCGGAACACGCTCGCCTGCGAGGCGTGCCGTACGACGTCCTCGCGGGTCACCTCGCCGGCGGGTCCGCTCGCGGCGACGGCCGCGAGTTCCACCCCCAGATCACGCGCGAGCTTGCGGATCGGCGGCTTGGCGATGACGCCGACGGATGCCGCGACCCGCTGCTCCGCCGGAACAGCCGGTCCCCGCCGCCGTGACTGGACGTGACCGCCCGTGCCGTAGCCGACGAGCACCGCTCCCTCGCCCTCGGCCGGCTCAGCCGGCTGCCCGTGCTCGGACTGGCCCACGGTCGCCGGGGCCGCGGCATCCGTCTCCGAAGCGATGGTGATGATCGCCGTGCCGACGTTCACCGTGTCGCCCTCGCCGGCCAGCAGGTCGCCGACGGTGCCGGCGAAGGGCGAGGGCAGCTCGACCAGGGACTTCGCGGTCTCGATCTCGACGAGCACGTCGTTCACGGCGACGCTGTCGCCGGGGGCGACCCGCCACTGGACGATCTCGGCCTCGGTGAGACCTTCACCGACATCGGGCAGAACGAACGTCTGGGTGCTCATGGAGTGTCCTTTCGAAAGACCCGGTCGTCGAGCGAGCGTGCGAGACGAAACGCGTGCGACGTTCCGGCCGGTCCGGGCCGTCTCGTCTCGCTCGTTCCTCGCTCGCTCAACGACCGGCTCCCTGTCAGTAGGCGAGAGACCGGTCGACGGCCTCGAGGATGCGGTCGGCGTCGGGCAGGAAGACGCCTTCGAGCTTGGCCGGGGGGAACGGGGCGTCGAAGCCCGACACGCGGAGCACGGGAGCCTCCAGCGCGTAGAACGCACGCTCCATCACCGTCGCGGCGACCTCGGAGCCGAGAGACGTGAAGCCGGGTGCCTCCTGCGCATAGACCATGCGACCGGTGCGGCGCACCGATTCGAGGATCGGGCCGTAGTCCACCGGCGACAGCGAGCGCAGGTCGACGACCTCGATGCTCGTGCCCTCGGCCTCGGCGAGGACGGCGGCCTGCAGCATGGTCGTCACCATGGCGCCGTGGCCGACGAGGGTCACGTCGGTGCCGCGGCGGACGATGCGCGACGCGTGCAGCGGCAGCGCGCGAGCCGACGTGTCGACCTCGCCCTTCTGCCAGTACTTGCTTTTCGGCTCGAGGAAGATCACCGGGTCGGCGGACGCGATCGCGTCCTGGATCATCCAGTACCCGTCGTTCGGCGTCGACGGGCTCACCACCCGCAGGCCCGGGGTGTGCGTGAAGTACGCCTCCGGGCTCTCCTGGTGGTGCTCGATCGCGCCGATGTGCCCGCCGTACGGGATGCGGATCACGACGGGCATCTGCACGGCACCCTCGAGGCGGTTCGTGATCTTCGCCAGCTGCGAGGTGATCTGGTCGAACGCGGGGAAGACGAAACCGTCGAACTGGATCTCGACCACCGGGCGGAATCCCGCGAGCGCGAGCCCGATCGCGGTGCCGACGAGGCCGGACTCGGCCAGGGGGCTGTCGATCACGCGCTGCTCGCCGAACTCGGCCTGCAGCCCCTCGGTGATGCGGAAGACCCCGCCGAGCCGGCCGATGTCCTCGCCCATGAGCAGGACGCGGTCGCTGCCCGCGAGGGACCCGCGCAGACCGGCGTTGATGGCACGGCTGAGAGGCATCGTCGTGACGGTGGATGCCGCCGCCGCCGTCGCGCTCGCCGCCTGCGGAGCCGCCCCCGGTTGCTGAGCCGCTCCCGGTTGCTGAGCCGCCCCCGGTTGCTGAGCCGCTCCCGGTTGCTGAGCCGCCCCCGGTTGCTGAGCCGCTCCCGGTTGCTGAGCCTGTCGAAGCACGGTCACGATGCGCCCCCTTCGAAGGATGCCTCGTACGCGGCGAGCCACTGCCGCTGCTCGTCCATGAGCGGATGCGGCTCCGAGTACACGTGGGCGAAGATGTCGTCCCGATCGAGCCCGCCCAGCGCGTTGGTGCGTACGCGGATGTCGTCGGCGAGCGCCTCGGACTCGGCCTCCACGTCGGCGAAGAACGACTCCGATGCCCCGCGGCTGAGCAGGAAGGCCTTCGTGCGCGAGAGCGGGTCTCGGCGCCGCCACGCCTCCTCCTCGCTGGACGGCCGGTACTTCGTCGGGTCGTCGCTCGTGGTGTGCGGGCCGAGGCGATAGGTCATCGCCTCGATCGCCTGCGGGCCGCTGCCGGCACGCGCGTCGTCGAGGGCCGCCCGCGTCACGGCCCAGCTGGCGAGGACGTCGTTGCCGTCGATCAGCGTGCTCGGCATCCCGTAACCCGCACCGCGCTTGTACAGCGGCGCCCGGGACTGCGTCGAGACCGGTACGGAGATCGCCCACTGGTTGTTCTGCAGGAAGAACACCTCGGGGGTGCGGTAGCTCGCGGCGAAGACCATCGCCTCGTGCACGTCGCCCTGACTGGACGCGCCGTCGCCGTAGTAGACGATGACGGCCTCGTCGCGGTCCGCGTCGCCGGTGCCGCAGCGGCCGTCGAAGACGAGGCCCATCCCGAAGCCCGTCGCGTGCAGCGTCTGCGAGCCCAGCACGAGCGTGTAGATGTGGGTGTTGCCGTTCTTCGGGTCGGTCGGATCCCATCCGCCGTGTGTGAGGCCGCGCATCACACGGATGATGTCGATCGGATCGACGCCGCGGATCTTGGTCACGACGTGCTCGCGGTAGGACGGGAAGATGTGGTCCTGCGGCCGCGCCGCGCGGGCGGAGCCGACCTGCGCCGCCTCCTGGCCGTAGCTCGGCGGCCAGAGCGCCAGCTGCCCCTGACGCTGGAGGTTCGTCGCCTGCACGTCGAACGCGCGGATGACGGCCATGTCGCGGTAGAACGTCTCGAGGTCGGCGTCGCTCAGTGCGTCCACGGCGTCGCGATAGGGCTCCGCTGCGGGGGTGGGCGCGTACCTGCCGTCCGCTTCGAGGAAGCGGACGATCGCGGGGTCTTCGGGCATCGTGGGTTCCGAAGGTGCCGTGGCGCCAGTCGTCACCGAGTCTTCAGGCGGGGTCACCGTTCTACGCTAGCCCGCACTCCTGCGTGCCCTTCGGGGAGGTTCTTCACAACGGATGCTGCAATCCCTAGGACCTTCTCGACAGATTCCTCTTCGCCGACCGAGATACGGATGCCGTCGCCCGCGAATGGACGGACGATCAGGCCCGCCTCTTCGAAGGCCGCCGCGAACGTCGCGGTCTCGTCGCCGACGGGGAGCCACACGAAGTTTCCCTGCGCCTCGGGCACGTTCCAGCCGGCCTCGCGGAGTCCCGCCGCGAGCCGATCGCGACGATCGGCGATCACGCGGACGCGCTCGAGCAGCTCGTCCTCCGCGTCGAGGCTCGCGAGCGCCGCGGCCTCGCCGTGGGCGGTGACCGACAGCGGAATCGCCGTGCTGCGGGCCGCGTCGAGGACGCGCGGATGGCCGACGGCGTAGCCGACGCGCAGTGCGGCCAGGCCGTACGCCTTCGAGAAGGTGCGCAGCACGACCACGTTGGGATGGGCGTTCGTCGCGAGCACCGTGGCGCCGTTGACCGCCTCAGGATCTGTGACGAACTCGGAGTACGCCTCGTCGAGGATCACGAGGACGTCGGCCGGCACGCGCGCGACGAAGGCGTCGAACTCCGCCTGCGTCACGATGGGACCGGTGGGGTTGTTGGGGCTGCAGACGATGATCGTGCGGGTCCGCTCCGTGATCGCGGCCGCCATCGCGTCGAGGTCGTGGCGCGCGCCGGCGCCGAGCGGCACCTCGACGGCCGTGGCGCCGGCCACGACGGCCAGCCACGGATAGGCCTCGAACGAGCGCCACGCGTAGATGACCTCGTCGCCCGGTCCGGAGGTCGCCAGGACGAGCTGGGCCAGGATGGAGACGCTGCCGGCGCCGATGTGGACGCCGTCGGCGCCCACGCCGAATCGCTCGGCGAGGCGCTCGCGCAGCCGTGCGGCACTCGCATCCGGATATCTGTTGAGCGCTGTCGCGGCCTGGACGCGCTCGAGCACGCCGGGCAGGGGGTCGAACGGGTTCTCGTTGCTCGACAGCTTGAACGCCTCGGCGCCGGCCTGCCGGCCCTGCTTGTACGGCGGCAGCGCGGCGACCTCGGGGCGCACGCGCACGGGGATCTCGGGAGCGTCGGTCACGGTCCCGAGTCTACGAGCGCGACTGGATGCCGCGACCCTGGCGTTCGAACTCGTGCTGTCGGTCGCCCAGAGTCAGAGGGAACTGGATGAGATCGCCACGGTGATCGCCGACCACATCATCCGCGACGCGTAGCCCGACTCGCGGGAGCCCGCCCTTCCTGCCCATCGGTCGCCATGGAAGACTGGGCGGACTATGGGCTTCCTCCTCCGCGTCGTCATCAACGCGTTCGCGATCTGGGTCGTCACCCTGATCCCGGCGCTCCAGGTCTTCGTCGTCCCGTTCCCCCCGGGAGACACGCTCCAGACGGTGCTGACGCTGCTGATCGTGGCGGCGATCTTCGCGCTCGTGAACACCATCATCGGCACCGTGATCAAGGTGCTGGCCTTCCCGCTCTACATCCTGACGCTGGGGCTCATCGGCCTCCTCATCAACGCGTTCCTGCTGTGGCTCACGGCGTGGCTCACGCACTGGTGGAACTGGGGTCTGCGCGTCGAGGACTTCTGGTGGGGCGTCGTCGCGGCCGTCATCATCACCCTGATCAACTGGGTCTTCGGCATCATCCTCCGTCCCCGCAAGGACTGACTCAGCCGGCGCCGCGCGCCGCGGCGTACTCGGTGACCTCGACCGCCTCTGCACGGGAGAGATCGTCGAACACACCGCGGAGGGCATCCACCCGCGGATCGGACGAGCCGTCGACGAGCGCTGCCGTGTCGGCGTACGCGGTCAAGCGGTGGGCGGGCAGGCCGGCGTCATCGGGACCGGTGTCGGGGTCCGATACGCGTTCGACCAGGAAGCTGCCCGGCGAGCCCACCGGTTCGGCGTGCCCGCCGCCCGCGAGCGCCACGACGGGGTCGTCGGCGTGGCGCACCGCGACGCTCAAGGTGCCCGGCCCCACATCCGCGTCCACGGGCGAGCCCAGCGAGACGAGCGTGCGGGTGTCGTACGGACCCTCCAGCGCGAGATGCGCCCCGATCATCGCGCCCTGCGAGAACCCGAAGACGTGCACCGCCTCTCCCGGCTGCGCACCGGCAGCGGCGAGCGCGGCCTCCGTCGCGGCGTAGGAGTCCGACATCCTTCCCGCGTACAGCTCCACGTTCGACGCGTTGTCCCAGGCGTCCGGGCCGCCCACCGCGCCCGACTGCATGCCGGCGATGTAGACGGCGAACTGGCGCGAGCCGTCGGGCATCGTGTAGCGCTCGACACGCACCCTGGCATCACCCTCGCTCGGGATCCGCACCGTCGCCGCCGCCAGGCTGTGCGGCGCGATGGAGCCGGGCGAGCGTCCGCCGACGGTGCTGAGCCGGCCTCCTTCGCCGGCGCCGAGCAGCGCGCCGACGCGGTTGTCCGCGGTCAGGGGCGACACGCCCATCGCCGGCCCCGCGCTGCCGGGTGCGGCCGGCGTCACGGGCGTGAGCATCACCGGACCTGCCGTCCCCGAGAGCCGCGCCTGCCGTGAGAGCGTCCCCGCGCCGACGAGTCCGGCGGTGATCGCCCCGCCGAGCGTGAGCACGCCGGCACCGGCACCCACCACGATGGCACCGGGATCGCTGATCTCGCTCCCGATGGCGACGCCCCACTGCGTCGCCTGCCGCACCAGTTCGGACGGCCACATGACGCCGTACCCGAACTCCGCCCCGAGCGCCATCCGCCAGGCGTCGGGGTGCCGGTCGACCAGTGCGCCCAGCCGCAGATCGAGACGCTCGGCGCGTGCCGCGTCGCCCGCGAGGACCGCGGCTCGGTGCGCGGCCTGGATCTCGACCATCTCGTACGCGCAGCCCGCCTCGCGCAGCGCGCGAGCGATCTCCTCCGCCTCGGCCTGCGCCGCCTCGAGCCTGTTGACGAGCACGGATGCCGACGCCGGGGCCTCGCCTGCGGCCGCCGACAGCGCCCGCATGGCCCGCTGCAGCCGTCGCACGTGCTCGGCGATCCCCGACAGCTCTTCTGCGGCTGCGTCGAACCGCACGGCCGCGGCCGACAGCGTCGCCGTGTCGACGGCGACGGCGCCGCCGCTGCGGATCTGCAGGCCGTCGTCGACACGTGGCCAGTTGTCGGCCGCGAGGCTGATGATCCCGTCGCTCGGTCCTAGCCGCCCGGGCTGGCGGGCGAGGTCCGGTGCGAGGATCTCGGTGGGCGACGCGACGTCGTCGCCTGCGAAGGCCGGAGGCAGCGTGTCAGCGCCGGGTGACACGCTGCTCATCGCACGCCGCCGGGGAACAGGGCGGTGTACGACTCCGCGAATGCGGCGCGGTCGCGCGCGCGGGCGAGGTCGTGGCGCGCCGTCTCCGCGACGCAGGAGAGGCCCGACACGTCGCCCGCCCAGGCCGTCGCCCGGTCATGGAACGCCGTCGCGGCCTTGGCCTGCCAGTCGACGGCATCGGCGAGGCCCCGGGCGGCATGCGCGGCATCCGTCAGGCGATCGAGCAGGCGCGAGAGCTCCCGCTCGATGTGGGAGAGCTGCTGAGCGGCCGAGTCGCCGGCGGGAGGTGCGAACGTCACACGTCGATGATCGTCGGCGGCGGCGTGCCGCTTCGTGCCCCGGCGACGATCCGTGGACAACCCCACTGCGACCGCAGAAGGGGAGGAGGGGCGCCGTTCCGCGACGGAACGACGCCCCTCCGGGGGCGGAGCGCTCGTCGGCTACTTGCCCACGACCACCTCGACGGTGTCGGATGCGGTGTTGCCCGCGGCATCCGTCGCCGTCCAGGTGAAGCGGTAGACCGCTCCCTTCACAGCCCTGACCTCGAAGGTGTCCTCATCGATCTGCTCCCATGTCGCCTTCGAGGAGCCCGTCACGGTGACGTCGGTGAGCTCGACGGTGACGTCTTCGCCGCTGTCGTCAGCGGCGTCGATCGAGAACTGCACGGTGCGCATCTTCTTGTTCGGAGGCCAGACGGTCTCCGGATCAGCGGTCACCTCGATGGTGGGATCGGTCGTGTCCGGCGGCGTCAGGTTCAGGCCGACGATCACCGGGTCGTGGTCGCTCGAGCGGTACGGGTCTGGCGCCCAGAGGGCGTCCTGCGCCGGCAGCTTGAACGACATGTCGTAGTCGATGAGGCTGGGCTCGTCGGCGTTGATGTGCCACGCCGATACGCCCGACACATCGGCGAGCAGCGCCGGCTGTGCGAGGGCGTAGTCGAGGTAGCCCAGCTGCCCGTCGAACACGTACGAGTACGCGTGCTCGCCGTTGAACTGCTTCTCGAGGTCGGTGAAGCCGCCCGCGACGAACGCGTCGATCGAGTCCTCGTGGTCGTACGAGTTGAGGTCGCCGATCACGATGGCACGTCCGTCCGGCGCCACCGTGGTGTTCAGCCAGGTAGTCAGGGCCTTCGCGGCCGCGGTGCGCACGGCGCTGCAGTTGCCCTGCCCGTCACCGAGGTCGGGGCTCTCGGCGCAGGCCGAGCCCTTCGACTTCAGGTGGTTCACCGACACCACGAACTCCTCGCCGGTCTCGGTCGAGGCGAATCGCTGGGTGAGCCCCGGACGGTTGCGCTCGTCGGACCAGGTCGGGTCGACCGCGCTCGTCATCAGCAGGTGCGTGCCCACCGGTGCGACGGAGGCCTGCTTGTAGATGATCGCCGTCGCGATGGCGTCCGTGCCGATGACGCCGGTCGTGACGGGCACGTACGTGCCCGGGCCGACCTTCGCGTTCAGCGCGTCGGCGAGCGCCTGCACCGCCGTGCCGTTGTTCTCGATCTCGAGCAGTCCGAAGACGTCCGCGTCGATGTCGGCGAGCGCCGAGACGATCTTGTCCTGCTGGCGCTGGAACTCCTCGGTCGTATCGGCGCCGCGGTAGTAGCTGTCGTCGTTCGAGTTGGCCGGGGTCGGGTCGATCGAGGTGAAGTAGTTCAGCACGTTGAAGCTCGAGATCTTCACGTCGCCGCCTACGTCGGGAACCTCCGGACGCGGGTTGGCGACCGTGAAGTCGGCGCCCTCGGTCGGCTGCACGCCCCACGCGTCGAAGCGGTAGTCCAGCACGCCGGTGGCGTTCTGCACGAGGTCGCCGCTGCGGAACGAGTGGTCGAGCGTGAAGACGTCCCCATCGGGGTGGATCGCCGGGTCGGGGTTCTGCGTGCCCCGGCCGTCGTCGAGCGTGATGCTGTTCTCGAGGTTGGCTGCGGCCAGCGCGACGGCTGCGGCCCCCGGCTCGACGACCGCGGTGGGGGTGTCCAGGCGACCGTTGGTCAGCGTGACCGTGCCGAAGCGGCCGTACTCGAACGTCTCGCCGATCGCGAGGTTCTGCGGGAGCGTAACGTACATGCCCTCGAGCGCCTCACGCTGGGAGACGGACGCGGGCAGGGTCAGGGGGACCGCTGCCGGCAGCGGGTTGCCGGTGGAGCAGACCTCCACGTCCGCCGCGACGATCTCCGTAAGGCCGAACTGCTCCTTGACCGCCCCCGCGACGCTGACACTGTCGCCGGCGTCGACCGCGGCACCGCCCGGCGCGTAGACGAAGACGCCGTCGGAGGTCGCGGAGTCGCCGTCTCCGGCATCCTGCACGTAGTAGCCGTCGTAGCCGCCGCTCTGGAAGTCGCCCACGACGATGCCCTCGATCAGCACGTCCTGTCCCGGGATCGGCGTCGCCGCGCCGGAACCCTGGACGGACCCGATGGTCGCCGGGGTCGCCGCGCAGTCCGCGACGGGGTCCGGCTCGGGCTCGGGGTCCGACCCGTGCGAGCCGAGGCCGTCGAAGGTGTCGCTCGCGTAGCCGGTCCACTCGACCGCGGGGTCGAACGGGTTCGTGCCGTCGGTGTCGCCGGTCAGCACGCTCGCGTTGCGGCGGAGCGTGTGATTGGCCGTCGTCGTCAGCCCGGTGCCCCATTCGGTGCCGGGGTCGACGCCGATCTGGCCGATGACGTCGACGACGACGTCGGCCTTCACCAGTGCGACGGCGTCATCGCCGTTGTAGAGCCCCGTGGTCGTGCCCGTGACCTGGTCGGCGACGGCGAGGATGGTGCCGTCGGCCGCACCGTGCGCGAGCACGTAGACATCGCCGGGTGCGACAGAGCCCGTGAGGGGGATGGTCAGGCCGGCAGAGGGGGAGCCGTTGGAATACTGCTTCAGCGCGTACCCGGAGGCCGCGAGGTCGACCGCAGCCGTCGACGGGTTGTAGATCTCGATCGCCTTGTTGTTGGACGATCCTTCGACGTATTCGCTGATGAACAGATCTCCGGATGCCGCGGCCGCAGGTGCGGCGAAGGCCACCACGCCCGCGGAGGCGAGCGTGAGGGCCGCGACGGCGGCGGTGAGTCTGCGGGGTGATGGGGACACGGAACCTCCACGGGACGGCGGCGATCGGTGGATCGCGCAGAAGACGCAGGCAGGCCGGTCGCCTCCCCGCTCGTCACAAGCTAGATGAGCGGCATCCCTCCATGGAAGACCCCCCGCGAGGAGAGACTCTTAACGTTCGGCGTCGGCTCGGTCCACAATGGAACCCATGACCGCGACCGACGTGGCGCCCTTCCGCGTCGTGTTCGTATGCACGGGCAACATCTGCCGCTCTCCGATGGCCGAGGTGGTGTTCCGGGAATTCGCGGATGCCTCGGGCCTGGGCGCCCGCGTGGCGTCGACCAGTGCCGGCACCGGCGACTGGCACGTGGGCGAGCAGGCCGATCTCCGCACCATCGCCGCCCTCGAGCGCGCCGGCTACGACGGCGCCCACCATCGTGCGCGGCAGTTCACGCACGCCGACTTCGCGCGCAGCGATCTCGTGGTCGCACTGGACCGCAGCCACGAGCGGATCCTGCGCGGGTGGGCGCGCACCGAGGGGGACGCCGACAAGATCGCCCTGCTGCTGTCGTTCGATCCGTCGGCGCACACCCTCGACGTTCCCGATCCGTACTATGCCGGGCCCGGAATGTTCGACGAGGTGCTCGGTATGATCGAGAGTGCGAGCCGGGCGCTCTTCCGGCAGCTCGAACCCGCCATCCGCCCACTGCCATGACTCCGTCGCCGTGACCTCCGCCGTCACGACATCGGATCGACGGTCGGTCCGCTGATCGCCGCCACACGATCTCCGAGACCGACGGGAGCCACCGTGACCTCACTTCCTCCGCAGCCCCTCAGCCCTCTCGACGGGCGCTATCGCCCCGCCGTCGGCGAGCTGGGCGAGTACCTGTCCGAGGCCGGCCTGAACCGCGCCCGCGTCGAGGTGGAGGTGGAGTGGCTCATCGCCCTCACCGACCGCTCGCTCTTCGGCTCCGCTCCGCTGCCGGATGCCGACAAGGCGCGTCTGCGTGCGCTCTACCTCGAGTTCGGGCAGGCCGAGATCGACTGGCTCGCCGAGAAGGAGGCGGTGACCCGCCACGACGTCAAGGCCGTCGAGTACCTCGTGCGCGACCGGCTCTCGACGCTCGGCCTCGACGCGATCGCAGAGCTCACGCACTTCGCGTGCACGAGCGAGGACATCAACTCGACCTCGTACGCGCTGACCGTGCAGCGCGCGGTCAAGCGCGTGTGGCTGCCGAAGCTGCGCGCCGTCATCGCCGCCCTCGCCGAGCTCGCCGTGGAGCACCGGGACGCCGCGATGCTCTCCCGCACCCACGGGCAGCCGGCGACGCCCTCCACGATGGGCAAGGAGCTGGGCGTGTTCGCCTGGCGTCTCGCTCGCGTCGCCGACCAGATCGAGGGCGGGGAGTACCTCGCGAAGTTCTCGGGCGCCACGGGCACCTGGTCGGCGCATCTCGCCGCCGCTCCCGACGTCGACTGGCCGGAGCTCTCCCGGGCGTTCATCGAGGGGCTCGGTCTCGACTTCAACATCCTGACGACCCAGATCGAGTCCCACGACTGGCAGGTCGAGCTCTATGACCGCGTGCGGCATGCCGGCGGCATCCTGCACAATCTCGCGACCGACATCTGGACGTACATCTCGATCGGCTACTTCACGCAGATCCCGGTCGCCGGGGCGACCGGCTCGTCGACGATGCCGCACAAGATCAACCCGATCCGGTTCGAGAACGCCGAGGCGAACCTCGAGATCGCGGGCGGACTGCTGGCGACGCTCTCGCAGACGCTGGTCACGAGCCGCATGCAGCGCGACCTGACCGACTCGACCACGCAGCGCAACATCGGCGTGGCGTTCGGGCACGCGCTGCTCGCGCTCGACAATCTGCAGCGCGGGCTGCGGGAGATCTCGCTGGCCGACGACGTGCTGCTGGCCGACCTCGACGCCAACTGGGAGGTGCTCGCCGAGGCCATCCAGACGGTCGTGCGCGCCGAGATCGCGGCCGGTCGGTCGCAGATCACCGACCCTTACGCCCTCCTCAAGGACCTCACCCGCGGCCGCCGGGTCGGTGCGCCCGAGCTCGCCGAGTTCGTGCGCGGCCTCGACATCGGCGACGACGCGAAGGAGCGCCTGCTCGCGCTCACCCCCGCGACGTACGACGGCCTCGCCTCGAAGCTGGTCGACGAGCTCGGCTGACCTCGCGGTCACCGAGCCTGCCGAAGCGTCCGCCCCGGTCGTTGAGCGAGGGAGCGCCAGCGACCGAGACGAAACGCCTCGAGCCGACGTTCCGCGCCCGGGCGCGTTTCGTCTCGCTCGTTCCTCGCTCGCTCAACGACCGGAACCACCACCCCGGTCGCTGAGCTTGTCGAAGCGCCCGTCCCCGGTCGTTGAGCGAGGGAGCGCCGGCGACCGAGACGAAACGCGGCCGGGCGGAACTCCGGCACCGCGCCTGCGGCGTCAGGCCTTCGGGTCACCGGATGCCGCGGCATCCGGGTTCTCGCCCTGCTCCGGCTTCTCGGAGTCGTCGTTGAATAGCACGGGCCGGTCGATCTGCTTCGTCACCTGCGCGGGGTCGACGGCGAGCAGCAGCAGCGACACGATGAGCAGCACGGCGATGAAGCTGACTCCGGCGATGACGAGGGCGGTGACGACCGCGCGCCCTGCCTCGCCGGCGGTGCGCTGCTGGAAAAAGCCCATTGAGACGAGCGTCACGACTCCCGCGAACAGCGCGGCGCCGAAGGCCAGCCCAAGCAGCTGCAGGGGCTTCATCAGGTCGCGGCGGGTGGGGCTGTCGTGGCTCACGCGGAGTCCTTCTGCGGGGTGGGGTCGGCGGATGCGGGTGCGTCCGCCGTGGCGCTCTCGGCCGTGAAGCTCGCGGCGGTCTCGGGCTCAGCGGTGACGGCGGCGGTATCGGCGGTGCGCGGCGAGAAGCCGGCGATGCCGAGGTACACCGCGACGATCGCCGCGTAGCCGCCGAAGAGGCCGACGCCGATCGTGATGCCGGTGAGGGTGAACGTCGCGTGCGCCTCTTCGATCGTGTAGTCCAGCGCGTAGGCGGGCTGGACGAAGAGGAGGCCGATGCCGAGCAGGATCGTGATCGCGCCGATGACGGCGCCGTCGCGGCTCTCGGAGCGCGGCCCGGCCGGAACGGCAGGACGAGCGTCGGCGATGCCGGGGGCGATCTCACGGCGCTCGCGCCGGCCGGCGAGCCCGCGCCATCCGGCGATGAGCTCGAGCACGCCGCTCAGGAGCGCCCACACGATGACGATGGCGAAGTAGCCGGCCACCGTGCGCAGCGGGTAGAGGCCGCTCGCCATGCCTGCGGCCACGGTCACGCCCCCGATGGCTGCGGCCGGCCAGCGGCGACCCGCCGGATAGACCAGCCACACCGAGAGCAGCAGCACGAGTCCGGTCGCGATGGCGAAGCCGCTGAAGACCGCGCTGCCCACGGCCGCCGAGTGATCCGGCGAGAACGTGATCATGAGCGCCGCGATGGCAGCGAACGCGGCGCGCGCGAGCTGGACATGGCGCACGGCGAACGTGCGGGAATCGGCTGAGGTCACGGTGATCCTGCGGAGGAGCGGGTTCTCAGAAGCGAGAACGGATGCCCTCAGTCTACGTGCGTCGTAGGTGACAGCATCCTGAACCCCTCCCGGGCCCGGCTCCTCGCTGTCAGGAGAGGGTGTCGAGGATGCCGGTGAGCAGCTCGAACGTGGTGAGCGGCGAGACGATCGCGAAGCGCAGCACCGGCTCGCCGGCGTGCGAGCTCGGAACGACGAAGGCGTGCTGCTCCTCCAGGAGGCGGTCGGACCACGCCTCGTAGTCCGCGAGCGTCCAGCCCTCGCGGCGGAAGACCACGACCGACAGCTGCGGGTGGCGCACCAGCGACAGGCCCTCGCGCGCCTCGATCTCGTCGGCGATCCGTCGGGCGAGATCGATGCCGTACTCGATCGTGGCGCGGTACTGCTCGGTGCCGTGCGTCGCGAGGGAGAACCACATCGGCAGCCCGCGGGCCCGGCGGGTGAGCTGGATGGCGAGGTCGGACGGATTCCAGTCCGGCTTGCCGGTGAGCGTGTCGAGGTACTCGGCCTTCTGCGTGTGCGCCGACAGGGCCAGCGCGGGCTCGCGATAGATCAGCGCGCAGGCGTCGAACGGTGCGAACAGCCACTTGTGCGGGTCGACGATGAGCGAGTCGGCGAGGCCGACGCCGTCGAACGCCGGTCGCATGCGCTCGACGAGCATCGCCGCGAGCCCGTAGGCGCCGTCGACGTGGAACCACACGCCGCGCTCCCGCGCGACGGCCGCCACACTCGCGATGTCGTCCACGATGCCGAAGTTCGTGGTGCCGGCAGTGGCCACCACCGCGAAGACGGCGTCGCCGTGCTCGTCGAGCACGCGCGCGACCGCCTCGCCGTGCAGGCGCCCATCGGCATCGACCTCGGCGGTCGCGACATCCACATCCATCACAGCGGCGGCCGACGCGATCGACGAGTGCGCCTCCGCGCTGCAGACGACGACCCACCGCGGCGGCGTCGCCCGCCCCTCTTCGGCCGTGCGTCGGCGCGCGGCATCCCGTGCCGTGACGAGCGCCGAGAGGTTGCCGATCGTGCCGCCCTGGACGAACACGCCGCCGGAGCCCGCCGGCATCCCGAACTCCGAGGCGAGCCAGTGCAGCACCTCGTTCTCGGCGTAGACGGCACCGGAGCCCTCCATCCACGAGCCTCCGTAGATGGCGGATGCCGACACCACGACGTCGAACGCCAGTGAGGCCTTCGTCGGGGCGGAGGGGATGAACGACAGGTAGCCGGGGTGGTCGGTCGACACGCAGGACGGGGCGAGCACGTTCTCGAACAGCGCGATGGCCCGTCGCGAGCCGATGCCCTCTGCGGTGATCGAGCCGGAGGCCAGGCGCTCGAGGTCCCGCGGCGTCATCGGCTTGTCGAGCGGCACATCCTCGTAGAGCGCCCGGCGGCGTGCGTACTCGAGGACGTCCTCTACGGTGTGGCGGGTGTCGGACGAGATGGCGTGCATGTGGTCGGGGGACGTCTCTGGCATGGCGCTCCTCGGTCGACGCTGACGGGTTCGGGTGCAGATCACGCTAGACCACCGCGCCATGCCGGCACATCCTCTCCGGTTCGGGGCGCATCGCGTCCGTTCGGGGCGCGCCGCGAACGCCCCGAACGCCCGTGGCGCGCCCCGAACCCGGGGCGGGGGACAGGTGCGCGCGATCGGGCAGAAATGGAGAAGCACGGCGGATGCCGCGGCCGTAGCGTGATGGACATCAGGCGCACAGCGCCCCGAGCGTGAAGGAAATGGACCATGGCTGACAAGACATCCGAGAACCTGTCGCAGATCGAGCGCGACGCCGTCAAGGCGCGCGCGAAGGAGCTGCGCGAGCAGGCCAAGGCGGGCAAGAACCGCGAAGCGGGTGCGAAGCAGGTGCAGGAGGCAGTCGCCAAGCTCGAAGGGCTGGACCGGCAGATCGCCGAGGCCTTCGTGGCGCTGGTGGGCGATGTCGCGCCCGAGCTGATGCCGAAGACCTATTACGGCTTCCCGGCGTATGCGAACGCCGCGGGCAAGGTGGTCGTGTTCTACCAGCCGGCGAGCAAGTTCAAGACCCGGTACGGCACCATCAGCTTCGACGAGTCGGCGCAGCTCGACGACGGCGACGTCTGGCCGGTCAGCTACGCGGTGGTCGCCTGGAACGACGCGGCGGAGAAGAAGTTCCGCGCCCTCGTGGCGACCGCCGCGTCCTGAACGCAGTGGCGACCGCCGCGTCCTGAGCGCCGCCGCGGCGCGGCCTCACTCCAGGAACTGGAGGGCCGCGTCGCGGAACGCGCGCGAGCCGGGGGTGTTGAAATGATGCCGCCCCGGGATCTCGACGAAGGTGCCGTGCGGAGCTGTCGCGGCGAGTATGCGCGAGCGCTCGAGGATCGCGTCCTCCGAACCGGTCGCGAACAGCACCGGCTGCCGGGGTGGACGCTCGGGATCGGGGTCGGCGTCGCCGAATCGCATGCCTTCGGCCAGCGCGATCAGCGCACGCAGATCGTTGTCGGGCACCCGCTCCGCCAGCCGGACGTAGTTCTGGGTGACGGCGTCGCTCAGTGGTATGCCCTGCTCGGCATATGCGCGCGCCTGGTCGATCCGCAGGCGTCCGAGCGGCCGGCCGTCGGGGATGCCGCCCAGCACGGCGCGGCTGATGTGCTCGGGCGCATCCACCGCCAGCTGCCATCCGACGCGAGCGCCGAGCGAGTACCCGACGTAGCGCACCGCGTGGACGAGATACGTGTCGAGCACAGCGATGAGGTCGGCCACGAAGGCGGCCATCGAGTAGGCATGAGCGTCGTCGGGCTTGTCGCTCGCCCCGTGGCCGCGCTGGTCGACGCCGATCACGCGGTAGCCCGCCGTGGTCAGCATCCGCACCCAGCCGGTGTCGACCCAGTTGTCGCGGCAGCTCGACGCGAACCCGTGCACGCACAGCACGGGCTCGCCGTCCGGCTCGCCCCATTGGTACGTCGCGAGACGGTAGCCCTCGCTCGACATGATGTAGCTCGGCGGCGGCATCTCGGTGCGAACAACGGGGGCGACGGCATCCATATCCGCCATTCTGCTCTGCAGGGGGCCGGGACGCGCGGACCCGGGCGGCGGCACGTCATGAGCGGGGCTCGCAGGGCCCGCGATACCCGGTCGGGAGGTGCGGAGAGTACGCTCTTCGGCCACTGTTGACAAGTGGGCTGAGTGATCTCAGGTGTTCCGCCTAACGTCGCGGCATGAGCACGGACGACACCCGAGGTGTACCGCCGACGCAGCCGTTGGCTCCGCGGCGGACCGACACCGACCTCGACCGCGACGGAGTCGCCGACCGCAACGAGGCCTCGCTGCGGGACACCGTCGTGGCACGGGAGCACGAGCGTTTCGGCGGCATGAAGTTCGGCGCCGCCTTCTTCGGATGGCTGACGGCCCTCGGCGCACTCGTGGCGCTGACCGCGGTGGTCGCCGCGATCGGGGCGGCGACGGGACTCGCCTCGCCCGAGACCGTGGAAGACGCCGTCGACGCGGCCGACCAGAACCTCGGGACGGCGACGATCATCGGCGCGATCGCCATCGCGATCGTGCTGTTCATCGCCTACTTCGCCGGCGGGTACGTCGCCGGGCGCATGGCGCGGCTGAGCGGCGCCAAGCAGGGTCTGGCCGTCTGGCTGTGGGCGATCCTGATCGCGATCGTCGTCGCGATCGTGACGGCCATCGCCGGTACCCAGTGGGACATCCTGGCGAACGTCGACATCTTCCCCCGCATCCCGGTGACCGCCGATACGGCGACCTGGACCGGCATCCTCACCGCCATCGGCGCCGCGGTGATCACGCTCATCGCGGCGATCCTCGGCGGCGCCGCCGGCATGCGGTACCACCGTCGCGTCGACCGGGCCGGCTTCGGCGACGACCGGGTCTGACACTCGACCTCTATCCACCACGAGAAGGGAGATCCACCATGGGTCTGGACGATGACATCAAGCACAACGCGGAAGAAGTGAAGGGCAAGGCGAAGGAGGCGGTCGGCGACGCGACCGACAACGAGCGTCTGCAGGCTGAGGGCGTGGGCGACCAGGCCAGCGCCAAGATCAAGAAGGCCGGCCAGGACGTGAAGGACGCGTTCACCGACGATCGGTGATCTAGCCACGACGGTGCCCCGGACCCCCACGGGTCCGGGGCACCGTCGTGTCCGAGTGCCGGACGACCGCCTCAGAAGACGTCCCAGTCCCGGGCGCGTTCGACGAGCGCGTCGATGACGCGCGTCGCGGCGGCGCCCCGCGAGGCGCCGGCGCGGATCGCGAGGTGCAGCGTGTTGATCGGCGCTTCGGCCGATCGATGCAGCAGCTCCACGGTGCCCGCCCCGATCGCGGGCTCGGCCAGGTAGCGCGGCAGAGCCGAGATCCCGGCTCCCGCGATCACTGCTGCGAGCACCGCCCGCAGATCGGGCACGATCATGGCCACGGTGTTGGCCGGCCGGTGGCCGAACTGGCTGCGCCAGTAGCGCCGCACGATCGACAGATCCGCGTCGTACGCGACCAGCGGCAGATGCCTCAGCGCCTCGGCGGGGTCCGCGGCGAGGCGATGCCGGTCGATCGTGCCGGCGAGCGAGGGCGCACCCACGAGCACGAACTCCTCATCGACCAGACCTCGATAGCGGATGCCGCGGATCGGCGTGCGCACCGACGACACGACCACGTCGAGACCGCCGCCGGCGAGCAGTGCGAGCAGATCATGGGCGAGTCCGAGCGTGAACTCGACGCGGACGCCACGGCCCGTGAGCGGGGCCAGCGCGGGGACCACTCGTGCCGCGACCACATCGCTCGCGCCGCCCACCCTCACCGTCTCGGCGGGTCCGACCTCCGGCACCGTCCACACCTCTCGCAGGCGGTCGACCGGTGCGGACACCCGTGCGGCGAGCGCATCGCCCGCGGCGGTGGGGGTCACGCCGCGCACGGATCGCGTGAAGAGCGGCGTTCCCAGCTCCGTCTCGAGGCGGGCGATCCGTTCGCTCACGGACGGCTGGCTGATGCCGAGGCGCGCCGCTGCGGCCGTGATCGAGCCCGCGCGATGCACCTCGAGGAACGTGTGCAGCAGGTCGAGCTCTTGCACGCGGCATCCTTCCATCAAGAAATCTATGGCGCCCTCTCATCATAGGAAATGCCGGTGATGGCTACCCCGTTGTCGTCGGCAAGCGGCTCGCACAGGCCGCAGAACGGGAGAAGACATGGCACACGTACTCATGGCGGTCACCGGCGCGGACGCCATCGCCCTCACGGACGGCACGAGTCACCCCACCGGATTCTGGGCGGAGGAGCTCATCGAGCTGCACCGCGGACTCGTGGCCGCCGGGCATCAGGTCGACGTCGCGACGCCCGGAGGCGTCCGCCCGACGGTCGACCCCGGCAGTCTCTCCGGCGATTCCGCGGATGGGCTCCGCGAGGATCTCGCGGTGATCGACGATCTGCTCGCCCACCCGCGGGCGCTGGCCGACGTGGGGGACGGCGAGTACGACGCGATCGCGCTGCCGGGCGGCCACGGACCGATGGTCGACCTCGCGGTGGACGCCGACCTCGGACGCCTGCTCATCGACGCGGTCGACCGCGACGCGGTGGTGGGGGTGCTGTGCCACGGGCCCGCAGGGCTGCTCAGCGCGGTGCGCGAGGACGGATCGTTCGCGTTCGCCGGCCGCCGCCTCGCCGTCTTCACCGACGACGAGGAGCGGCAGGGCGGCCTCGGCGACGGCTCGCCCTATCTGGTCGAGACCCGTCTGCGCGAGCTCGGCGCGATCGTCGAGCCGGGCGAGCCCTGGTCGGTCACCGTGGTGACGGACGGCTCGCTGGTGAGCGGTCAGAACCCGCAGTCGAGCGTCGCGACCGCGCAGCGCCTCGTCGAGGTGCTGGCGACACGCTGACCGCGAGGGATGCCCCGGGGTGCGGTCACGGCCGACAGCAGGCCGCGCCCGCGGGCATGCGCCGCGCGCCACGCCGCGTCGTCGTGCGGGCGGCACGTCGAGACCTGGGGCACGGCCGCTGCCCCCCGCCCCCGCGGCGCCGTCGCCCTGTCCGCACCGCAGATCGGGGAGGATGAAGGCGACGCGTGCCACGCGGCGCGGCGTCATCGCAGCAACAATCGCAAGAGCAGGCGTCGTGCACCTGGCGAGACGTCGGGAAGGCGACGCGCGGCATGACCATCGTGCTGGTCGAGGGCGAGAGCGACCGGATCGCCCTCGAGACGCTGGCGACCCGGCTGGGCATGCGGATGCCGGAGGTGCGGGTCATCGGCGGGTCGAAGGGTGCCCGCCGGGCGGCGGCCGAGCTCACCGGCATGCGGCTGTTGGGGCTCGTCGACCAGGGTGAGCGTGAGGACTTCGAGCGGGTGCTCGACACCGTGTTCGTGTGCGATCCCGACCTCGAGGCCGAGTTCGTCCGCGCGCTGGGCGTCGCCGGAGTCGAGGCCGTCATCGCGGAGCAGGGCGAGCTGGCCTCGTTCCGCAGTCTGCAGCGCCAGCCCTTCCAGCGCGGTCGCCCCATCGAAGCGCAGCTCGCGCGCTTCTTCGGCGGCCGCAGCGGCAACAAGGCCCGCTACGCCGGGCTGATGGCTGAGGCTGTACCGCTGGACAGGGTGCCGCCGCCGCTGGCCGCGCTGCTCGCCGCGGTATGACGGACTGTCCGCCGGCCCAGCGCGAGGCCCCGCGGCCCGGCCGGCGACATCCTGCGCGTTTTCGTACGCGACAGGTATTCCCGCAATGGTTCTCCGAACGGCCGGTGTGCCGTGGAACGTCCGGTCGCCATCGCTCCGGCGACCGCGACCGCATCCTCCGCGCTGGGCCGTCCCGCGGACGGAGACCACGGGGACCCGGCGCGGGACCGGCGACGCACCTCGCGATGACCGTGGCTGTCGATAGTCTGCGCGAGTGAGCAACGCCGAACGCCGCCCCTTGCCCGCGTACGTCTGGTTCCTGATCGGCGCCGCCGGCGCTGTCGTGGGGCTGCTGCCGTGGCTGGTGGCCGGTGGGCGGCTGCCGTTGCAGAACCTCGCGGTGGACCAGTCGACGACGGCGATGCCGTTCGTCCTGCTGCCGTTCAGCCAGTACTTCCTCCTGGCGATCGTCGCGCTGCTGGTCGTGGGCGCGGCGGCCGCCGGCATCGCCGCTCGGGCGCTCGCGCCTCGACGTCCGCGCTTCGGCACGACAGCGCTGGTCGGCGGGATGCTGATGGTCCAGCTGGTCGCGGCGGTGCAGGCGACCGTGGTGACGGTGCGCCTGCTCGAGCGGTCCTCGCGCACGGCGGTCTACGCCGGAGCGGTCGGCGCCGTGATCGTGGTGTCGCTCCTGGTCGGACTGCTCGTGGTGCTGCTCATCGGCCGCTCACCGGTGCCGGGTGCCACGATCGCGCTCTCGCTCGCCGCCGTCGCGGCGCCGACCTGGATCGGCACCGCCTTGCGCGACGCCATGCTGCTGGCGTCGAACGACGTCGTCCAGCCGATGCTGTTCGTCCTGCGCTGGATGCCCGCCGTGCTGGTGGGATGCGCGATCGCCTGGTGCGGCTTCCGCACGGCGGGCCGCATCACGGCCGTGATCGTGAGCTTGGCCGCGCTGTGGATCGGGCCGGCCTTCTTCACCGCCGTCTCGTCGGCCGCGGGGACGCGTGTGCTGGCGCCGTATCCGTCGGAGATGGTGGAGTACGGCATCCAGGTGTTCCTGATGGCGCTCACGATGCCCGAGCTCGTGGTGCCGCCGCTGGTGGTCGCGCTCATCATCGGCGTCGGCGGATCGCTGCTGCTGGCACGCCTGCGCCGCGGTTCGCGGGACCCCGTTCCCGCAACCTGACACCGCTGCAGCTCTGGTGCCGCGCACGCCGCCGGGCTGCGGCATCCGTCCCGCGTCAGCGCAGGCGGCGGCCGTGGGCGATGTCGATGAGGTGTGACAGCACGTCGCCGCCCGACCGGAGGCCGTTGTGCTCGTGTTCGCTGGTGATCCACGGCGTCACGCCCGGCAGCAGCCGAGCGGTCTCGAGAGAGAACTCCAGCGGCACGTACAGGTCGTTGACGTACACGGCGGCGGCGCCGCGGGCGTCGGACGCGGCGATCGCATCGGCGTCGTACAACCGCGGCCACGCGAAGCCGGCGAGCTCGAAGGTCACGTCACGCCACGGCTGGAAGCCGGGAACCGTGTCCGCCCACTCGCGGCGCACGTGCTCGCCGGTGAACAGCGTCGGGTCGTCGCGGAAGTCGTCGGGCTCGGTGCGCTCGGCCGACCACTCGGTGGCGTAGCCGTCGGCGTAGCTCGACTCGTGGAACACGTAGTACAGCGGATTGCGCGCGTCGAAGGGCATCGCGGCCGCGAGGTCGTGGCGGAACGCGTTCGTGTGCGGCTCGAGTTCGAGCAGGCTCCACAGCTTCTGCCATCCGTCGTTCGTGCCGAGGGCCGACCCCACCGACCGCACGCGCGACACCGACGCGATCTCACCGTCGGGCAGCACGAGGGCGCCGGCGTCGGCGAGGTCGACGATCCGCCGCATCGCGTCGCGGTGCGCAGGGAAGCGCCGGTAGTAGCGCTCCGACGCCTCGCGCATCTTGTCGTAGGTGAGAGCGTAGACATCGTCGGGATGCCGTCCCACGGCGCTCAGACCGCCCGTGAGGTAGACGTGCTCGAGGGACGCGGCATCCGTCGACAGATAGGCCAAGGTCGTGAAACCGCCGAAGGACTGTCCCAGCACGCTCCAGCGATCGGCGCCGAGTTCGGCACGCAGGGCCTCGCAGTCGCGAACGATGGCGTCGGCGCGCAGGTGCGTGATGTGCTCGGCGAGCTCGGCCGTGCCGCGCTCGAGGTCGACGTCGCTCACGGGCGTCGAGAGCCCGGTGCCCCGCTGGTCGAGCAGCACCACCCGGTAGTGCTCGAGCGCGGAGTCCAGCCACGACGGCCCGGCCGGCGCGTGGAATGCTCGGGGCGCCTCGTGACCCGGGCCGCCCTGCAGGAAGACGAGATACGGGAGGCGGCCGCCGCCCTCGCGGGTGACCACGGCGGCGTGGATGTCGATCGTGCGCCCGTCGGCGGGATCGTCCCACACCAGCGGCACGGTGAGGAGGTGGTCGTCGATGGTCAGATCCTGCATGCGGCGCGTCGTCACGGACATGCCTCCGAGCCTACGACGCGCTCACTCCCGCGCAGATGGGGCCACCGTCGCCGAGACAAGGGATCCGCGCCGAAACCGAGGGCAGCACCCCCTGGTACGGCGGAAATCCCTCGTCTCGACGCAGCCACGGCATGCCGTCGCACCCCCGCCAGCCGCCGCAAAACCCGGCGCCGACCCCCCTCCCGCACCCGCACATCGCCGAGACAAGGGATCCGCGCCGAGACCGAGGGCAACGTCCCGTGGTTCGGCGGAGGTCCCCGGTCTCGGCGCACCACACGGGCGCGGCGGCGGAGCCGGGCGACTCAGCCGCGCGTGCTGCGCCGTGGGCGCTCGGCGGCGCGGGCGACCCGGCGACGGCGACGCGGCGGGGTCGGGGTCGCCGTCTGCGCCGCGGTCGGCAGCACGATCGGCTGCGTCACCACGGCGTCGACGACCATCGATCCGTCGGTGGGACCGATGACCGCGATCGGGGTGGTCGGCGTCATGACCATCGGCGACACCGGGACCCTGGCGAGCTGGCGGTGCGCGACGATGTACGCGGGCACCAGCACGACGACGGCGCCGAGCCACGCAAGCGGATTGCTCGCGGCCACGCCGATGAAGCCGAAGATGCCACCCAGCACAACGGCCGCGCCCACGCGCATGACGAGCTCGATCACGCCCGTCACCGTCGGGATCAGGGCATGGCCGAGTCCCTGCAGTGCGCCGCGAAGGACGAACAGGATGCCGAGGATCCAGTACGTGGCCCCGTTGATGGCGAGCATCTGCGCCGCCATGCCGACGACCTCGCCCGAGCCTTCGCCGACGAACAGCCGCACCAGCTGCGCGCCGAAGGCGATCAGCAGCGCGCCGAGCACGATCGCCGCGGCGACCGACATCCAGGTCGCCTGGGTGACGCCGCGGCGGATGCGATCGGGCCGACCGCCACCGTGGTTCTGCGCGACGAACATCGACACCGCGAGTCCGAGCGACTGCAGCAGCGCCACGGCGAGGCCGTCGACGCGGGATGCCGCGGTGTAGGCCGCGACCGCGTCCGCGCCCAGCTCGTTGAGGGCCACCTGCACCGACAGCGTGCCGATCGCGATGATCGAGGCCTGGAAGCCCATCGGGAGGCCGAGCCGCAGGTGCTCGGCGAGGTCGGCACGGCTGACGCGCCAGTCCTCGCGGTGGACGTGGAGCACCGGCATCCGTCGACGAACGAACTCCAGGCAGAGCAGCACCGAGATGGCCTGCGAGACGACGGTGGCGAGCGCCGCGCCGCCCACGCCCCAGCCGAGCGGGCCGACCATGACGATCACCAGCACGACGTTCAGACCGCACGCGAGGGTGAGGAAGACGAGAGGCGTGCGGGAGTCGCCGATGGCGCGGATGATCGCCGACAGATAGTTGAAGAACATCATCGCGCCGGCGCCGAGGAAGCTGATCCGGGCGAACACGACCGCGTCGTCCATGAGCTCCGCGGGCGTCTGCAACAGCGTGAGCAGCGGGCCGGCGAGCAACGGCGCACCCACCGTGAGGAGCGCCGTGCACGCGCCGGTCAGGAGGGTCCCCGTCGCGACCGAGCGCCGCACCGCCGCGTAATCACGGGCGCCGAACGCCTGTGCCGTAGGGATGGCGAACCCGGACGTGAGCCCCCACGCGAACCCCAGCAGCAGGAAGAGCATGCTGCCCGTCGCACCGACGGCGGCGAGAGCGTCCACGCCGAGATGGCGGCCCACGACGATCGCGTCGACGAACTGATACAGCTGCTGGACGACATTGCCTAAGGAGCGGGACGGCGAACAGGACGATGACGCGCCACGGGCGGCCCGTCGTCAGGGCGGTGGTCATGAAAGGCGGCTCTCGAAGGAGAAGGCGAAGGGGGGAGGGCCGGAAAGCGGCTGCCGATCACTATATCGAATCGATTCGGCCCGCACATGGACGATCGCTGGGTGTGACGGACGGATGCTGCGGCCCGGTGTCGCGCGTCAGCCGGCCGCGCCGGCGGGCCGCGCCCGCCTCACGCGGCGGCGAGCGCCCCGGGCCGCAGCCCCAGCGCCCACTCGGCGGTGTCGGTGACGAAGGTCGCGTACGCCGCGTGGGTGAATCCGCCGACATCGTTCACGTAGGCGCCGTGCCCGTCGATCGCGACGAGGATGCGCACGCACGCCGCGAGGGGATCGTCGCAGCGGAAGGTGCCGTCGGCGGCGCCGTCCTCGATGATCGCGAGCAGGCTCGCGACGTTGAGCTTCTCCTGCTCATGGACGGCCTCAGCGAGCGCCGGCGTGAACCGCGACAGATGTCGCGCGTTGAGCCAGAGCTTCGACAGCGGATCGGACGACGGCGCCTCGATGTCGTGCACGACCGCGGCCAGGCGCGCGAGCGGCGTGCCCTCGGCCGGGTACGCGCCTCGCCGCTCATCTTCCGCCGCGCGTACGAAAGCGGCGATGACCAGGTCTTCCGCGGACGGATAGTAGTGCGTGATGAGGCCGGGGCGCACGCCGATCCGCTCAGCGACGGCACGCAGCGTGATGCACTCCAACCCTTCGGCGAGGGCGATGTCGGCGGCCGCGGCCAGGATCTCGGCTCGGCGCTCGTCGGGATGCTTGCGGATCCGCCGCGGCGCAGGGCTTGACACCATGTCCGTCATGTTATTGGATGTGTGACCAATAGTCTATTGTTCGCTCGACCAATAGATGTTGCGAGAACACACACCCCGATCCGCACCGCGCAACGAAGCCGCCGGCGAACGACGACGTCATGCCGCTCCGAGAGGAACTCCCGTGTCAGACGAGACCCAGACCGCGAAGGCGCCGCCTTCTCCGACCGCCGAGTTCGTGGATGCCGCGACCCAGCCCGAGACCCGCGGAATCGAGCTGATCGGGGCCGGGGAGCGCCACGGCCGCGCGCGCGACCTGTTCTTCGTCTGGGCGGCGCCGAGCGTCAGCATCCTGAATTTCACGGTCGGTGCGACGCTGGTGCTGCTGGGCCTGGAACTGTGGCAGGCCGTGCTGGTCGTCATCGCGGGGTCGGCGCTGTGGGCGTTCCCCGGGATCATCGCGATCAGCGGCCCCGCCGCGGGCACCTCCGGCTCGGTCATCACGCGCGCCGTCTACGGCATCATCGGCAACAAGCCGGTCGTCGCCTTCACCGGCTGGCTGATCGGTGCGGTGTTCCTCGCGCTGAACTGGCTGGCCTCGTCATTCCTCGGAGCCGACCTGCTCGCGGGCATGGGTCTGACCGACCCTGTCGTCGTGCCGATCGTCGTCACCCTCGTGATCTCGGCGCTCACGGTGCTGGTGGCCGTCTACGGCCATGCGCTCATCGTGCGGGTGTATTCGTGGCTGGCGATCGTCCTCGCGGTGATCTTCGTGACGGTGACGGCGTTCATCCTGCCCCAGGTGGACTGGAGCTACCAGGCGGCCGAGCCGTTGTCGGGGGTGCCGCTGTGGTCTGCCGTCACGATCGGGTTCACGCTCGTCGCGTCCGGTCCGATCTCGTACATCAACAGCCCCGACATCGCCCGCTACCTGCCGCGCTCGACGAAGCCGTCGCACATCATCGCCGCCACGGCGCTCGGCGGCGCCCTGCCCGGCATGGTGTTCACGTTCGTCGGCGTGCTGCTGGCGACCGTGGTGATGAGCGGGATGGATGCCGGCATCGAATCGGCTCTGCTCGGCCTGCTGCCCACATGGCTCGTGCCCGTCTTCGTGATCGGCGTCATCGTCAACACCGTCGCGCTCAACGGCATGACCACCTACACGTCGAGCATGGCGCTGCAGGCGATCGGCATTCCGCTGCGCCGCATCCCGGCCGCCATCGTGGTGGGCGCGATCGGCACCGCACTCACGATCTATCTCGTGCTGTCGACGAGCCTCCTCGACGCCGTCAACCTCATGCTGCAGTTCCTCGTCGTCGTGTCGGCACCCACGATGGCGGTGTTCGTCGCCGACGTCGTGCTGCGCCACGGCCGCTACGACGGCGTCGACCTCTTCGACGAGGAGCGCGGCGGCCGCTTCTGGTACAGCCGCGGCTGGAGCATCCCCGGTGTCGTGGCGGTGCTCGCGGGCGGCACGGCGAGCGCGCTCTGCCTCTCGACCACCATCTGGACCGGCCCCGTCGGCGAGGCCTTCGGCGACATCGACCTCTCGGTGCCGGTCGGCATGCTGGTGGCGGCATCCCTCTACACGTTGCTGCTGCGCACCTCCCTCGGAAAGGCAGGTCGGCCATGACCACCCTGTACACGCACGCCCATGTGTTCACCGCAGACGCCCGTCGCTGGGCGTCTGCGATCGTCGTCCGCGACGGCCGGATCGCCTACGTCGGCGACGACGACACCGCGCGCCGGATCGCCGGCGTCGAGGCGCCGGAGATCGACCTCGGCGGCGCCACCGTGCTGCCGGGATTCGTCGACGGGCACGCGCACATCGTCGGCACCGGAGAGGCCGCCGCGCAGGTGGACCTCTGGGGCGCCGACACGCTCGACGAGATCCAGCGCCGCATCCGTGCCTTCGCGGACGACCACCCCGACGCGCCGCGCATCCGCGCGCAGGGCTGGCAGCACGCGGCGGTCGGGGGCCGCCCGACGCGGCAGCTGCTGGATGAGGTCGTCTCCGACCGGCCGGTGTACGCGGACGCGTACGACTTCCACTCGATCTGGCTCAACACGGCGGCCCTCGCCGAGACCGGCATCGGCGACGACACCGCCGACCCGGCAGGCGGCATGGTCCACCGCGACGGTGAGGGGCACGCCACCGGGCTCGTCGACGAGACGGCGATGCACCTGCTCGTGCAGCCGGTGCTCGCGAGCTTCACGACCGACGACGATCGCGACGCGGCGCTGGCTGCGGCCCTGCGCGGCTACGCCGGAACGGGCGTCACGGCCGCGACCGATATGGGGCTCGACGAGCACGACCTCGCCGCGATGATCCGTGCCGAGCGGGCCGGCGCCCTCACCGCGCACATCGCCGGGCACTGGCGCGTGCAGCCCACCGGCGATGAGGGTCAGAACCTCGCGCAGGTTGCGCGGGCCGTCGAGCTCGCCGTCGCCCACGCATCGGAGTGGCTGCGGGTCGTCGGCATCAAGGTCATGATCGACGGCACGGTCGACGGCTGCACGGCGGCGGTGGGCCACCCCTACTCGGACGGCAGCGATCCCGACCCGGTCTGGAGCCTCGACGAGCTGGCGCCTGTCGTCGCAGCCGCGGACGCCGCCGGCCTGCAGGTCGCCATGCACGCGATCGGCGACGAGGCGGTGCGCATCGCGATCTCGGCCGTCGAGCACGCGATCGCCGCGAACGGGCCACGACGACGGCGTCACCGCATCGAGCACCTCGAAGTCGTGGAGCGCGCCGACATCGACCGCCTGGCCGCGCTCGGCATCACCGCGAGCATGCAACCCGTGCACGCCGATCCCGCGATCCAGGCGAACTGGCGCGCGATGCTCGGCGACGAGCGCGTCGATCGCGGCTTCCCGTGGCCCGAGATGACCGATGCCGGCGCCCCGCTGGTCTTCGGCACCGACTCCCCGACGTCGCCGTACGCGCCACTGCCCAACATGTTCATCGCGGCGACGCGACGCTCGGCTCTCGACCCGACGCTGCCCCCGAACGTGCCCGCGTACGCTCTCCCGCTCATGGCAGCCATCGAGCACGCCACGCGCGACGCCGCGTGGGCGAGCGGCGCCGAGGAGTCGTACGGCCGCATCGCGGCCGGCCTGCACGCCGACTTCATCGTGCTCGACCGCGATGTGTTCGCCGGCTCGCCCGACGAGCTGCTCGAGACGCGCGTTGTCCGCACGGTGGTCGGCGGGCGCACGGTGCACCAGGCCTGACGCGCGACGTCGATGAGGAGCGGATGCCGGCGGCCGCGGCATCCGCTTCTCATTTACGTGGCAGCACCCTGCAAGGTGACGAGCCGCCCTTCGATCGCTGACGGAGGGCGAGCGCTCAGTCGGAGTCGGGAAGAATCCGCATCCCGCGGAGCGAGGGCGAGAGGACGGCGATAACCGCCGCCGCCCCGAACACGACAATCACGACGACGAGCGTCCACTGATCGCCGATGAGACCGACAGCCGCACCGCCGGCGAGGGCACCGATCGCCGCTGCCGTGCGGTTGGCCGCGCGGATGTTCGCGTTGACCCGTCCGAGCAGGGCGTCTGGCGTCACCGCCTGTCGGAGGCCCATCTCGTTCGCGTTCTCGACGCCGGCCGCGAGTCCGTGGAGCGCGAGCGCTATATAGAGGAGTGCAGGCGCCGCCGACAGCCACGCTGCCACCGCGACCAGCAGCCACGCGAGGGGATACACCGCGCGGGCGACGATGATCGCCGGCCCGGTGCCCAGCCACGAGCCGAATCTCACCGCGAAGCTTGCGCCGAGCAGCGCCGCCGACCCTGAGACGGCCAACAGCAGCCCGAACGTGAACGCGGTGAAGCCGAGGGAGCGCAGCGCCAGCAGCGAGAGCACGGTGAACGCGATGCCGTTCGCGAAGAACCAGACGTGCGTCGATACGGCGAGCGGCCCGAGCGTCGGATGCGCGTACGCCCAGCGCAGCCCCTCGCGGATCTCGCGGCCGAGGTGGCGCCCCGGGCGCCGCCCACGCGGCTCGTCGACGCGGATGGACCCGTTCAGCAGGGCATCGACCAGGTAGCTGGCCGCGTCGACCACGAGCGCGATCGGGGCTCCGAGCAGCCCCACGAGCCCGCCGCCCAGGGCCGGACCGACTGTCTGGGCCGCGGCATCGGTCTGATCCAGGCGCGCGTTCGCCACCACCAGTCGAGACCGCGGCACCAGCCGGGGCAGGAACGACTGCGTCGCGGCGAATCCGAACACCGAGAACGAGCCGAAGAGCAGCAACAGCACCACGAGCATCCAGATCTCGAGCGCACCGGTCAGCCACAGCACCGGGATCGCGCCGAGAGAGACCGCGCGGCCGATGCTCGACCAGACGAGGATCGGCTTGCGGCGCCAGCGGTCCGTGTACGCACCGGCGATCAGCCCGAGCACGGCGTACGGCACGAACTGCGCCGCGTTGACGATCCCCACTTCCGCCGGCGTCGCCGCGAGCAGCTGCACCACGAGCACCGGCATCGCGACGGCCGAGACCGCGGTCCCGAACGAGCTGATCGCCGCCGCCGTCCAGTAGCGTCCGAACCAGCCGCGCGACGGACCCGCCGCGGCGTCGGCGTCCGCGTCGGCGGCGGGGCTCACGGAAGCGGCTGCCGGCCTAGGCCATCCACGACGTGCGGCCGAAGCGCTCCCAGCGCTCGACGACACGCGGGCTCGCGGCATCCGGATCCGGCTCGTAGACCGCGCGCCCTTCGATGAACACGCGCTGCACGCGCGAATCGACTGCCAACGGGTCGCCCGACCACACGACGACGTCGCCGTCGCGTCCCGGTTCGAGGGCGCCGACCCGCTCGTTCAGGCGCAGGATGTCGGCAGGGTTGGTGGTGAGCGCCTGGAGGGCGGTGTCGGCGGAAAGGCCGTCGCGCACGGCGAGGATCGCCTGCAGGCGGATCTGGTCGATCGGCACCACCGGGTGGTCGGTCGTGATGGCGACCTTGACCCCGGCTTCGGCGAGGAGTGCGAGGTTGCCGATGGCGCGGTCGCGCAGCTCCACCTTGGAGCGCGAGGTCAGGAGAGGTCCGAAGATCACCGGGATCTGCTTCTCGGCGAGCACGTCGGCGATCTTGTGCGCCTCGGTGCCGTGGTTGACGATCAGCGCGTACCCGAATTCCTCCGACAGCCGGATCGCGGTGGCGATGTCGTCGTGGCGGTGGCAGTGCTGATCCCAGAGCAGCTCGCCCGACAGGACGGCCGCCAGTGTCTCCTTGCCCAGGTCGCGCTCGAACGGCTCGTCCTTGTCGGCGGCGGCCGTGCGCTTGTCGGCGTAGGTCTGGGCGGCGACGAACGCGTCGCGGAGCACGGATGCCACGCCCAGACGCGTCGACGGGGTCTGCTTCTTGTCGCCGTACACGCGCTTCGGGTTCTCGCCGAGCGCGGACTTGACGGAGACGTCGGCGGCGAGGATCTGCTCGTCGACGGTGCGACCGCCCCACGTCTTGATGGCGACCGTACGCCCGCCGATCGGGTTGCCCGAGCCGGGCTTGATGACGGCCGTCGTCACGCCGCCGCGCAGGGCGTCGCGGAAGCCGACCTCTTCGATGTCGATGCCGTCGAGCGCGCGGAACCGCGATCCGTTCGGATCGGTCATCTCGTTCGTGTCGTTGCCCGACCACCCCTCTCCGTCCTCGTGGACGCCGAGGTGGCCGTGCGACTCCACGAAGCCCGGGACGACCCAGCTCCCCGTGGCGTCGACCACTTCGGCGCCGTCGGGTACCGCGGTGTCGGGCCCGCCGACGGCGGTGATGACGCCGTCGGTGACGACGACGGTGCCGTTCTCGATGGGGTCGGAGCTGACAGGGACGACGTAGCCGCCGGTCACGGCGATGATGCGAGCCATGCTCTCCAACCTACGCCGCGCGGGCGGGGTCACCCGAGCGGCGGACGCTCCAGCACCATGGGCACGTACTCGAGCAGCTGGCTGCGCTGGTCGAAGGTGCGCGACTCGACGAGGTCCAGCCGCACGTCGGGGTAGCCGTCGAAGATCCGCTCCTGCCCGGTCGCGCCGGTGATCACCGGGAACACGACGACGCGGTAGCGGTCGACCAGGCCGGCGCGGAGGAGCGAGCGGCAGAGTGAGACGCTGCCGAGCGTGCGCAGCGGACGGTCGGACTCCTCCTTCAGCCGCCGCACGAAGTCGACCGCATCCTCGCGGACCAGCACGGAGTTCGCCCAGCCGAGGGGCTCCTCGAGCGTGGACGAGAAGACGTACTTCTGCACGCCGTTGAGCACGTCGGTGCCCTCTTCGCCGCCCGCGGTGAGCTCCGACATCACCCGGTAGGTCGTCGCGCCCATCAGGAGCGGGTAGTCCTTGTCGGGCAGCTCCTCCAGCCAGCCGAGATACTCGGGGCCCTCCATCCCCCACCATCCCGGCCAGCCCTCGGCGGCGCCGTAGCCGTCGAGCGACATGATGAAGTCGATCGTCAGGTTCTGCATCTGAGCCTCCTGCGCGTTCCGTCGCCCGCGCGAGCGCGCGGGCGTCACTTCTCGAGTGGATGCCTCGGGCACGAGGGTAATCGCGGGCCCCAGCTGACGGAACCCCGCCGCCGGGATGAGGGCGACGGCTGCGATGTCCCCCGGCACGTGCCGACGCGGATCAGATCTCGCGTTGCAGCAACACAGGTGACGGCGCGAAACCCGCGCGGCGATAGAGGTCGATCGCACGGGTACTCGAGTGCACGGTCACCCGGGGAATGGCGCGCCGGTCTGCGGCATCGCACAACGACCGGACCAACTCCGCGCCCACGCCGCGCCCACGGTGCGACGGGATCACGAACACGCTCTGCACGTCCGCGGAGTGACGACTCACGTCGCCGAGATTGGGGGCCCGCTCGAAGACCACCATCCAGGCCATGCCGACCAACTGACCATCATCGTCGGCCACAGCGCACACGACGTCTGATCGCCGCAGCCACTCGTCCAGCGCGATCGTCAGCTGTTCGCTCTCACCGGCTTCCGCCTGCCGTCCCGCCCACTGAGTCTTCAACTCGACCAGGCCGGCCACATCCGGCGGAGCAGCGAACCGAACCACGACGCTGTCGATCATGGCCACAGCCTGTCAGAGACCGAGTGGCGGGGAACATTCTCGGCAGTGCGGCGAGCTGACTCCGCCGGAAGGAACCTCCGGTTCGGGCCGCGGCTCGTCGGCGCGCGATGGCGAGCATCACCGCTCGGGACATCCGCGGGGCCGGGTCGTCAAGAGCTACGCGAACATCTGGCGCAGCACGTCGAGGTCGCCGACGTCGAGTGCCTGCGCGATCACCTCGGCCTCGGCCGGGTCGGGGAAGAGGCCGGACAATTCGTTCGCGAAGATGTCACGCATCCGGTCGAGATCGCCGGCCTGCGCCGCAGCACTCATGGCTTCGACCGCCAGCTGGTACGGAATCTGCTGGTATCCGGCAGGCGCGGTCACGGGGTTGTAGTACGGCACCCACGGGATCGTCGGGTCGGGGTGGAGCAGCAGCACCTCGCCGGGCTGGATCGTGCGCGTGTGGTTCAGGGTCGCGATCGTGAGCGCGTTGGCGATGCAGAACCGGTCCCCGATGGCGAACAGCGCGTCACCCGCCGCGACCGTGTAGGTCTTGATCCGACCCTCGCCGTCGAGGCCCACCGTGCCCGCCGCGAATTCACGCTCCCCACGGTCGGCCAGGTCGCCGTTCAGGCGCGCGCTGGTCTGTCCCATGTGGAGCCAGATCGGCTTCTCGCAGCCCTCGGGCGTGTTCTTCGGGATCGCGGTCCCGTTCCCGACGTACACGTAGCCGTCACCCAGCTCGTCGATCATGTCCTCGCCGATCGCGTCATCCTCTGCGGTTCCCGGCTCGACGGCGGGCTGCTCGGTCGGCTGGAAGATCGGCCAAGACGACAGAGAGCCCTGCACCGAGGCGATGGCGGGCGCTGCGAGCGCCACCAGACCGCCGACGACGAGCACGACGACGCCCGTGGTGATCTTGGCGGCGAGGTTCATGGAACGAACCTAATGGGACTTGGTGTCCCTAAGCCATGGTCGTGTGTGCCGCGGAACTCAATGAGCTCCGCATCGGCGATCTCCTGCGTTGGGCCTCGGATCGCTACGGCCGCATGCGGCGCTCGCGCACCATGCGCGCAAGGGTGTAGACCGCGGCTCCGGCACCGAACGCCAGCAGACCCGCAAGCGCCGCCATCAGCAGTCCGCCGAGGACCTCGCCCGACGTCCACTGCTCCAAGACACCGGCGATCACAAAGGGGAGCAGGATGCTGCAGAAGAGGAGGAGCGCGCACGCCCAGAGCCCACGGCGCAAGCGAGTCTTGGGCGGCTTGCTGCGGCCGTAGGCGAACAGGGCCCAGGGCATGGCGACCTCACGTCGACGGAAACTCGTGCCAGTGTCTCACGGCGTGGCGGGGCATCCGGAAGTCGTTTGGAGGCCGTGGCATCGGATGCCAAGGGTGCCTGCGGAGCGTTACTCGGTTGTCTGTCTCCGCTCGTGCGGGGCAGCCGAGGGCTCGAGGGCCTTCCGGAGCGCTTCGGCGGCGGCCGAATGGAACTGGGTGGTCACGCCGGCGTTGCGGAAGACGGCGTCGAAACCGTGGAAGACTCCCGGGATCTCGAGGACTTCGGTGGCGACGCCGGCTTCGCGGAGGCGTTCCGCGTAGGCGAGGTCTTCGTGGTGGAAGAGGTCGAGTGTGCCGACGCCGATCCAGGCGGGCGGCAGACCGGTGAGATGGTCGCGTCGTGCGGGCACGGAGTACCGCGGCACGTTCGGGCTGCCGGCCGGTGCCCCGAGGTAGGACTCCCAGCCGAAGCGGTTGCTGGAGGGCGGCCAGATGCGGACCTGTCGGGTGTCGATATCAGTGCGGAGCACGGTGCGGTCGTCGAGCATCGGGTACATGAGCAGTTGGAAGACGGGCTCCGCCGTGCCGTCATCGTGGAGTCTTTGAGTGAGAGCTGCGGCGAGGCCGCCGCCCGCGCTGCCTCCGCCGATCGCGATGCGATCAGGCTCGACACCCCACTCGGCGGCACGGCCACGGATCTCGTGCCACCCGTCGTAGAGGTCGTCAAGGGCTGCCGGCGCGGGGTGCTCGGGCGCGAGCCGGTAGGAAGCGGCGAACACGACGATGCCGAGACGCTCGGCGAGTCCGATGAGGAAGCGGTCGTCCTGCTGCGGGGAACCCATCACGAGCCCGCCGCCATGGATCCAGAAAAATGCTGGACCGGTCCCGCCTGCGGCGCGCGGCCGGTAGACCCGGTACGGGAGCTCGCCGCCTGCGGTCGCGATGGTCAGGCTCGACACGTCGACATCGGGCGTGGACGCGCGCGGACGGGGCGGCCTTCGAAACAGGCGCAGGGTGCGCCGCGAGACGCCGGCGCGAGGGAACCAGCGTGCAGCGCGGACGTCGGGGTGGAACGGTTCCGGTGTGGACATCACGCCCCCGCCTTCACGGCCGCAGCGCCGGACGTCCGGTAGCTCCCGGTCCGAATGTCGTCGAGTATCGACCCGCCGACCGGTGCCCAATCGAACGTCTCCCGCGCCTTGTCACCGGCGAGGGTGCCAGGAGCTCCGAGGATGAGCGCGAGAGGACCGAGCACGTCTGTCGCGGTCTCACGGGGAAGGGAGACCGTCTGGGCGTCGGTGATCGCGCTGATCGCTTCAGCGAGTTCCCGCATCGTGAATCGATGCTCTCCTTTCGCGTTGAACACGCCGGGAGTCGGCCGCTCGAGGGCGGCGACGTACAGGTCCGCCAGATCGTCGACGTGGATCGCATCCCAAGGCTGGCCTCCGTCATCGACGTAAGCGGCCGCACCCGTCGTTTCGGCGGCGCCGATCAGGCCGGTCACGAGGCCCGAACCCCCGCGTCCGTGCACGAGCGCGGCCCGGAACACGATCGGAGTGATGTCCGCAGCGCTCAGCACGACACGCTCGGCCTGGCTCTTGACGGGCTGCGCGCTGCGCTCCGGCAGGCGTGCGTCTTCGTCGCGAGGCTGGCCGGGATCGATCCCGTAGACCAACCCCGTGCTCGTGTGCAGCACCGGCTTGTCGGTTCCAGACGCACCCGCGCCTGCGACAAGGGCGGTGACCGCGGCGAGCTCCGCCGCGGCAGCCGCCTCGGACATGCTGCTGTCGAATGCCGCATGCACCACCGCATCCGCCGACATGGCAGCAGCGCGAAGCACATCGGTGTCGTCCAGCGAACCGCGCACGGCGCTGGCGCCTGCATCGGTCAGCCGTTCCGCACCCGCGGCGGTACGCGCGAGCGCGTCGACCTCGTGCCCTGCGGCGAGCAGCCGCTCCAGAAGAACCGAGCCCAGGTACCCGGTGCCGCCCGTGAGGAAGATCCTCATCTCTCATCCTTTCCGTACGGGACCCTGCCCGGACAGGAACGACGGTAAAGTGTGACGCTAACGTCAATGTCAAGTCGGAAGGTGCGGCGTCATGAGAATCGGAGAGCTCAGTCGCCAGACCGGGGCGAGTCCCCGCGCCATCCGCTACTACGAGCAGACGGGTCTGCTGCAGTCCGAGCGACAATCGAACGGATACCGCGAGTTCGATGACACCGCCATCCAGACCGTCACAACGATCCGCACCCTCTTCGAACTCGGCTTCCCCTCAGAACTCGTCTCCCGCGTGCTCCCCTGCACCGGAGAAGCCGGCCCCATCGCCGGCGAGTGCGGCGCCCTGATGCGGCGTGTCATCGAGATCCGCGACGAGATGGACGAGAAGGCGCGTCGACTCGACGCCACCCGCGATCAACTCACGCAGTTCCTCGAGACCGCGAACCGGCGATAGCGACACTCGACCCACGCGTCGCGCGGTTGTCGGCGTCGCCACGTCGCGATGCCCGTACACGACGACTACCCGAAGTCGCCCGGGGCCATGTCGGTGAAGCGCGAGAAGTGGCCCTGGAACGCGACGGTGATCGTGTCGGTCGGGCCGTTGCGGTGCTTGGCGACGATGAGGTCCGCCTCGCCGGCGCGCGGCGAGTCCTTCTCGTACGCGGCCTCGCGGTGCAGCAGCACCACCATGTCGGCGTCCTGCTCGATCGAGCCCGACTCACGTAGGTCCGACAGGGCGGGCTTCTTGTCGGCGCGCTGCTCGGCACCACGGTTCAGCTGCGAGAGGGCGATGACGGGAACGCCGAGCTCCTTCGCGAGCAGCTTGAGGGCTCGCGAGAACTCCGAGACCTCCTGCTGACGCGACTCCACGCGCTTGCCCGAGGTCATGAGCTGCAGGTAGTCGATGACGACGAGCTTCAGGCCCGCGCGCTGCTTGAGTCGCCGGCACTTCGCCCGGATCTCGACGAGCGTCATGTTCGGGCTGTCGTCGATATAGAGAGGAGCGTCATTGATGCGGCCACGCGTCGCCGCGACGGTGGTCCAGTCGCGCGAGTCGAGCGTGCCCTTGCGCATCGACTGCAGCGGGATCGCGCCCTCAGCGCTCAGCAGGCGCATCGCGATCTCGCTGCGGCCCATCTCGAGCGAGAAGAAGATCGTCGGCATGTCGTGCTTGACCGCGGCGGAACGGGCGAAGTCGAGGGCGAGCGTCGACTTACCCATGGCGGGGCGCGCCGCGATGATGATCATCTGGCCCGGGTGCAGGCCGTTGGTGAGGGCGTCCAGACCCGAGAAGCCGGTCGGGATGCCGGTCATTTGGCCGTCGCGACCGCGCGCGGCCTCGATCTCTTCGACGGCGGCGTCCACCGCGATCGTGAGCGGCACGTAGTCCTCGGCCGCCTCGGCGCCGGTCACCGAGTAGATCTCGGCCTGGGCGTTGTTCACGAGGTCCAGCGCTTCGCCCTGACCCGAATACCCCATCTGCACGATGCGGGTGCCGGCATCCACCAGGCGGCGCAGCAGCGCGCGCTCCGACACGATCGAGGCGTAGTACCCGGCGTTGGCCGCCGTCGGCACGATCGACGTCAGCGTGTGAAGGTAGTCGGCACCGCCGGCCCGCTGCAGCTCGCCGGTCTTGATGAGCTCGTCGGTGACCGCGACGACGTCGGTCGGCTCGCCGTGCGAGTAGAGGGTGAGGATCGCCTCGAAGATCAGCTCGTGCTTCGGCACATAGAAGTCGGCGCCCCGGAGGGTCTCGATGACGTCGGCGACGGCATCCTTCGACAGGAGCATGCCGCCGAGCGCGCTCTGCTCGGCGAGAAGGTCGTGCGGGGGAGTGCGCTCGAAGTCGCGGCGCTCACCACGAGGACCTCCCATGCGCTCATCGGAGATGTCGGCGATCGACATAGGCTGCGAGTCCTCCTTATCGTTCGTTCACATCGTCCGAGTTGTCATGGCACGAGCGGGCGCGACTCGCCGGGCACGCGTGTGAGCGTGCACGGGCTGATCGCGGGATGCCGCAGCATCC
The DNA here is from genome assembly GCF_024055635.1 of Microbacterium yannicii. GTDB lineage: Bacteria > Actinomycetota > Actinomycetes > Actinomycetales > Microbacteriaceae > Microbacterium > Microbacterium yannicii. Next base: position 119,739 of record NZ_JAMXMB010000032.1, read on the forward strand.
CGCTTCCCCGTCGACCCCCGTGAGCGATCCCCTTTGCCGCTGCCACGCCGTTGTGTCCAGCACTGAGGCGCGCGCCACGAGTGGGCCGCACCCCACGCTAAGGACGACCTCCGACACGCGCAACACGACCTGTGGATAACTCTGTGGAGAGCCTGCGTGAAACGCCGACACGCCTGTGAACAACCGCTGTGGAGAACTCGCTGCTTTTCGAGCAGGATCTCCACAGAAAGCGCCGCTGACCAGCCGATGCCTCCTCCACAACCTGTGGAGAGGGATGTGATTGAAGTCGGGGTTGAAGGTTGGAGTGTGCATCACCCCCTGTGCACAATTCCGGGGACAGAGACACACCGTGCGCGCGATGAGCAGCGATCCGGATTCTTCGCGAGAGGGGTCTGGACAGGGCGACCGGCCAGGCGGTATCGTCGCAGGTCCAGGCACCCCTACGCACGATCCGTCCGGAACGTGCGGCTCTTTCGTCGTGGGAGGTGAACGTGGAGATCGCAACCTCGCAGCTGCCGAGGATCGTGCGGCTGGCCCTGATCGGGGTCGCAACCGCGTTCGCCTGGATCGTCGTCTCGCTGGTCCTCGGCCTCGGCCATGGGCAGGCGCATGCCGACGAGACCGATGACGGCGGAGTGCTCGGGGGTGCCCTCGGTGCCGTGACCTCGCTGGTCGACACGACCGCGACGACCGTCACCACCACCGTCTCGACCGTGACCACGGGCGTCACCGAGGCCGTCAACACCGTGGTCGCCACGGCTCCCGCGCCGGTCCAGCAGCCCGTGAGCCAGGTGGTGCAGACCGTCGGCACCGTCGTCACGAACGTCACCCAGCCGGTTTCCGACGTCGTCTCCGGCGGCGTCGTGGGCGGCATCACGCAGCCCGTCGTCGACCTCGTGACCGAGGTCCCGGTCGTGGGCGGCATCGTCTCCGGCATCGGCCTCGACGACGCGGTGAACGACCTCGGCGGCACCGTCGACGACACGCTGACCGGCGTCGTCGGCGCGGTCGACGAGACCGGCGCGACGATCGGGCTCCCGCCTGCGGGCGGCATCGGCGAGGTGCCCTCACTTCCCGGCATCATCGACATTCCCGGCGGTCCCGTGTTCGCGGGCCTCGCGGGCGATGCCGCGGCGTCGACCAGCAAGCTCGCCGCGCTGACGGATGCCGCATCCGCCCTCTTCTCGACCACTGCCGCATCGGTCGGCGGCTGGGCCGCGGCATCCGTGTCGCACGCTGCCGCTGCCGCCACGGTCGTGGTCTCGTCCGCCGCGCTGGCCGTGAGCGGACCCTTCAACTCTGCCGGCGGACTCTCTCTGCCGACTTCTTCCGCGGGACCCGGTGGTGCGGGTCTCGGCGTCTGGGCGCTTGCTGCCCTCCTCCCGTTCGCCGCACACCGTGCCTGGGTGCGTCGAGCCGGGCCTGGAGACGAGCACGCGCCCCCGGCGCCCGTCGGCTCCACCGACGTCTCCCCCGACTGATCGGCATCTCGCCGCCCTGCTCACCCGAGCTCGTGCGGCAGAGGAACCAGCGCGCCCTCACGCGCTGAGCAGCGCCTCCTGCGTCCTCTCATGGGCGCGCGCTGCGAACCGATCAATCCGCAAAGGGGAACACCATGCGTACTTTCTACAAGCGCGCCCTCTTGGGCACGCTACTCGCCGGCGGCATCACGCTACTCGGCGCGACGGTCGCGAACGCGGCCGAGCCTCCTACCGATCCGGGACTGATCTCGTCGGTGGTGGCCGACAACGGCCTGGTCGACTCACTCGTCGGCGATGCCATCGTCGAGCCGCTCCTGGGGGATGACGGCGCTGCCGCTCCCGTCACAGACGCGGTCGCCGCCGTGGTGGACGACGTGACCGGTACGACAGCCGGCACCACCGTCGTCGATGCGCTGGTCGGCGACGACAGCGCGCTGGATGACGTCGTCGGAGACGGGGCGCTGGTCGAAGGCGGCACCGTCGGAAACGTCGCGTCCAATGTCGACGCCGTTCTCGACGACGTCGCTGCGGGTGACGCGGACGCCGCCGTGGCGGACCTCGGCACCACGGTCCAGGACCTCGGCTCGGACGTCGGTCAGACGGTCACCGATGCCGCTGCCAACACGGATGAGCAGGTCATCAACGGCATCGTGGGCGGCGTCGTCACCGACGCGGTCGACGTGCTGGACGGCGTCGGCGACGGCGACGATCCGCTCGCCGGGGTGGACGACCTCATCCAGAACCTGGGCGACAACACGGCCGACGCGACCGACACGACCGGGCTGCTCGAGGACGCTCTCCAGACGACGCTCGAGGGCGGACCCACCTCGACGCCGGCAACGCCGGTCGACGATGCCGACGGCCTGCTGACGGGTCTGACGGAGAACGAGGGTCTGGTCGACGACCTTCTGGGCGACAGCGTGCTCGACCCGATCCTCGGCGACAGCGGAGCGCTCGAGCCGGTCACGGATGCGGTCGGCGACCTCATCGACGGCGCAACCGGCACCACCGCCGGTACCACCATCCTCGACGGTCTGCTCGGCGCGGACTCGGGCCTCAACGACGTCGTCGGCGACGGCATCCTCGTCGAGGGCGGCCTCGTGGGCAACCTCGTCGACAACGCGGACAACACCGTGGATGACCTGCTCGACGGCGACATCGACAGCGTGATCGACGATCTCGGCACCACCGTCGCTGACCTCGGCGGCGACCTCGGCACCACCGTGACCAACGCGACCGAGAACACCGCCGACCAGGTGCTGGACGGTCTCGTGACGGACGCGCTCACCGACGCCGGCAACGTCGTCGAGGAGCTGCTGAACGGCGGCGATGTGCTCGGCGCCGTCTCGGACACCGTGCAGAACGTGGGTGACAACGTGGCGGATGCATCGGACAGCACCGGCCTCGTGGATGACCTGCTCACCGACCTTCTCGGTGACACCGACGCCGTCGTCCCGACGGACCCGACGGACCCGACGGACCCGACGGACCCGACCGACCCGACGGACCCGACCGACCCGACCGACCCGACGAACCCGACGAACCCCACCAACCCGGGGGACAACGGGACGCCCGGTGACGACGGCTCTGCGACGGTCGTCGGCGCGGCAGCATCGGCCATCTCGGCCGGTGAGGCCACCCAGCTCGCCACGACAGGAGGAGCGGGCGCGATGCCGTTCCTGCTGCTGGCGCTCTCGCTGCTCGCAGCGGGCGCCATCGCGCGCGTGTCGCGGCGACGCTCCGCGTGAGTCGACGGGGCAAGTCGACGTTCCCCAGGCGCCCCTCGCCCCGACCCGCGTGAGCACCGCGGGAGGGCCGTCCCCAGCGGCCCTCCCGCCCCAGAACCGCCCCCGATCGCGAGAGCCGGCTCTTGCCTGGAACGGCCTTGCGATCGGGGGTGCACGACCCATCTCCGCCCGCCGCGTGCGGCCACGCCTGGATCCGGGTGCGGCGGGCGGGGGTGGCAGGCGGATGCCGCGACCCGGGGGGCTCGCGGCATCCGCTTCGTGCTGCCTCCGCGCGGCGCGCAGCCACCGGCCGCCGGATTGCGCACGCATCGACCACTCGCCAGAGTAGGGAGATGCCGGTTCCCGAGTCCTACCTCCTCACTCCCGTCGGCCACGAGCGCCTCGACGACGTCGTGCGTCTCGACGTGTGGGCATTCCCGACCGAGCGCTCGGTCGAGGCGCTGCGCGACCTGCCGAGCCCCCTCAGCTGGGACCGCACCTACGGCGTCTCACCGGTCGGTGACGACGAGCTGCTGGCCGGCTTCCACGGTGCTTACCCGCTACGGGCCTACCCGGTTCCCGGCGCGGAGGTGGCGTGCGGCTGGCTGACATGGGTCGGCGTGCATCCCGGCCACCGTCGCCGGGGCATCCTGCGCAGCATGATCGAGCATCACTTCGCCGACTGCCTCGCGCACGGCGAGACCATCTCAGGCCTGATGGCCGCGGAGACGCCCATCTACGGCCGCTTCGGCTACGGCATGGCCTCCACGCAGGTGAGCCTGACGATTCCGCGCGGCGCCGCGCTTCGGCCGGTGCCCGGCACGGCCGGTCTTGAGGTCGCCCTTGAGGAGTGGGATGCCGCTGCGCACGGCGACGTCGTCGCCGCACTGCACCGCGACTACGCGCGGCTGCCGGTGGGCCTGGGGCGTCCCGGCTGGGCGACCCGCGAGACGCCGGAGCAACGCACAGCGCGCGAGGCCGACCCCGCGCCGTTCCGCGGCGGCAAGGAGTCGCTGCGGCTGCTGCTCGTGCGCGACGAGCATGACACCGTGCTCGCCTACGCGACCTTCCGCCGCACGATGTCGTGGGAACGCGCCGGCGCCGAGGGCACCGTGCACGTGCGCGAGGCCGTGGCGCTGAGTGCTGCCGCCGCGCACCGCATGTGGTCGGTGCTGCTGGACCTCGACCTGACGACGCGCGTACAGGTCCCGAATCTGCCCGTCGACGACCCGATCGTGTCGCTGCTCGTCGATGTGCGCGGCGCCGCACCGGACTACCAGGACAACAGCTGGATCCGCATCGTCGACCTGCCCGGCGCGCTGGCGCGGCGCATGTACGCGGGCGCGGTCGACGTCGTGCTCGAGGTGACCGACGCGATGCTGCCCGCCAACGCGGGCCGCTGGCGTGTGCGCGCCGGCGCCTGGCAGCAGGCCGACGTGGTGCGCACCGACGACGAGCCCCACCTCGTGCTCGATGTCCGCGAGCTCGGTGCCGCGCACCTCGGTTCGGTGTCGCTCGCCTCGCTCGCGCAGGCGGGCCTCATCGAGGTGCGTTCGCCGGAGGCCCTGCGGTCCGCGTCGGTCGCGTGGTCGTGGCCGGTCGCCGCGGGGGCGAACTGGGTCTTCTGACCCTCAGCGCCGGAATGACGGACGCCGGAAACGCCGGATGCCGCGGGCCAGTGCTCGTGAAGAGCACCGGTCCGCGGCATCCTGGTTCGACAGGCTCACCAACCGGTGAGCGTCGTATTACTTGGCGGCGACCACCTGAAGGGTGATCACGGCGGTGAGGTCATCACGCAGGCGGATCGTCGCCTCGTGCTCGCCCACCGACTTGATCGGGGTGGTGATGTGGATCTTGCGCTTGTCCAGGTCGCCGAGGCCGGCGGCCTTCACCGCGTTCGCGACGTCGACCGTCTTGACCGCACCGAACAGGCGACCCTCGGCGCCGGCCTTGACCGACAGCTTGACCTTGTTGGTCTCGAGGGTGTTCTTGAGGGCCACGGCCTCTTCGTGGTCGTGGATCGCGCGCGACTCGCGGGCGGCGCGGATCGACGCCACCTGCTTCTCGCCACCGCGGGTCCAGGCCACAGCGAAGCCCTGGGGGATGAGGTAGTTGCGGGCGAACCCGTTCTTGACCTCGACAACGTCTCCGGCGCTTCCGAGCCCGGCGACCTCATTCGTGAGAATCAGCTTTGCCATTGGGTGCTCCTTAGCGGCCAGCGCCGGCGTAAGGCAGGAGCGCCATTTCGCGCGCGTTCTTGATCGCCTTGGCGATCAGACGCTGCTCCTGCACCGAGACACCGGTGATACGACGGGCGCGGATCTTGCCACGCTCCGAGATGAACTTGCGAAGAGTCGCGACGTCCTTGTAGTCGATGAGACCGACACGGATCGCCTTCGCGGGGGCCGCGTTCTTCGCGCCCTTCCGCGGCTTCCGGCGATCGCCGGTTGCCTTTCCAGCCATGGTGGTTCCTTACGTTTCCTTGATCGGATGCCTCGTGCCGAGGCATCCGGAATCTGCTTCTGAGATCGACCCTTAGAAGGGGGTGTCGTCGCCGTAGGCGCCGGGAGCAGCCCAGGCGTCGCCGCCTGCAGCGCCACCGGTCGAGCCGGGCGTCGACCACGGCTCGTCGGCGACCTGAGCCGGGCGAGCCTGACCGCCACCGCCACCGCCACCGAAGCTGCCGCCGCCGCTCGAGCCGCCCGCAGCGCGGGTGACCTGTGCGGTCGCGTAGCGCAGCGACGGGCCGATCTCGTCGACCTCGAGCTCGATCGCGGTGCGGTTGTTGCCCTCGCGGTCCTGGTAGCTGCGCTGCTTGAGGCGGCCGGTCGCGATGACCCGCATGCCCTTGGTCAGCGAGCCGGCCACGTGCTCGGCGAACTCGCGCCACACGCTCGCGCGGAGGAACAGCGCTTCGCCGTCCTTCCACTCGTTCGCCTGACGGTCGAAGTTGCGCGGCGTCGACGCGATCGTGAAGTTCGCGACGGGGAGGCCGTTCTGCGTGTACCGCAGTTCGGGATCAGCCGTGAGGTTTCCCACGACGGTGATGATCGTCTCGCCGGCCATCAGCCTTACGCCTTCGCTGCCTTGGCAGACTTGCGAGCGGCGCGCTCGTCGGCGCGCTGCTTCTCGGAGGCGATCATCGCGATGGCCTCTTCGGCACGCAGCACCTTGGTGCGCATGATCTGCTCGTTGAGGTTGAGCTGACGGTCGAGCTCCTGCGTGGTCGCGGCGGTCGCCGTGAAGTTGACGACGGCGTAGATGCCCTCGTTCTTCTTCTGGATCTCGTACGCGAGACGGCGCTTGCCCCAGATGTCGATGTTCTCGATGGTGCCGCCGTCGGTCGTGATGACCTTCAGGAACTTGTCGAGGTTGGCGCCGACCTGGCGCTCGTCGATCTCGGGGTTCAGGATGACCATGAGTTCGTACTGGTGCGTCACTAACCCACCTCCTTCGGACTAGAACGGCTGCCGGGCATTTCCCGACAGCAGGAGGGTGTGTGTGCACGTCATCCGCCAGGCACGCAGGTGCGCGCATATACGGACAACCCTCCAATGGTACCGGATGCCGCGCCACACGCCGAACCGGGACTCCGGCAGCCCGCCGGCCGGTTCCCGGGCCTCTGTCACTGGGCCGCGTCGAGCCGGCCGGAGACCACCTCCGCGAGCACCGAGTCGAGGCCCTCCAGCCCGTCGGCCGTGGCGAACTCCGCCGCCAGCTCACGTGCCCGCGTTCGGAAGGAGCTCTCCGCACGCACGCGTTCGACTGCTCGAGCCACCTGCACCGCGGTCGGCTGGTTCGTCTTGAGGTTGATGCCGGCGCCCGACCACCCGACGCGGGCACACACCTCGACCTTGTCTTCGGTCTGCCCGGCGACGACGAGGGAGACGCCGTGGCCGAGCGCCTGCTGAACGCCGCCATACCCGCCGTTGGTCACGACGACATCGGTGAGCGGCAGCAGGCGGTCGTACGGCAGGTACTGCGCGACACGCACATTGGCAGGCAGGTCCGATGGCAGGGCGCTGCGCGGTCGGCCTCCGGTCGAGACGACGACGAGAGCATCGGATGCCGCGAGCCCCTCGATCGTCGGGAGCACCAGCTGGCCGAAGTCGGCGTTCGCAACCGTTCCCTGTGTCACATGCACGACCGGTCGCGATCCGTCGAGGTCGCTCCACCAGTCGGGAAGTGCGACCCCGCTGGACGGTGCGGGCAGCACTCCCGCGAACCGCACGTTGGCGCGCAGGTCGGACCGCGGGTATTCGAATCCCGGCACGGTGAACTGCACGAGCGCGTCGGCGTGAGCGGTCCAGTCGAGCACGAAGCCGCCGAGCGTCACGCCGACCTCGCGGCGGCACAGCTCGTCGGCCTCCCGCTGCACCGCGCCGAAGATCCCGCGCTCCGCGATCACGGTGAGCAGGGCATTCCGGAGGCGCCCGAGTGCCCCCGGACGCGGGGTGACACCGAGACCGAACGGCGCGGTGTCACGGCTCTTGGCGCCCAGCGGGAAGATTCCGAGAGCGACGACGGGCGGGCGCTCGTCGCGCGGCAGCCGAGACAACAGCGCCGCGCCGATGAAGAGGGGCTCCGTCAGCACCGCATCGATGCGACCGGCCGTCAGTTCCTTGCGGACGGCGGCCAGCTGCGCGGCGGCCGGTCGGATGAAGAGGTTGGTGATGTCGAAGCGGATGGCGGCCGGTCCCGTCAGTCCGCGGCGCTCGGGGAACGCGCCATCCGCATCGTCGAGATCGACGTCGGCTTCCGCGGGCAGCGGCAGGAACTGCGCCCCCGCGGCGCGCACCGGATCCGCATAGCGAGGGCTGGTGAGGAAGTCGACCCGGTCTCCGCGCGCGATCAGATGCCGCGTGATCTGCAGGAGGGGCATGACATGGCCGTGGGCGGGTGTGCAGGTGATGAGGTAGCGGGACATGTGGGCGACTTTCGGTAGATTCGAATGTACTGTGGGAGTATTCACCACCATGAGAGGCAAGTCAATGACTGCTGATACATCCGGATCGGACGGACGTTCACGGACGTATCGATCCGAACTGCGCTCCCAGCAGGCACAGCAGACGCGGCGGCGCATCGTCGAGGCATCCGCCCGGCTCTTCGCAACTCGGGGCTACCAGGCGACGACCCTTGCGGCGATCGCTCGCGAGGCGGGGGTCTCCAGCGAGACGGTGAAGACGGCTGCCCCCAAGGCCGAACTGCTCCTCGCCGCGTTCGAGATCGTGTTCTCGGGCACGGTGGATGCGGAGTCGCTCACCGACACCGAGGTGGGGTCGGGCGTGATGTCCTTGCCCGACGCTGCGTTCCTGGACACCGTCCTCGAGCAGATCGCGATCGCCAACGCCCGCGGCCACGCCCTGTGGACGGTCATCCTCGGAGCTGCAGCATCCGATCCCGTGGTCGATTCCGCGCTGCAGGGGATGCTCAGCCGACGAGCCGCCGACTATCGCCGGCTTGTCGACGAGCTCGTCGGTCGCGGGTACGTCGGCGTCGTGTCCGATCCCGATGCCGTCGCGGCCGCCCTCTCATTCCTGCTCTCGCCGGAGGGGTATCAGCAGCTGGTCACGCAGTCGGGCTGGAGTCCCGAGCGCTACACGGCGTGGCTGCGCGAGGCTGTCCGCACCGAGCTCGCGCGCTGAGCGGGACAACACCGCGGCCGGCGCACCCCGGACGTCGCGGTCACCCGGGACGGGGGTGCCGGCGTCGAGACAGGGGATTCGCGCCGAGACCGGGGGTGTCGCCCTGTGTCTCGCGGGAAATCCCCTGGTTCGGCGCGGCCGAGCCCGGGGCCCGACGACGACGCGTCAGCGGAAGGCGTCGAGCCCCGTGAGGTGCTGGCCGAGGACCAGGGTGTGCACCTCGTCGGTGCCCTCGTAGGTGCGCACCGACTCGAGGTTCGCGGCGTGCCGGATCGGCGAGTTCTCGAGCAGCACCCCGTCGCCGCCGAGGATCGTCCGCGCCTCACGCGCGATCGCGATCGCCTCCCGCACGTTGTTGAGCTTGCCCAGCGAGATCATCGCGGGCGTCAGTGTGCCGGCATCCTTCGCGCGTCCGAGGTGCAGCGCGAGCAGCGCGCCCTTCTGCAGCTCGATCGCCATGTCGACGAGCTTGCGCTGCGTCAGCTGGAAGCCGGCGATCGGACGCCCGAACTGCTCGCGCCGCAGCGCGTGGTGCAGCGCCGCCTCGTAGCTGTCGCGGGCCGCGCCGAGCGCGCCCCACACGATCCCGTACCGCGCCTCGTTGAGCGCCGAGAACGGTCCGCGCAGCCCGCGCGCGCCGGGAAGGAGAGCGGATGCCGGCTGCCGCACGCCGTCGAACCGCAGTTCGGTCTGCACCGACGCGCGCATCGACCCCTTCGGCTCGAGCACGGTGATGTCGAGCCCCGCCGTGTCGGTGGGCACCAGGAAGCCGCGGACCCCCTCGTCGGTCTGCGCCCACACGACCACGATCTGCGCGATGGAGGCGAGCCCGATCCAGCGTTTCGCACCCTCGATGACCCAGTCCGACCCGTCGCGGCGTGCGTACGTCTTCATGCTCGACGGGTCGGATCCGGCGGTCGGCTCGGTGAGCGCGAAGCTGCCGATGGCCTCGCCCGCGGCCAGGCGCGGCAGCCACTCCTGCTTCTGCTCCTCGCTGCCCCAGCGGTGGATCGAGCCCATCGCGAGCGACCCCTGCACGGAGACGAACGTGCGGATGCCCGAGTCGCCGGCCTCGAGCTCGAGCGCGGCGAGTCCGTATTCGACGGCGCTGCGGCCGGGGCATCCGTAGCCGTCGAGTGTCATGCCGAGCACGCCCAGGCGTCCGAGCGCGGGAGCGAGTTCGACGGGGAAGTGACCACGGTCGAACCAGTCGGCGATGTGGGGGCGGATCTCGTCGTCGACGAAGGCGCGCACGCGGTCGCGGACGGCGCGTTCCTCGGCGCTGAGGAGGGCATCGATGCCGAGGATGTCGGATGCCGCGCGCAGCGCTTCGAGATCGTCAGGGTTCGTACGGGCCTCGGTCATGGCACCGATTCTGCCCGGTAGCGTGTGCGCCGTGTGCACACACCGGAGCTCGAGGCGCGGCCGATCCGCGAGGACACGATGCTGACGTGGGACGCGGACGATCTCAACCGGTGACGGGCCGACCCGGCGGCGACGTCGTCCGCGTCGGCCTCTCGCCAGGGCGCCCGCGAGACGATAGGTTCGCGGCAGCCTCGGGTGTTCCGTCGAGGTCCGCGAGCCGCGGGGACGGCCGCAAGCGATTATCGATTATGCTGACGGAACACGCTCCAACGATGGGACCGAACGGATGCCTCGCACGACCACTCTCGTCTTCGCCGGCGATTCGATCACCGACGCCGGACGCGATCGCGAAGACGCCGCGTCGCTCGGGGACGGCTACGTCGCGCTGATCGCCCGGGCCGTCGGCGACGGCGACCCCGGCGTGACCGTCGTCAACAAGGGGATCGGAGGCGACCGCGCGGTCGACCTCGCCGCACGCTGGGACGACGTGCTCGCCGCGCAGCCCGATGTGCTCACCGTGTACGTCGGCGTCAATGACATGTGGCGCCGCTTCGACAGCGATGACCCCACATCCGCCGAGGATTTCGAGGCCTCGGTCGCGGGGCTGCTGCAGGCAGCGCGCGATGCCGGCGTCGAGCGCCTCGTGCTCATCGAGCCGTTCTTCGTGCCGGTGCGCGACGACCAGGTGGCCTGGCTCGACGACCTGAACGGCAAGCGCGACGCGGTGCGCCGGCTGGCCGAGCGCTTCGACGCGACGCTGGTCTTGCTGCACGACGATGTCACGGCGGCTGCAGCAGAGAACGGCGCGCCGGCGATCGTGCCCGACGGCGTGCATCCGACCCCGCAGGGGGCCGAAATCATCGCCGATGCCTGGCTCCGGGCCCACGCCGCGCTGGTGCCGGTCGACGCGGCGGTCACGGCGGTGTCGCCATGACCGATGCGCTCAGCTCGGTCACCGAGCTCAAGCGCGGTCTGCTCTCGGACCAGATCTACGAGCTCGTCAAGACGATGATCAAGGAGGGCTCGCTCGTGCCCGGCGAGCAGCTGGTCGAATCACAGCTCGCACGCCGGCTGCAGGTGAGTCAGGCACCGGTGCGCGACGCGCTCAAGCAGCTCGCCCACGAGGGGCTCGTGACCCACGTGCGTCATCAGGGCAACTTCGTGTCGAGCTACTCCGACGAGGAGGTCGCGCAGGCCAAGGTCGCCCGTGCCGAGCTCGAATCGATCGCGGGCCGGCTGACCTGCGGCGACCTCGACGCCGATGCCCGCGAACGCCTCGAGCAGCTCATCGCCGACATGCACGCCGCAGCCGAGGCCAAGGATCTCGGCACCTTCCGCGAACTCGACTTCGCCTTCCACCGCGGCGTCATCGAGGCGAGCGGCAACGTCTACCTCCCGCGCATGTGGGACATCATCGAGCCCAGCCTGCGCGCACTCCACGTGCTCGGCGACCCTTCCTTCCCCGGGGACTGGCACACGGTCGCGGAGTGGCACCGCAGCCTGCTGGAGGCGCTCGACGCCGGCGATCCCGAGAGTGCGGCGCGACTGTTCTACGCGCACGCCGCGGGCACGCTGATGCCCGACGAGACCGACGACGCCGGCGCATAGCCGGCTCTGGTCACCTGCCGTTCGCCTGCTGTTCCCCCGCGCTCATTAGCGTCGCGGAGTGCTCTCCGCCGTTCCGCGCCTGTCCCGCCCCCTGATCGTCGGCATCGCCGCGGTGTTCGCCGCCGTGCTCGTGCTCCTCACCGCCTCGAGCGCCTCCGCACACCCGGCGGGCAGCACGGGTGTCTTCGTCACCGTGCAGTCGGATGCCGTCGACGTCGAGATGCAGATCCAGAAGGCCGGATTCGTCGCGGCCACGGGCTACGACCTGGCCACCGATCAGGCGGAGCTCGACGCCGTGGCCGACAACCTCATGACGTTCATCCTGAACCGCGTGACGGTGAACGACGACGTCTCGAAGCTCACCCCGACCGTCACCGAGGATCCCGAGTTCACCCGGGTCAACGGCGAGGACTCCATCCGCACCACGATCCGGTTCGCGGACGGCGACCGGCCGATCGAGGGCGCCGTCACCCTCGACTACGACTTCATCCTCGACGTCGTCCCCTCGCACCAGGTGTACGTCGCGCTGGTCAGCGACTGGGGCAACGGCCAGGTCGCCGAAGGCGATCCCGAGGTCGTCGGCGTACTCGGCGGCGGTGTGACCGAGATCACCCTCGACCGCTCCGCACGGACCCCGCTTGCCGGCTTCTTCTCGGTGGTGTGGCTCGGGATGCTGCACATCGCCGAGGGAACGGATCACCTGCTGTTCCTCATGACGCTGCTCGTCGTCGCGCCCTCGCTCGCCGTGCGCTCGAGGCGCGGTGTGCGGTGGACCGAGCCCATCCCGGTGAAGCGGGCGGTGCTGCGAGCGACCCTCATCATCACGTCGTTCACGGTCGGCCACCTCATCACGCTGGCCCTGGTGTCGCTGGGAGTGATCTCGTTCCCGACCAAGCCGGTCGAGATCCTCGTCGCGGTCTCGATCATCGTGGCCGCGGTCCATGCGATCAAGCCGCTGATGCCCCGCGGTGAGCTGCTCATCGCCGGCGTGTTCGGACTGGTCCACGGCACCGCCTTCGCGACCACGATCCTCGATCTGAACCTGAGCTTCGGCGAGAAGCTCGTCGCCATCGTGGGGTTCAACGTCGGCGTCGAACTCGCGCAGCTCTGTGCAGCCGTACTCGTGCTGCCGCTGCTGATCTGGCTGTCGCGCGCCCGCGCCTATCCGGTCTTCCGCACCGTGATCGCGGGGCTGGCGATCGTGGCCGCATCGGCGTGGATCATCGCCATCAGCGTGGACGGCACCACCGTCCTGCAGCCGGTCTTCGACGGCATCGCCCGGTCGCCCCTGGTCTGGTACCTCGCCCTGGTCGCCGTGGTGGCCCTGCTCTGGTACTTCACGCGCACCGGCCCGAGCAAGGGTGAAGCGGATGCCGCGTCCCTCGCGCCCGCGGACTCGCCTGAGGATCCTGCCGAGCAAGTGGCCGAGCACGAGGCGTTGTCGGACCGGACACCCGCGTAGGGCGCCACGCTTCGTCTCGCTAGCGCTCGCTCAGCGACCGGATACTCGCCGTGACCCCGTAACCCCCGACCGGTCCCCGCTGTGAGCCCCGGAACCCGGTCGAGGAGCGAGCGAGGAACGAGCGAGACGAAGCGCGGCCCACGCCCCAGGCCACGCTTCGTCTCGCTGGCGCTCGCTCAGCGACCGGATACTCGCCGCGATCCCGCGAACCACCGGGGCCGCGCGGTGTGGGTCAGTCGCCGGCGGGGGTCAGGGCCTTCGCGCGCTCCTGCTCGAGAGCCTGGGCGACGGCCTCGCTGACGCGGGCGTCCTCCTCCTGCTGCGCGGCAGCCTTCCGCTGACGGCGCCCGCGAACCAGAACCACGATCGCCACCACGACGAGCGCCAGGATGATGAGCAGCATCCACGGCACCGCGATGCCCACACTGGTCGCACCGACCTCGGCGATCGGGGAACGGGAGCCCGCGGCATCCGTCACCGAAGGAACCACCGTGGTCGAGCCGATCAGCGCGAACAACGGGGGGACGCTCGGAACGACGACGGTCTCGGTGCGGCTCTCGCCGGGAAGCAGCTCGGCCCCGGCGTCGGCGGCGGGGGCATCCATCGCGAGCAGGCCGAAGATGCCGCTCACCTTCGAGGCGGCGGCCGCCGTGATCGCCGCGTTGCCCGTGTTGTGCAGCGTGTAGGTGACGGTGGCGTCGCCGCCTGCGAACGGGTTGAGGCCGCCGTTCCACGAGACCGACAGGTCTTCGACGGCGAGCGACGGCGTGAGCTCGCCGCCGACGCGCAGGTCGACGCGGATGCCGAGGCGACGATCGACGTTCACACCCGTGGCCGCGTCGGGTACGGTCAGCGAGGTGACGATGCCGCCGGCGTAGTCGCCGGGCGTCGCGTCGTCGGGAATCGTGACGGTGAACGGGATGCTGGCGGTCTCGCCCGCCGCGACCGTGACGGTCTGCTGATCGGGCGTGATCCAGGCGCCGATGGCGGAGGACTTCTCACCCGCGACGAGGAGCGAGAGCGCGCCGTCCTCGGAGGTGAAGCCGTCTGCGGCGTAGACCCGCAGGTCGACGGGCTGCTGACCGTGGTTGGCGACGACGATGCCGTCGCTCACCGTGCCGCCGGGGTCGATCGTGTAGCCGTAGTTGGTGCGCTCCGAGCCGAAGTTGTTCGACGCGGTGCGGACTGTCCAGTTGACGTCGTCCGCGCCGTCGGCGGCGGCAGCGGCAGCGACGGGGATCACGGCTGCCGGTGCGGCAGCGGCTGCCGGTGCGGTGGGAAATGCGACGGCGAGCGCGACGAACAGTGCCGCGCACAGGGCGCGGGCACGATGGCGCGGTCGGGGAGAGGCGGGGCATGCGTTCACGGGTGGACTTTCAGGGTGGAGCGGAAACGGGACGATCCGTGGGAGAGGGGAAGCCCCCTCTCCCACGGATGTGGTGTGGCGATGAAGCTGATCAGCCGGCCAGGGCGGTGATCGTCAGCGTCGCGCGGTAGCTGCCGTTCTTGGTCTCGGTCGGCAGCTTCAGGTCGAGGTCGGCGCCGAGCAGCGCCTCACCCTTGTCGTGACCCTGCAGGGCGGCGCCGAGCACGCGCTCGACCGACAGGCCGGCTCCGCCGTCGAAGCCGGAGGTGACGGCCGCGCCCGCGACCGCGCCGGCGCCCGCGGTGAGCACCTTCGGCGTCCAGCCGAGGTAGCTGCCCGAGAACGACTTGTCGCCGTCCGAGAAGTCACCCAGCACCGAGGTCAGCGACCAGGGCGCGAGCGACGAGCGGGTGTCCGAGACCGCGATCGGGTTGATCTCGCCCGACGCCTCGAAGTAGCCGTCCTTCTCCTCGGCGGTGCCGAGGTCGACGAGACCGTTCTGGCCGTCGATCGTCCAGCCGAACTCGCCCGGGGCCGCAGTGGGGACGATGACCTGGAGGTCTTCGCCGCCATCCGCGTGGTACTGGTGGATGGTCACCGAATCGATGACCGAGCCCACGCCGCCGACCGGGGTCGTGGAACCCTCGGTGCCGCACCAGCCCACCTTGCCGAGCTCGACGGCCGCGTTCGGCGCGTCGCACGTGCCCGAGCGGATGCCCTCGACGACCAGGGCGTCCGCCTTGACCTGGACCTTCACGTAGCTGCGCACGTGCTCCTGGTTCTGCACCGAGTTGTACCAGTAGCTCTCGGGGTTCAGCGGGTCGGCGCCGTTACCCGCGCCGCTCGTGCCGCTGTTGTCGGGCGCCGTGATGTCGTAGTACTTCGAACCCGAGGCGGAGTTCGCCGTCATGTAGATGACGCCGCCTTCGCCGACGAAGACGTCGTTGGCGCCCGGCTGCTCGTCGGCGTTGGCCTTCTCGCCGTCCTTGATCTCGTAGCTGCGGGTGTACACGTGGTCGTGGCCTTGCAGCACGAGGTCGACACCGAGCTTCGAGAACGTGGTCGGGAAGTCGACGCGGCGCACCTTGTTGTCGGCATCCTTCGCATGAGAGGCGGCCGAGTAGATCGAGTGGTGGTAGACGAGCACGGTGTACTTCGCGTCAGCGCCGTGGGCGTTCACGACATCGGTCACGTACTGCACGTGCGCCTCGTCGCCGCCGCCGGTCGCGTCGTTGTAGCTGTTGCTGTTCAGGTCGATGAACAGCACATCCTTGTAGATGTACCAGTAGTCGCCGCCCGACTCGGTCGCCGTGTTGCCGGCGCGGTAGTAGTCGGCCGAGTAGTCGGTGTTGGGCGTGTAGAAGTGCTGCTCGTACGCCTTGCCGCCGACATCGTGGTTGCCGATGGTCGCCGCCCACGGGTAGGACCGCAGCTGCTCGGGCGCGAGGAACGCGTCCCACTGCGCCTCGGTGTTCGCCGTCTCGACCTGGTCGCCGCCCGAGACGAGCAGCTCTGCGTTCGGGTTGGCGGTCAGTGCGACGTTCATCGTGTCCACCCATCCCGCCTGGTCGCGCGCGACGTCGCCCGACGAGCCGATCTGGGGGTCGCCGAAGAACAGGAAGTCGAAGTCGCCCTCGAACGACTGCGTCTTGAAGGAGGAGATCGTCGACCAGTTGCCGTCCGACCCCACGCGGTACGAGTACTGCGTGTTCTCCTGCAGGCCCGAGATGGTCGCGTGGCGGTTGTAGCCGCCGCTCGTCGCGATGTTCGCGGTTCCGGTGGCGGAGAAGGTCGTCACCGAGGCCACGAACTCGCCGTTCACGACCGCGGAAGTGGGGGCGACCTGAACGACCTGCGCGCTGTCGGCCGACGTGTACCAGCTGACCGTGCGCTGCGCCTCGTCCGCGCCGACGCCGAGCACGATGCCGGTGTACGACGCGGTGGTGGCCGCCTGGGCGCCGGCGGGGGCGACGAGCGCTCCGCTGAACGCCAGTGCCGCGCTGACCGCTGCGGCCGAGAGCCACAGGGCCGCGCGGCCCGAAGGCCGTGGGGTTGCTACCGAGAGCATTTGTCTTCCGTTCTGTATTGAACTGGATGTGGGGATGCGGCGCCGGTTCCCCGGCTCCGACAGATGAGCCTCGCGACCCCACGTGACGGTCGAGGCCCAGCACTGTGAACGGCCGGAGCCGGGCGAGCGAACACTGGGCAAACGAGGCCGTTCACGAGCAAGGCGGCAGGCGCCGTCGCGCATCCTGGAAGCATCCGCCCTCCATCCGCTAGGACGACCGTGCTTCTTCGCACCCTTTCAGCGACGATCGTCGCTGCCGTGCTCCTGCTGTCGCTGACCGCCTGCGCCCATGACGAGTGGCGCTCGCCGCGCGCGGAACCCACCGCCGTCGGCACGCCGGCGGCGGGATTCCTGCCCGAGACCGAGCCCTCCCCGGAGGCGACGGTGGTGCCGGCGGATGGCTCCTGGCATGGGGTCTCGCCCTCGGCCGGCTATCGCGTGGTGCTGCTCACCAGCGGCGATGACAGCACGACCGAGACCCTCAACACCGCCGTGGAGGAGTGGGCGTCCGACGAGCACGCGTCCTTGCGGACAGTGAGGGCCGAGGACTCCGACCCCATCCCGGCCATCGTCGATGCGATGGACATGGACCCCGACCTCATCGTCAGCACCGGCGAGGCGCTGATCGACGCGCTCGCGATGGTCAGCCCGAACCACCTCGATGTGTCGTTCCTCGTCCTCGGCGCGGAGCTGGCCGAGCCCACCTACAACGTGACCTCCGTCGACTGGACCGGAGCCGGCTTCCGCGGTGAGGGGCTCGGCTCGGCCACGCACTTCGACGAAGGCACGTTCACCCCGCAGCGCGGTGCTGCGGCGATCCGGGCAGGCACGACGGCGGTGCTCTCGGGTATGACCGGCGTCGTGCTCTGGATCGACTGACCGCCGGCTGGGCGGTGCCGGCTCTGAATTCCGGATGCCGGCGGCCGCGGCATCCCATCGCTCACGGTTACCGGCGCCGGCGCCGTCAGCTCAGCGTCGACTGACGTTCTACCAGGCGGAAGTCGACCACCACCTTGCGCGGAGGAGGCTGATCGTCCTTCGCGACGCCGTCGAGGCGGAGGCGGATGCGCTCCTCGAGGAGCGCGACAGCGGCGGCGGCGACGGCCTCGCGGCCGAGGTCGATCGTGGTCAACGGCGGACGGGAGTAGCTGGTCTCTTCGATGTTGTCGAAGCCGATGAGCTGCACATCGTCGGGCACCCGCAGGCCGCGGTCGGCCAGCGTCGACAGCGCGCCGAGTGCAAGGGTGTCGGTGAAGGCGACGACGGCGTCGGGCTTCACGCCTCGGTCGAGGATCTCGGCCATGGTCGCGGCACCTGTGGCGTGGAAGTAGTCGGGCACCCCGATGATCGCGCGGGGATCCACCTGGAGCCCGTGCTCCTCGAGCGCCTGGAGAAAGCCCTCCATGCGCAGCGTGCCGCTGCTCGTCGACTGGTCCTCCTTCGCGCCGAGCGGCACGATCGTGCGCGCTCCGCGCGCGATGACGTGCTCCGCAGCTGCCTTCGCACCCTCGACGTTGTGCATCGTCACGTGATCCACGCCGACGTCGAAGACGCGCTCGCCGAGCAGCACCATCGGGAAGTCGACGTCGAAGAGGGCGGCATCCTGCTGTCCCAAGGCCAATGGCGAGTAGATGACACCGTCGACCATCGAGCGGTAGCTGCCGTTGACGACTCGCAGTTCGCGATCCCGCTCGTCGTTCGTCTGCTGGATGAAGACCGTCAGGCCGACCGTGGCGGCCTCGCGCATGATGGTGTCGGCGAGCTCGGCGAAATAGACGCCCCGCAGGGCGGGAAGCGCGAGGGCGATGACGCCCGTACGCCCGCGGCTGAGGTTCCGCGCCGAGACGTTGACGTGGTAGTGCAGCTCGCGGATCGCGTTCCGCACGCGCTCGTCGGTCTCGGGCCGGATGTACGGGTAGCCGTTCAGCACGTTCGAGACGGTCTTGATCGACACCCCGGCAAGCTCCGCGACATCGCGGATCGTCGCGGACCCGCTCGCCTTGCGTGCCATGGCGCTACCGCCTCCCGTCGGGTCAGTGGTCAGCGTATTACAGCGCTGCCTCGCTGCCGCTCGACCGATCACGCCGGCCCGGAGCGCGGACAGCGGAGTGCGGGGGCCGACGGTGGTCGGCCCCCGCACCTGTCGATCGGCTAGAAGAGTCGCGGCAGGAAGTCGATGAGACCCTGCCACCACACGTCGAAGCCGTGTGGCCCCGGGACCACCGTCTTCGCAACCGGGATCCCGTTGGCGCTCATCGACGACTCGATGCCATTGATCGCGTTGACGGCGCCGGTGTCGACGTCGCCGGCGAACAGCGTGACCGACTTCGTCGTCGCGATGGCCGTCTGGCCCCCGGGCGTCGAGGGATCGAGCGTCGCGGCGGTGAACGGCGGCGAGAACATCCCGAAGTAGCCGAACTGACCCGGGTGGTTCACCAGGGTGCCGTGCGTGAGGAACCCGCCCCACGACAGACCCGCCATCGCACGCTTCGCCGGGTCGTCCGACACGTTGTACTGCGACTTCACCAGCGGCATCACGTTGCCCGACAGCTCGTTCCAGATGTCGAAGGGCGCACCCGAGTACCCCGGCATCACCACGACCATGGGCTTGATCTTGCCCTGCGCGTAGAGGTTGTCGAGGATCTGGCTCGCGCGGCCGATCTCGGTCCAGGCCGCGTAGTTCTGCCCGAAGCCGTGGTACAGGTACAGGACGGGATACGGCTCGGCGCGGTTCGCGTCGTAGTCGACCGGCGTCCATACCTTCAGCTTCGAGGCGCCGAAGGCACCGCTGTAGTTGAGCGTCGCGAGCTCTCCGGTCTCGTCGGCTGCGGCATCCGCCAGCAGTGGCGTGCGCGTACCACCCGGGACGAACAGCTGGCTCTCGACGTTCACGACGTTCGTCGTGTCCTGAGGATCGTGGAACCCGACGCCGTTTACTTCGTAGCGCCAGTAGTAGTAGCCGTCGATCGGGCCGATCGTCGCCCGCCAGCGGTCGCCCTCCTTGGTGAGCGGGATGCGGAACCACTGCCCGTTCGGAGCCCAGTCGCCCCACAGCACGACGTCCTTCGCGTCGGCCCACTGGGTGCCGGTCTCGAAGGTGACCATGCCGTTCTCGTCGATGCTCGGGGTCGTGATGCTCCCCGCAGCGGGCGCGGTGTAGGGCTCGGTGAGCGGTGAGTGACCCTCGCTGAGGCCGTGGTCCTTGACGCTCGGCTTGAAGGCGCGCGATGCGAAGTCGCGCAGGTTCTCACGCCAGGTGTCCCAGACTCCGCCGGTCTCGGGGTGCACACCATCGAACTCGAGTCGAACGCCCGCCTGCTGAAGGGCGGTCATGGCCTCGTAGGTGCCGTTGTAGTTCTGGTCGAGCGTGTTGCCGACGTAGAACCGCAGCAGATCGGTCTTGGCATTGATCTTGCGAGCCAGGGAGGCTGTGACCGCCGTGCTGTCCGACAGGTAGCCGGAGAACGAGCCGACGGAACCGAAAACGCCGGGCTCGGCGGCCGCCACTTCGAGAGCCTGCGACGCGCCGCGCCCGATGCCGGCGATCGCGGTCTGCTTCACCTTGCTCGACACGTTGTACGCGGACTTGACGGCGGGGACGATCCCGTCCAGGAGCTCCGCCGCTGCGTCGGCGTCACCCGCGTCGGCCATCACCACGACCATCGACGAGAGGTCGCCGTTCGCCGCGAGGTTGTCGAGGATCTGGCGCGCGCGGCCGAGCTCGAGCCACTCGCGGAACGACTGGCCCTGGTCGGAGAGCAGGTAGAGCACAGGAAGCGCCTTGGCTGCCTTGGTGGTGTAGCCCGGCGGGGTCCACACGGCCAGCGACTGCTCGGACTGGGTCACCGGCGACCGGTACGTGAGTTCGGCGACAGAGCCGCCGCCCGCGGGGACGTCGTCCATCCACGCGACCTCGGGGCCGGGGATGAAGAGGGTGTTCCAGTCGGGGTGCGATGTGACCTCGACAGGAGTGTCGGCGTTGCGGAAGGCCACCCGCGAACGGTCGGCCATGGTGGCGACGTACTGGTAGTAGTACAGGCCGGGCTGGAGCGGGCCGATGTTGGCGGAGCAGTTCGAGCCGCTCGCGTCGAGCCCCATCCGCGCCCAAGTGTTCGACGGCCCGAAATTGCCCTCGACCTCAGCACCCGCGCCCGTCGAGTTGCCGCAGGCATTCGACGGCACGCTCGACGTGGGAACGGTGAAGCGGTGGTAGATCCCCGACTGCGACTCCCACGGATCAGGAGCGGCTGAGGCGGGGGCCGCCGTCAGCGCGACGAGCGACGCGGCGAGAACGAGTCCCGTCGCTGCCCGAGCTCGAAGGCCACGCGGCCACCGAACCCCGGTTTCATTCTTCATTGAACAGCCTTTCTTCGAAGGATGCAGCGGCAACCGCGCCCCTGCTGCTCGGCGCACGCGCTCCCCACGATCAGCCGTCTACGGCTGAGCAGGCGAAGTAGTACACCGGTGTAGTACGTGTGAAGCTACACCGGTGTACTACAACGTTGCAATAGCGCTCCCTGCCGAACGCGCCCGTTCAGCAATCCGTCGCGGGCCGCAGCCCCGGCTCCTGAGCGGATCGATGCGGCGACTTTCCGATCGCGCCGCGGGCGCCGGTCGTCACAGTCCGTAGACCTGCACGGATGCCGCTGCCCAGAGGTCGTCGGATCGCCCCAGCCACGCCCGCTCGACGCGATCGACCAGGCGCTCGTAGGAATCGACGCGGGCGGACATCGGCCAGTCGCTGCCGAACATCAACCGGTGCTCGCCGAACGCGTCGGATGCCGTCGCGGCGAGCGCGGCCAGACGGTCGTGATCGTCCGGCGCCGTCGCGAGGCCCGAGAACTTCGCGGCCGTGTTCGGCTCGGCGGCGCACCGCCGCAGCGACTCCTGCCATTCCCTCGTCGGCGCGCCCGCCCCCAGCCCGAGATGGCACAGGACGAACGTCGTACGCGGGTATCGGCCGGCCAGCTGCGCCACCGCATCGAGCTGGGCAGGACGCACGAGCAGCTCGACGACGCGCCCTGAGGAGCCCGCACCCTCGCACAACACGTCCAGCCCGGGGACGTCCGACAGGTCGGCCGCACCGCCCGGAGTCGCGACCCGGATGCCGCACACCCGGTCGTTCAGCACGTCGGATGCGAGCCCGGCCCAGCCGTCGAACCCCGGCACGTACTGCAGCACCACCGCCCGCACCACAGGATCCGCAGCGGCGACCTCGAGCAGCCACTGCATCTCCGGCAGCGTGTCCCCGGCCTGGACGGCGACGGCGGCAGTGACGGGACGCGCGGCGCCGGCCGCGGCATCCCGCAACGCCGCAGGCAGCGCCACACGCGGCAGGCCCATGTCGTCCCGGAACCACGACAGCGAGAACCGCGAGGGATCCCAGAGATGGATGTGCGCGTCGACGATGCTCATGCGCGATCGAGCTGGGCCCACAACTCGTCGGGGATCGACGCGTGCTCGGCGGCCACGAAGTCCTGCACCTCGGCCGGCGTGCGAGCGCCCACGACGACGGCCTCGACGGCGGGGAGGCGCAGCGGGTAGCGAGAGGCCGCGTGCCGCAGCTCGACCCCGTGCGCACCGCACAGGGCGGACAGCTCCAGAGCGCGAGTGCGCAGCGACGGCGGGGCCTCGCGGTAGTCGAAGTAGGGCGTGCCGACCGGGTCGGCGAGGATGCCGGAGTTGAACACGCCCGCTGCCACGACCCCCACCCCGCGCTCAAGAGCGGCGGGCAGCAGCTCGTGCTCGCCGCGATGGTCGAGCAAGGTGGTGCGCCCCGCGATCATCACAACGTCGATGTCGGCCTCCCGCACGAAGCGCGTCAGCGGGTCGGGCCACACCATTCCGACGCCGATCCCCCGCACCACGCCCTGGTCGCGCAGCGAGAGCAGTTCCGGCATCGCATGGGCGAGCGCCTCATCGACGTCCATCGGGTCATGCAGGTACAGCAGGTCGATGCGGTCGGTGCGCAGGCGCTTCAGGCTGCCCTCGAGGCTGCGCAGCACGCCGTCGCGTGAGAGGTCGGCCGCCGTATCGGCGCCCACGCCGCCCGACGGCACAGCGTCGCCCGCGGCATCCACGATCTTCCGGCCCACTTTCGTCGCGATGACGACCGAGTCGCGCGGGACCCCGTCGAGTGCACGCCCCAGCCGAGCCTCGCTCGCACCCGCGCCGTAATGCGGGGCGGTGTCGAAGAAGCGGATGCCGGCGGCCAGCGCCGCAGCGACGGTCGCGTCGGCGTCGGCATCGGCGACCGCGTGGAATAGGTTGCCGATCGGCGCACAGCCGAGCCCGAAGATCTCGGAGGCGTCGGGCGTCGGCGTCAGCGGGCGAAGGCCTGCGCGGAACGCCACAGCTCGTACTCCTCACGCGAGTCGGGCGTCAGGGGGTAGTAGTCGCTGAGGCGCGCGCCCTCGTCGAGGCGCCGACGGCTGAACGCCTCCCAGTCCTCGTGGTCGGCCGCCGTCTCGAGCACCGAGCCGGCCATCGCCTGAGGCACGATGACGGGGCCGTCGCCGTCGGCGATCACGACGTCGCCGGGCATGCACAGGGCGCCGCCGACCGCGACCGGCACGTCGTACGCCCACGGGAACAGCTCGGTCTGGGACGCGTAGTGCGGTGTGGTGCCGGTCGACCAGACCGGCAGACCCAGCTCCCGGATGCGGTCGGAATCGCGGATGCGCCCGTCGACCACGATGCCCACGCCGCCCTTCTTCACGAAGTAGCGCGCGAGGATGTCGCCGATGCAGCCCGAGTACCGACTGCCGAACGCCTGGATTACCAGCACATCGCCCGGCTTCACCTCTTCGAGCACGTGCCACAGCGCTGTATGCCGCTCGACGTATTCTTGTCCATGACCCGACGCGAGGTCCTCGCGCTGGGGCATGAACTGCAGCGTGATCGCCGATCCCACCACCCGCTGCCCTACCGCCAGCGGGCGGGGGCCCTCGACGAACGAGCGGGTGATTCCCATTCCATGCAGTTTGGCGCATGCGGTCGCCGACGACACCCGTTCGAGGTCGCGCAGCGTCTGCGTGTCGGGGCGGCGGTAGGCGCCGCCGCGCACGGGAAGTTCGAACGCCGGTCGTGGGAACGGCGCAGCGGGGTCAGACATGGGGCACTCCTTCGACGGGTACAGACAGGGGAAGAGCGGATGCCGCACGCCGGTGTCGCGGCGTGGCGCCGGAGTGCACCGTGTGCAGGGTCAGGTCGGCGCGATGCGCGGGCGGCAGCACGATCAGGAGCGCGTCGTCGTCGGCCGTCAGCTGGCGCGTCAGCGTCGACGGCGAACCGGGGGTGGACGCGTACGCCGTGCTGCTGCCGGGATACACGGCACCGGTCTCGGTCCGCACCGTCACCGAGCCGATGCGCCGCTCGCCGAACCGCGAGGCCCGCACCACCACACGGCGAGCGCGAGTGGTCGACGTGTTGACGAGTGCGAGGTCGATGTCGTCGCCGTCGAGGCGCGACACGAGGGCCGCGACATCGGGCGGCAGCCCCGGGCGCCCGGCGTCCGGATCCTCGTAGACGATCGCGGCGAAGGGCAGACCGCCGTTGTAGAGCACCTGCGGCGTGCCCGAGACCAGCTGACTCAGCACCTCGGTGACCACCGGGTTCACGCGCTGCCAGAAGTGCAGGTGCGCCGCGTCCGGATCCGTCGCCGCGCCCTGCATCAGCGCCACGCGACGCGCGACCTGGCCCAGTGCCATCTCGAGCGCCCGCGTGGGGTAGTCGGGCAGGTCGCCGTCGAGGAATGCGAGCCACGGCGCCTCGTGCCCGGCCTCGGCCTTGTCGCGGAACGGCTTGACCGGCTCGGCCATTGGCGGCAGGCCCGCGACGGCTCGACGCACCCGCGCCAGGTCGTCGTCGCGCCGCGACCACCACCACACCCACAGTGGCAGCTCGAGCGGCATCGGGCCGTAGTCGAACCAGCCATGGCGCCCGAAGCGGTGGGGGACCAGCAGGGCGGGGGTGGCGGCATCCGTCCCCCATCGCGCGAGCCAGCCGCCTCGCAGACTGAAGGGGGTCTCGGCGATCGGGGCGACGATGGCGTTGTCGAGCACGGTGTCGAGCACGGCTCGGGCCGGATCGAGGGCCGCGTCGTCACCCGTGACGAAGGATTCGTTGATGCCGGCGACCACCGCCGCCATGCCGATCGACGGGAGCCCGTGCGGCCAGGTCCAGCCGTAGTGGCCGCCGAACCAGCGGCCATCGTGCAGCCCACCGACGGTGCCGTCGGGCGCGACGTTGTCGGGGAGCAGTCCGCCGTTCGCGGCGGCACGGGCGCGCCAGCCGTCGACGTAGCTGCGCAGCCAGGCGGCCGACGCCTCGTCGCCGTCGTACAGCCAGCGGTTGGCGACGAGGCTCGTCGCGGCGAGGTTCACCGCCACGTCGCCCGCAGCGGCTCGGTGCATCGCCTCGCCCATCGCCGCGGCGAGCACCGGATCGGCCAGGTCGTCCCAATCGCCGATGCCCGGCACGAATTCGAGCGGCAGACCGTACGGACGCATCTCGCGACGCTCGGCCGAGTAGGGCTCGGGTTCATCGCTCAGTCCGGGGCGTGGACCGAGCGCACCGTTGTGGGGCGCTGTGATGATGTTGCGGATGCTGTCGTAGTTGCCGTGCGCGGCATCCGTGTACAGCTCTGCGAACCGGCGCGCACGCTCCGCGAACACGGGGTCGGCCGGGTCGGCGGCGCACAGGGCGTAGAAGAAGATGAGCGACTCGCCCTGGTGGAACCAGTCGTAGCCGTTCTCGTACTCGCCGGTGACCATGCCGGCATCGGCGAGTTGCGCCGTCACGCCTTCCCAGTGGTGCTTCGCCGCCGCCAGCACCTCGTCACTGCCCCCGAGCAGATAGAACGCCGGCCAGTTGAAGAACGGCTCGTACAGGTCGTCGACGCCGTCGCGGTCCTCGAAGACCGCGTCGAAGCGTAGGCCGCCGTCGGGCCGCGTGAAGGACTCCGAGAAGAGACGCCATGCGTCCTCGATCTCGTCGAACAGGCGGCGTTGCAGCACGGCCCACGCCGGGATCGACGACAGCGGCCGGGTGGGGATCGATTCCGGCACGCTCAGCCCTTCGTCGCCCCGGCGACGAGGCCGCCGATGATGTGCCGCTGCATGATGATGAAGAACGCGACGGCGGGGGCGATCGCGAGCAGCAGCGTCGGGAACAGCACGGTGTAGTCGGTGGAGAACTCGCCGACCGCCGCGTAGACGCCGGTGGTCACCGTGTAGATGCCCGAGCCGGGGCCGAGGATGATCTGCGGACTCACGAAGTCGTTCCAGACGCCGATCGAGTTGAGCACGACGATCGTCGCCACCACCGGGCGCATGATCGGGAAGATGCACGACCAGAACGCGCGGATCCGACCCGCCCCGTCGAGGGCCGCCGCTTCGTCGATGTCGCGGGGCACGGTGCGCAGGTACGCGGCGAACAGGAAGATCGTGACCGGCAGCGTCGCCGCCGTCTCGAACAGGAGGAAGCCCGGGATCGTGTTGATGAGGCCCAGCACGCGCAGCACGAACACCACCGGGATCAGCGTCACCTGACCGGGGATGAAGAGCCCCGACACGAACACCACGAGCAGCACGACGTGCCACTTCGTGCGGCCTCGGGCGATGACGTAGGCGACGGGCGCCGCCAGCGCGATGCAGAAGACGTTCACGAGCACGACGAACAGCAGGGTGATGCCGTACGCCCCGACCACGTTGAACTTCTCGCTCGTGATCGCGTTCCAGAGGTACTCGAACCTGAACATGTCGGGCGTGATCGCGAGCGGATGAAGGATGATGTCGGCCTGCGGCTTGAACGCGCTGATGACCAGGATGTACAGCGGCACCAGCATCACGAGTGCGAGTGCCCCGAGCAGCACCCATTTCACGATCGTGGCGGCGAGCGGCGTGCGCGCCGCCGCCGGCCCGCTGCGACGACGCGGACGGCGGCCGAACCTGCGCCGAGGCAGTTCGTCGGCGTCGGTCAGGAACACCTCGGCGGCGATGTTCGGGCCGGTGGTCTCGGTCGAGATCGTCATGATTCGCTCGCCTTCCGGTCGGCGCCGCGGCGCGCGAACGTCACCGCGAGCCCGATCGCCGCGGTCACGATGAGGAGCACGACCGACTGGGCCGCGCCGAACCCGAGTCGCGCCTGCGCGAACGAGTCCTTGAGGATCTGGTAGACGATCGTCTGCGTGGACGCCGCCGGCCCGCCATCGGTGAGGGCGAGCACGATGTCGTACGCCTTGAGCAGCCCCACCAGCGTCAGGACGAGGTTCACCGTGAGCACGGGGGCGATGAGCGGCAGCGTCACGTTGCGGAACTGCTGCCACCGCGAAGCACCGTCGACCGTCGCCGCCTCGTAGTACTCGGTGGGCACCGACTTGATGCCGGCGAGGTACAGGATCATGTTGAAGCCGAAGTGTGACCACACGATCGTGAGGATCACGCTCGCCTTCGCGAAGGTCATGTCGGTGAGGAACGGCAGCGGCGCCACCCCGAACTGGGCGAGCAGCGAATTGACGGCGCCCTGCGGCGCGAGCATCGCCGACCAGAGGAACCCGATGATCAGCGCGCTGATGATGTACGGGTAGAAGAAGACCGTGCGCAGCACCGTGTTGCCGCGACTGTTGCCGGCGATGAGGGATGCCACGGCCAGCCCGATCCCGTTGCACAGCACCGTGCCGACCACGGCGATGATCGCCGTGAACACCGCCGCATCGATGGTGCGCGGGTTCTTGAACGCATCGGCGTAGTTCTCGAACCCGATGAAGTCGAAATGGAGGCTGTAGCCGTTCCAGTCCGTGAAGCTCAGCACGATCGCCAGCAGCATCGGCACGATGAACATCGCGATGAAGACGATGAGCGCCGGGCCGCTCATGATCACGCCCGCGGCGCGGTCCTGCCATGATTTGCGCCGGCGGCGTGTGGGCGCTTCCGTTCGCGCTCTCGCGGTGCCGGCCAGCCGGGCCACGGTGTCGGCCATCTCAGTCTGCTTTCCCGCCCGTCGGGCTGTGGTCGCCATCGGGGTGTCGTGTCGTCGTCGATACGGGGAGGCCAGGCTTCCGCGCCGGCGCGGTGCCGGCGCGGAAGCCGTCCGTCAGTCGATGCTGGCGGTGAACCAGGCGTCCATGGCCCCGTTGACGTCGTCGGCCGGAGTGCCGCCGAGCAGGGCCTGCGTCTGGGTGTTGAGCTCGCCGGAGTAGCCGTCCGGCAGCTTGCGCTCGCCGTAGCCGCCGCCGGTCGGCGTGTAGGCCGATGCCGGGGTGTCGGCGACGATCGCCAGCAGCTCCTTGCCCAGATCGGTCATGTCGTACTCATAGCCGTCGCGGTAGTTGCCGTCGACCTCGAGCTGGCTCATCACCGCATCCTTGTCGGTGGTGAGGAACTCGAGGAGCTCGGCCGCGGCATCCTGGTGCTTCGACTCCTTCATGATCACGTACGGGCTCGCGATGTTCGCGCCCATGGCGGGATCGTCGACGCCGTCGACGGCCGGTCCGCGGAAGACGCCGATCGGCGCCGGGTTCTCGGCCTTCGCCTCGGTGCCCACGAACCAGCTGCCCATCGGGTAGAGGGCCGTGTTTCCGGCGAGGAAGTTCTGCTCGGCGTCGGGGTACTTGACGCCCAGCGCGTCGGCGTTGGTGTAGCCCTTCGCGATCCAGTCCGCGTAGAGGTCGGTGTAGTCGCCGTAGCTCTTCGAGAACGTGGTCTTGCCGGAGTTCATGTCGGCGTACCAGTCCGGGTTCTCGCCGACCACGGAGGGCAGCGCGAGTGTCTGCAGCGCGTGGCTCGACATCCAGTCGCCACCCGTCTGGATGCCGGTCCAGCCGGCGTCCTTGAGCTGGGCGAGATCGTCGCTGAGCTCGTCGACGGTGGTCGGCGGCTCGGTGATCCCCGCCGCTTCGAAGGCGTCCTTGTTGTAGAACCACAGGCTCTGCAGCTGCACGCCGACGCCCGCCATGTAGTACTTGCCGTCGATCGAGTACTGGTCGGCCAGCGGCCCCCCGGACGCCCAGTCGTACTCCGACAGGTCGACGAGCTCTTCGGCGAGGTCGGGGGTGGGCGCGAGCGACTGCACGATGTCGGGCGCCTGACCCGCGGCGAGCAGGCGCGGCACGGCGGCGCTGACACCCTCGGCGCCCGGGTTGTCGATCACCACGTCGATGTCGGGGTGCGCCTCTTCGAAGGGCGCGACGAGCTCGTTCCACCAGTCCTCGGTGAGGTTGGGCGTCACGTTCACGAGCACGCGCAACTCGACGTTCTCGTTGGAACTCTCACCCCCGCTCGGCGTGGAGGAGCAGCCGGCAAGAAGCGTCACGGCGGCCGCTCCGGCGCCGATCGCTGTGAGGGTACGTCTGCTGATCATCGTCGATCCTCTCGTGGGCACATCATCGGGACGAGACGACCCTACACTAATCGATAATCGGTTATCAACGATCTTCGTACGGCTCTGTCAGGACTCTACGCCGAGGCAGCGGAGGCATCGGAAGGGAAGCCACTACGGGACGGATGCCGCAACCCGACGATCCCGACACCCCGCAACGTGCCCAGGTAGCGTGGTCGAGTGAGCGTTCCCTCTGTCGCGCCCGGCGCCGCCTCGTCGCTGCCGTTCGACGCGCGTCCCCTCGTCGAGACAGTCCCGCCGGGCGCGGCGCGCGCCTTCGTGCAGGAACTGCGCCGCACCGGTCGCCTGAAGAGCTCGCCCTTCACCGGCGTGCTGATCTTCGCGGGAATCGCGGTCGTCGTGCTGGTCGTGTTCGGCTCGATCGCGACGACCATGATCTCCGCCGTCGTGAGCGCGATCGGCACCGGGGGCGGGGGCGGGATGGCGCTTCTCTTCGCGTTGGCCCCGATCCTCGTGATCGGCATCATCGTGGCCGTGGGCATCACGCTGTCCGTCCGGGCCGCCCGCACGGGCAGCGACCGCATGTACCGCCTCGACGGGTTCGCGCGCGCCAACGCGATGCAGTACGTGCCGCGGTTCGACAACCCCGGGCTGCCGGGCATGATCTTCTCGCTCGGCAACTCGCGGCACTCGACCGACCTCGTGCGGGGCGACCGCCCGCGCTTCGTCGAGTTCGCGAACTACCGGTACACGACCGGTTCGGGCAAGAACCAGCAGACCCACCACTGGGGCTATGTCGCGGTGAAGCTCGACACCCCGCTGCCGCACATCGTGCTGGACGCGACCAGCAACAACGGCCTCTTCGGGTCGAACCTGCCGCTCGCCTTCGACAAGGACCAGCGGCTCAGCCTCGAGGGCGACTTCGACCGCTACTTCTCCCTCTACTGCCCGGCCGACTACGAGCGCGACGCGCTCTACCTCTTCACGCCCGACATCATGGCGCGCTTCATCGACAACGCGGCAGCCCTCGACGTCGAGATCGTCGACGACTGGCTGTTCCTCTACGCCAAGCGCGATTTCTCGACCCTCGACCCGCAGACGTGGGCCTGGCTGTTCTCGGTCGTTGGGGCGCTCCTCGACAAGTTCGCCCAGTGGGCGCGATGGCGTGACGAGCGGCTCGCCGCCGACAGGATGATTCCGGATGCCGCGGCCCCGAGCACTGCGGCACTCGCTGCCGCCGCGGGTCTGGGCGCCACGCCGGCGACCGGCGGGGCGGCAGCGAGCGTCCCGTTCACGCCCCCACTGGATGCGCTCCGCCCACCGCCCGGCGTCGCAGCCCAGGGCCGCCGCCTGCAGCGCGGCGTGCCGTGGGTGCCGATCGTCGTCGGCGGCGTGGTGGTGCTGTTCTGGATCGTCGTGCAGGTCGGCGGCGCACTCCTGCGCTGAGCGGGTTCGGGGGCCACCCGGCGACGCCGCGCGGATCATGTGCTCTCGTCGAGGGCACACGTCGCGCCCGCACACAGCGGGTCGTCTCGGCGAGAGCACGTGATACCGACGTCTGCCCAGGCGCACGAGCGTATGCTGTCGGGCGTGCATTCGACGATCACGACGCCCCACGGGCGTGAGGGGGTACTCGGCGCTGTTCGCGCCGAGCGGAGGTAGCCGCACGCGTCGCCCGGTCTGGGACCAGGAACGACGCCGCCGACTCTCCGTGGACCATCGGTCCGCGGCATCCGCTCTCCGTCGCATCGCGACGAACCCTCTGTGAACAAGGAATCGAATCATGCACGCCTACACCCAGAAGGACATCCGCGCGTCCTTCGTCAACGCCTCCCTGCGCGAGCGCAACGCCCTCGTCGTCCCGGACCTCGCCGGAGTGAACTGGCAGGATCTGGACTACTTCGGCTGGCGCGACCCGAAGCAGCCGCTCGCCGGCTTCATCGTGGTGCCGGTCGACGACGACCCTGTCGGCATTCTGCTGCGCCAGACCGAGCAGCGCACGCGCACCCGCGCGCAGTGCTCATGGTGCGAGGACGTGACCCTGCCGAACGACGTCGTACTGTTCGGCGCGAAGCGTGCCGGCAAGGCCGGTCGCAACGGCGACACCGTCGGCACCCTGTTGTGCGAGAACTTCGAGTGCTCGGCCAACGCGCGCCGCCCCATGCCACCGGCGTACCTCGGGTTCGACGTCGCTGCCGCGCGACGCCGTCGCATGGAGGCGCTGCGCGCGCACGCCGAGGGCTTCGCACGCGACATCCGCGACAGCGCCTGACGCCGTTCCCGCTCCGGCCGCACCCTGGCCACTCCGGGTTTGGGGCGCACCGCGTCCGTTCGGGGCGTACGCCGTGCGCCCCGGCCACTCTCGGTTTGGGGCGCACCGCGCCCGTCCGGGGCGTACGCCGCGCGCCCCGGACGGGCGGCGTGCGCCCCAAACCCGGAGGAAAGGATGCCGTCGCCCTGGGCTGCCCGTCGGCGCGGGACGGCCGCATCCCCACATCCACCCATGACGGATGTCACGGGCACGTCGTGACGCGCGTGTGAGGGGGTCGATGCCCGGCCTCGCGACCATGGAGACATGGACATCACACAGACCACGACGGCGACGCGGGCCACGTCGACCGCCGCCCCGCTCTGGGCCGTCGACGCGACCGATCTGCACAAGGGCTTCGGCGCCGTCACCGCCGTCGACGGCGTCACACTGCGGGTGCGGCCCGGCGAGATCGTCGCATTCCTCGGCCCGAACGGCGCCGGCAAGACGACCACCATCGACATGCTGCTCGGGCTCTCGCACCCCGACTCCGGATCGGTGCAGGTGTTCGGCGAGTCGCCCCGCGCCGCCATCGCCCACGGCCTGGTGAGCGCGGTGCTGCAGACCGGCGGGCTGCTGAAGGACATCACCGTCCGCGAGACGCTCGATCTCACCGCGAGCCTGTTCGCCGACACCCGCCCGGTCGCCGAGGTGATGCAGCGCGCCGGCATCACCGAGATCGGCGACCGCCGGGTCGGGCTGTGCTCGGGCGGCCAGCAGCAGCGCCTGCGTTTCGCGATGGCGCTGCTGTCGGACCCGGGCCTGCTGATACTCGACGAGCCGACCACCGGCATGGACGTCGAGGGACGCCGCTCGTTCTGGGGCGCGATCCGCGCTGACGCCGCCCGTGGCCGCACCGTGCTGTTCGCGACCCACTACCTCGACGAGGCCGACGAGTACGCCGACCGCATCGTGCTGATGAGCCGGGGCCGCATCGTCGCCGACGGCACGACCGCCGAGATCAAGAACCTCGTCTCGGGCCGCATCGTGCACGCCACGCTCCCGGGCGCCGACCCGGTGTCGATCGCCGCTCTTCCGGGTGTCGACGACGTCGAGACCAAGGGCGACCGCGTCGCCATCCACACCAAGGACTCCGACGCCGTCGCCCGGCATCTGCTCACCCGCACCGCGGCGCGCGACGTCGAGATCACCGCCCAGAACCTCGAGAGCGTCTTCCTCGCCCTCACCTCGGAAGGGGACAAGTCATGACCACCGCCACCTCATCCACCGCCGGCACACCGACCACCGACCGCGTGCAG
The DNA here is from genome assembly GCF_024055635.1 of Microbacterium yannicii. Classification (GTDB taxonomy): domain Bacteria; phylum Actinomycetota; class Actinomycetes; order Actinomycetales; family Microbacteriaceae; genus Microbacterium; species Microbacterium yannicii. Next base: position 152,367 of record NZ_JAMXMB010000032.1, read on the forward strand.
CTCGATCGCCGCGTGCCGCCCTTCGGCGGGTTCAACCTGACGTATCTGGGCATCGAGCTCAAGCGCAAGCTCCGCAACCGCCGCACGCTCATCTTCACCGTCGCATTCCCGGTCGTGATGTTCGTCATCATCGGTCTGCCGATGCGTGATCAGCAGCTCACCGCCACCCCGCTCTCGCAAGGCGGGCCGTCGATCGCCGCGTACATCATGGTGTCGATGGCGATGTACGGCGCCATGATGTCGGCCACCCAGACCGGCGCCGCCGTCGCGGTGGAGAGGGCGCAGGGCTGGAGCCGCCAGCTGCGGCTCACGCCGCTCAACCCGCTCGTGAACGTCCTGATCAAGATGATCGCCGGAATGCTCCTCGGTCTGCTCGCCATCGTCGCGACGTACCTCGCCGGTGCGATCAGCGGCATCGACCTCACGCCGGTGCAGTGGATCGCCACCGGACTCGCCGCCTGGCTGCTCGCCGGCGCCGTGTTCACGACGCTCGGACTCATGGTCGGCTACATGGTTCCCGGCGAGAACGCCGCACAGATCACGAGCCTCGCGATCGTGCTGCTCTCGTTCCTCGGCGGCCTCTTCTACCCGATCAGCACGATGCCCGACTTCATGCAGGTCATCGCCAGGTTCACGCCGGTCTACGGCATCAGCGAGATCGCGCGCGAGCCGCTCACGGGCGACCCGTTCGCTCCGCTGGCGCTCATCAACGCGATCGTGTGGCTCGGCATCTTCGTCGCCGGCACCGTCTTCTTCTTCCGCCGCGACACGAAGCGCGTGTGAGGACGGGAAGCGGATGCCGGCGGCCCTGGCCGCCGGCATCCGTCAGCATCCTGTGCGCCGAAGCAGGGGATTTTCGGCCAGACCGAGGGCGACGTCACCGGTCTCGACGGGAATCCCCTGGCTCGACGCGGAGCGCGACAGCGGATAACGGCGTCCTAGGGTGAGAGGCGAGGTGAGGCAGTGAGCGAGCGTTCCGACAAGCAGGCGTGGGGGCCGCTGTGGATGGTGCGGCCCGGCGACAGACGCCCGGGCGAGGGATACACGGTGCCCTCGGTGCTCTGGTCGATGCCCGCGCTGCGGTGGTACGTCGGCGGCGGCGTGTCACTGCTGTGGATGTTCAGCGCCGGCACCGAGATCGTGGGAGCCGCCGAGTCGTCGGCGTCGGCTGCGATCGGGATCGCGGTGCTGTGCGGCTACGCGGTCGCCTTCCTCGTGGCGACGCCGATCAACTGGACGATCCCGCTCCGGCTGCGCGCGGTGCCGATCCTGGCGGTCTTCGCACTCTCATTCGCGCTGTGGCCGTGGCTCGGCTGGGGGATCGGCGCGCTGTGGACGTACGTCGGCGTGCTGATCGCGACGGCCCTGCTGCCCTGGCGCGTGACGTGGATGTCGATCTTCAGCCTCGCTGTGCTCGCGCTGCTGTTCGACGTGATCGATGTGGGCTGGAACGCCGACGTGCTGTGGGTGCCCGCGATCATCGCCTCGATCTCGCTGATGATGGCCGCGTTCATGCGCTCCATCGATTCGCTCGCACGCATGCGGTTGGCCCAGCGCGAGGTCGAGCGCCTCGCCGCCGAGCGTGAGCGTGGCCGCGTCGCGCGCGACGTGCACGACATCCTCGGGCACTCGCTCACCGTCATCACCGTCAAGACCGAGCTCGCCGGGCGGCTGGTCGACGTCGATCCCGCGCGCGCCAAGGCCGAGTTGGCCGAGGTCGAGGCGCTCGCCCGCGGGGCGCTGGCCGACGTGCGCGCCACCGTCGCGGGCTTTCGAGGCGTGAGCATCACCGGCGAACTGGCCGCGGCCCGCGTCGCCCTCGCGGCCGTCGACATCGAGCTGAATGCGCCGGCGACCACCGATGCCGTCGCGCCCGAGCATCGGGAGCTCGCCGGCTGGGTCGTGCGCGAAGGCGTGACGAACGTCGTGCGGCACGCGAAGGCGCACCGCTGCCGCATCCGGCTCGAGCCACGCCGGATCGTCGTGGAGGACGACGGCGTCGGTCCGCTCGTCCCGAGCGAGCAGGACGCCGGCGGGACGGGCGGAACGGGTCTCGCCGGGCTCCGGGAGCGAGTGGATGCCGCCGGCGGACGGGTCTCCGTCGGCCGCAGCGACCTCGGGGGCTTCCGCCTGGAGGTGACGCTGTGATCCGCCTGCTCATCGCCGACGACCAGGCGCTGGTGCGCGGAGCGCTCTCGGCCCTGCTCGGGCTGGAGCCGGACATCGAGGTGGTCGCCGAGGTCGGCCGCGGTGACGAGGTCGTGGCGGCCGCCCAGGCTGCCGCAGCCGACGTCGCCCTGCTCGACATCGAGATGCCGGGGATGGACGGCATCGCCGCGGCGGCCGCACTGCGCGCCGCCTGTCCCGCCTGCCGGGTGCTGATCGTCACGACCTTCGGGCGACCGGGGTACCTCGCCCGCGCCATGCGGTCCGGCGCGTCGGGCTTCGTCGTCAAAGACACGCCGGCCGCCCAGCTCGCCGACGCCGTCCGCCGCGTCGCGCAGGGCTTGCGGGTCGTCGACCCGGCTCTGGCGGCCGACTCGCTCGCCCAGGGCGCGTCGCCCCTCACCGAGCGTGAGACCGACGTGCTGGCCGCGGCCCGGACCGGCGGCTCGATCGCCGACATCGCCCGCATGCTGCACCTGTCGGAGGGCACGGTGCGCAACCACCTGTCGAGCGCCATCGGCAAGACGGAGGGCCGCAACCGCGCCGACGCCGCCCGCATCGCGGAAGAGAACGGCTGGCTGTAGGACGGCACCGGCCGCCGGCATCCGCTCGTCGCCTCCCTCGCTGTCGCTGAGACCGGAGTCGTCGCCGAAACCGGGGAATGTCGCCGAAACCGGGGGCCTCGTCCTGCGTTTCGGCGGAGATCCCCGGTCTCGGCGATCCGGAGCGCCGGGTCGGCAGCCCGAACGGCACCATCGAGCCGCGTGGACGAGCCGCCACCGGCTCGGATGGGCCGATCAGGCCCTCGCGCCGGACCCCTCCGTCACGCGACGGCCTGATCGGCCAGCCCGACAGAAGGTGCTGATCTTGCAGAACGTTCGCCCGGGTGTGAAGACGCGCCTCGGCCGCGTCCGCGACAGCACGTCTTGCTGCTAGCAGAAGGCTACGCCGATATTCCTAGTTTAGCTAGCAATACCACGGCGATGTGCGATCGCGACGAGGCGTCCGGCTTCCCCGCCGTTCAGCCGGCCGTGGTGACCTCTGGGCGGAGCGGCATCAGCGCACCGGCGACCTGGCCGATCGTCTCCTCGTCGACGCCCGCGTCGGCGAGTGCCGCGGCCGCGTGTCCGATCACGCGGTCGAAGTCTGCGTCGGTGATGCCGCGCCCGGCGTGTGCCGCCTTCATGTCGAGGCCCTTGTAGCCGTCGGGGCCACCGGCGGCGGCGGCCAGGAAGAGAGCCATGTGGCGCTTCTGGTCGACCATGCGCGTGCCGGCGAAGTACGGCGCGAGCGTCTCATCGCCCAGGATGAGCCGGTACATGTTGTCGACGACGGCGGCGATGCCGTCGCCCTCGCCCAAGCGCTGGTACAGGGTGGCTTCGGTGGTGTCGGTCATGCGGGTGCTCCGATCGTGAGGGTTCGGCAGGGCTGGTATCGGCGGAGAGGATCAGCGTCCGGCGCTGCCGCGTCGCCACGGGCGATCGTTCGAGGGCTGATCGTCTGCGGCGGGCTGGTCCGGGGAAGGCGGCGCGGCAGGTGCCGGGGGGACGGGCGGCAGCGCGGGTGCCGGCGAGGCGGAAGGCTGCGCCGAGGACTGCGCGGAGGTCTGCGTCGGTGTCTGCGCGGGGGTCGCACCCAGTCGGCCGAGCTCCCGTTCGATCGACTCGAGCAGCGAGTGCACCTGGGCGGTGGCCATGCGGGCGAACTGGCGGGCACGCACGACGTCGTCCGGCGATGCCGGCCCGGCGGCCGCGAGATCGTCGGTGGCGAACGCGGACGACGGCGACCTGTCGGCCCAGGGCTCTGCCGGCCGAGCACCGACCGCGGGCGCCGCGACCTGCTCCGGCTGTGCGGCAGCGGCCTCAGCGATCGCTCCCGGGTGGGCCGCAGCCTGCTTCTCGATCGAGTGGGCGACGTGCTGCGCCCGCTCGATGATCTCGCGGTACTGCTTGCGCGCCGTCTCGATGAGGTCCTTGGCGTACGACTCCGCCTCGGCGACGGCATCGTCGGCGATGCGCTGGGCGCTGCTCAGCAGCAGCACCGCGCGGCTCGAGATCTCGCCCTCTTCGGTGGTCACGCCGCTGGCGGTCAGCGCCTCATTGTCGCGCCAGGCGACCTCGAGGGCGTCGGCCGCGGCTGCCAGCAGCTCCTGGACCTCGGCGCGGGCGTAGCCGTGGCGCTCCTCCGCGAAGGACACTCCGCGGAGCAGCTCCGGCGTGATGGATACGGATTCGGTCGCGGTCATTTTCGCTTCTGCCCTCTACTGGATTCCCCGCGCGATGCCCGGCTGAACGAGTTCGGGGGAGGCTGCCGGATCGCCGGTGGTGCGGGGTTGCTGGGTGAACGGGTCTTCGTACTTCTCGCTGCGGATGCTGTGCTCGTCGAACCCTGCCCGGCGCAGGACGGCGGTCGTGTGGTCGACCATGCGCGGTGAGCCGCAGACCATCGCCAGGCGGTCGTCCCACGGCCCGTCTGCGGCGGCGATGTCGCCGATCAGTCCGCGGCGACCCGGGAACGACGGGTCGTCCGACACCGCGTAGGTGACGTCGAGCCACGATGCGTCGGCGTAGCGATCGAGTTCGGGCTTCGCATAGAAACCCCACGGATGCCGCGCCCCGTGGTACAGCGCGACACGGGGCCCGCTGCCCCTCGCGGCGTGGCGGCCGGCGACCTGGTCGAGCACCGCGAGCAGTGGCGCGAGGCCCGTACCGCCGGCGATCAGCAGCAGGTCGGGCCACTCGCTGTCGAAGCGCAGGGTCAGCAGCTCGCCGATGGGCGGGCCGAGCCGCACCCGGTCGCCCGGTTTCACGTCGCGCAGCAGCGCTCCGCTGACCTGGCCGCCGGCGACCAGCTGGACGTGGAAGGTCATCGTGCCGTCGGCACGCGGCGCGTGCGTCGGCGAGAGGTAGCGCCACTGCCGCGGGCGCTGCGGGATCTCCATCGCGAGGGACTGACCCGCCTGGAAGCGGTACCTGTTGTCGGGCCGGATCGTGACGGTCCCGACATCCATCCCCCGCCGCTCGGTCGCGACCACCTCGCCGGACCAGGTCGCAGGCTCGGATTCGACCGCCTCCGCCGCCGTGATCATGGTGGTGGCGATCAGGCCGTAGGCCTCGGCCCAGTCGGCCGCGAGCTCAGGGGTCCATGCGGCACCGAGGAAGTGCTTGAGCGTCGCGAGCAGCGACGCGCCCACGGCGGGATAGTGGCCGGCGATGGTGCCGAACTTGCGGTGGTCGCGGCCGAGGTCCTCGATATAGCCGACGACGTCGCCGACGCGGTCGACGTTGCTCACCATGTGACCGAGCGCTTTGACGAGCCGGTCTCGCTGCGCCGCCATCGCGACCGGGAAGAGATCACGCGTCTCGGGGTGGGCGAGGAAGAGGTGCGCGTAGAAGTACCCGGGTACCGCGTCCCCGTGTGCCGCGACCTGAGCCCAGGTCCGCTTGAGCGCTACCGCATCCACCAGTGTCGTGTCCCATCCATCGGTCCGTCGATATCGGCCGACGCTAGCGCGTTACAGATGTATCTGCAAAGCACGCACGTGCAAGTGCAACCGGATACTATGGCGGCGTACAGCGCCGGTATGGTGGCGCGTCACGGGTCGGGGGGCCTTATGACCGTGGTGTTGACCAACGGGACAGTCTTCGTCGAGGAGAGCCTGCGCGAGCAGGCCGCCGACGTGGTGCGGCGTGCGGATGGCCCGGGCCCGCCGCACTTCTCGCTGACGACCGACGACGGCTCGACGACGGCGATCTCGGCGGAGCTCAGCAGCTTCCTTTTCCAGGTGCTCCGCGGGCTCGGGCGCGGCCACTTCGCCGTCGCCGCGCTGCCGGAGGAGCTGACCACCACCGTCGCAGCTGAGCTCGTCGGCGTCTCGCGGCCCACGCTGATGAAGATGGTGCGCAACGGTGAGCTGCCCTCCCGGCAGGTCGGCACCCACACACGACTGCGGACCGGCGATGTGCTGGCGCTGCGCAGACGGCGTGCGCAGGAGCGGCGCGCGGCTCTCGAGGCGCTGCGCGAGCTGGACGACGAATTCGGAGCGGATAGATAGCCGGCGGCGAGTAGCCTGACCTGGTGCTGCAACGTGTGTTCGTCGACGCCGACGTCCTCGCCTCGCGCACCCCGTACGACTGGCTGGCGCTGCTGCGCGACGAGACTGACGCGTTCCAGCTCCACTCCTCGCCGGCCGTCGTCGCCGATGCCGTGCGGCTCTGGCAGAGCCGGGATCCGGCCGCGCGAGAGGCAGCGATCCCGCGACGCCTCGCCCTGGTCACGACCACCCTCGACGAGGTCCTGGGCGGTGCGGACGCGGATGCCGAGCCCGGCGTCCTCAGCCGGCAGGACGGACGTGCCGTCGCGGACGCCCGGACCACCGGTGCGCACGTGCTGCTCTCGGCGAGCGCCGTCCCCGGCGAGGACGGCGACGGCCTGCCGTTCGAGATATACACCCCCGACGACTTCCTCTGCCTCGCGGACGACGCCACGCCTGACGCCGTGCGCGGCGTGGCGCGTGAACGCGCTGCCGAGCCGCTCGCCGCCGCCCTCGCCGCGGCCGGCTGCCCCGCGTTCGCGGAGCGCGTCGCATCGCACCTCAGCGCACTGTCGCGCTGACGTCACTCACCCGTCGCGGAATCGCGGTGGGGCTCAGGAGCGGGCGGCCCACCACTCGCGCAGGCGCTGCTCCGCGGCATCCGTGCCCATGACGCCCTCGTCGAGGCGCAGGTCGAGGAGGAACCGGTAGGCCTCGCCGACCTCGCGGCCGGGCGGGATGCCGAGCACCTGCTGGATGCGGTTGCCGTCGAGCTCCGGGCGCATGGCGTCGAGCTCCTCCTGGGCGGCGAGCTCGGTGATGCGCCGTTCGATGTCGTCGTAGGCGCGGGCGAGGCGCGTCGCCTTCTTGACGTTGCGGGTCGTCACGTCGGCCCGGGTGAGGATATGCAGGCGATCGAGCTCGGCGTCGGCATCCCGCACGTACCGGCGCACCGCCGAATCGGTCCAGGCGCCCTCGGAGTACCCGAAGAAGCGCAGATGCAGCTCGATGAGCCGCGTCACGCTCGCGATGGTGGCGCTGTCGAAACGCAGTTCCTGCAGCCGCTTGCGCGCCAGGCGCGCCCCTTTGATGTCGTGGTGGTAGAACGTCACGCCGCCGCCCGGCTCGAGGCGCCTCGTCGCGGGCTTGCCGATGTCGTGCATCAGCGCGGCGAGCCGCAGCGGCACGTCGGGCCGGGCACCGGGATTGCGTGCCTTCTCGAGATCTATCGCCTGACGCAGCACCGTCAGGGAGTGCTCGTAGACGTCCTTGTGGTGATGGTGCTCGTCGACCTCCAGCTGCAGCGCGGGGATCTCCGGGAGGAACTCGGCCATCAGGCCCGTCTCGACGAGCAGACGGATGCCGCGCACCGGGTCGTCCGTCGACAGCAGCTTGACGAGTTCGGCCTGGATGCGCTCCGGGCTCACGATCTCGAGCGTGCGACGCAGTTCGGCCATGGCCGCCTCGGTCGCCGGCTCGACGGCGAAGCCGAGCTGGGATGCGAAGCGGGCGGCTCGCAGCATGCGCAGCGGATCGTCACCGAAGCTGACTGCCGGGTCGGTGGGAGTGCGGAGGATGCCGTGAAGCAGGTCCTCGACACCGCCGGTGGGGTCGACCAGCGTCTGCCCCGGTACCCGCAGCGCCATCGCGTTGACGGTGAAGTCGCGGCGCACCAGGTCGCCCTCGATGGTGTCGCCGAACTCGACCGTCGGCTTGCGCGTGACGCCGTCGTAGCTGTCGGCCCGGTAGGTCGTGATCTCGACCTGCTCGCCGCGGACGCGGGCCCCGATCGTCCCGAACGCACGGCCGATGTCCCACTGCGCGCTCGAGATCGGCTTCACGATCCGGAGGATGTCGTCGGGGCGGGCATTCGTCGTGAAGTCGAGGTCGTTCGTGCGGCGACCCAGGAGCGCGTCGCGGACCGGACCCCCCACGATCGCGAGGTCGAAGCCGGCGTCGGCGAAGGCACGTGCGAGCGTCGCGACGACGGGAGACTCGGCGAGCGCGCCGAGGCGCGCAACGCCCTCGGCCATGTTGAGCATGGGTTCCAGCCTACCGAGGCCGCTGAGCGTGCCTGGCCCTCGGATCACTCCGGGAGCCGCAGGAATCCGGTGAAAGCCAGCTCTCGGATGCGGGGGAACAGATCGGCGCGGAGGGCCGCGGCGCCGACGTCGAGCAGCTCGGCGATCGCGTCGACGAGCACGCCAACGGGCAGATCGCCGTCGCACGCGCCGACGAGGGCGGCCAGCGCGGGGTCGACGGAGAGGGACCGCCCGAATCCGCCGCCCTGCCGCAGCTCGATGATCGTCGGGTCCTCGGCTCCGGGCAGGTGGTGGCGCGCCTCGGTGACATCGGGTGCGACGACCAGGACGGATGCCGCAAGCCCGGCGTCATCGACCCCCGCCAGGCGATCGTGGGCGTCGAGGGCCGCTGCCAGGTGGGCGCCGAGGCTGTCCCCGGCGAGCGCGGTGTGGAGCGATTCGTAGCGCGATAGCGTCGGCGAGCCCTCGAGCGGACGCCGAAGCAGCAGGTAGCCGAAGCCGACCTCGGTCACCCCGCGCGCCGCGAAGTCGTCGAGCCACGCATCGGCGAGGCGTGCGAAGCCGGGAGAGCCGGGCAGGGTCCCGCCGTCGCGCACCCACAGCTCGGCGTACGAGAGCGGGTCGAGACTCTCACGCTCCACGACCCAGGCGTCCAGCAGCACGGCCGACGATGCGACCCACTCACGCACGCGCTCGAGGCCCGGCACGCCGTTGCGCGTCTCCCAGTTGCCGAGGAGCTGCGCCACGCCGCCGGGCGCGAGATGCGCGCCCACGCCGGTGACGAAGGCGGCCACGAGGTCGTCGCCGACCATGCCCCCGTCGCGGTACTCGTAGGCGGGCACGCCGGCGACGCGCGGCGTGATGACGAACGGCGGGTTCGACACGATCCGGTCGAACTGCTCACCGGCGACCGGTTCGAACAGACTGCCGAGCCGCACCTCTATGCCGTCGACACCGTTGAGCAGCGCGTTCAGCCGGGTGAAGCCCAGCGCCCGCCGCGAGATGTCGGTCGCCACGACATGCCCCACCTGCGCGCGGGCGCGGAGCGCCTGGATGCCGCATCCCGCGCCGATGTCGAGCCCTCGGACCGCCGGCGTCGGCAGCTGCAGGCCCGCGAGTGTCAGCGACGCGCCGCCGACCCCGAGCACGTGATCCTCGGGCAGCGGACCGCCCAGAGCCGCCTCGTCCAGGTCGCTCGCGATCCACCACTGTCCGGTTCCGGAGGCGTCGGCGTACGACTGCGGACGCACCACCGCGAGGGGCTGCACACTGCTCCCGGCGGGGGTCGCCAGACCGAGGTGCGCGAGTCCCTCCGCGCCGGTGCGGACGAGCGCCTGATCGACGGATGCCGCGGCCTGCGGCATCCCGAGCACGAGAAGTCTGCCCAGCACGGCGAGCGCGTCGCCGCGATCGCCGAGCGCGCGCGCCGCCGGCGACCTGAGCCCGCGGGCGATGGCGTCATCCGCGGCGACGCCCCACGCGTCGCGGAGCGCCTCCGCCGTGAATCCGGCGTCACGGAGGTCGTCGGCGAGGTCACGGCACAGGGCGGGATCCGGTTCGGGGAGCACGCGTCCATTCAACCGCGCCGCGCCGCACGCGTTGCCCACGGACGCACCGACCGTCGCCCACGGACGCGCCGACCGTCCCACACGCGGCCCGGCGTCGGGCGGGCTCGAAGGCGTGGACCGTAGAATCGCACTCGATCGTGCGGTCAGGCCATCGCACAGGAGCGAACCCCCCGACAGGATGATCGTGACCCCACCGCGAGCCCTGCAGCGTCCCGCGCGCCGCGCCCGGCGCTTCGTGACCGCCGCCGCCGCGACGGTCGCGGTGTTCGCAGCACTGCTGATGCCGGGCGCCGCGATGGCGGCGAGCCCCGAGCCCACGCCCACCCCGACCTCGACGATCCCCGCCGGCACCACGGTCTTGACGCTGTCGCCGCTCGGCGACGGCATCGTCCGCCCCGGTGATGCGCTGAGCGTGACGGTCACCCTGCAGAACGGCACCGCCGCCCCCCTTCCTCCATCAACGGCGACGCTGTCTCTCGGGCGCACCGCCCTCGCCGATCGCGATGCGCTCGGCGAATGGCTGGACGGCACCGACACGTCGCCCGCACTCGAGCCCATCGCGTCCGAGACCTTGAACGCGGTGCAGCCGGGGTCGTTCGAGCGCCGCGGCATGAGCGTCGCAGCCGACGATCCGGCGCTCGCGGCGCGCGCACCCGGCGTCTATCCGCTCGCCGTGTCGTATCCGGGCGACGACGGCACGGTGACGGCGACGAGCGCGATGATCGTGCCGCCGGAGGACGCGACGGATGTCTGGATCGGCGTGATCGTGCCGATCACGGCCCGCGCGCAGGGCGAGGGGCTGCTCACCGCGGACGAGCTCGCCGAGCTGACCGCGCCCGACGGCGACCTGACCAACCAGCTCGATTCCGTGACGGGCACCCCGTCGATCCTCGCGGTCGACCCGGCCGTGCCCGCGGCGATCCGGGTGCTCGGCACGTCGGCGCCGGAGTCCGCCCTCGACTGGCTCGCGCGACTCGAGGGGATCCAGAACTCGCGCTTCGCCCTGCAGTTCGGCGATGCGGACGTCACAACCCAGCTGGAGGCCGGCCTGGCGCAGCCGCTCCAGCCGACGTCCTTCCTCTCTTACATGTCGCCCTCGGACTTCGCCGCGCCCACGCCGACGACGACGCCCACCCCGACCGCCACCGCTCCGACTGCCCCCGGCACACCCACCCCGTCGCCGACGCCGACGCCCACCGACACGCTGCCGACCACCGAGGCGCTCCTGGCCATCGGCCCCGCCACCCGCCCGGGCATCTACTGGCCCGCCGACGGGACGGCCGACACCGAGATCGTGACTCGCCTCGGCGAGCTCTCCACCGACGACGCCACCTCGGCCACCCTCATCCCGTCCGCGACGACGGATGCCGGCGCCGCGGGCCGCACGGTCTCGGCCACCGGCATGGTGGACGACGCCGACGCGCTCGTGTACGACAGCGACGTCTCGGCTGCGCTGGACGCCGCGTCGCAGAGCGACGAATCGTGGCTCCGCGGGGCCTCCCTCACCGCCGCGACGGCCTACCTCGCCTTCGCCACGGCCGAGGCCGACGGACCCCTCCTGGTCACCGTGGGCCGCGGCGAGGGACGCTCGCGCGTCGGGTTGGGTGCGGCGATCTCGACCGCCTTCTCCGCCCCCGACGTCGCCGCCCGCACCCTCAGCACGATCGCAGAGAGCGAGCCGCGTGAGCTCGAGCTCTCGGGGACCGAGGCGTCACCGGAACGTGCGGATGCGGCATCCGCTCTCCTCGGCGAGGAAGGGGAGCTCGCCCGGTTCGCGACGATCCTCGACCAGCCGTCGCTGTTGACCGGGCCGGAGCGCGCGGAGATCCTGCAGCTTCTGGGCGTCGCGTGGATCGGCGACGACGCCTGGTCCGCCGCACTCGCCGAACACCACGCCGAGACCGCGGGCACCCTCGGCTCGGTCGCGCTGCTGCCCACGAGTCCGAGCGACCTCTACGGCTCGAGCGCCGCACTGCGGTTCTGGGTGCGCAACGATCTGCCGTATCCGGTGAACCTCGTGCTCTACACGACGCGCGACAACCTCCGTCTCGACGTGCAGAGCGAGACGCCCGTCGTCGCGACGCCCTCCAGCAACACGCGCGTCGAGGTGCCGGTGCAGGCCCGCGTGGGCCGCGGCGAGGTCACCCTGACCCTTCAGCTGCGCAGTCCCGCCTTCGTCGCGATCGGTCAGCCCGAGTCGGTCGACATCAACGTCTACGCCGACTGGGAGGGCGCCGGCATCGCCGCCCTCGCCGTACTGGTCGGCGCGCTGCTGCTGATCGGCATCGTACGGACGGTCCTGCGCATGCGTCGCCGGCGACGGGGAACGGATGCCGCGGCTGCGGGTCCGGATGAGGGCCCGGGTGCTGCGCCCGGCGACGCGGACACTGGCGAGGCTGAGGAAGACCTCGAGCCTGAGCGGCTCGCTACACCGGCGCACGACGAGGCTGGGGAAGGCGTCACGCCTGCGCAGGATGAACCTGCCGTCCAGTCAGCCACCGAAGACGCGGACACCGCAGCCGACGTCGCACCCGGCGACGGGCCGGGACGTTGAGCGGCATCGGGCGCGCGAGCGTCATGATCGGGGCGGGCACCATCGTCTCGCGGCTCACCGGTTTCCTGCGCGCCGTCGTGCTGGTCTCGGCCGTGGCTGCGACGAGCGCCGGTGGCAATGCCTTCACGGTCGCCAACCAGTTGCCGAACAACATCTACACGATCATCTCCACCGGGCTGCTGAGCGCCGTCGTGGTGCCGCAGATCGTCAAGGCAGCGGCACACGACGACGGTGGACGGGCGTTCGTCTCCAAGCTGTTCACGCTCGGGGCTGTCGTACTGCTGGGCACCACGGTCATCGCCACTCTGGCTGCACCGCTGCTCGTCGCCCTGTACGCACCCGAGTACAGCGCATCGCAGCAGGCACTGGCTACTGCTTTCGCCTACTGGTGTCTCCCCCAGATCCTGTTCTACGGGCTCTTCGCCATGGTGGGGGAATCCCTCAACGCGCGCCGCGTGTACGGGCCCTACACGTGGGCGCCGATCATCAACAACATCGTGTCGATCGCGGGCTTCCTCGTCTTCATCTGGCTGTTCGGCCCCGCCGCGAAGGGGACCGTCTGGACGTCCGAGATGGTCGCGGTGCTCGGCGGCACGGCGACCCTCGGCATCATCGCGCAGACGGCGATCCTCTTCGTCTTCTGGCGCCGAACCGGCCTGCACATCCGTCCAGACTTCCGGTGGCGAGGCGTGGGCCTCGGCCAGATCGGCAGGCTCGCCGGCTGGACGTTCCTCATGGTGGTGGCCGGCCAGCTGGCCGGTCTGGTCCAATCACAGGTCATGTCGAACGTCCCCGACGGCGCACCCGGAATGTTCGTCGCCGCGAATGCCTGGCTGCTGTTCATGCTTCCCTACTCGATCATCGTGCTGTCGATCGGCACCCCCTACTTCACACAGCTGAGCGAGCATGCGAAGGCCGGGCGCGACGAAGAGGTCCGCGGCGACATCGGCCGAAGCATCCGTACGCTCGGCTTCTTCGTGGTCGTCGCGACGGCGGCCATGGCGGTCGCGGCAGTCCCGGCATCCCGAATCTTCACGGGCGATCCGGATGAGGCCCTCGGCGCTGCCGGAGTGCTGCTGTGCTACCTGGTCGGGCTCATCCCCCTCGCGGTGCTGTTCGTGGTGCAACGCACGTTCTACGCCTACGACGACACCCGCACGCCGTTCTTCTTCACCGTCCTGCAGTGCGCGCTCGTTGTCGCGTCCGCCTGGGGAGCACTGTGGGCCTTCGACGCCGGCATCCTCCCCATGTCACAGCTCGTCGCGGCCGTGGCTCTCGGGCAGTCCGTGTCGAGCGTTGTCCAAGTGATCGTCGCGACATGGCTGCTGCACCGCCGACTGGGTGGCATCCAGGTCGCGTCGTGGCTGACGGCGCTCGGTCGGTTCGCCCTGGCCGCTATCCCCGCCGGTCTCGTCGGCTGGCTGACGTTCCAGCTCATGGGCGGAGTCGACGGCTGGGCCGTCTCGGACAAGATCCTGGGCGCCCTGGGTGCGGCGATCATCGGCATCGTCGTGATCGCGGTCTACGTCGGCATCCTCGCCATCTTCCGAGCGCCCGAGCTCTCCGTCGCCACCGGCCTCGTGCGGCGCTTCCTGCCCGGCCGACGCTGACCCGCTCGCAACTCGACCCGACGCGACCGGCCCGGCGTACCCGCCACCCGGCACGCCTGCAAGGGGGCGTGGTGCGGAATGCCGCGCGGTTACCATGTGTTGAGGCATCCGAGGCCATCGCGTCCGTCGCGACACGCTTCGCAAGGCTTCACGAGGAAAGGTGCGCACGTGCGTCAGGTCATCATCATCGGCTCCGGTCCCGCGGGTTACACGGCGGCCATCTATGCCGCTCGGGCCAACCTGAACCCGCTCGTCGTGGCCAGCTCGGTCGAGGCGGGCGGTGAGCTGATGAACACCACCGAGGTCGAGAACTTCCCCGGTTTCCCCGAGGCGATCATGGGGCCCGACCTGATGGCGAAGATGCAGGAGCAGGCCGAGCGGTTCGGCGCCGAGGTGCTCTACGACGACGTCGTCGAGCTCGACATCGACGGCCCGGTGAAGAAGGTCACGCTCGGCAGTGGCGGCAGCCACGAGGCAGACGCCGTCATCTTCGCGACCGGTTCCGCTCCCCGCAAGATCGGCATCGAAGGCGAGTCCCGACTGTCGGGCCGTGGTGTGTCGTACTGCGCGACGTGCGATGGATTCTTCTTCCGTGAGCGGGTGATCGCGGTCGTCGGCGGCGGCGACTCGGCGATGGAGGAGGCGACGTTCCTGACCAAGTTCGCGTCCAAGGTGTACGTCATCCACCGTCGCGACGAGCTGCGCGCGTCGAAGATCATGCAGGAGCGCGCCTTCAAGAACGACAAGATCGAGTTCGTCTGGAACAGCGAGGTCGTCGACATCCTCGGTGAGGACGCCGTGAACGGCATCGTCCTCAAGGACACCGTCGACGGGTCCACGCGGGAGCTCGCGCTGGACGGCGTGTTCGTCGCGATCGGCTACGACCCCCGCACCCACCTCGTGCACAAGAAGCTGGACCTGACCTCCGAGGGCACCGTGTGGGTGGACGGTCGTTCGTCGCGCACCTCCGTTCCCGGTGTGTTCGCCGCGGGTGACGTGATCGACCCGACCTACCGCCAGGCGGTCACCGCCGCCGGCAGTGGCACGGTCGCCGCGCTCGACCTCGAGCACTACCTCGCCGGTCTCGGCGAGGCGGGCGAGCCGGACGCCGCGGGCGACCAGATCGCCGGCTTACCCGAGGTCGCTCAGGTCTGAGCGGTACGGCGTGGCGACACGCCCGGGAACAATCGCGCGACCGGCGCTGTTTGACACAACGAAAGACTTCCACCGAAGGAGAAATCAGATGACCGCCAAGGCGACGACCTCCGCCACGTTCGAGCAGGACGTGCTCCAGGCCGAGGGGCCGGTGCTCGTGGACTTCTGGGCCGAGTGGTGCGGACCGTGTCGCATGGTCTCGCCGGTCCTCGACCAGATCCAGGCCGAGCACCCCGACAAGCTCACCATCCTCAAGCTCAACGTGGATGAGAACCCCGACCTCGCGATGAAGTACCAGATCACGTCGATCCCCGCGATGAAGGTGTTCAACAAGGGCGCCGTCGAGACGACCATCATCGGCGCCAAGCCGAAGTTCGCGCTCGAGAAGGATCTCGCCGCCTACATCGGCTGAGACCGAAGTCGACTTCAGAAACCCCGCCGGCTCTGCCGGCGGGGTTTTCTGCTTCTCATCTGGTTTTCTTGACGTATGCCGGTCAAGGCATCCCAGTCCCAGGAAATTACTTGTCCTCCGGTGTCGATTTCGGCGAGGCTTGTTCGACGCACAGAGTGAAGGGGCCACTCGGGCCTCGAAACCGGGCCCAGCCCCGACGAAGGGAAACGTCATGCGTTACATGCTCATCATGCAGGTCGGTGCCGAGGCGGCAGCGGCGTTCGACCCCGAGACGTTCGACATGGCGGAAGCGTTCGCCGCCATGGGCGCCTACAACGAAGAGCTGCAGAAGGCGGGCGTCTTCCTCAGTGCCGAGGGCCTGTCGGATGCCGCGGAGGGCTTCCGCGTCGACTTTGATTCCGTTCCACCCGCCGTGACCGACGGACCGTTCGCCGAGGCGCGCGAGGTGTTCACCGGTTTCTGGATCATCGAGGTGTCCTCGCGCGAGGAGGCCGAGCACTGGGCGCGCAAGTGCCCGCTCGGACCCGGAACGGCGCTCGAGGTCCGCCGCGTCAACGATCTGAGCGACTTCGACCAGAACGACGAGTGGGTCGCCAAGGAGCAGGAGTGGCGCGCCGCCAACTCGTGACCTGGAGCGTCAGCTCGCCTCCGCGCGCACCGTCGGGTCCCACCGGCGGTGCGTGTTGGCGTCGCCCAGCAGCGACCACACCGCTTTCGTCAGGGGAGGGTACTCCAGAGCGATCTGACGCAGGACCCGATAGTGGCGGCTGGCGTTCGGACGGGATCCGCCGTCGGCGGCGATGTTCTCAGCCCGCAGCAGATACACGACGAGTTCGTCGACGGTCGGCAGTTCATCCATGAACTCCCACGGATCTTCGCCGGCTCGCAGCCGTTCGTGCACCAGCACCGAGAGCTCGTCTGCGGCCTCCGCGCGCAGCAGCTCCAAACTCGCTCGCCGTCGCAGGGTGTGCTCGTCGTTCGCCACCAATCCAGGGTACGTTGCGATTCCGACACCGTGGGTCACCCCGCCTACGCTGAGAGCATGACCTCCGACGACGGACACGCTCGCCGTGCTGTGGAGGCCGTCTGGCGGGACGAGTCAGCCCGCATCGTCTCGGCGCTGACACGCCACACGGGCGATTTCGCCTGGGCCGAGGATCTCGCGCAGGAAGCGCTCGTCGAAGCCCTCGCGAGCTGGCCGGCCGGCGGCATCCCGGACAATCCCGGAGCGTGGCTCATGTCGGTCGCCAAGCGGCGAGCCATCGATGGGTGGCGCCGGCGCGAGCGGCTGACGCAGCGAGAACCGCTCTTCGTGACCGAGGCGCTCCAGCGGGAAGCTGTCGATTCCGTTCCCGACCAGGCGGATCCCGACCACATCGACGATGACATCCTTCGTCTGGTGTTCGTCGCGTGCCATCCCGTTCTCCCCGCGCAGGCGCGGCTCGCCCTGACCCTGCGGACGGTCGCGGGCCTCACCACCGAGCAGATCGCGCGCGCGCTGCTCATGACGGTGCCGACGGTGCAGCAGCGGATCGTCCGCGCCAAGCGCGCACTCGCCGACGAGGGTGTGGCTTTCGAGGTGCCCGATCGTTCTGAGCGGCCGGCGCGGCTCGCGAGCGTGCTGCAGGTGATCTACCTCCTGTTCACGGAGGGCTACTCCGCCACGGAGGGGGAGGGGCTCGTACGTGTCGACGTGGCACGCGAAGCGGTGCGCCTCGGCAGGCAGCTCGCCGCTCTCATGCCCCACGAGCCCGAGATCTGGTCGCTCATCGCCCTGATGGAGTTCCAGTCGTCGCGATTCTCCGCACGCATCGACGCGGACGGCATGCCGCTGACGCTCGAAGAACAGGATCGGCGTCGCTGGGATCGCTCAGCCATCGCCCGCGGCAACGAAGCGATGACGAGAGCACTCCCCGCGCCCCCTTTCGGCGATGGCGCCGGCACGGCCGCTGCGCCGGAAGCGGCGATGCGCACCGCCCAGACCCGCGGCCGAGGGGTCGGCTACTACGGACTGCAGGCGGCGATCGCCCAGTGTCACGCCGTGGCCCCCGCGTTCACCGCGACGGACTGGGACCGCATCCTCCGGCTCTACGACGCCCTCTACACCCTCGCGCCGTCGCCCGTGGTGCGACTCAACCGCGCGGTGGCCCTGTCGATGACCGCCGGTCCTGAGCAGGCCCTCGCAGAGGTGGACGCACTCGCCGACGAGCTGGCCGGGTTCCGGCCGCTGCCCGCCGTGCGCGGCGAGCTGCTCGAGCGCCTGGGAGAGACGGATGCCGCAGCCGCCGCGTTCCTCGAGGCCGCCGGACTTCCGGGCAACGACGCCGAGACGGCCCTGCTCCGACGTCGCGCGGCGCGCGCAGCCTCCTCGGCACCGGATCCCACTTAACCCGGCGTCACGCTGGGCCGTACCCCGTCTCGCCCAGTTCGCCGAGAATCCGGTTGAGATCCTCAATACTCGCGAAATCAATCGCGACCTGGCCTTTTCTAGCTGTCAGCGAGATCTTCACGCGAGTGTTCAGACGATCGCCGAGTCGCTCGGCCACCTCGTCGAGGTGCGCCCGGCGCGAACCGGCCTGTGGCTTCGCCGCGCGCGTGGGCGAGGCATCCGGAAGCTTCGCCGCGGCCTCCGCCGCACGCACAGAGAGGTCCTCGTTGACGATCTTGTCGGCGAGGCGCTGCATGGCCGTGGCGTCCTCGAGCGAGAGGATCGCGCGGGCGTGGCCGGCGGTCAGCACACCGGCGGCCACGCGCTGCTGCACCGGCATCGGCAGCTTGAGCAGCCGGATGGTGTTGCTGATCTGCGGCCGCGAGCGGCCGATGCGCGTCGCGAGCTCTTCCTGGGTGATGCCGAAGTCCTCGAGCAGCTGCTGGTATGCCGACGCCTCTTCGAGCGGATTGAGCTCGGAACGGTGAAGGTTCTCGAGCAGCGCATCGCGGAGGAGGTGCTCGTCGGCGGTATCGCGCACGATCGCGGGGATCGAGGTGAGTCCCGCCTCCCGGGCAGCGCGCGTACGACGCTCACCCATGATGAGCTCGTACTCGCCTTTCTCGTTCGTCCGCACGACGACCGGCTGAAGAACACCGAACTCCCGGACGCTGTGCACCAGTTCGGCGAAGTGCTCGTGATCGAAGTTGGTACGCGGCTGACGAGGGTTGGGAACGATCTCGTGCGGATCGATGTGGGCGAGCCGCGCACCGGGAACCTCGACGAGGTTCTCCTGGACGTCGGTGCCGGCCGGTTCGGGCGACGGCGCCTCGTCGACCGCGACCGCGCGGGGGAAGAAGACGTCGGAGGGACGGTCGTCAGCCTGCTCGTTGGTGGGGATCAATGCGCCGATTCCGCGGCCGAGCCCCGTGCGCTTCGCTGCCATCAGTCGCCCCTTTCGTTCGAGGCGCTGTCGCGCCGGATCATCTCAACAGCCGCTTCACGGTACGCGATGGCGCCGGCCGACTGTCCATCGTAGGCGAGCACGGACTGTCCGAAGCTCGGTGCCTCGGAAACGCGCACCGACCGCGGGATGATGGTGTCGAGCACCTCCTTGGGGAAGTGCTCGCGCACCTCATCGGCGACCTGCTGCGCGAGGCGGGTTCGCCCGTCGTACATGGTCAACATGATCGTCGACAGCTCCAGCCGGGGGTTCAGGTGCTTCTGGATCATCCGCACCGTTCCGAGCAGCTGGCTCAGGCCTTCGAGTGCGTAGTACTCGCACTGGATCGGAATGAGCAGTTCGGTCGCCGCCGTGAAGGCATTGATGGTGAGCAGACCGAGCGAGGGCGGGCAGTCGATGAGGATGAAGTCCAGTTGTCCCTCGTGCTTCGCCAGGTATTCGTCGACAGCGACGCGCAGCCGATGCTCGCGGGCCACTTGGGAGACCAGCTCGATCTCGGCGCCGGCGAGGTGGATGGTGCTCGGCGCGCAGAGCAGGTTGGGCGACTCCGGACTGACCTGGATGATGTCCGCGAGCGGGAACTCGTCGATGAGCACGTCGTAGACGCTCGGGATGTCGGCGGTGTGCGGAACGCCGAGGGCCGTCGATGCGTTCCCCTGCGGATCCAGGTCGATCACCAGAACGCGAGCACCGCGTTCGGCGAGGGCAGCCGCCAGGTTGACGGTGGTCGTCGTCTTGCCGACTCCGCCCTTCTGATTCGAGACCGTCAGCACCCGGGTACGTCCGGTGAGTTGGACCCGCGCCTCCTCCAGCGCCTTCCGGCGCGCGGTCAAGTCGGCAAGCTCCCGCGCGATCGGCGAGTCGTCTTCGTCTTGCGCGATCGTGATACCGGCATGCTGCGCGATGGGGGATTCCTCTTCCTGCGTGGCGGTGGTGCCCTCGTCAGTGGTGTCGTCGCCGACATCGACGGGCTCCAGTGCAGTCTCGTCGGTCACGGCGACATCGGCCGCGTCGGCAGCGACGCTCACCTGCTCTTCACTCGGGGCGGCGTCTTCGCTGGGCGCGGCGTCTTCGCTGGGCGCGGCCTCTTCGCTGGGCGCGGCGTCTTCGCTGGCGGGGAGTTCGTCATTCGGGGGGAGTGGTTGGTCTGACGCGAGCGCGTCATCACCGGTGAGCGCTTCGCTCGGGGTGACCGCTTCTTGCGGCGCTGCGTCGTCGCTCGACGCCTCGGCATCGGCGACCGCGCGCAGCTCCGTCTCGGCACCGGGCTCGACATCTGCCTGGGCTGCGGCAGCTTCAGAGACCTGCTCGTCCGCATACGGAGCCGCATCGTTCGAGTCCGAGGCCGGCGAGTCAACCGGCGTGGTGGCGTCCGCGGCATACCTCTCGGATGAACCTTCGGCGGGGCTATCCGTGGACGTTGCGGGGGACTCGGGCGCCGACGCCGTGAGCGAACCATCGGACGAGAGGGATGCCGGGGCCTCGGTCTCGTCGGGTTGTTTCACGTGAAACTCTCCCCTTGTCGCGAGCCGCTCAACATCGCCTTCCACCTTATCCCGCCTTCCCCCCATCCCCAGCCGTCGGAGCCAGTTGTTCATGCGTTCCTTACCGTTGCGAGCGGGAATCCTGTCTCCCCTAGTCAACCCCGCCGTGGCCCCTCGGACGCGCTAACCCGCCGCTGCGGCTCGAAGCCACGAGGCCTGGTTCTGCGGGAAGGGCGTGACTCCGCAGTCGGGCTCAGAACAGAGGATGTGCCTCCCTTTCTCGGGCCTCAAGCTGCTCGACTCGCGGGGTCCGCCACCGCCAAGATCCGGGGTGCGAGCAAGCTTCCTTGTGACCGAGTCAGCACGGGAACGCCGTGGCCAGCGCATGTGGCGGAATCCGCCAAGTCCTCAGCACCTTGGCGTTTCACGTGAAACACGCTTGTGTCGCAAGCGTTTCAAGGACTCGATTGGAGCGGCCACTGGCCGCTCCTGGGCGCGTGCGCGCGCCGAACCGACTCCGTCGCCGCCAGCCTCGTCGGACGCAGCCCGCGGCCTGCTGCCGAGAGGAGGAGGGTGAGAAGTGCGGCAGCTCGTTCACGGCCCGAGGAGCGCCGTCCAACCTGTGAGCGTGTGGCGACTAGCCCGCGTGTGGCCTAGGGGTATCGAAGCCTGTTTCACGTGAAACATCGTTGATCTGATGATGGGCGATGGGCGCCAGAGTCGACGCTCGATGGGATTGCATCCTCCGACGTCGGGCGGGTCTTGGTCTGCTGCGCGGCAGGGCCTGTTAGTCGGCGCGCGGCTGAGGCTCGGACGTCAGACCTGATCGTGACGGTATTCAACTTCGATCGGCTTCAGACGCCGCGGCACGCTCCCAGCGCGCACATGCCGGCAGGGATGCCACACAGTGACCGGCGTCCCCGACGCGACGTGTGCGCTGGACCGAAGCCGTCCGCACCTGTAGCGAAGGAGAGCGGGAAGGGGCGCTGCTGCCCGGCTACTCCGGAACCCCACCTCACCTCCGCGCAGGTGATGCTGGGTTGCTGCCACGGGCGTTGGCACGGCGTCGTTCATGCCGGACCGCTGCGTCATCGGGTGCTGCCTGCGCTGCGTCATCGGGTGCTGCCTGCGCTGAGCCCTCTCGGAGCCGGAGGATCGGCCGCCGGCGAGCGTCGTGTGCCGGCCAAGCCCAGCTGAACACGTCGTCGGTAGATCGGGAACTTCTCCAGCGGACACTGGAGTGGTTGTCGAACGATCTCGCGTCTGCGAGGTGGGCAGGGTCGCAGGGCGCGCCACGCTGAGCGTAGCGAGCCGAGCGCCGCCACTCACGCAGCGGCTCGTCTCCCGTGGGGTCTCGTCGAGGGTTGCGCCGACTGACCATGCTTCTCTGCCTCAACACACGTCCGTCGCTTCTCCGCGGTCCCCGACACTCGCCCGGTCTCGTCCCCTCGGCCACGCGGCGTGCTCTGATACGCCATGCCGGGGAGCGGCACGAGGGATACGAGGCATCCCGCCTGCCTCCATGCCGGTGCGGGGTCGTCCACCCAGGATGCCTCGTCGGCCGATTACGCCGCACGTCGGCGCTCACTGGGGTGGGGGCACCTCGCTGCATCTTGGTGCTGCGACAGGCAGCCCGGTCATCGCGGCAGCCTGGGCGCAGGCGAATGCAACGCCCAGAGCCTCGGCGTTTCACGTGAAACACTGCATTCGCTCCTCGAGGACACCACGAACCTGTTCGCGCTGACCGCGGGCCATGCCGCGGTGCCTCCCGTTCAAACTCCCGCCACCTCCACCGTCCGCTTCCTGGCACCTCGAACGGGCACAATCCCGGCACAGCTCGATCGCAATGATCACGTCACACACCGAAGCCAGCGTCTGGGACCCACGAGCCCGTGTTCGGGCACCCGCCACACGTCGGCCGCATCACGATCGCGCTGCGCGACCTCCCTCGTCGGTCGCGCGCGTCGTGGTCGTGATGCCGCTCCGTCGTTCCTCACTTGTCCCTCACGCCTCCAACGAGCCTTTGGTGGCCCTACATCCTGGCCGACACCCGCTTGTCGAGCTGCCCCAGAAGCCGAATTCATCGGAACTCATGCCCCACGGATGAAGACCGGGGGGCACGTGCCTACCGCGGTGACGACAACGCAACCCGCACGGCGCGCGCCCGGTCCTCGTCACCATGGCGCCGCCGAAGCTCCGTCGGGGACACCAGCGCAGGTGCGGGGGACGTCAATGCAGGGCACGGGCCTGCAGCCGCCATGCTGCCCCGGAGGATCAAGCTCGCGTGACGCCCGATGGTGCATCGGTGTTCACGTGCGACTTGCCACCGCGCAGGCATCGAGTAGGTGGGCCGGCAGACGCAGGAGTGGTCGCGGAACAGAGCCGCCGCGCGGGCACGACCGGCGAGGGCAGGCTTCGCGGTTCGGACGTGCTTCCTGAGTGTGGGCACAGCGCGATGCCGGCCGCTTCTGCGTCGCCGCAGAGTAAGGGGGAGACGCTGGATGGATCATCCACCCGAGCTGGCGGTGGCGCCACGCGTGATAACCCGCCCAACGGTCACCCGTGAACCGCGTACGGCGTGTTTCACGTGAAACGCTCGGTCATCCGCACGCCCGGGCAGGTTCTTGCGCGTTCGGATGACGACCGAAGCAGGCCTCACTCCATCAGTGGGCCGTGGCGGCGGTATTCGGGCTGCTGGATCGCGGCCCGCTCCGGCGTTGACCGGCCAGGTGACGCGATGCGGGCTCCAGCCCGAGAATCCGCGCTGGCACCCGGCCGGCAAGCAACCCACCGCCGCATGTGCCGCGCTTCGCGAGAGACCCTCGGTCGTTCGCCGGCCTGGACCGTTCGGTGCGTGGTCTCCGATCTCCGAATGCGGGCCCGCTCCGTCGTGGCTCTGGCGCGGCACGTCGCCTAGGCATAGCGGTGGTGACGAATCAGTCGCGACGCCCCTTCAGCGCCCGACTTCCCCCACCACGCCCAGCAGCACCACGCTTGGTCCGTTTCACGTGAAACATCCAGTCCATACGTTCGCTCAGTCGCCAAGCCGCCACACCCCGCGAATGCGGGCGAGTATCGGCCGCACGCTACGTGCCGGCATGTCGTCGGCGGCACCACGGTTCTTCCGTCTCGATGCGCCCAGTCGCGGCCGTTTCTCCAGGGGCAGCGGTCGGCGCCCCGGCGAATGCGAGCTGTCTCCGTCTTGTTTCGGAGATACGCGACCACGCTGTACTGCGCCCGTTTCACGTGAAACGGGCGCACCTCGATGCCCCACTCCGATGCGTTCACGCACCAAGATGTCACGGCAGATGGCCGTCCGCACGCCAGCTCTGCATGGGCATCTCGGCCACCACGCTGCTCGCGCGATGAGCGACAACCCTTCTTCGCCGCGAACAGCCTCCGCGCGTACCGGCCCAGCCGGCTAACGGAGCCGCAGCGCGTTTCACGTGAAACGACCCGTTCGTATACTCGCGCGCACGCGCCACGCCGCCAAGGCTCCTCGGATGGAGGCGACGCCCTACCCGATCACGCTGGCGCCACCCGCTCACTCTGCGTGTGCGATGACGTCGATCGGCCCGACGCCACCCGCGGCTCTATAGGACCACCGGTCGCCACACCCTCTGTGGGGGCGATACCTCCACGTCCGGTCTCGGTGGGTAGCACCCGATGCCTGCGCAGTGCCCGCCCACGCGTAACGACCGCTCAGTGACGTCCACTCACGTTCCGCGCCGCCGCGCCCTGAGCGCAGGCGGTCCTCGCGCTCCGCGCTTCGTGCGCCATCTCGTCTACAGCACGACTATCCACCCCGGTGGGAGACAGTTTGCGACGTCCCGTTACAAGCGCGCGAAGCGCGTGCGATCCTGCGGTACAACCGCCACTGTCCCTCGAGCCTGGCGTGCACGTCAAACGCCTCTCTTCCACGCCGACGCGGCTCCACACTGCCGGCAACCCGAATGCAGGCAACATCCGCAGGCTGGTTCCGCGGGCCGCGGGTCGCCTGCGGCACCCAAGTGAAAGTGGAAATCCGTTCCCGGTATCGCGTGCAACGCGGACGACGGGGGCATCGGATGTTTCACGTGAAACGCCGCATGCGCGGCCATGCCCCCGCACGCCGAGCGGCGGTGGCACCTTCGCCGCATGCGCGCACTGCCCTCGCCGATCCGGCGCGCGGCCGCCCGCGAGCTGGAGGACCGCCATCCCGGATCGACCGACCGGGTGTTTCCGCTGTCGCCTGCGTGGGAAGCACACGACCGAATGTGCGCCCTCCGCCGCAACGCGCAGCGTGGTCGACGTCAGTTCGCGCGGAATCGATGAGAGCGATACCTTCGGCCAGACGACTGCCTGTCACGTTCGCCGACCAGCTGCCCTCGCAGGCTCACCGATGCTGCGGGCCTCAGGGGAGCGCGGTGCCCGCCCGTAACGAGCGTCGCAGTCGTGCCGCGCCCAATAGTCCGGCTATGGGCGGCAAGCCCCGTGTTTCACGTGAAACATTCCCGGGCCTTCGGCAGCAAAAATTGTGCGGACGAGCAATCCGCATGTTTCACGTGAAACACACCCGCTCAGACACGGCTCGTATTGTGCCCCCACCTCGCGGCGGCTACCGCGCATCTGGCGCTTCGATGACCCATGCTTCGACCGTGGCCCCGCGATGCTGAAAACGGAGGACGCTGCCCAGGGCAAGTCCTCCGGCGATGTCCGGATCGCCGCCGTTCCAGACACCCACGTCGGCAATGAGCTGACCGGATCGTGGCGTACACACAGCTTGCAGAGTCCGTTCGCTCGACTCTTCGACGAGGATCAGGCAGGGATTGTCGAGGTCGTCGACCGCGCTCCACACGGCCACTCCATGGAACGCGCCGTAAGGGGTGAGGGTCTGCTGATCGACAGTCCGATCCATGAACAACCCCTCCTCGCTACTGAAGACGATCCAGCGGTCCTCCGCCGCGGCATCAGCCGTCCGCGCCCCCGCCTGCAGGATGGCGGCCGGACGCGGGGCGAGCGCCCAGTAGATACCGCACACGACGGCCGCGCACACCACGGCGGCCGCAAGACCCAGGAAGACGTAGCGGCGCGAGTTCCTCAGCGTTCGCCCCCACGGGGCGCCATACCCGCGGTTGTCCAGGCGAGTCGCTGGCGATATCGCAGCGGCAGCGCCGGCCTCGGCGCTCCCGACCGCTTCGACCTCAGCGGGGGCGACTGGGGGCGCTTCGCCAGGAGTGGCGATGGCTGCGGGGGACGGACCGGGCCCCGCCGGGCCTCTCGCTGCAACAGCGCGACGATGCGCTTCCTCGAGCTCCGCGAGCCGTGCGATTGCCGCGGGATCGCTGTCGATGTCGGATGCTGGTCCGTACGCGCGTTCCCGCAGTTCAGCGAGTTCACGCTCCGGGTCGAACGCTTCACCCGATACCTCGCTCATCATCCACCTGCGTCGGGCAGAAGAAGGCTCACGTCGACCGCATCAGAGCGCAGAGTGAACCGGTAGGCGGCGCCGATGGGCAGTCCGTGTGCGATCGTATCGACGAACGTCGTCGCACCAACCGGCACGCAGGAGGTGCCCAGTACGTCTTGCGTCCGTCGATGGATCGCAATGACACAGGAGGAGCCGAACGCGTTCGACGCGGACCAGAGCTCGACGCCTTCGTGTGTACCGAAGCTGCGAAGAGTGTCGAGGTCTATCTCGAGGTGTTCCGCCTCGGGCGGTTCCAAGACACGAAGAACGAGCTCATCAGGGGGAGTTCCCGTTGCCTGAAGGGTGACGTCCGGCCGCGCGTCGGTGCCGCGTGTCACCGCAGCCACGGCGACGGACCCACCGATGATGACACCGACCGTGAGGGCAAGCACCGCCAACCGCACGGAGCGCGAGCGCGGGATACCGCTTCGCAGATCACTCCCATGTTCGGCGCCCGAAGGCGTCGAGCTCCCCATGCGGCGCAGGTTACACCCGCACAGCAGCTGCTGCCATGGCTCGGTTGCTATTGCAGCCGGCGCGGGCGGCCCACGGAGTGCGGTGTTTCACGTGAAACGCCGGCCATCGGTACGGCGCGCAGTGCAGCGGATATCCCGCGTCTCGCTCCCGCGTGCCGTCCTCTCTTTCCGTGATCCACGGTAAGCCGACGGCGGCCGTGAGACCATCGCGCGCGTCCGGGTCGTTCAGGCGCCGTCGCATTCCGCCCCGCAACTGCTTGCGCCCGTGTCAACCGCTTGCATCGGCGCCGAATCGGACAGGCGAGAGGCGCAACGGAGGCGCCCGGCTCGCCATCGAGTATGAAGCCCCACCGAGCCCCCGTAGCGCTGCTGCGCCGTGAATGTCAACGATGAACCGCCTGGTCCTCACACCAGACCTCCCGAAATCGACGCCGATCGCGAGCCAGACCTCACAGCCGATTCGACACCGTTGCGCGGATCCGGGCGCAGATGCGCGGCGGCCATTGACGCCGCAGATGTCGTCAACAGCCGGCGTTGCGGCATGGGGGATGGGATGACGTTTCACGTGAAACATGGTCGCGCCCCGCACGCGATCACTTCACCGATGTCCGATGACGGCTCTGCACCGCGGCAGGCAGCGACAGGGGACTGAGCGCGCAGCGACCGCACGTTTCACGTGCAACACCCTCGACGCCCGCGCGCATGCGGACCTCGCACGAACACGCGCGGGAGAAGCAAACCTCACGACGGACCGGCGACGGCGGCAAACAAGGAAACGGTCGGTGGATGAGAAACTCCGCTGCAGGTACAGATCCCGCGCGCCCCCTTTGGCAGCCGCAACGGCGTACACGCCCAGGCCATTCGCTGGGCAGCCGCACACTGGGATACCGCAGGCCGCAACGACGGGACCAGAACGACACACTGCTTCCCCGCGGGATCCGACATGCACTCTTGGCCGAGGCCAATCGCAGCCAGCGCCACCGCAAAGGACGCCACCCGGAAGACTACGAAGACCCATCGCCTGGGCCTCGAGGCGAATTCGCGCGGCAGACCAGCCATGCGGCGCCGCGAGCCGCTCCGCCCGGGTCATAAGGATCGGACTTTGCTCACGCCCAGGCTTGGGCCATCGAGCATCTACGGCATGCCGCGCCGTGGCGCCGCGAGAATTCATGGCGCCTGCCCGACCGGAGTGATGGAACCACCCGCTCGGCGAACGATCACGCGGGACAGCTCAACAAAACGGCCGCGCTCGCGCTGCGGCCGCACACGGTCTCAGCGAACGGTGGCGCGAATCACCCGGGACGGCTCGGCGAGCAGACCCTCGCCGATCACCTCGACGCGCGCGTTCGTCACCTTGAACTTTCGCAGTTGCTTCTCTGCGGCCTCGATCTCGTTGGTGGCGCTGGTGCCCTTGAGAAGGATGAGCTCACCGCCCGGGCGGACCAGGGGAGCGGTGATGGGCACGAGGGTGCGGAGCGCGCTCACGGCCCGTGCCGTCACGGCGTCGAGGACAGGTCCCTGCTTCCAGTCCTCGGCCCGCGCACGCACCACCTCGACGTTCTCGAGTCCGAGAGCATCGACCTGCTCCGACAGCCACGCGATGCGGCGTTCCATCGGCTCGATGAGCACCCACTCGACGTCCGGACGCGCGATCGCGAGCACGAGTCCCGGGAGGCCGGCACCCGAGCCGACGTCGCCGACTCGCCCTGAGAAAAGGGGAGCGATGACTGCGCTGTTCAGGATGTGACGCGACCACAGGCGCGGGGGCTCGAGCGGGCCGATCAGGCCCCGCTCCTCACCGTGCCGGCCGAGCGCGGCCGCGAATGCGCGTGCGACCTCGATCCGGTCGCCGAAGATCTCGGCGGCGGCCGCCGGCTCTTGCTCGATGTCGGTCATCGACGGTTCCACGACCATGAATGCTCCACGTGAGACCGCTGCTCAGCCGCGACGGATGACCGTGTGGCGGTCGGCGCCTTCACCGTACGATTCCGACACGAATCCGCGATCAGCGACGATGTCGTGGACGACCTTGCGCTCGTAGCTCGACATGGCGGGCAGCGAGGCCTGCGAGGCTCCGTCATCCAACCGCGCGATCGCACGGTCGACGAGGGCCTCGAGCTCGTGCTGGCGGGCATCCCGCGAGCCGCCGACGTCGAGGATCAGCCGCGAGAACCGGCCGGTGCGGCTCTGCACTGCGATGCGGGTCAGCTCCTGCAGCGCCTGCACGGTGTCGGGGGCGGCGATGAGCGCCACCGATCCGCCCGACGGTGCGGCGACCGAGACGTAGGCGCGGCCGGCACGCACATCGAGGTCGAGATCGCCGTCGATGTCGGCGATGTCGAGCAGCCCCTCGATGAAGTCGGCGGCGATGTCGCCTTCCTCTTCGAGCTGGGCGACGGTGGCGGGCACCCGCTCCTCGCGCGTGTCGACGGGTGCGTACTCAGGGGACGTGGTCATGGCGTGATCCTCGTGTGCGTCGGTCAGGAAGCGGCGCCGGAACCGGCGGAGCTGCTGGAGTCGGTGTCGCCGGCGGCCGGGCTGCCCGGCTTCTGGCCCGGCTGCTTCTGCGCCTGCTTCTTGGCGCGCTGCTTGCTCACCGGCTGCTGGCGCTTGGGGGTGATCGCCTTCGCCTTCTCGGCCTCTTCGTACAGGCGCTGCTGCTCGGCGACGTACTTCTCCATCGGAACGACCTTGCCCGAAGCGTCGATCGCCTTGCCCTTGCGCGCCAGACGCTCCTCCCGCGCCTTGGCTGCGTCGGAGCCGGGCGTCGGCATCTCACGGATGACGAGGAACTGCTGGCCCATCGTCCACAGGTTCGACACGAACCAGTAGATGACGACGCCGAGCGGGAAGAAGACGCCCGAGAAGATGAAGCCCAGCGGAAGGATGTAGAGCATGATGCGCTGCATCTGGTAGGCCTGGCCGGTCTTGGCCTCGGGGGAGAGGTTCTTCGAGATGATCTGCAGCTGCGTGAAGAACTGCGACGCGATCATCAGCACGACGAGGGTGATCAGGATGATGATCGCCGGGGTGTTGCCGGTCTGGAACGCCTGGATGAGGGTCTCGTGCAGCGATGCGACGCCGAAGAGCTTGGCGTTGTAGAACTCCGCGGTGAGCTCGGCGCTGAGGAGTCCGACACCGCCGGTGCCGGCGTTGTAGTGCTTGGTGACGTCGCTCAGCACGCTGTACAGCGCGAAGAACACGGGCATCTGCACCAGGAGCGGGAGACAGCTCGACACCGGTGTCGTGCCGTGCTTCTTGTACAGCGCCATCGTCTCGCGGCTCATGGCCTCGCGAGACAGCTGATCCTTCTTGCCCTTATACTTCTCCTGGACTTTCCGCAGTTCAGGAGCGATTTCCATCATCTTGCGCTGGCTCTTGATCTGGCGCACGAAGAGCGGGATGAGAGCAGAGCGGACGACGACGACGAGGCCCACGATCGAGAGCACCCAGGTGATGCCATCGGCGGCCGGAAGACCGATCGCCGTGAAGAACCAGTGCCAGAAGACGAGCACCGCTTCGACGGCCCACTTCAGCGGCCAGAGGATGATGCCGAAGAGGTCGAATCCTCCGCTGGGCGCTGCGGGTGACGGCGAAGGCGTCGAGGCGAGGGCTGACAAGAGATCCATGTGGAGGATCAGTCCTTTCCGGTGGGGGCGGGCACGACGAACCCGTGACGGGTCAGTTCGTGCCGGAAGTTCTTGTGGGGCGGCACGTCATCGACGCCGCCGACGGCCCAGGGATGGCAGCGGGCGAGGCGCGCTGCCGTGAGCGCCGCACCTTTCACCGCACCGTGCTGCTGCACCGCGCCGACCGCGTACGCCGAGCACGACGGGTAGTACTTGCAGACGTCGCCGTAGGTGTGCGAGATCGTGGCGCGGTATCCATGCAGCAGTGCAAGGACCGCGTTGCGGGGGAGCAGGGGGACGCTGCGGAGCGAATCGGATGCCGAGAACTCGGCGTCACCCAGGGCATAGGCGGGAAGGACGCTCATCGGGCCCTCCGTGCCAGGCACTTCTCGACGTCGCTGCGCAGATCCGCGAATGACGCGGATGCCGCGCTCGGCAGTGCGCGGATCACGATGTCATCGCCGGCGCCGACGGACGCGAGCGAGTCGAGGCACAGGGCCTTCAGCCGACGACGGACCGTGTTGCGCACGACCGCACCACCCACCTGCCGGCTCACGATGAAACCGAACCGCGCCGGACCATCGGTCACGGCGCGGTTCACGTAGGTCACGGTGTGCGCTCCGGCACACCGACGGCCCCGACGGACGACGGCCTTGTACTCCGCGCCGCGGGTGAGTCGGTTCCGCCTCGCGAGCACCGCTCGGCTCAGGCCGAGAGCTCGGTGCGCCCCTTGGCGCGACGAGCCGAAAGGATGCCGCGGCCGGCGCGCGTGCGCATGCGGGCGCGGAAGCCGTGCTTCTTGGCGCGGCGGCGGTTGTTGGGCTGGAAGGTGCGCTTGCTCATGGGAACTACTTCCGATCAGGTGTCACCGGGACGCTCGAGACCGGGGACGTGTGTACAGGGGCGACTGCCGCGAGGGCATAAGTCAACCGATTAAGGCTACGTCGTGTTGCCCGAGAACTCAAACCGAGCGCAGAACGTGTCATTATGCACCGGCGGCGCACTCCACCCTGGCACCGACACGCAGGGCGGCTCTACAGTGGAGTTTGCTCACGCGACGCCTCCTGACTAGCGTGGCTCCGGCAGTTATCCACAGGCCTGGACCGACGTTTCCGCGGCTTCCGGTGGAATCATCGACAACCCGGGGGGGCCATGACACCGCACGAAGTTCCAGATGTTCCGGTCTGGACGGCCGTTCTGGACGAACTCGTGCGAGACGATCGCATCACCCCCCAGCTGCACGGCTTCATCAGCCTGGCCGTGCCGCAGGGTGTGATGGGCGGAACGCTGTACCTCGACGTTCCCAACGATCTGACCGCCGCCCAGTTCACCAAGCGCATGCGCGCGCCGATCCTCGAGGCGCTCACGCGTGTCGTCCAGGACGGCCAGAATCCGGCCTCGACGTTCCGCGTCGTCGTCAATCCCGACCTGGCGGACGCGCACCTGACGGCGCCGATCCCGATCCAGTCCAGCGTGCCGGTCATGTCGAACGCGGCCCCGCTGGGGCGCCCGCGTGTCGAGGAGCCCGCGGAGCCGGCATCCGTCTCGCGCAGCGACACCCGACTCAACCCCAAGTACACGTTCGACAACTTCGTCATCGGCCAGTCGAACCGGTTCGCGCATGCCGCGGCGGTCGCCGTGGCGGAGGCGCCCGCGAAGGCGTACAACCCGCTGTTCATCTACGGCGACTCGGGCCTCGGCAAGACCCATCTGCTCCACGCCATCGGCGATTACGCGCTCAGCCTGTACGCCGGCATCCGCGTGCGCTACGTGTCGAGCGAGGAGTTCACGAACGACTTCATCAACTCGATCGCCAACAACCGCGGCTCGGCATTCCAGGCGCGGTATCGCGATGTCGACATCCTCCTGATCGACGACATCCAGTTCCTGCAGGGGCGCGCTGAGACGCAGGAGGCGTTCTTCCACACGTTCAACCAGCTGCATGATCACGACAAGCAGGTCGTGATCACGAGCGATGTCCCGCCGAAGCACCTCACCGGCTTCGAGGACCGCATGCGCAGCCGCTTCGAGTGGGGCCTCATCACCGACGTGCAGGCGCCCGACCTCGAGACCCGCATCGCGATCCTGCGCAAGAAGGCGCAGTCCGAGCGCCTCCACATCCCCGACGAGGTGATGGAGTACATCGCCACGGTGGTGTCGTCGAACATCCGCGAGCTCGAGGGCGCCCTCATCCGCGTCTCGGCGTTCGCGAGTCTCAACCGCTCCACACTCGACATGTCGCTCGCGCAGACGGTGCTGCGCGACATCGTCGACCAGGACGACGCCAACGTCATCTCGCCGACCGACATCATCACGGCGACGGCCGCTTACTTCAAGCTCACCGTCGACGACCTGTACGGCTCGAGTCGCTCCCAGCAGGTGGCGCAGGCGCGTCAGATCGCCATGTACCTGTGTCGCGAGCGGACGAGTCTGTCGCTGCCGAAGATCGGACAGCTGTTCGGCAACCGCGATCACACCACCGTGATGTACGCCTACAAGAAGATCAGCGAGCTCATGAAGGAGCGCCGTTCGATCTACAACCAGGTCACGGAGATCACCGCTCAGCTCGGCCGCACCGGCCGCTGACGACCGTCTACATCCCTCGATGGGTCCGTGCGTTACGACGCGCGGACCCATCTGCGCATATGCCCGAAGAAGTTCTTGACAGGTGCGGCGAGCAGGGCCATCATTCCGGTTCTGCACAGTGTGGAAAACCTGTGGATAACTCTCCAACCCTGCGGAAACTCCTGTGAACGAGCGGGGGAGGCCTGTGGATGGATCGCGGATGCCGGGGGCCGCGGCATCCCACTTCCCGACCTTCGTCCGCAGCCGTTCCACAACTCACACTCTTGTGGTTCCGGTGTCCCGACTGGCGGCGCGCGAGTTGTCCACAGTTTCCACAGTCGTTAACACCATGACAAGAAATCTCTCTGATGAACCCGTCCGATCACCTTTGCGGTGGAGAGCCGCTCGGCGAACAGACCGGGCTGGCAATCTCCGAGGCTGGCACTAGCATGAGAACCCCGAGCCCGCAGTCGAAGGGCCCGCTGCAGAGGGAGCGTTCGTGAAGTTCCACGTCAATCGCGATGTGTTCAGCGAAGCCGTATCGTTCGTCGTCAAACTCCTGCCGCAGCGCAACCCGCAGCCGATCCTGGCGGGCGTGCTGATCGAGGCATCCGAGGGAGGCCTCTCGCTGGCAGCCTTCGACTACGAGGCGTCGGCCCGCACGACGATCGATGCGACGGTCGACGACCCCGGCACGATCCTGGTCCACGGCCGGCTGCTCTCCGACATCGCCAGCCGCCTGCCGAACGCCCCGATCCAGATCGAGGTCGATGACGACGGCGGCATCCTGCTCACGTGCGGCTCGGCACGGTTCACGCTGGCGTCCATGCCGGTGCAGGAGTACCCCGCGATCCCCGAGGTCACCGGAGATTCGGGTCTCGTTCCGTCGGAGGATTTCGCCACCGCCATCGCCCAGGTCGCCTTCGCGGCGTCGCGCGACGACGTCACCCCCGTGCTCACCGGCGTGCAGCTCGAGGTATCGGGGACGAGCCTCAGCCTGGTCGCCACCGATCGCTACCGTGTCGCGCTCCGCGAGATCCCGTGGGACGGCGGTGGCACGGCGACCGACGAGTCCACGACGGCGCTCGTGCCGGCGCGCACGCTGACCGAGGTGGGCAAGACGTTCGCCCACGGCGGCGACATCTCCATCGCGTTCTCGGGTTCGGGCGATCGCGAGATCATCGCGTTCACCGCGGGCAACAAGACCGTGACGTCGCTGCTCATCAAGGGCAACTTCCCGCCCGTGCGGCGCCTGTTCCCCGAGGCCACCGAGCACCACGCCGTGGTCAACACCGCCGAGCTGGCCGAAGCGGTGCGGCGTGTGTCGCTGGTGCTCGACCGGTCGGCCCCGCTGCGCTTCACCTTCACGACCGACAGCGTGTCGATGGATGCCTCGGGCACCGAGCAGGCGCGCGCCACCGAGTCCGTCGACGCCACGCTCCTGGGCGGCGACGATGTGACGCTGGGTCTCAACCCGCAGTACCTGCTCGAGTCGCTCGGCGCGGTCAAGAGCGAGTTCGTGCGGATCACGTTCACCTCGAGCGAGAACGCGAACAAGCTGAGCCCGGTGCTCATCACCCCGCAGACCTCGGTCGACCGTGCGGGCTCCGACTCGTTCCGCTACCTGCTGCAGCCCAACCTGCTCCTTCGCTGACCTGCGCCGGTCGGAGCCGGCCCTGCTCCGCGAGCGCGGCCCGATCCCTGAGCTTGTCGAAGGGCGCTTCGACAAGCTCAGCGACCGGCCACAGTCTCAGCGACCGGCCACAGTCTCAGAGGACGGGAGTCCCGGGCGAGACGCCGAGCCCCGGTCGTTGAGCGACCGAGGAACGGGCGAGGCGAAACGTCGCACACTCGAACTAGGCTGACGCAGTGATCGTGGAGCACCTGAGTCTCGTCGACTTCCGCAACTATGCGGCCGCCGACGTCGAACTCGGGCCCGGCCCGAACGTGTTCGTGGGCCGCAATGGTCAGGGCAAGACGAATCTCGCCGAAGCCATCGCTTTCTTCGCGACGCTGGGCTCCCATCGCGTGTCGAACGACGCCCCGATGGTGCGCGACGGTGCGGATGCCGCGATCATCCGCGCGCGACTGGCGCACGGCGAGCGGCGGGTCCAGCTCGAGGTGCAGGTCAACAGGCAGGGCTCGAACAAGGCACGGGTCAACGGCGCCGCGGTGAAGCCGGCCGAACTGCCCCGCTACGCGCAGGTGGTGCTGTTCGCGCCGGAGGACCTGCAGATCGTGCGCGGCGACCCGTCCGCGCGCCGCCGTTTCGCGGATCAGCTGCTCGTGCAGCGCGCGCCGCGCATGGCCGGCGTGATCGCCGACTACGACCGGGTGCTCAAACAGCGCACCGCGCTGCTCAAATCCGCGAGGGCACGCGGCATCCGCGGCGACGCTCTCTCGACGCTCGACGTCTGGGACGACAAGCTCGTCTCACTCGGCACACAGCTCATCGCGGCGCGGCTGGCGCTCGCGACCGACCTCGCGACACCGCTCGCCGCCGCGTACACCGCCATCGCGGGGGCCGACCACCGCCCCGAGATCGAGTGGGCTCTGTCGGTCGAGGGCGCCGTCACCGACGAGGACGGCGACGGCGGATCGGCTCCTGGCTCCGTCGATGCGCCGGCCGCTTCGACCGGGACCTCGGCCGACCGCATCGCCGAACTGTTCCGGCAGGCTCTGGCCGCGAAGCGCTCTGCCGAGCTCGACCGCGGGCTCACGCTGGTCGGTCCGCATCGGGACGATCTGCTGCTGCGCATCCGCGATCTTCCGGTGAAGGGATATGCCTCGCACGGGGAGTCGTGGTCGGTGGCGCTCTCGCTGCGGCTCGCGTCGGCCGAGCTGCTGCGGGCCGATTCTCGCCTCGGCGATCCGGTGCTCATCCTGGACGACGTGTTCGCCGAGCTCGACACCGATCGCCGTGCCCGGCTCGCGCAGCTCGCCGCCGACTACGAGCAGGTGGTGGTGACCGCCGCGGTCGAAGGCGACGTCCCCGACGAGCTGCGGGCCCGCATGGTCCGGGTGGAGGCCGGGCGCATCCTCGCCGCCCCGGAATCTGAGGTGGAAGCGGAGACGGGGGCGGCGGCGGATGACTGACTCCTCGACAGGCTCAGGGACCGGGGCGGGCGCGAACGGCGTGCCCGACCGCTCGGACGTGCCCGAGACCATCGCGACCTACCTGCGGCTGAGGGGACTCGAGCCGTCGGCGCGATCGTTCCGCAAGCGCCGCCGTCGCACGGTCGACGACGAGAACATCCCTTTCGCACCAGGGCGCGACCCGCGCGGAGTGGGCGATGTGATCGCCGACCTCACCCGGGAGGCCGGCTGGAACGGTCAGCTGGCCCGCGAGGACGTCGTGCGGGCCTGGGCCGAGGTCGCGGGCGAGGACACCGCTCGGCACACCCGGCCCGTCGCCTTCTCGGAGGGGTCGCTGACGGTCCAGGCCGACTCCACGGCGTGGGCGAAACAGCTGCAGCTGATGCGCGCGCACATCCTCTCGGAGATCGTCCGGCGCTTCCCCGAGGCGAAGGTCGACGCGGTCCGCTTCATCGGGCCGGACGTCCCCTCCTGGAAATGGGGTCCCAGAACGATTCCAGGGCGGGGTCCGCGCGATACCTACGGATGAGGCACGTCCGGAGTCCTCCGCACAAGTTTCATCCCGTTAGACAGGCGTAGAGCGCTGTGATCGGGCCGTTACCGGATAGACTGTCAGGGCCCGCATAGAACCGTCTGGAGCCCTCGCGAAGATGACGTCTGACAACCCCGATAACGTTTCCGAGGAACCCGAAACGCCCGAGCAGGCTCCCAACGGCTACGGGGCAGACGACATCCAGGTGCTGGAAGGCCTCGAGGCGGTGCGCAAGCGCCCCGGCATGTACATCGGGTCCACCGGTGAGCGGGGTCTGCACCACCTCGTCTACGAGATCGTCGACAACTCGGTCGACGAGGCCCTCGCCGGCTACTGCGACACCATCAACGTGACGATCCTGCCCGACGGCGGCATCCGCTGCGTCGACAACGGCCGCGGCATCCCGGTCGGCATCCACCGCACCGAGGGCAAGTCGACGGTCGAAGTCGTGCTCACCGTGCTGCACGCCGGCGGCAAGTTCGGCGGCGGCGGCTATGCGGTGTCCGGCGGCCTGCATGGCGTGGGCTCGTCGGTCGTCAACGCGCTGTCGACCCGCCTCGAGGTCGAGGTGAAGCGCGAGGGCTACGTCTGGCGGCAGTCCTACCGCGACGGCGGTCAGCCGCAGGCGCCGCTCGCCAAGGTCGAGCCCACCGAAGAGACCGGCACGATCATCGAGTTCTGGCCCGACGACACGATCTTCGAGTCCGTGCACTACGACTACGACACCCTGCGCACGCGCTTCCAGCAGACGGCGTTCCTCAACAAGGGTCTGCGCATCACCCTGGCAGACGAGCGCCCGGAGTCGGCGTACGTCGCCGACGCCGAGGGCGGCGGATCGGAAGAGCGCCAGCCCTTCGACGACTTCTACTACGAGCGCGGCCTCGTGGACTACGTGGAGTACCTGAACAAGGTGCGTCACGCGGATGTCGTCAACGACGAGATCATCGAGATCGAGTCGGAGGACACCACACGCCACATCTCGCTCGAGCTCGCCATGCAGTGGACCACGAGCTACACCGAGAACGTCTTCACGTTCGCGAACACCATCAACACGCATGAGGGCGGCACGCACGAGGAGGGTTTCCGTGCGGCGCTGACGACGCTCGTCAACAAGTACGCACGCGACAAGAACCTCCTCAAGGAGAAGGACGACAACCTCACCGGCGACGACATCCGCGAGGGCCTCACCGCGGTCATCTCGGTCAAGCTCTCGGAGCCGCAGTTCGAGGGTCAGACCAAGACCAAGCTCGGCAACACCGAGGCGAAGTCGTTCGTGCAGAAGATCGTGGGCGATCAGCTGGGCGACTGGCTCGAGCGCAACCCGGTGCAGGCCAAGCGCGTGATCACGAAGGCGATCGACGCGGCATCCGCTCGCATGGCCGCTCGCAAGGCCCGCGAGACGGCTCGTCGCAAGAGCGTCTTCGAGTCCGCCGCGATGCCCGACAAGCTCAAGGACTGCACCAGCAAGGACCCGTCGATCAGCGAGATCTTCCTCGTCGAGGGAGACTCGGCCGGCGGCTCGGCCGTGTCGGGACGCGATCCGCACACCCAGGCGATCCTGGCCCTGCGCGGCAAGATCCTCAACGTCGAGCGCGCACGCCTCGACAAGGCCCTGGCCAACAAAGAGGTCCAGGCGATGATCCAGGCCTTCGGCACGGGCATCGGCGAGGACTTCGACATCGACAAGGCGCGCTATCACAAGATCGTGCTGATGGCGGATGCCGACGTCGACGGCCAGCACATCACCACACTGCTGCTCACCATGCTGTTCCGGTACATGCGCGGGCTCATCGAGGCCGGTTTCGTCTATCTCGCCATGCCGCCGCTGTACCGGCTCAAGTGGACGAACGCGGCCCACGAGTACGTCTACTCCGACAAGGAGCGCGACGCCCTCCTCGAGCATGGACTGGCGAATGGCAAGCGGATCCCCAAGGACTCCGGCATCCAGCGGTACAAGGGTCTCGGCGAGATGAACGCCAAGGAGCTGTGGGAGACCACGATGGACCACACCACCCGGACGCTGCGCCAGGTGACCATCGACGACGCCGCTGCCGCCGACGAGATCTTCTCCGTCCTGATGGGCGAGGACGTCGAGTCCCGCCGCACGTTCATCCAGCGCAACGCCAAGGACGTCCGCTTCCTGGACATCTAGCGCTCGAAGCGACGACCTCAGGTCGTTGAACGAGCGAAGCGAGACGAAACGCCGAAGACGAAAGACGAGACATGGCTGACGAAGAACGCCCCGAGCCCGAGCACGAGCACGGCCGCATCGATCAGGTCGACCTGCAGCTCGAGATGCAGCGCAGCTATCTCGACTACGCGATGGCCGTCATCATCGGCCGTGCGCTCCCCGATGTGCGGGACGGCCTGAAGCCGGTGCACCGCCGCGTGATCTACGGCATGTACGACGGCGGTTTCCGCCCCGACAAGTCGTTCTCGAAGTGCGCGCGCGTCGTCGGCGAGGTCATGGGCCAGTACCACCCGCACGGCGACACCGCGATCTACGACGCCCTCGTCCGCCTGGTGCAGCCGTGGTCGCTGCGGTACCCGCTGGCGCAGGGCCAGGGCAACTTCGGCTCGCCCGGCAACATGGGCGCCGCCGCCCCTCGGTACACCGAGACGAAGATGGCTCAGCTCGCGCTCGAGATGGTGCGCGACATCGAAGAAGAGACCGTCGACTTCACCGACAATTATGACGGTCAGACGCAGGAGCCGACCGTCCTGCCGGCTCGCTTCCCGAACCTGCTCGTGAACGGCTCCGTCGGCATCGCCGTCGGCATGGCGACCAACATCCCGCCGCACAACCTCCGCGAGGTCGCGGCGGGTGCACTGTGGGCGCTCGAGCATCCCGATGCGTCCCGCGAAGAGCTGCTCGACGCGCTGATGGAGCGGATCCCCGGCCCCGACTTCCCGACCGGTGCGCAGATCCTCGGCACCAAGGGCATCCGCGAGGCCTACCGCACCGGCCGTGGCTCGATCACGATGCGCGCGGTCGTGTCGATCGAAGAGCTGCAGGGTCGCACGTGCCTCGTCATCACGGAGCTGCCCTACCAGGTCAACCCCGACAACCTCGCGGTCAAGATCGGCGATCTCGCCCGTGACGGCAAGATCACCGGCATCGCCGACATCCGCGATGAGACGTCCGACCGCACCGGTCAGCGTCTGGTGGTGGTGCTGAAACGGGATGCCGTCGCCAAGGTCGTGCTGAACAACCTGTACAAGCACACCCAGCTGCAGGAGAACTTCGGCGCCAACATGCTGGCGATCGTGGACAACGTGCCGCGCACCCTCGCGCTGGACGGGTTCATCGCGCTGTGGGTCGAGCACCAGATCGATGTCATCGTGCGGCGCACCACCTACCGGCTGCGCAAGGCCGAGGAGCGCATGCACATCCTGCGCGGCTACCTCAAGGCGCTCGATGCGCTGGACGAGGTCATCGCGCTCATCCGCCGGTCACCGACCGTGCAGGAGGCGAACGACGGCCTTCAGAAGCTGCTCGACATCGATGAGCTCCAGGCCGAAGCGATCCTGGCCATGCAGCTGCGTCGCCTCGCGGCACTCGAGCGGCAGAAGATCATCGACGAGGCCACCGAGCTCGAGGGCCAGATCGCCGACTACCACGACATCCTCGCGAAGCCGGAGCGTCAGCGCACCATCATCCGCGACGAGCTGACGACGATCGTCGACAAGTTCGGCGACGATCGTCGCACGCACATCCTCCACGGGTTCGACGGCGACATGTCGATGGAAGACCTGATCCCCGAAGAGGAGATGGTGATCTCCGTCACGCGCGACGGCTACATCAAGCGCACGCGCAGCGACAACTACCGTCAGCAGCACCGCGGCGGCAAGGGTGTCAAGGGCGCGCAGCTGCGCGCCGACGACGTGGTCGAGCACTTCTTCGTCACCACGACCCACCACTGGCTGCTGTTCTTCACGAACAAGGGCCGCGTGTACCGGTCGAAGGCGTACGAGGTGCCGGAGGCCGGGCGTGACGCCAAGGGCCAGCACGTCGCGAACCTTCTGGCCCTCCAGCCCGATGAGGAGATCGCGCAGATCCTCGACATCCGCGACTACTCCGTCGCGACCTACCTGGTGCTCGCCACACGCAACGGTCTCGTGAAGAAGACCCGCCTGACCGAGTACGACACCAACCGCCAGGGCGGCATCATCGCCATCAAGCTGCGCGGCCAGGTTCCCGAGGAGGACGCCGACGACGAGCCCGGCTCCGACGACGAGGTCGTCAGCGCGCTGCTGGTCGACGAGGGCGACGACATCCTCCTCATCAGCCGCCACGGCATGTCGCTGCGCTTCTCGGCGACCGACTCGGCGCTGCGTCCGATGGGGCGTTCGACGTCGGGCGTGAAGGGCATGGACTTCCGCGCGGGCGACAGCCTTCTCTCGGCATCCGTCGCCGCCGATGACGGGTACGTGTTCGTGGTGACCGAGGGCGGCTACGCGAAGCGCACCGCGGTCGACCAGTACCGGGTGCAGAATCGCGGCGGACTGGGCATCAAGGTGGCCAAACTGAGCGAGGATCGCGGCGATCTCGCGGGCGGTCTGATCGTCTCCGAGGACGACGAAGTCTTGGTGGTTCTTGCCAGTGGCAAGGTGGTACGCTCTGCCGTGGCCGAGGTCCCCGCCAAGGGTCGAGACACGATGGGTGTCGTGTTCGCCCGCTCCGGCGATGACGACCGCATCCTCGCGATCGCCCGCAACGGTGAACGCGGCCTTGCCGAAGAACCCGAGGACGCCGTCGACGGAGCCGAGCAGGCGCCGACGACCGAGACCCCGTCATCAGCAGAAGCCGACGGGTCGGATGCCTCCCCCGAGACCCCCGAAGAGAGCACTGACGCATGAGCACGGTAGCCGACAAGCTCGCAAAGAAATCCAGTCACAAGACCAGCGCCAAGCAGGTGCGCCTGCGGCTGGTGTACGTGGACTTCTGGTCCGCGGTGAAGCTGTCCTTCCTGGCTGCGATCGCCATCGCGGTCGTGACGGTCGTCTCCTTCGTGATGGTCTTCCTGGTGGTCTCCACCACCGGCCTCATCGGCAAGGCCGACGAGTTCTTCTCGAGCTTCTCGGATGGCAGCATCCTGCTGTCGGATTTCGTGAGCTTCCCGCAGGTCCTGGCCTTCTCGGCTGTCGTCGCGATCCTGAACCTGGTGGTCGTCACGGTGCTCGGCGCCGTGATCGCCGGCATCTACAACCTCGCCGTCAAGGTGACCGGCGGCCTCCTCGTCGGCTTCACCTCGAACTGACGCACGGCGTCCGAGCGCCGGCATCCGTGGACTGCGGATGCCGGCGCTCGCGTCTGTGCGGACGTCAGACGACCGTCGTGCCGAGCAGCGTGCCGATGAGCCAGGTGACGACGAGCGCCAGTGCGCCACCTACCACGAGCCGCATGGCCGCGCGCAGACGCGGAGCGCCGCCGAGACTGGCCGACACGATGCCGGTGGCGGCGAGGGCGAGCAGAACCGCCACGAACGTCACAGGCACGCGCCACTCGGGCGGCGGCAGCAGGATCGCGAGGAGCGGCAGCAGCGCGCCGAGAGTGAATGCCACCGCCGACGAGACGGCCGCGTGCCACGGGTTCACCAGGTCGTTCTGATCGATGTGCAGCTCCACCTCCAGGTGAGCCGAAAGCGCGTCGTGTGCCGTCAGCTCGGTGGCGACCTGACGCGCCGTCTCGTCCGTCAGCCCCCGGTCGCGATACAGCTGCGTCAGTTCTTCGAACTCCTGCTCCGGCATGTCGCGCAGCTCGCCGCGTTCCTTGGCGATGAGCGCTCGCTCCGAGTCTCGCTGGCTGCTCACCGACACGTACTCACCGAGCGCCATCGAGATGGCGCCGCCGACGAGTCCGGCGATGCCCGCCGTGAACAGCGCGCCGGTGTCGGTGGTGGCGCCGGCCACGCCGACGACGAGCGCGGCGACCGACACGATGCCGTCGTTGGCGCCGAGCACGCCGGCACGCAGCCAGTTCAGTCGCTGCCCGAGCCCACCGCCGTGGGGCTCGCCCGGATGAGAGGTCGCGGTCACCTGTCCAGTCAACCAGCACGATTCGTGAAATCGCGCTCCGTCGGGTAAAGTCTTGGAGGTTGCGGGGCGCAGGTCCCGCAGTCATTCGGGGCTATAGCTCAGGCGGTTAGAGCGCTTCACTGATAATGAAGAGGTCCCAGGTTCAAGTCCTGGTAGCCCCACTCCACAGCCCCGGGGCCTTAGCTCAGTTGGTAGAGCGCCTGCTTTGCAAGCAGGATGTCAGGAGTTCGAATCTCCTAGGCTCCACGACACGAAGAAGCCGGCCCGGTGGGTCGGCTTTTCTTCGTTCTCCCCATCGTCGTCCGCGGGT
Organism: Microbacterium yannicii; assembly: GCF_024055635.1. Classification (GTDB taxonomy): domain Bacteria; phylum Actinomycetota; class Actinomycetes; order Actinomycetales; family Microbacteriaceae; genus Microbacterium; species Microbacterium yannicii. The sequence goes on from NZ_JAMXMB010000032.1 coordinate 194,879, forward strand.
ATGGTGAAGCATGGACCTGCGCGTCGCAGCCTACGCGGTGATCGTCGACGAAGACGACCGCATGCTGCTCGCCCACTGGAACGAAGGCCGTCGCTCCGCGTGGACGCTGCCCGGCGGCGGCCTCGAAGAGGGCGAAGACCCTGAGCATGCCGCACGCCGCGAAGTCAGGGAGGAGACGGGCTATCGCGTCGCGATCGACGCACTGCTCGGCATCCATTCCCGCGTCATCCCCGCCGGCCGGCGGCTGGTGCCGGGCGCGGAGCTTCCCCTGCACACGCTGCGGATCGTCTACCGCGCCCGCATCACGGGCGGGCGTCTGCGCAACGAGACCAACGGCACGACGGATCGTGCCGAATGGTTCCCGCTCCGCGAGGTGCGCGCACTGCAGCGCGTGAAGCTCGTCGACATCGCGCTGGAAATGGCCGGGGTCGAACTGCCGGCGTCGTGACGGGCGCTGTCGTGGCGGGCGAGGCGGCCGTCAGTCGATCGGCTGGGAGATGTCGGCCACCGTCGCCCCGTAGGCGGCGATGAGGTCGTCGGCGTCGACGAACGCGCTGTAGCCGTGTGCGCCGGCACCCATGGCGATGCGCCGGCCGGTGATCTCGCTGTCGGCATAGACCGGCCAGTCGTGCGTGCTTCCGAGCGGCACGATCGTGCCGCGCTCGTAGCCGGTGGCGGCGAGGGCACGCTGGGCATCAGGAAGCTGGAGCTTGTTGACCCCGACGACCGCCCGCAGCTTCGGCCACGAGATCGCACGGTCGCCGGGGATCAGTGCGAACAGGTAGGTGTCGTCACTGCGCTTGACCACGAGGGTCTTCACGATCCCCGACGGCGGGATGCCGAGGATCTCGGCCGCCTCGGTCAGACTGTTCGCCGCCGGACGCTCGCGGATCTCGACCGTCAGACCGCGCTCGGAGGCCGCCGCGCGCACGCGGTCGACCCCCGTCAGAGCCTCGCCCGTGGTGGGCTCAGGCATCCGGGGCGCGCAGCGGATCGTCCGCGACCCAGAGCTCGTCGTCGGCGCGGAGAGTCTGCCACGCCGCGTACAGGACGCCGACCGCTGCCGCGACACCGAGGATGATGGCGATCACGCCGCCGGCGCCGATGCCCTTCTTCTGCGGTGCGGCGCGGTCCAGCCGGGCCGAGAGATAGCGAGTCGCCTCACGGGCGTACTTGTCGGCCTTCTTGCCGTACTTCTTCGGGTCGGGTCGTTCGAGCCCGTGACCGCCGGCGAGGTGGGCGCGCGTGTCGTTCGCCGCGTCCCACACCGACAGCGCCGAGCCGACGACGGCACCCGCGGCGGGGATCACCGTGCTGCTGACGACCTTCTTGCCCTTTTCTACGTAGGGCGCGGCGTACCTCTCGTAGCCGGCCTGCACCTGCGGCTTGACCTGCTCGCGGCCGAAGTGTCCGAGCTGGCGACTGGCCTCTCGAGCGACGGACGCGGCCTCACCGACCAGCACCTGCTGTGTCTCCCACAGCTGATTCGCCTGCTTCTGAAGCTTCTCGAGTTCCTTCTTGCGCTTGCGGCTGACGCTCACGGTTGCCCTCCCTGTCGTGGGGATGTCGGTCTCCCCATCTTGCCAGACCCCCGCCGAGACGGGAGGGGTTGCACCGAACTCTGAGACAATGTAGAAATGCCGCTTCACACAGCAGTCGCAACGATCCACACCAACTACGGCGACATCGTCGTCAACCTGTTCGGCGATCACGCCCCCCGCACCGTGCAGAACTTCGTCGGGCTGTCCGACGGTTCGCAGGCATGGACGCACCCGGGGACCGGCAAGCCGGGCGAGGGCCCGCTGTACAAGGACGTCATCTTCCACCGTGTCATCTCGGGCTTCATGATCCAGGGCGGCGACCCGCTCGGCCAGGGCGTGGGCGGACCGGGCTACAACTTCAACGACGAGATCAACAACGAGCTCACGTTCACCGCGCCGTACAAGCTCGCCATGGCCAATGCCGGCCTCCGCCGCAACGCGATCACCGGCCAGCCCGAGGGCACCAACGGCTCGCAGTTCTTCATCACCGTTCCCGGCCAGGGCGGCCGCGGGCCCGAGTGGCTGCAGGGCAAGCACACGATCTTCGGCGAGGTCGCCGACGACGCCTCGAAGGCCGTCGTCGACACCATCGCCGAGGTGCCGACGGCCGCCGGCGACCGCCCGGTCGAGCCGGTCGTCATCGAGTCGATCGACATCGCCTCGGCCTGATCTTCCGCGCGCCGGGCGTGCGGCGGCACGACGCCGCACGCCCGGACCCGCCGCGGCCCTGAGCCGGCAACCCACAGCACAGAGCCAACTCAAGACACAGACGGGCACCGCGTGAGCACCGACGACTTCCAGCGCAACCGCGACAACTTCTGCTACCGGCATCCCGACCGGCAGAGCTTCGTCCTCTGCCAGCGATGCCTGCGCACGATCTGCCCCGAGTGCCAGACGCCCGCCGCCGTCGGCGTGATCTGCCCCGAATGCCTCCGCGACCAGCAGAAGACCCAGTCTCCGGCACAGCGCAAGGCCGAGCGCCGGTGGACGCGGCCGCGGGCCGCGTCGGTGTCCTCTGCCGCGTCGTCGGGCCGCCCGATCGTCACGTATGCGCTCATCGGCATCACCGTCTTCGTGTACCTCCTGCAGCTCATACCGGGGTTCGGCGACACCGTCACGGGTGCCTTCATGTTCACGCCGGCGTATCTCTACCCGGCCTGGTTCGGCGTCTTCGAGCCCTGGCGCCTGATCACGGTGCTCTTCGTGCACGACTCCGGCGGAATCTGGCACGTGGCCCTCAACATGCTGGCGCTGTGGATGCTCGGTCGCAGCCTCGAGCCGCTCCTCGGACGCGGCAGATTCCTCACCCTGTACCTGCTGAGCGGTCTCGGCGGTTCCGTCGCGGTCACCCTGCTGGGTTTCGACACCTTCGTGGTGGGCGCCTCCGGCGCGATCTACGGGTTGTTCGGCGCCCTGCTCATCATCGGCCGCCACATCGGCGCGAACATCACCGGGATCATCGTGGTGCTCGGCATCAACCTCGTCATCACGTTCCTTCCCCTGCTGTACGGCGGCGGGGTCCGCGTGTCGTGGCAGGCGCACGTCGGCGGCCTGCTCGTCGGACTGCTGGTCGCATTCATCTTCACGCGGACGCGCGCCGTGCGGCAGCGGCGACTGCAGATCGGTCTGCTCGTCGCTGTGGGCGTCGGCCTGGTCGCGCTGCTGTTCGTGCCCGCGATCTTCCCCGCCCTCGTCGTGTCGTAGGCGCTTCGCCGCCTGCCGAAAGCGAGTTATCCACAGGTTCGTCCACAGCCTGGGGAGAATGACACGGGTGTAATTCACAGGTGTTAACAGAGTTGTTAACAACTCTGGATGCCGCACCCTGGTGCCGCCCGCGACGGCGAGTCCCGGCATCCGCGCACGGAAAAGCCCCGGTCGCCGTAGACCGGGGCTCTCTTTCGCAGGAAGTCGCTATCGCCAGCGCGTCGTCATGAGGAAGCCGATGAAGGCGATGCCGAAGCCGATCACCAGGTTCCATGCACCGATGTCGGGAATCGGGAACGCCATGCCGCTCAGGTAGAAGACGAGGATCCAGATCAGGCCGATGAGCATCAGTCCGATCATGATGGGCTTGAACCACACCGGGTTGGGTGCGGCCTCGCCTTCTGCGCGCTCGACGAGCGAGTCGTCGTCTTTGCCGGGTCGTGCCATGGTGAAGAGTCTAACTGCCAGCAGACCCCAACCCTTGCTGTGCGAGAATCCCCCTGTGGATGAAGCGGTATCCGGTCTGGGGCGCGCCGCGCGACGGGAGCAGCACCCGCCCCGGCGCACGTCCGTCGTCGGCGTCATCGGCGAGGTGCTCATCACCGCCGGCGTCATCGTGCTTCTCTACGTCGTCTGGCAGCTGTGGGTCGGTGATCTGATCTACGGCGCCGAGCGGAATGCCGAGGGCACCCAGCTCTCGCAGGAATGGGCGGAGCAGTACGAGGGCGACGATCCCGTCGTCGCCGCGCCCGAGCCGGATCCGTCCGCACCGGCGACTCCGGTCACCGTGCCCCCGCCCGTGCTGCCCGAGGCCGGCGACGGCGAGACGTTCGCCGTCATGCGCATTCCCCGATTCGGGTCGGACTACATCGTGCCGATGGCAGGCGGTGTCACCCGTTCCCGGACTCTCGACCCGATCGGCATCGGCCACTACCCCGGCACCAAGATGCCGGGCGAGGCCGGCAACTTCGCCGTCGCCGCTCACCGCACCACGTGGGGCAAGCCCTTCAACCGGATCGCCGACCTCCACGTCGGCGACGCCATCGTCGTCGAGACGCAGGACGGCTGGTACACCTATCGCTTCCGGACGCTCCAGTACGTCCGCCCGAACGAGGTCGACGTGCTCCTTCCCGTGCCGCAGGCGATGGACGTCCCCGCCGGGACGGCCTACATCACCATGACGAGCTGCAGCCCCATGTACGCCATGACAGAGCGCATCGTCGCCTACGGCGTGTTCGAGTCGTTCACGCCGCGCACCGCCGGCGAGCCGGCATCTCTCCAGGCGGTGGCCTGATGTACGCGGCGCTGTGGCGCGTGCTTCCCGGACCGTGGTGGGTGCGGGTGCTCATCCTGCTGGTCCTCGTCGCGGCGGTCCTCTACGGACTGCTGTTCTACGTCTTCCCCTGGGTGAGCCAGTTCGTGAACCCGCAGGATGTCACGGTCGGCCTTCCCGTCGCGCCGACCGGTGCGCCGGTGTCGTGACCGCGGGACCGTCGTCGGCGCGCATCCTCGTCGTCGACAACCACGACAGCTTCGTCCACACCCTGATCGGGTACCTGCACGAGCTCGGTGCAGAGACCGACATGGTCGAGGCCGATGCGATCGACGACCCGGCGCGAGCCGTCGCGCAGCGACGGGCGGTGCTGGTCTCCCCCGGCCCCGGCACCCCGGGCGACGCCGGCGCGTCCATCGCCGTGGTCCGGGCTGCGGCGGCGGGCGGCATCCCGCTCCTCGGTGTGTGCCTCGGGCACCAGGCGATCGGCGAGGCGTTCGGTGCGACCGTCGACCACGCGCCCGAGCTCATGCACGGCATGACCTCGCTCGTGCACCACGACTCCTCTCCGCTCTACACCGGGCTGCCCGACCCGTTCACGGCGACGCGGTACCACTCGCTGGCCATCGTGCCCGAGACGCTGCCCGCCGAGCTCGTGGTGACGAGCCGCACGGCGAGCGGCGTCATCATGGGAGTCGCACACCGCACCGCGCCGATCGTCGGGGTGCAGTTCCATCCCGAGAGCGTGCTCACGGAGGGCGGACACCGCCTGCTGGGCAACTGGCTCGCCACGGTGGGGTTCCCGGATGCCGCGGCCCGAGGCGCGGCGCTGAGCCCGCGCCGAGACGCCTGAGCGCCGCTGCTGTCCAGCCCGTGCGCGCGGCTGTGCGCGTCGGCGTGACGGGCTACGGGCCGGTGCAGTAGGTCAGCGTGATCTGCGAGTGCACCGGAACGTCGCCCGGTGTCAGCGACTGCGACTGCACGGTCCGCGGGTCGGCACCGGGGCAGTTCGGATCCTCCTGGGCCGTCACGGTGAGTCCGACGTCCTCGAGCTCACGGGTGGCCGCGTCGACGGTGTAGCCCCGCACGTCGTCGATCGCCACGCGGCCGGACGCCACCACGAGGTTCACCGTGGTTCCGGCGGCCACGCTCGCACCGTCGGCCGGATCGCTGGAGATCACGGTTCCCGCGGCGAGGTCCTTGTCGTTCTGGGGCGTCACGGTGCCCAGCTGCAGGCCGGCGTCGGTGAGCGCCGAGGTCGCGGCATCCTGTCCGAGACCGACCAGCGTCGGGACGGTGGACATCTGCTGGCCGGTCGACACGTAGACGCTCACCTGCTGGTCGATCTCCACCGACGTGCCCTTCTCGGGCTCGGTGCGGATGACGTTGCCCTCCGCGACCTCGCTGTTCTCCTCGTCGACGCGGATCGCGCGGAGATCCGCCTCGGCCAGCGTCTCGTTGGCGCGCTCGTACGTCATGCCCGAGACGTCGGGCACCTCGCGCACGTTCGTCGGAAGGTCGTCGCGCGGCTGGATCGAGAGCACCCAGAACAGCAGGGAGATGAGGAGCACGGCAAGGAGCGCGACACCGGCCCAGATCCACGCCACCGGCGGGCCGGCCTGCGTGCGCTTCATGGTGGTGTCGGTGCTGAGCTGTCGCAGCGACCGGGCGGTCTCGGCGGCCTGGCGAGGGTTCGGCCCGTACAGCTCGCTGGTGAGCGCCCCGACCTGCCGCTTGGACGGCTGCCGGCCGTCGACGGTCGCGTCGAGCGCCTCGCGGAAGCCCGCCGCATCCTGGTAGCGCTGGAACGGGTCCTTCGCCAGGGCACGCAGCGCCACCGCGTCGAGGGCGCGCGGAACAGTGTCGTTGACCTCGGACGGAGGCACCGGCGCCTCGCTGACGTGCTGGTATGCCACCGCCACCGGCGAGTCACCGCGGAACGGCTGGCGTCCGGTGAGGAGCTCGTACAGCACCACGCCGGTCGAGTAGACGTCGGCGCGTGCGTCGACCGGCTCGCCCTTCGCCTGCTCCGGCGAGAAGTACGCGGCGGTGCCCAGGATCTGCGTCGTCTCGGCGACGGTCGACGAGCTGTCCGACACCGCACGCGCGATGCCGAAGTCCATCACCTTCACCTGGCCGGCGTCGGTCACCATCACGTTGCCGGGCTTGATGTCGCGATGCACGACGCCCGCCCGGTGGGAGTACTCGAGGGCCTCGAGGATGCCGTCGACGTAGCGCACGGCATCCGTCACCGGAACCGGGCCCGCGGCGATGATGGCCTTGAGGAGGCGCCCCTTGACGAGCTCCATCACGATGTACGGCACGGGGCGCACGGTGCCGTCCGGCGCGGTCAGCGAGTCCTCGCCGGCGTCGTAGACCCGTACGATCGTCGGGTGCGCCATGCGGGACGCCGCCTGCGCCTCGAGGCGGAACCGCGTGCGGAACGAGTTGTCGTCGGCCAGCTCGCGGTCGAGGATCTTGATCGCGACCTCGCGGCCGAGCGTCAGGTCGTAGCCGCGATAGACGCTCGCCATGCCGCCTCGGCCGATCGGCTCATCGATGCGATAGCGCCCCGAAAGCACGCGCGGCTCAGCTGTCACGGTCACTCCCTGCCTGGAACATCAGCCACACTAGCCGAGCAAGAGCGGGTCGCGCGTGGCGCGCGACCCGCTCTGCGGATTCACTCAGCCAAGCTCACTGCGTCGGCGTGGGCGTCGGCTGCACCTCTGCTTCGATCAGCACGGTAGCCTCGCCCGACTCGGCGGACGTGCGGTTGCCGGCGGTGCCGCCGCTGCACGTCACGTTGTACGTGACGATGACGGTCTGACCGGGCGCATCGGCGGCGGTCACCTGTGCGGAGCGGGCGTTCTGCGGGAAGCTGGGTCCGTTCGTGATCGTGCCGTTCTGCACGGTGAAGGTGTAGGCGCTGACCGAACCGGTTCCCGAGGGGCACGTGTAGCCGTCCCACATCACGGTGACCGCCTTGCCGGGGGCGACCGAGGCCGGCGAGCCCTGGAAAGTCGGGCTGCCCGGCGTGGGCATCGGCACCTGGCCGGCGTACGTCGTCAGCTCGATGACGGTGCCCTTCTGGACATTGCCCGTGGGGCTGACGCTGTAGACCTTGCCCTGACTCGCCTCGTCGGGTGCCGCGTTGCCCTCGACGCAGCTCGCACCGAGGCCGAGCGCGTCGAGCGCCGCCGAAGCCGTCGCGCAATCCTGACCCTCGTAGTCCGCCGCGACGACGTTCGCCGTGGTGGGCGTCGGCGTCGGCGTGTCGGACGGGGTGGCCGAAGGCGAGGCGGAGGTCTTCGTCGGATCGGGCTCCGGCTGGTCCTGGTTCGCTGCGACGACCGCCCAGATCGTGCCGATCAGCACGAGCAGCAACAGGGCGATGAGGGCGATCAGCGGCCACGTCCACGGGCTGCGCTTCTTCTTCTCGCCCTCGGCCGCGGCATCCTCTTCACCGGGTGCCGGCATGATCCGCGTGGCGGCCGAGGTGTCGGCGCCGGTGAGCAGCTGTGTCGCCGCATCCCCGGCCACGACGCCGGCGATCGCCGGAACGGCCGCGGCTGCGGCCGCGACGTCGCCGCGGCGCAGTGCGGTCGCGGCGCGCGCGACGGCGGCGGCCGATGCCGGACGCTCTTCCGGCTTCTTGGCGATCATCGCCATCACGAGGTTCTGCACCGGCACGGCGACCGTGGCCGGCAGCGGAGCGGCCTGCTCGTTGATCTGCGCCATCGCGATCGCGACCTGGGACTCGCCCGTGAACGGGCGCTTGCCGGCGAGGCACTCGTAGGCCACGATCCCGAGCGAGTAGATGTCGGTGGCGGGCGAAGCGGGGTGCCCCGACGCCTGCTCGGGCGAGAGGTACTGCACGGTGCCCATCACCTGACCGGTGGCCGTGAGCGGCACCTGGTCGGCGATGCGTGCGATGCCGAAGTCCGTGATCTTCACACGACCGTCGGGGGTGATCAGCAGGTTGCCGGGCTTGATGTCGCGGTGCACGAGGCCGGCCGCGTGGGCGGCCTGCAGTGCCGCCGACGTCTGCGCGACGATGTCGAGGGTCTTGTCGGTCGACAGTGATCCGTCGCGTTCGAGGATCGTCGACAGTGCCTCGCCGGGTACGAGTTCCATCACGAGGAAGGCGCTGCCGGCCTCCTCGCCGTAGTCGAACACGCTCGCGATGCCCTCGTGGTTCACGAGCGCCGCGTGGCGGGCCTCGGCACGGAAGCGCTCGAGGAACCCCGGGTCTCCCATGTACTCGTCTTTGAGGATCTTGATGGCGACGGTTCGTCCGATGACGTGGTCGGTCGCTTCCCAGACCTCGCCCATGCCGCCGATCGCTATCCGCGAATCGAGTTCATATCGGCCGCCGAAGGTCACGCCTTGCGTCGGTCTCATTTGCCCAGCACCGCCTCCATGACCTTCTTCGCGATAGGAGCGGCGATGGTGTTGCCGCTTCCCGATTGTCCTTGCCTGCCGCCGTCCTCCACGACCACTGCGACCGCGACTTCGGGATTCTGGGCCGGGGCGAACCCTGTGAACCAGAGGGTATACGGCTCGTCCCCCGTGTTCTCCGCGGTACCGGTCTTCCCGGCCACGTCGACCCCGTCTATTCTTGCACCCGACGCCGCGCCGTCACTGACATTGGCCACCATCATCGTGACCAGTTCGTCTGCCAGGCCGATGTCGAGTGCACGCCCGAACTCGCTGTCGTCGAAGGTCTTCTGAACCGACAGGTCCGGGCCGATCACACGATCCACCATGCGTGGATTCATCACCATTCCGCCGTTCGCGATGCCGGCCGACACCATCGCCATCTGCAGCGGCGTCGCCGTCACCTGGCCCTGGCCGAACCCGCTCAGCGCCGTCTGGGCGTCGTCCTGGATCGACCGCGGATAGCCCGAGGGCGTCGAGACCACAGGCAGCTCGAACGACTGATTGAAGCCGTACTTCTCCGCCTCTTCGCGGATCGCGGTGTCGCCGAGCTCCACGGCCAGTTCCGCGAACGGGATGTTGCAGCTCAGCCGCAGCGCGTCGGCGATCGTGACCGTGTCGCCTCCGCCGCAGGTTCCGCCGCTGGCGTTGTGCACGACGCTGCTCGACTGCGGCAGCTGGTAGGTCGCGGGGTTCGGCAGCGTCGACTGCGGCGTGTAGTCGCCGGACGCGAGCGCGGCCGAGGCGACCACCAGCTTGAACGTCGAGCCGGGCGGGTTGAGATCCCCGGCGACCGCGCGGTTCGACAGCGGCTTGCTGGGATCGGCGACGAGTGCGTCGTACGCCGTGTTCACGGCGGCGGTGTCGTGCGACGCCAGGATGTTGGTGTCGTAGCTGGGACTCGTCACCAGGGCGAGGATGCGCCCGGTCGACGGCTCGATCGCCACGATGCCGCCCTGGAGGTCGCCGAGAGCCTCGAACGCCGCGCGCTGCACATCGGCGTCGAGCGACAGCACCACGTTCGACCCGCGCGGCGGCTGACCGGTGAAGATCCGCTCGACGCGCGAGAAGAACTGCGAGCCCGCGGTGCCGCTGAGCTCCTGGTTCATCGCCTGCTCGATCCACGTCGCCGAGTTCAGCACGGGATTGATGTAGCCGGTGACGGGCGCCCACATGGCGGCATCCGTGTACACCCGCTGCCAGCTGTAGAGGTCGTCGGACGGCACCGACGAGGCGATCGCCGCGCCACTCGCGATGATCGACCCGCGCTGCACCTCGTACGAGTCGTAGAGAGCCCGGCGGTTGGCGGGGTTGGCGGCCAGCTCGTCGGCCTGGATCACCTGGATCCAGCTCGTCGAGGCGAACAGCGCCACGAACATGACGAGCATCAGGATGCTGAGCCGTCGCAGTTCCTTCGTCACGACGCACCTCCCCCGCTGGGGAGGCACCGAGCACGGATCGGTCCGCGTGCCTGCCGAAGCGTCGTCATGTCAGCCGATCACCACCCGGGGCCTGCTGCGGACAGCATCCGAGATGCGCAGCAGCAGCGCCACGATGATCCAGTTCGCCACGAGCGACGAACCGCCCGCCGCGAGGAACGGCGTCGTGAGACCGGTGAGCGGGATGAGTCGCGTGACGCCGCCGACCATGATGAACACCTGCAGTGCGATGGTGAACGACAGGCCGGTGGCGAGCAGCTTGCCGAAGTCGTCCTGACCCGCCAGACCGATGCGGATGCCGCGGCTGGTGAACACCATGTACAGGCACAGGATGGCGAAGACGCCGATCAGGCCGATCTCCTCACCGAGGGCCGGCAGGATGTAGTCGCTCTCGGCGACGGGGGTCAGATACGGACGGCCCTGTCCGAGGCCGGTACCCAGAAGACCGCCGTTCGCCATGCCGAAGATGCCGTTGACCAGCTGGAAGCTGCTGTCGTCCATCAGGTCGGGGTTGAAGGCGTCCAGCCAGTTCGTGAATCGTGCGCCCACGTACGGCAGCACGCGCGACGCGAGGAACGCGCCGGACACCGCGAGGACGACGCCGATGAGCACCCAGCTGGTCTTACCGGTCGCGACGTAGAGCATGGCGACGAACATGCCGAAGATGAGCACGCCGGTGCCGAGGTCGCGCTGCAGCACGATGATGCCGAGCGAGACGAGCCAGATCACCAGCAGCGGACCGAGCTCACGCGCCCGCGGCCAGGTGAGGCCGAGGAACCGGCTGCCGGTCGAGGTGAGGCTCTCACGCGTGCGGACCAGATAGCCGGCGAAGAAGATGCCGAGCGCGATCTTGGCGAGCTCGCCGGGCTGGAACGTGAAGAAGCCCAGGTCGACCCAGACGTCAGCGTTGCCCCCGCCGCTGAGGCCGGGGATGACCGGAAGGACGAGCAGCAGGATGCCGACGAGACCGAAGATGTAGGTGTAGCGGAACAGCACGCGGTAGTTGCGCAGGAACATCACCACGAGGATCGCCGCGATCAGCGCGATCCCGGCCCAGGCGAGCTGACGTGTCGAGAACGCCTCCCAGCCGTGGCGTTCCCAATACAGGTCGAGCCGGTAGATCATCGCGAGTCCGAGCCCCGTGAGGAGGGTCGCGATCGGAACGACGAAGGGGTCGGCGGCCCGGGCGCGCAGGCGCAGGAGGATGTGGAGCGCGATCACCAGGGCGGTGAGGCCGCCGCAGTAGACCAGGAAGGTCCAGTCGATCGCGCCGAGCGCGCCGAGCTGCACGAGAGCGATGGCCGAGCCGTTGATCGCGAACGCGAAGAGCAGCAGGGCGAGCTCGCGATTGCGCTGGGTCTGCGGCACGCGGATGCGACGCAGCGCCCGCACCACCGCGGTGTCGGTCGAGACCGTGTCGGTCGGCGTGCTCGTGGAGGCGCTCATCCGCCTCCTCCCGACAGGTCACTGATTCCCGAGACGATCTGCCGCGCGTGGGTGAGCGAGTTGGCCGAAATCGTCCCCTCCACCGTCGCACGCGCGAACTCCGACAGCGAATCGAGGGGGATCTCGGTGTCCTCGTACGGCGTCGACAGCGAGATCGGCCCGATGTTCTGCTGTACGCCCTGGTAGATCACCACGGTGTCCTCGTCGGCACCGACGAAGTAGCGGGTCTGCGTCCACTGGTAGCCGAGCCACGCGGCGCCGGCGATGAGCACGAGCACGAGCGCGACGCCCACGATCCAGCCGACGCGCCGCCGCCGGGCCCGGCGGCGGTCCTCCTCGATGAGCTCCTCGAGGAACTCCGCGGCCGGCTCGAAGTGGGTCGGCTCGTTCGCCGCCTGCCGGTTGGGGTGCAGCCAGCTCGTGCGACCGGGACGAGCGGCGGGCACATCGACGCCGGTCGGGTTGGACGCCGAGCCGACGATGGTCGGCGTGCCCGAGAAGAGCGGATGCTGCCCCCCGACGTCGACGATGACGATCGTGACGTTGTCGGGCGCACCGCCGTCGAGAGCCTGCTTCAGGAGGCTGTCGGCGGTGCGGCCCGGGGCGAGCCCGAGACCCATCGCCTTGGCGGTGTGCGGGTCGTCGACGACTCCCGACAGGCCGTCGGAGCAGAGCAGCCACCGGTCGCCCGGCTGCGTCGGCATGATGAAGGTGTCGAGCTCGGGATCGGTGTCCATGTCGCCGAGCACGCGCATCAGCACGGAGCGGCGCGGGTGGTAGCGCGCCTCCTCCGGCGTGATGCGGCCGGAGTCGACGAGTCGCTGCACGAACGTGTGGTCGGTGGTGATCTGGGTGAGCGCGTCGTCGCGGTACAGGTAGATCCGCGAGTCGCCGATGTGGGCGATGACGGCGTACTCGTCGACCATGATCAGCGCGCTGACCGTCGTGCCCATGCCGGCGAGCTCCGGCCGCACCTCGACCGTTTCTGCGAGGTCGACCGCGGCATCCGATATCGCGTCGCGGAGCGCCCGCTCGGCATCGGCGGTCGAGTCGTACGGCCGGTCGAGCGCCTGCAGGCGCGTGATGGCGATGCTCGAGGCGACGTCTCCGCCGGCGTGGCCGCCCATGCCGTCTGCGACGACGAACAGGTTCGAGCCGGCATAGCCGGAGTCCTGGTTGTTGGAGCGCACCTTGCCGGTGTGCGAGATCGCGGCGCTCGAGCCCTGGAAGACCATGTGGGAGGGGTCCGCCCGCTACTTCCGCAGCTCGAACGTCGTCGCGCCCACCTTGATGGGCGCGCCGATGTTCACGGGAACGGGGGCGGTCACGCGGGCGCCGTCGTGCCAGGTGCCGTTCGTCGAATCGAGGTCCTGGATCATCCACTGGTCGCCCCACAGCACCAGACGGGCGTGATGACTGGAGGTGTAGTCGTCGCGGATGACGAGACCCGACTCGCTGGAGCGCCCGATCGTGAGCGGCTCGTTGCCGAGCGGCAGTTCGAGCCCGGTCTTGGGTCCGCTCGTGATGACGATGCGCGACACGGCCGCGGTGGTCGCGGGTCCTCCCGGCTGGGAGGGCGCCGCCGACGGCGCCGATGCGACGGGCGCGGTCACCGCGGACGCGGCAGCACCTCCCCCGCTCGCCGAGCCTGCCGAAGCCGCGGCGGCCACGGCATCCGGCATACGGCGAACCTTCACACCGAACAGGTCGGCGCGCAGCGAGTACACGACCGCGAAGACGAACGCCCACAGCAGCACCAGGAACCCGATGCGCAGCAGGAGCAGGGTGAGCTCGCTCATGCCAGCGGACCTCTCTCCTGCGGATCGTAGGCGCCGCGCGCGTCGAAGACACGCGTGGCGTCGTCCACGGGTGCCGGTGGGCGGGGTGCGGCGGCCTGCGCGACGACGCGGAACACGATGTCGGTGCGGCCGATGCGGACGGTCGAATCGGGGGGCAGCGCCGCCTCCGTGACCTTGCGGCCGTCGAGCAGCGTGCCGTTCGTGGAGTTCAGGTCGCGCACCATGGCGCGCTCGCCGTCCCAGAGGATCTCGACGTGCTTGCGGCTGGTGCCGGAGTCGGCGACGGTGATGTCCGCGTCGCTGCCGCGGCCGATGACCGTCCGCGACTTCGTCAGGGGGATGCGGCGGCCCTCGACGTCGACCACGCCGCGCCACGCGACCCGTCCGCCCTGCGCCGTGGACGACTCCACGCGCAGCGTGCCGGTCGAGAGGTCGTCGTCCCGTCGCAGCACGATGCTCACCGGCCCGGCGAACGAGTAGCCCTGTGCCTTCGCGTGGGCGTGCACGAGCGTGTCGAGCTCGTGCGTCAAGGCGTCGCCGAGCGCCGAGATGCGCTCGTCGTCGGCCGGCGAGAGCCGCACCGCGAACGTGTTGGGGGCGAGGATGCGGTCGCGGCTCACCACGGCCGCCTTCTTGTCGAGCTCGCTGCGCAGGGCGGACGCGATCTCGACAGGCTGGATGCCGCTGCGGAAGGTCTTGGCGAACGCGCTGTTCACAGCGCGCTCAAGACCTTTCTCGAAGCTGTCAAGTAGTCCCACGGAGCTCCTCTGGAGGGGGGTGCCGGTTGCTACATGCTAATTGCACACGCTGTGCCGGCGATGGACCTCGCTCGCGGACCGGGCGAGTTCGAACCAGGCCGCGACGCATGATATCCTCGGCAAGTTGAGTTTCGCGGGATCTTCGGATGCCGTGGCTCGCGCGAGTGGCGGAATAGGCAGACGCGCTGGCTTCAGGTGCCAGTGCCCGAAAGGGCGTGGGGGTTCAACTCCCCCCTCGCGCACAGCGCATCGAAAGCCCCCGGGTATCCCGGGGGCTTTCGGCGTCTCGGTCTCCGGCGAGGGCGTGGGGCGGGCGCATTAGGCTCGCACCATGAATGGCCGGGACTCCGCCCAGGATGACAAGCCGCTCGACCTGCCCGGGGTCGACGATCTGGGCGAGAGCGTCTATCTCGCCGTTCTCATGGCAGGACGCATCCGTGCCCGAGAGGTGGCGGCGAAGCTCGGCCTGGATGAGCCGACGACGATCGCGCGCTTGGAGGAGCTGCGCTCCGCCGGCCTCGTCACGCGGCTGGAATCGGCGGACCCCGAGTACTCGGCCGTCGACCCGCGCTTCGCGGTCCGTGCGCTGGCGGAGCAGCTGAGCGAGCAGACGCAGCGCCTGCGCGAGGCCATTCCCGCGCTGGCGGACCACTTCGATGCGGCCGCCACCTCATCCGCGGATGTGCCGCAGAGCATATTCGTCACCGATCCGGATGCCGTCGCCGGCTGGTATGCCCGCCTCCAGCACCAGGCCGAGCGCGAGTTCCTCGCCTTCGACCGCCCACCGTACGTCGCCGCCTCCTTCGACCCGTTCGAATCGGCGGTCCTGGCCCGGGGTGTCCAGTGGCGTGCCATCTACACGGTGTCGAGCTTCGACCAGGGCGCGACCTGGGACGAGGTGGGAGCGCTCGCCGAACAGGGCGAGCAGTCGCGCATCACGGACGACCTGCCCATCAAGCTGGTCGTCGTCGACCGCGCGGTCGCCCTCGTCTCGTTGAGCCTCGAGCCGGGCGAGGTGGTCGCGCTCGTGACCCATGCGCTGCCCCTGGTCGCCGCGCTGTGCACCCTCTTCGAGTACGAGTGGGCGAGAGCCGTTCCGCTCACTGCGGCCGCGCCTCCGCGCGGTCTGCCGGAGACGACCAGACGGTATCCCTCGCCGCAGACCGACGGCCCCTCGTCCGAGGATCTCTCCATCCTGACGCTCATGGCCGTGGGGATGAAGGACGACGCCATCGCGCGCCGACTGGGTATCTCGGCGCGCACGCTGCGGCGGCGCAGCCAGGAGCTCATGGCCGGCCTCGGCGCGAGCAATCGTTTCCAGGCCGGTGTGGAGGCGTCCCGGCGCGGCTGGATCTGACCGCGGATGTAACGTCGGCGTTTCAACAGCTGGCCGGTTGAGGTCGGTGGCCGTATCCGGCCAGAGCTGACGGCAGGTGACCTCGCAGAATGAGGACCAGCTCGATCCACCCCGGGGTCGCGCCGCACCTGTTGAGGACCACCGTGACCTACTCCACTCGCGCGCCTCTGCGTACGACCGCCCTGTGCGCGGTCGTCGCGCTGCTGTCCACGCTCGCGCTCGCCATGACCCCGACCATGAGTGCTGCGGCTGCGACACCGCTGACGGCGGCGGCGCACCCCGATCCCTCCGCCTACGAGGACGGTCGCTACATCGTCACGCTCCGCGATGCATCGGTCGCGACCTACCGGGGTGGCATCGCCTCGTACCGCGGGACCCAGTCCGGCGAAGGTGACGAGCTGGATGTGCGCTCGAAGGCGGTCGCGGCCTACTC
This sequence comes from Microbacterium yannicii, assembly GCF_024055635.1. Classification (GTDB taxonomy): domain Bacteria; phylum Actinomycetota; class Actinomycetes; order Actinomycetales; family Microbacteriaceae; genus Microbacterium; species Microbacterium yannicii. The sequence continues at coordinate 211,066 of NZ_JAMXMB010000032.1, forward strand.
CGATCGTCTGACGACGGAGCAGGAGGCTGTCGCTGCGGATGCGGGCGCGGACATCGTCAGTTCGTACACGCTCGCCACGAACGGATTCACCAGCGCGCTGACCGCTCAGCAGGCCGCCGACCTCGCCGCCGATCCGCGCGTCGCCGCGGTGGTCAAGGACGAGCTCCTCCATCTGCAGACGGCAGCTCCCTCCACCGACTTCATCGGACTCAGCGGCGAGGACGGCGTGTGGGCGACCCTCGGCGGGACCGACGCTGCAGGCGACGGCGTGGTGGTCGGGATCATCGACTCGGGTGTCGCGCCGGAGAATCCCTCGTTCGCCGGCGACGCGCTCGCCGCCGACCCCGGCACGGCGCCTTACCGGGACGGCGACGCGATCGTGTTCGAGAAGGGCGATGGCAACCAGTTCCGCGGCACATGTCAGACGGGCGACGCGTTCGACAGCGATGACTGCACGACCAAGCTGATCGGAGCACGGTACTTCGTGGACAACTACGGTGCCGACTACATCGGCACGGACCGTGGCGAGGTCGTGTCGCCCCGCGATGGGAACGGACACGGCTCGCACACCGCGAGCACCGCTGCAGGCAACGCCGGGGTCGCCGCGCACGTCGCCGGCAGGGAGCTCGGCTCGATCTCGGGCGTTGCGCCGGCGGCGCGGGTCGCGGTGTACAAGGCATGCTGGACCGGCCCGACCGCCTTCGACGACGGCTGCATGACGGGCGACCTCCTCGCCGCCATCGATGCCGCGGTCGCCGACGGGGTGGACGTCATCAACTACTCCATCGGCGGCGGCGGCGCCGTCAGCACCGTCGCGCTGACCGATCAGGCGTTCCTGGGTGCCGCCGCGGCAGGCATCTTCGTCGCCGCCTCGGCCGGCAACGACGGCCCGACCGAGTCGACCGTCGACAATGCCGCACCGTGGATCACGACGGTGGCCGCGAGCACCATTCCGAGCTACGAGGCGACTGTCCGCACCGGCGAGGGCAACGCCTACGCGGGTGGCACCATCGCCGACACCGCCGGGGTGAGCGGCCCCTTCGTGACAGCCGAAAGTGTCGCTGCCACGGGAGCGGCGGACCCGCAGCTCTGCGGCCCCGAGACGCTCGATCCGGCCAAGGCCGCGGGGGCGATCGTCCTGTGCGAGCGCGGCATCGTGGACCGGACTGCCAAGTCGGCGGAAGTCGCCCGCGCCGGCGGAATGGCGATGGTGCTGGTCAACCCGACCGCGAACTCGATCGACCTCGACGTCCATGCCGTCCCGACCATCCACGTCGACGTCGACGCGTTCGAAGCGCTGAAGGCCTATGCGGCGACACCCGGCGGCACGGCCGCGTTCGAGGACGGCAACACGAGCGGCATTCCCTCGCCTGTGGCCCCCCAGCTCGCCGGCTTCTCGTCCCGCGGCCCCGTGCTGGCCGACGGCGGCGACATCCTGAAGCCGGACATCACGGCGCCGGGTGTGGCGATCCTCGCGGACGGCCGCAATGCCGAGGGCGAGGAACCGACCTTCGAGCTCCTGTCGGGCACCTCGATGGCCTCGCCCCACGTCGCCGGACTCGCCGCACTGTACCTGGGCGCCCATCCCCATGCCGCGCCTTCCGAGATCAAGTCCGCGCTCATGACGACGGCATCCCACACGCTCGAACGCGACGGATCCGAGTTCACCGATCCCTTCGGCGAGGGCTCGGGCCAGGTCGAGCCCGCCCGCTTCCTCGACCCCGGACTGCTGTTCCTCAACGGGATCGATGACTGGAACGGCTACATCCAGGGAATCGGCGCGGCGGACCTCGGGGTGCCGTCGATCGACCCCTCCGACCTCAACCTCGCATCGGTGGCAGTCGGAAGCCTCGCCGGGGTGCAGACGATCACACGTACCGTGACCGCGACGCGCCCCGGCTCGTACACCGCGGAGGACGTCACCGTGCCGGGCGTCGACGTGACCGTGAGTCCAACCGTCCTCGAGTTCGCATCGGCCGGCGAGGAGAAGTCGTTCACGATCACCTTCCGTCGTGTGAGCGCGCCGCTCGACGTGTTCACCACGGGCACGCTCCGGTGGGCGGCACAGGGGGGCGACACCGTTGTGATGCCTCTGGCCGTGCGACCCAGCATCATCGCCGTCCCCAGGACGGCCACCGGAGAGGGCCTCGACGGGTCCCTCGAACTTCCGGTCGCGGCAGGCGAGACGATGGATGTGCCACTCGCCGTCTCCGGCCTCGTCGCCGGCCGGACTGCGCGAGGCTCGGGCGCCATCGGGGCCGCTCCGGCTCGTCACGTCATCGAGGTCCCGGAGGGAACCACTTCCGCGCGGTTCGAGCTCGTGGGCGCGGATCCGCAGAGCGATCTCGACCTCGCGCTGTACCAGGTCGACGACTTCGGGGGTCTGCTGTACCTCGACCAGGCGACATCGCCTGGCGCGGACGAGACCATTGTGCGGTCCGACCTGGCGGCGGGTGAATACGTGCTCGATGTGTCCTTCTTCTCGGGTGAGGGCGACCTGGACTACGAGCTGACCACCTATCTGCTGGGCGGCGACCCTGACGCCGGGGCGCTGCACGCCGACCCCGCCGTGCTGGCCATGCACATGGGTGAGACATCCCCGGCCACGATCTCCTGGTCGGGGCTGGCACCTGGTTCTCGTTACTTCGGACGCGTCGCCTTCGGTGCCACCGGCGCCACGACGGACCTGTACGTGACGACGCCGGGCGAACCACCGGCGTCATCCGATGAGCCCGCGATCGAGGTCTCTCCGGACTACGTCCGGCCGGGACGCACGTTCACCGTGGCAGCCGTCGGCCTCCCCGCCCGCACGGACTACGCGATCGCGCTCGACGGCACCGTCGCCACCACCGGAATCACCGGGGACGACGGCGCGGCGGCGCGACGACTGACCCTTCCGGATGACGCGGCCGAGGGCGCACACGAAGTGACGATCACCGCGGGCGATCTCCGCCTTACGGGCGGGCTCATCGCCACACGGCTGCTGGTGCACGATGTGTTCGAGAACGTCGAATACCTCGCCGACGGTGGCGCATCGGTGTCGGCGGAGGTGATGTTCGGAGGTGAGGGCGTCGTGCACACGACGGTGACGAGCGCCGGCGGCACCGAGATGCTGCGCGAGGATCTCGACGTGTACAGCGACCCGATGTTCGAGGTGGACTCGGCGCGCAGCACCGCGGTGCGACTGTCGCCCGGCGACTATGTGGTTCGGGCGTGGTCCGAGGGCGAGGAAGGCCCGATGCAGGAGAGGGAGCGGCTGTTCGCCGTGGAGGAGACCGCGCCGAGCGCTCTCACGCTCACCCGCAACCCGGACGATGAGAACGCCGTCGACCTTTTCTACGACAACTCCGTGGATGCTGTCACGCAGGCGACCATCAGGTCGAAGACGTGCGCCGGCCCGCTCGTATTCGGCTCCGTGTGGATCGACAAGCCGGTGGTGACCGCGACGTTCGACCTGACCGGCATCACCGGTATCGACGTGATCGTCGACGGCCAGGTCGCGGGCTCGTACGCGAACACCGGCTCCGAGCGTTGCGCGGCGCAGACCGAGGTCTCGCACGACTTCTGGGTCGTGGCCTCGGACCCCTCCCTCGACCCATCGAGCCGAGCCGCCGAGGGGGTCACGCTCACTGTGAACAACCGGTATCCGGCCTACAGCGGTGGCTTCGACCTCTCGGCGGGCTACGGGTCCGACATCTACGGCGACCGCTTCTACACGGAGCAGGTCCCTCACGACCGGGTGACGGAACCGGGGCCTGTCGAGACCAGGACGATCGCCGCGGCGGAGGGCGAGGCGTTCTGGGTGCGCGCCAAGTACGAGGTGCTGACACCCGACATCCACATCTCGGCGCATCGGGTGGTCTACGCCACCGCCGTCCGGCTCGCCGATCTGCAGCCGGTCGTCGATCCGGGGACCCCCGGCTCCGGTGACCCCGGCTCCGGCGATCCCGGCTCCGGTGCCCCCGGCGGCTCCGACGGCCAGCCGGCCGGCGGCAGCGGCGCGGACGGTCTGGCTGCGACCGGCGGCGGTGCCGCCACCGTGCTCGGCATTGTGGCAGTGCTCGCGCTGGCCGTCGGCGCCGTGCTCGTGCGGTCGCGCCGCCGAGGCCGCGCCTAGAGCGCGAACGAGCGTCGTGGTGGGGTGATGCGGCTCGCGCCGCATCAC
>NZ_JAMXMB010000033.1 GCF_024055635.1 Microbacterium yannicii
CACCCCGCCGGCGCACCGCGGCCGACGCGCGCCTCGGCGCCGGGCGAGGATCCATGGGGTCGCCCGCCCCTCGTCTCAGCCTCCGCCGAGTCCGTCGAGCGAAGGCAAGAGGGTGAACACGATCTCTTCGATCTCGCGGCCGAGTCCGGGGGCGAAGTCGACGTTGCGCGACATCTCGGTGAATCCCACCTTGGTGAGCACGGCGATCGAGCCGGTGTTGTGCGCGGCGGCGCGAGCGAAGAGCGGCCTGATCGGCTCCCGCGAGATCAGCAGCCGCAGCGCCGCGGTCGCCACGCCCCGGCCCCAGGCGTGGCGGGCGATCCAGTAGGTGACCTCGCGGTCGCCGTCGACGGTGAACGCGGCGATCGTGCCCGCGAACCCGCCGTTCTCGGTGACGACGAACGACTGCACGTCGGGGTCGGCGCGGTGACGGGCCATCCAGGAATCGAACGCGGTGCGGTCGTCCGGATCCTGCGCGGTGAACGCGGCCATCTCGATGGCCCCGCGATCGCGCATCATCTCGAAGATCGCGTCGAGGTCGTCGTCGTCCAGAGCGCGCAGCTCGATGTGGTTCACGAGTCCACGCTAGCGACGGCATCCGTCACTCAGAAGGTGCCGGCGTGCCGGGTCGACTCCGCGAAGTCAGGTGAGGCCGTGGATGCGGCGGAGCAGCGCCTCGGCGCGCTCGCCGTCGCGCGCACGGAACGCCTCGCGGAACTCCTCATAGGCGGCTGTGCGGCCGAGCGGGCATTCGATGATCGGCTGCCAGCCCACCATGTCGCGCCGGATCGCGATCTCGTACTCGCGGATGAACTGCAGGAGCGCCGCGTTGCCGCTGGCACGGGTCACGACGCCGAAGAACGCATGACTGGCCGTTGCCAGTGCCGTGGCGTCGTCGGCGCGCGACGCGGCGATGACGTCTTCCAGCTGCGCCAGAGCGAGCTCGATCGCCTCGGCGTCGGCCCGTGCCGCGACCATCCGCACCGCGATGCCCATGTTGTAGCCGACGAGTTCGATGGTGTCGCTCTGCCGGCGCGGCTGCGAGACGCGCGTGTAGCGGTGAGGTGAGACCTCCACCAGCCCCACCCGTTCGAGTCGCTGCAGTGCTTCGCGCACGGGCGTGCGCGAGACCCCGAGCCGTTCGGCCAGCTCGTGGTCGCGCAGTCGCTCCCCCGGCGCGAGCCTGCCATCGAGGATCGCCTCGCCCAGGCGCACGTACACCTCGTCTCCGAGGACGGCGCGGCTCGGCTCGAGCGGGACGAAGGGGGCAGTCATGAGTGGCACCAGTGTACGCCGGAGGATTCAGGCGCATACACCCCCGCTGACCGCGAGAATCACGGGCGTCTGCAGGCTCGCCGCACGCGCCGGGTCGCGGCATCCGGCTCTCGCTCTTGCGCTGATATATCGGTACGATGAATGCGTCCACGCTTCGGCGTGGCCTATCCGGGGGGATCCGTCGACGCCCGGGCTTCGAGCTCTGCTCAGCCCGGGCGGACGATGGGCCGGGCTCGCTCATCGGCTGCATGCAACATTTGTGTCACCATCCGAATTGGGTCTCGCCGCGCGCGTGCCTCTTCACTACGTTGGAGTCAACCGCCGCAATCGCGGGGGGATCAACGAAGAACGGCAAGTAATGAGCACGCAGGGCACCGTCAAGTGGTTCAACTCGGAGAAGGGCTTCGGCTTCATCGCTCCCGATGAAGGCGGCGCGGACGTCTTCGCGCACTACAGCGCGATCGAGTCGAGCGGCTACCGCTCGCTCGAAGAGAATCAGCGCGTCGAGTTCGAGATCGCGCAGGGACCCAAGGGTCTCCAGGCCGAGAACATCCGCCCGATCTGATCGGCGGATCGATCGCGTCATGCGATCGAAGCCGCGGTGTCCTGCTCTCCGGAGCGGATGCCGCGGCTTCGTCATGCCCGGCCGCGCGATGCGATCGCAACGGTCCCGGCTCAGTCGCGGTCGCCGCGGACCAGTTCCATCCCGGCCCCGGCGAACTGGCGCAGTGTCGCGTCGGGCAGGAACGCCCGCGTCAGCGCTCCGCCGATCCGCGTGAGGTCGCTCTCGTCGCGGAAGAGCAGGTACATCGTCTCGTAGCGGGGATGGAACTTCTCCTTGAACCGGTGCAGCGACTGGAACCCGTAGACCGGCTCGAGCGCGTCGGCCAGCCGTTCGCTGAGCGCCGCGATCATCCCCGCATCGGCGGGATAGTCGTGGGCGAGCGGCGCGCCCGACAGCGACATGACCTCGGTGCCCTCCTCGGAGAACTGCCTCGCCGACGACCCGATCAGGTACTCCATCACCGGGCCGAAGCCTCCCTCGCGGCGGCGCATGAGGTCGAGCGTCCAGCCGCGCACGCGGCCTTCTGCGCCGTACACCGGCAACCACGACAGGAACCCGTCGACGTCGCCGTTGGGCGCGATGGCCAGGGCGAGGCGCACCTCCGGATCCTCGGCCTCGACGAGGGTGCCGAGAGTGAAGCCCATCTCGGGCAGCCCCTTGTCGCCGACCCACATCTCCGAGATCGCACGCAGCTGCTGCTGCACGCCCCACGACTCGTCCTTGAGGTGGGTCATGCGGAACGTCATGTCTTCGCGCCCGGCGCGATTGAGCGACGAGCGCACCGAGTTCCACCGCTTGCCGGTGAACTCGAGCCCTGGAAGGTCGACGATCGTGTCGTCGGCGACGACGAGAGCGCGCCATGACGACGGCACCGCAGCCCGGGTGGCCGCGTCGGCGCTGAAGAAGCAGGGGACGAGGCCGGCACGCTCGGCATCGTGGATGAACTCCTGAACGGATGCCGCGCGCGACGCGGCAGGACCGAGCGGGTCGGCGAGGGCCAGGGCCACGCCCGCCCGCCGCTGATAGACGACGATGCCCCCGGCGGTGCGGGCGTAGCTGTTGCCCTCCCAGGTGCTCATCCACGAGAGCGTGCCGCCGCCGTCGGTGCGCAGCATCCGTTTCACATCATCGACCGTCGGCGCCGGCTGGCGGCCGATCACCGACCTGCGGCGGGCACGGAACGCGCGGCGCACCAGGATCAGGTAGACGAACATCAGGAGCCACATCGCGCCGCTCGCCAGGGCGAGCTCGGTCTCGCCGTCGATGGTCGCCTCGACACGGGCCTCGCTCGCCAGCACGATGGCCGCGACGATGAGCAGCGCGAACAGCACGTTGACGACGGCGAGGATCACCGCCACGACCCAGGTCCAGCGCCTGCCACGGCGCAGGCCGTTGGCCACGATCAGGATCACCACGGTGTCGATGGCGAAGTCGACGAAGCCGCCGGACGCCGGCTCGGTCGGACCGAACGGGCCGTCGGTCGGGACGAGGATCGTGACGACCTGGATCGCGCCGAGGACGAGCACCGCGATGAAGGCGATGAGCCGCTGCTCGCGGATCGTGGTGCGCTGGATGCGCAGAGACCGGTCGACGAACAGCACGAGCAGCACGGCGAGCAGGTGCTCCAGGTCGGCGAGGGTGCCCCAGAAGAGCATCGCGACGAAGACGAAGCCGAGCAGCACCAGCCACGCGCGCACGCGCCAGGGGCTGCGAAACAGCCCCACCGCCGCGGCGATGCACGCCATGGTGCCGCCCGAGGCTCCGACGTCGAGCGCCGCCGCCTGCGCCGCGGCCCACGGCCACGGGAACTGCGAGAAGGCCCACAGGAACAGTGCCGTCGCGAAGATCGCGAACAGCTGGCCGACCCAGTAGTAGGCGAGCGCGATCCGCGTGCCCCGTCGTACCTCGAGGTAGGCCATGCCGACGAAGCCCGTGATCGTGAAGAGGTACACCCACGGCTGGTTGACGAAGAAGGTGCCCGTCACCGGGGTCCACCAGCGACCCGCCTCGAAGGCCGGCAGTCCGTAGGCGACGACGTCGTAGAGCCCGGAGTCCTCGAACGGCCGCCACAGCCCCTGCCACACCACGCCGGCGATGACGATCAGCGCGATCATCGTCAGCGTTCCGGGCATGCGCCGGAGGACCGCGAGCACGCGGTGGGATCTCTGAGTCGCCCCGTCGCTCATGCGTTCACGATAGCGGCGGGTCTTCTGAGGCCCGGTGCGGCAGGCGGCTGGAGGCGTTTCGTCTCGATCGCCGGCGCTCCCTCGCTCAACGACCGCGACCTGTGTCCGGTCGTTGAGCGAGCGAGGAACGGGCGAGACGAAACGCTCGCCGGCGCGGACGGGGCTCAGTGGCCGGGCGCGAGGCGGGCGTAGTCCGCGAGGGCCTTCGCGTCCTCGGCGTCGCGCAGCGCGCGGCGGGCGGCGTCGAGGGCCGTCACGGGGTCCTCGGCCTGTCGCGCGGCGGCGAGCTCGCGCTGGGCGGACAGCAGGCGCGACCTCGCATCGGCCCCGGCACGGGAACGCGAGACGGATGCCTCGGCCTGCGCGAGCGCGCCACGCGCCGCCGCGACGGTGCCGGGCAGGGCGGTGCGAGCGCCGCGGAGGCGCTGCTGCGCGGTCCGGGCGTCGCCGAGGGCGAGGTCGAGGCGTCCGCGCAGGCGCGCGATGGCGTCGACCGTCCGGGTCGGGCGGCGCGCGGCATCCGTCTCGATACGGTCCAGTTCCTGCGCAACGGCGTGCAGCTCCGCCCCGAGGCGCTCGGCATCGGGCGCGTCGAGGTGCTCCCGCGTCACGGCGGCCTGGCGGAGGGCGTTGCGGGCAGCCGCGATCTCGTCGGGGACCGCCTGTGCGGCCTGCAGCACGAGGCGGTGCGCCTCTTCGAGGTTGCGCGCGTCGGCCTCGGCCTGGCGCAGCGCCCGCTCGGCCGCGGCGAGGTCGGGGAGCGCGCTGAGCGAGGGATCGTCGGTGCGGGCCGCGGCGGCGTCCAGGTGGCGCTGGGCGACGGCGACCTGCGAGAGTGCGGCGTGCGCGGACTGCGAGGCGTCGCGCCACTCGTCCTCGGCGAATCGCGACGACAGCTCTGCGACGAGCGCGGCCGGATCGCCCATCGTGGCGTGCAGCGAGGCCAGTCGTCGGCGCGCGGCATCGATCTGACCGGCGGCCGACACGTTCGCGGTCACCCAGGCGCCGTGCTCGCGGCGCGCGGCCGCCACGGCCGCCAGCGCCTCGCGGGCATGCCGGTCGATACCCGCCGAGACGCGGCGCACCTGGTCGGGTGCGACCGCGGCGTCGCTGATCGCCCGGTACTGCTCGAAGGCGTCATCGCGCACGTGCTGCGCGGTGAGGCGCGCGCGCCGCAGCGACGGCGGCGCATCGCCGCCGTAGAGCGCGCCGGACAGGCCGACTTCGAGGTCTAGCTCGCCGACCTCGTCGTCCAGCTGCACGAGGGTCGCTCCCGCCTTCGACCGGGCCTGCTCCGCCGCAGCGCGGGCGCGAGGAGAGCGTCGCGCGCGTCGCACCGCCCAGACGATGACGGCGACGGCGATCGCCGCCACGCCGAACACGATCACGGCCGGCACCAGCCACCCGAGGATCGCGGCGGCGAGCTCAGGCATCGGCGACGCCCACAGGCTCGTCGGCCGCGGCCGCGGCCGCTCGCCCGTCCCGCTCTGCGCTCTCGGCGCGCGGCGCTTCGTGCGCGCCGCCGGCGTCCGCGCCCGCCGGCTCCCCGAACAGGAGCAGTCGTCGGAGCTGGTCGGCGTCGTCGACGACCGCCTGTGCACCTTCCGCCTCGTGGGGCCAGCTGAAGCCCCAGCGCACGAAGATGACGGGCACGCCCTGGGCGGCACCGCCGTCGACGTCGTGGTGGCGGTCGCCGACGAGCACCGGACGGCTCGTGTCGACGCCCGCGGCGGCAAGCCGGCGCAGCGCTTCCGCCACGATGTCGGACTTGGCGCTGAGGGTCTTCTCGTCCTGGGTCGCCCCGACGATGGCCGTGAGCGAGGTCGACAGGTCGAAGTGGTCCATCAGCGCGACCACCTGCACCTCGGGCTTCGAGCTGGCCGTCGCCTGCGGGATGCCGGCGGCTGCGACATCCATGATCAGCTCGCCCATTCCGGGGAACAGCTTGGCTCCGGTCGAGTACCCGTCGATCTTGTTGAGGCCGCGGTAGAACGCGACGGCCTCGGATGCCTGCTCCGGCGTCATGCCGACGTTGACCTGGAACGACTCGTACATCGGCGGGCCGATCCAGTGGACGAGCTCCGCGCGGGTCGGCGGGCGCCTGCCGAAGTGCTCGAGGGCGATCGTGAGCCGGCGGAGGATGCCGTCGGATGCGTCGACGATCGTCCCGTCAACGTCCCACAGCACACAGGTCCACGGCGATCGGCTCGGCATGCCTCCAGCCTATTCGGAGGCGGCCGCCGCTCCGCGCCCGGCTCTGTGTCAGCGATCGCGCCGGTGCACGCGCGCCAGCCGCGCCATCATGCGCCGGAGATCGTCGAGCTCGGCGGGCGACCAGTCGGCCAGGAGGGCCGCCATGTTGGTGTCCGCCGTCGCCATGATGCGCTCGCCGATGCGGCGACCCTCGTCGGTCAGCGCCACGAGCACACCGCGGTCGTCGTCCGGAGCGGCGACGCGCACGGTGAGACCGGCCTGTACGAGCCGCCCGACGATCTTGCTCATGTTCGTCGGCGTCATGCCGAGCGCGAGCGAGAGCTCGACGGGGCGCATCGCGCCGTTGTAGGAGAGCTGGTTGACGACCAGGAACATGCCCATGTCATCGATCGGGAACGCGACCTTCGTCATCACGTCTCGCCGGACGCCCGTGCTGTCGGCCCAGTGCACGATGGACGCCAGCGACAGGCGCAGGTCGAGCGGGTCGTCGCCGATGACGGGACTCAGGTCGGCGGACGCGCCGGAATCGACGTCACCTCGAGCCATCGCTCCTCCTTGCTCTCGCGGCCGGTCCCGATGTCTTCGCGGCGCCGGGATCAGTCCTCGCGCAGCAGCCGCACCGGTCCGACGAGGCCGTAGTCGCGCACGATCGCGTGCTGCGTGCGCCCTTCCCCGGTGAGCTGCGCCCCGATGTCGGGGACGCGCTCATAGTATCCGCGGGCGCGCAGCCGGTTGTTGAGCGAGCTCGACACCCGCACCGCCACGAGGTTGTCGCCGGGACGCAGATCCTCGGTGACGTCCACCACGGGATGCGCTGTGTCGAAGCCGCGCGCGCCGGCCTCTCTCACGCGCACCGATCCGAGGCCGCCGTTGGTCGAACCGAGGTCGAGCACATACCGGGCGCCCGCAGCGAGGTCCGGCACGGTCACCGTGGCGGTGTACTCGCCGATCCCCGAGACCTCAGGACCGACGGTGTCGAGCTGCGCCCAGGGCGCGAGGTCCACCTCGCCGGCATTCATGCGCGTGATCGCGGTCGCCGGCCGCACCTCGCGCGAGACGTAGCCGAGACCGGGGTCCTCGGTGAGCACCTCCGGCTCGCCGGCATCCCAGCTCTCGACCACCAGCCGCCACACGTCCAGGCGGGCGACCTCGACGGTGGCCGGAGCGGCCGAGTCGAGGTGATCCGCCGATCGATCCAGCACCACGACGGCCACCTCTCCCGGAGCCAGGGTCAGCTCGACGATCGTGCGCTCGCCGTCGATGCGCGCGCCGCGATGGGGGCGCACCGCGCCGGTCCACGGGTCGAGGCGGTGGACCGCGCCCTCGCCGTCGAGCGCGATGCGCACCGTCGTCGGCTCCGCGGTCTCGTAGAGGAAGTGGTACGCGTACAGCACCGTGAGGTCGCCGTCCTGGCGCAGGTGGGTGAGCACGTGACTGTCGTCGTCGACGAACCGCGCGCGGCCCCCTGCGCCGAGGTCGTCCAGAGCGGCCACGACACCGGAGGGTCCGGCGACGCGGACCCCCGGCATCCGTCGCAGCTCCGCCATGATCGCGGCCAGCTCGTCGTCGCGGCCGTCGAGACCGGGAGTGGCGGTTGCCGCGCCCTCGTGCGTGCGGTGGCGACCGGCCATGAGCGACTCGAGCTCGCGCGCACCGTCGACGATCACGAGGCGCAGCCCGCGCCGCGCGCAATCGCGCAGGTGCGCCGCGACGTCGGCGTCGAGCGTGCTCTGGTAGACGATCAGGGCGCGGTAGCCCGGGCCGTCGGGCTGCACCTCCTCGCCGTCGAACGACACGTCGTCGCGGAGCAGGAGCGAGCCGTCGAAGAACTCGTACGTGATGCCGGCGTCCTGCATGCCGAGGTCCTGCCACCAGTGGTTCTGGCGGTCGCGCATCCACATCGTGCCGTACGCGACCTCGTCGGGGATCCGCTCGCCGTTCGGGCCGATGAGCGCCATGCCGATGAGGTTGTCGGTGAAGTGGTCGGTTCGCAGGACGCCGACGTCGATGCGCGGGCGGCCGCGGCGCAGCGCGTACTGCAGGCGACCGATCGCGGCGGTCCACAGCGGGTAGAACTCCGAGCCGGGCTGGCGGGTGTCGAACCGTTCCGAGAACATCGGCCACATCCCCTCGTGGCCCGGCCACTCCGTGACGCCCTCGGCGCCCGCGGGGCTCGCCCAGCCGTGCAGCACGGTCTTGGTGATGCCGGCGGCGAGCTGCGTCGCGATGATCTGGTCGTAGAACCGGTGGTCGAGCATGTGATTGCGGGTCGTGGCGCCCGTCTCGGACGAGTACTGCTTGCCGAACAGGTGCGCCGGCCCCGCCATCAACCGGTACGCATCGATCTGCGCGCCGAACTCCAGCGACTCCGTCTCGATGCCGTCGACCTCGGGGCCGGGCCGCGTCAGCTCGAACGGCAGGCCGTAGCTGATCTCGGCACGCAGGGTCATGCCGACCTCGTGCAGAAAGGCCGCGAACGGCCGCAGCATGTTCTCGATGTAGAGGTCGGTGAGGGTGCGCACGTAGTCGAAGCGCACCTTCTCGACGGTGAGCCGGTCTGCTTCGTCGGCCGGCTGATGGTGATAGACGGTCGACACCGCCATGAACGGGGCGTCGCGCGTCAGGAAGGGCAGCCACGGCACGATGTCGTACCCGCGGCGCTCGCGGAACTCGTCGGCGAGCGTGAAGCCCCAGAACATGCCGCCCACACCGTACGTCGACAGCTCGAGCGAGTCCATGTACATCTGGGCGCGCGGGTTGCGGGCGATCTCGGCACGCAGCGCGGGCGTGAGGACCACGTCGTCCCAGTAGGCGATGACCGCGTCGACGCCGTCGCGGTCGAGGTAGTTCACGGTGTAGTTGATGCTTGCCGAGGGCGACGCGGTCTGCCCGGTGCCGTGCATCCAGTACGCGAAGAGCCGCCACTCGCCCTCATCGGGAGCGGTCCAGTCGAGCGACTCGTCCTGCGCCTGCGCGGTGAGATCGACGACGGATGCCGCATCCAGTCGTCCCTCGCCGGTCACGCGCGCCGCCACCACGGCGACGAGGTTCTGCTGCCTGATCCTGCCGCGATGACCGGGCAGGGTCGTCTCGGCGATCGGGGCGTCGAGGTCGATGCGCGGGAGGGCGCCGGTGCGCGACTGACCGGCCGCGAGCGTCTCGTGCACGACATCGAGCTCCTGCGCGGCGGCACGCTGATCGGGGTCGATCGTCGGGAGGTTCGCGTTCGACCAGTTGGTGCCCGACGTGAAGCTCACCGACATGCCGCGGCGGGTGGTCTCCTCGACCACGATCTGCGAGTCGTGCACCCACTCCTCGGAGCCCCAGCCGTAGCGGGCGTGATCGATCTCGCCCTCGTCCATCGCGAGGAACTCCATGCCACCGAAGCCGAGACGGTGCGCGTCCGCGATCTCGCGCCGCAGTGTCGCATCGGTGTGCAGCCCCTCCGCCAGCCACCAACGCAGCTCCGGGCGGAATTCGATGGCGGGGTCGGCGATCTCGCGCCGGAAGTCGTCGAGCGTCATCGCGCGGCATCCATCCTGTGTGGGGAACTGTCGTCACGACAGTATGTATCGTCGCTGCGACATGACGCAAGAGCCATGCGGCACACCTGCACTCGCGGGTGTAATAGTGCACCCCTGCGTATACTCGTGCCCAGGGAGGTCGCACGGTGGCAGCGGACGCGGGGCAGGACCGGCGGATCGAGCGCTCGCGGGCGGCCGTGCTCGACGCGGCGACGACGGTGTTCCTGCGGGAGGGCTACGACGGCGCGAGCGTCGACGACATCGCCCGAGAGGCCGGCGTCGTCAAGCGCACCGTGTACAACGTCTTCGGCGACAAGGAGACGTTGTTCCGCGAGACGATCCAGCGCTCGATCGAGGTCGCGGAGCGCTTCTCTGCCGAGCTCGTCGCAGAGACCGGACGCATGCGTGATGCGAACGACGACATCCCGCGTACGGCACGCCGCCTCGCCGGCGCGGTGCTGCGCGGCCGGGTGCTCCCGCTGCGCCGGCTGCTCGTCAGTGAACTCCGCCGGTTCCCCGACCTCGCCGGCGAGTACCGGCGGCGGGCACCCGAGACGGTCATGCGCGCGCTGGCGTCGGCTCTCCAGGATCTCGCCGACGCCGGCCAGTTGCGCATCGAGTCCGCCGACGTGGCGGCCGAGCACCTCGCGTTCCTCGTCATGGGCGCCGACATGGATCGCGGCATGTTCGACGAGCGGGCGACGCCGTCCGAAGCCCGCGTGCGTGAGCGGGCGGATGCCGGTGCCGCGGCGTTCCTCCGCGCCTACGGCGTGTGATCACGCCCGACGGAGCCGCTCACGCTCGGAATCTGCGTGGGCCTAGAACAGGCGCGGGGCGCCGGACTCGATGCCCTTCATGCCCTCGTAGTCGAGGGTGACGCAGCGGATGCCGCGGTCCGCGGCGAGCACCTTTGCCTGGGGCTTGATCTCCTGGGCGGCGAACACGCCCGTGACCGGCGCGAGGTGCGGGTCGCGGCCGAGCAGTTCGAGGTAGCGGGTGAGCTGCTCGACGCCGTCGATGTCGCCGCGGCGCTTGACCTCGACGGCGATCGTGCCGCCTGCGGGATCGCGCAGCAGCAGGTCGACGGGTCCGATGGCCGTCGGGTACTCGCGGCGCACCAGGGTGACGCCGTCGCCGATGACGTCCACCTGTTCGGCGAGCAGGCGCTGCAGGTCGGCCTCTACCCCGTCCTTCCGAAGGCCCGGGTCGAGGCCGAGCTCGTGCGAGGTGTCATGCAGCACCTCGTAGATCCGCACCAGCAGGGCATCGCCGCTCTTCGCGTGCGTGACCCGCCAGTGCTCGAGCACTCCTGCCGCGGCGGATTCGGCATCCGGAATCTCGACATCCAGGCGGCACGGCGGGCTCATCCAGTTGAGCGGCTTGTACGAGCCGCCGTCGGAGTGCACCAGCAACGAGCCGTCGCCCTTGTGCACCAGCAGGCGGGTCGCGAGCGGGAGGTGGGCGTTGAGGCGTCCCGTGTAATCCACGGAGCAGCGGGCGATGACGAGGCGCACCCGAAGAGCCTAGCCCGCGGCCGCGCCGCGGTCTCGATGAGCTGATCCCGCGGTTGTCCGTCAGGACCCGACGGGCCTCGCCCGCCGACGCGTCGCCTCGGGGTGCCTTCCAGGAACCGTCGACTAGCGTGAACATGCACGGCGAAGGCGTGGCCGAGGCCCGCGCTCGCCCTCGGATGGGCTCTCGCCGGCCCATTCGCCTGCCCTGACCGGCCGCCGCCCTCTGCCGCGGCCGGCGTCTGAAGCCGCCGCTGCGGAGGAGAACCGATGAATGCACGCCGCCCCGATGCGACCGTCCACTTTCTGACGAGCACGACCGCCGAGCTCCACGTCGGCACCGATGTCGAGGAAGTCGTCGCCCCCGACAGCCTTGCGCTGCGCGACCGCGTCGTCGAGGAGATCAGGCAGCTGGCGGCCTCGACGGGCGAGCCCGCTCACGCCACCCTCGTCGAGGGGACGTCGAGCTGGCCGCTGGTCGTGCACCCCGACGGCACCTGGGCGGAGTCGCTGGATGCCCCCACCGCCGATCCGGTGCCCGCTCCCGTGTCGGCATCCGCCCCGGCGGCTGCTCCCGCGGCGCCCCCTCCCGCGGCGCCTGCTCCGGTGTCCGCAATCCCGCCCGTACCTGCGACGGCGTCGGTTCCCCCGATGCCCGCGGTGCCTGCTGCGCCTGCCGCAGCGGCCGGGGCCGCCACGTCGGCTGTACCCGCCGCGGCGGAGCGCCGCCAGCCGGCGGCATCCGTCCCCCCGCAGCGGCGCGACCCGGCGACGCTGCCGCTCCCGGATCCGCGCGAGACGTCCGCGACCGGCGCCGACCGGCGCGAGCCGGCCAAGCCGACCGTCCATGACCTGCTCGAGTCGCGCAGCGGCGTCAGCCGCACCCGCGCGACCTCGGGGTGGCAAGGAGCCGTCCGGCGGGCAACCGGCGGTCTCGTCTCGCCGGCGCCCGGCCGCGCCGAGCGCGACCGGCTCGATCGCCAGAAGCGCGTGCAGCGCCGCCTCGATGCGCCGCGCACGATCGTGGTGCTCAACCCCAAGGGCGGCGCGCACAAGACGACGAGCACGCTGCTGCTGGCGGCCACGTTCGGGACGGTGCGCGGCGGTGCGACGCTCGCGTGGGACAACAACGAGACCCGCGGCACGCTGGGCTGGCGCGCACAGAACACCCCGCACCACCGGACCGCCGTCGACCTCCTCGAAGACATCGACGAGTTCTGGAACCCGAGCGGCTCCAGCCTCGCGGCGCTCGACACGTACGTGCGCACGCAGGTCGACGCCCGCTTCGACGTGCTGGCGTCCGACGAGGATGCCGCCGCATCCTCGACGATCGACTCCGCCGCGTTCGACCGGCTCCACTCGCTCCTGCGCCGCTACTACCGACTGATGATCGTCGACACCGGCAACAACATGCGCGCCTCCAACTGGGTGGCGTCCGTCGCGGCTGCCGACCAGCTGGTGATCGTCTCCACCGTGCGGGAGGACACCGCGGCCAGCGCCGCGTGGCTGCTCGACGGGCTTCGTGAGAAGGGCTTCGGCGACAAGATCGATGACGCGGTCACCGTGCTCACCGCACCCTCGTCGCGCCCCGACCGCCGGCTCGAGGCCCGCCTCTCGCGTCACTTCGAGCAGGTGACCTCGGCGGTCGTCAACGCGCCGTTCGATCCGTCCCTGGTCGACGGCGGACCCATCGACTTCGACGCGCTGGCGCCCGAGACCCGCGACGCGTGGCTGACGGTGGCGGCCACCGTCGCGGATCGCCTCTGAGCTGACACTCGCCGGGACATCTGCGGATGCCCCGGCGTGTTCCGCCCTAGTGGTGGTGGCCGACGCCGACCTGCGAGCCGGCGATCGGCTTCGCCGCGCCCGACGCGAGCCCCGACATCACGATGAGTCCGACGATGATCCAGAGGGTCGGCAGGATCCCGATCTCGTGGCTGATCCAGCCGAGGATCGGCGGTCCGCAGAGGAACGCCAGGTAGCCGATCGTGGCGGCGGCGGAGACGGATGCCGCGGCCTTGGCCGGATCGTCGGCAGCGGCCGACATGCCCAGCGGGAAGCCCAGCGATGCTCCCGCGCCCCACAGCGCCACACCGATGAAGGCGATCGGGAGCGACGGGGCGAGGATGAACATCACGAGGCCCACGCCCGCGGTCACGGCGAGGATCCGCAGCGTCCACACTCGGCCGATGCGGTCCACGAGCGGTCCGCCGAGGATGCGGAAGACGGTCATCGCCACCGAGAAGACGGTGAGCGCGACAGCCCCGACGGCCTCGGTCTCGCCGTGTCCGTCGACCACCGCGATCGCGAGCCAGTCGTTCGCGCTGCCCTCGGCGAACGCCATGCCGAGCATGATCGCGCCGATCGCGTAGGTGCGGGGGTCGCGCCACACCGAGAGCAGCTCCGCGAAGCGTTCCCGACGGCTCGTGGTGGTCGCCGGGTCGTCGAGGACGACCTCGCGCGTCGGCACCGCGCGCAGCGAGATCAGCCCGGCGCCGAGCACCAGGACGGCCATGGCCCACAGGTGCCAGGCCACGCCGACGTTCCACGCGGCCATCGCCACGCCGATCCCCGCGCCGACGACGGTGCCGATGCTGAAGAAGGCGTGGAAGAGCGGCATGAGGGTGCGCTCGAACGCCTGCTCGACGGCCGCCGCCTCGACGTTCATCATGACGTCGGTGGAGCTCATGCCGATGCCCATGAGACCGAGGCCCACGGCGGTGATCGCGTACGACTCGAGGAACTGCACGCCGAGTCCGACGACGACCAGACCCAGTGAGAAGGCGATGACCGTCGCGACCATGCCGCGCCGGGCGCCCCAGCGCACCACGATGACGTTCGCCAGCGAGAGTCCGACGATGGAGGCGGCGCCGGAGACGAACAGCAGCACGCCGATCTGCAGATCGGTGATGCCCAGGTCGTTCTTCACCGCGGGCAGCCGCGACGCCCAGGACGCGAAGCCGAGGCCTGTCACGAAGAAGATCGTGAAGATCGCGGTGCGCCAGGCGACCAGCTGTGTCCGGGTGAGCACGGTATCCATCCCGACACTTTACCGAATCGATTCGACCGGTCATCGCCGGGGCGGCTTCGACGGGCTACGATCGACACGACATGAGCCGTCAGGATGCCGGTACCCGCCGTGCCACGATCTCGGACGTCGCCCGTGAGGCAGGCGTCTCGCCGTCGACGGCATCCGTGGTCTTCAGCGGCAAGACGCCCGTGTCGGAGGCCACCCGGCGCCGCGTGCTCGACGCCGCCGGCGCCCTGGGCTACACCGGTCCCGATCCGCGTGCCGCATCGCTGCGGCGCGGCCGCTCGGGCATCGTCGGGGTCGTGTTCGAGGAGCATCTGCGCACGGCCTTCCTCGATCCGGTGAAGACGCTGATGATGGACGGTCTCGCCGACGCGGTCACGCCCATCGGGGCCGGCCTCCTCCTGCTCCGCGACCACGAGCCCACCGGGGTCGGGCCCTCACTCACGACTGCGCCGCTCGATGCCGCGGTGCTCATCGGCTGCAGCGGGCTGCTGCGGGAGTCTCTCGAGACCGTCAAGGCACGCGGCATCCCGGTCGTCGTCATCGAAGGTGACGCGGGCGACGACGTCCCCCGCATCGGCCTCGACAACCGCGAGGCGCAGCGCCAGGCTGCCAGCCATCTGCGCACCCTCGGGCATCGCGAGGTCGCCGTCGTGGCGCTGCCGGTCCGCGCCGGCTGGGAGCGGGGCTGGATCCACGACGACACCGCGATCTCCGTCGACGTCACGCGCGGGCGGCTCGCGGGCGCACTGGACGTCTTCCCGGATGCCCGCACCTATGCCGCCGCCGGCAGCTTCATCGACGAGGGCCACGCCGCCGGACGAGAGATCTTCGCCGATCCGGATCGCCGGCCCACCGCCGTCATCGCGCAGAGCGATCTGCTCGCCGCCGGCGTCATCCGCGCGGCCGAGGAGGCGGGCCTGCGGGTGCCCGAGGACGTGAGCGTGACCGGTTTCGACGGCATCGTCGTGGACGGCCTCGCGCCGTACGAGCTGACGACGCTGGTGCAGCCCGCGGCCGACAAGGGCCGTGCCGCGGGCGCCGCTGTCGCCGCGATGCTGGAGGGTGAGCCGGCCGCCTCGATCCGCTTCACCTGCATCTTCCGCGAAGGCAACACCACGGGTCCGGTCCCGGCCGACCGCTGACCCGGCGCCCGCACCAGTGGGCCACCGCCTCGCTCTGCCACGCGGCTCGACCGGCGGCGGCGTGCCGCGGCATCCGTCTCCCTCGCGTCCTCACATGAGGAAGCGAGCTGAGATGAGGAGCGGCGCGCGGAGTGGGGGTCCTCGTGCCGGCACGTTTCCTCAAACGAGGACGCGACGGCACGTTGGATGCCCCGCGCGCCGGATCCATGCCGCGGCGGTCACGGGCCCGAAGGCGCCCGGTAGGATGAATACGACACCCCGATCGCCTGGGCTCTGCGCCGTCCTTCGATGACTGGCGCGGGCCGACGACCACGAGGAGGCCCGAATGCTCCTCGTCCTTGGCGCGTTCGCGGTCGTTCCGATCCTGCTGCCCTGGCTCGTGGCGCGTATCGGCGCACGCGCGTTCTATGTGGCGGCGATCCTGCCCGTCGCCGCCTTCGTCTATGCCGCAGTGCTCACTCCGCGCGTCATGGCGGGCGACATTCCGTTCGAGACATACGACTGGATCCCGCCGCTCGGCATCGAGCTCTCGATGCGCATGGACACGCTGTCGTGGCTCATGACGCTGATCGTCACGGGGGTCGGCGCCCTTGTGATGATCTACTGCCGCTGGTACTTCCGCGGCAAGAAGGAGAACCTCGGCCAGTTCGCGGCCGTGCTCCTGGCGTTCGCCGGCGCGATGTACGGTCTCGTGCTCACCGACGACCTCGTCGTGCTCGTGATGTTCTGGGAGGTCACGAGCGTGCTGTCGTATCTCCTCATCGGGTACTACAACAAGCGCGCGGCGAGCCGCCGCGCCGCGCTCCAGGCGCTCCTCGTCACCACGCTCGGCGGGCTCGTCATGCTGATCGGCGTCGTGCTGCTCGTGGTCGACGCCGGCACGTCCAGCATCTCGACGATCCTCGCCGAGGCGCCGAGCGGGCCGATCGTCGACGCCGCCCTGGTGCTGATCCTCGTCGGCGCGCTCAGCAAGTCGGCGATCTTCCCGTTCCACTTCTGGCTCCCCGGCGCCATGGCGGCGCCCACACCGGTGAGCGCCTACCTCCACGCCGCGGCGATGGTGAAGGCCGGCATCTACCTCATCGCCCGCCTCGCTCCGGTGTTCGCGATCGCGCCCACCTGGCGGCCGATTGTCGTCGGGCTCGGCGTCTTCACGATGCTGCTCGGCGGATTCCAGGCGCTGCGCGAGACCGACCTCAAGCGCGTGCTCGCGTTCGGCACGGTGAGCCAGCTCGGCATGCTGACCGTGGTGCTCGGCTATGGAACGAGGGACGTCGCCCTCGCAGGCCTCGGCCTGCTGCTGAGCCATGCGCTCTTCAAGTCGGCCCTGTTCCTCGTCGTCGGCGTCATCGACCGTCAGCTCTCCACGCGCGACCTGACCGAGCTGTCGGGCGTGGGGCGGCAGGCGCCCGTCTTGGCCACCTTCTCGATCATCGCTGTCGCCTCGATGGTCGGCATCATCCCGACGATCGGATTCGTCGCCAAGGAGGGCGCGCTCGCCGCCCTTCTGCACGAGGCGCTCGGCGGTGCGGTGTGGGGCATCGTCGCCCTCGCGGGCATCGCCGTGGGCTCGGTGCTGACCGCGGGGTACGGCATCCGATTCCTCTGGGGCGCGTTCGCGACCAAGCGTCAGCCGGGCGGCGACCGCATGCCCGACACGGAATGGCCCGACCCGCCGATCGGCTTCCTCGTCGCCCCGATCGTGCTCGCCGGCCTGACCGTCGTCGTCGGCGTCGCGGCACCGTGGCTCGACAAGGCCTTCACCCCCTACGCCGATGAGGCGCCGATGGCGACGCCGGGCGTGACGCCGCCCGAGCATTCCGCGCATCTCGCCGTCTGGCACGGCTTCGAGGCGGCGCTGTGGATCTCGCTCGCCACCATCGCGGTGGGAGTCCTCGTCTTCTGGGCGACCCGCCGCTGGCGCCCGGTCACGCGGCTGCTGCCGTTCACCGCCGCCGAGGCCTACAACGGCACGCTCCGCGGCATCGCGCGCCTCTCCGTCGTGACGACCAGCCTCACCCAGCGGGGCTCGCTGCCGGTGTACGTCGGCACGATCTTCGTGGTGTTCGTCGCCGCCGAGGGCACCGCCCTGATCGCGAGCGACGAATGGCGCGCCCAGCTCGACGCCTTCCAGACCCCGACGCAGCTGTTCGTCGCCCCGCTGATGATCGCCGCCGGGCTCATCGCGATCCGCGCCCGCAAGCGCTACACCGGGGTGGTGCTCGTCTCGGTGACCGGGCTCGGCATGGTGCTGCTCTTCGCCACGAGCGGGGCGCCCGACCTCGCGCTCACGCAGATCCTCGTCGAGACGGTCACGCTGGTGGCGTTCGCGCTCGTGCTGCGGCGCATCCCCTCGCGGCTCGGCGAGCACAACGCGTCGGTGTGGCCGGTCGCCCGCGCCGTGCTCGGGGCGGCCGTCGGCATCACCATGGCGCTCGTCGCCATCGTCGCGACCGGCGCGCGGGTCGAGAAGCCGATCTCGGAGCGCTTCCCCGAGCTCGCCTATGAGCTCGGGCACGGCAAGAACGTCGTCAACGTCGCCCTCGTCGACCTGCGCGGGTGGGACACGATGGGCGAGCTGTCGGTGCTGATCCTCGCGGCGACGGGTGTGGCATCCCTCGTCTTCGTCACCCACCGTGCCGACACGCTGTCGCGCTTCATCGCGCCGCTGCCGTCGGGGGCGACGCGCGCGCGCCGCCCGCTCGTGGAGACGTCGGACGGGCTCAAGCAGCGGGGTGACGAGCGCGGCAGCGGGCGTACGGCGTGGCTCGTCGGCGGCCAGCGCGTGCGTCCCGAGAACCGCTCGATCATGCTCGAGGTGATCGTGCGCATCCTCTTCCACACGATCATCATCGTGTCGCTGTACCTGCTCTTCGCCGGGCACAACCTGCCCGGTGGCGGGTTCGCGGGCGGCCTGGTGGCGGGCATGGCGCTCGTGATGCGCTACGTCGCCGGCGGCCGGTACGAACTGGGCGCGGCGGCCCCGACCGACGCGGGCCGCCTGCTCGGGGCGGGCATGACGATCGCGGTCGCGTGCGCCGTGGTGCCGGTGTTCTTCGGGTTCCCGCCGCTGTCGAGCTTCTTCTTCGAGACGACGCTGCCGGTGCTCGGCCACGTCGAGTTCGTCACCTCCACGATCTTCGATGTCGGCGTGTACCTGGTCGTCATCGGCCTCGTGCTCGACGTGCTGCGCAGCCTCGGCGCCGAGGTCGACCGCCAGGCGCAGGCGCTGCGCGACGCGCAGGAGCCGGCTTCGGGTCAGCGGGTGAGCATCCCGTGAACGTCTCGCTGATCCTCATCATCGTCATGGCGGTGCTCTTCGCGTGCGGTGTCTACGCGATGCTCGAACGCAGCCTCACTCGCGTGCTCATCGGGTTCCTGCTGCTCGGCAACGCGACCAACCTCCTGCTGCTCATCGTGATGGGTGCGCCCGGGGTGGCGCCGTTCTTCGGCGCTTCGACAGGCTCAGCGACCGGGCGTGGCACGGAAGGGATGTCGGACCCGCTGCCGCAGGCCCTCACCCTCACCGCGATCGTCATCACGTTCGCCGTCTCGGCGTTCCTCCTCGCGCTCATCTACCGCTCGTGGCAGCTCGGTCAGGCCGACACCGTGGTCGACGACGCGGCAGACCTCGAGGTGCGCGAGCGCGGACCCGAGGACGAGGACACGATGGACGAGGAGACCGAGATCGAGCACGCGGACGACGACGCCACCACGGACTTCGTGGGCACCGCCACCGCACCGATCACGATCCTCGGCACCCGCGACTTCGCGGGTCTGCGCGACGACGCACCGGTCGATCGCCCGGAGCAGGGGCCGCGGGCGCGGACGGACCGCGACGGGGGTGACGACGCATGATCTCCCTCGCGCCGACCCTCGTCCCACTGCTCGTGACACTGCCGCTGCTCGGCGCCGCCATCGCGCTCATCGCCGGGCGTCATCGCAAGACGCAGGTGGCGGTCTCCATCGTGACGCTCACTGCCGTGCTCGTCATCGCGGCGATCCTGCTGTACGTCGTCGACGCGGGCGATGAGCCGATCGCGGTCTCGGTCGGCGGCTGGCCGGTCCCGTTCGGCATCGTGCTGTACGTCGACCGGCTCTCGGCGCTCCTCGTCGTCGTCTCGAGCATCGTGCTGCTCGCCGTCCTCCTCTTCTCGGTCGGCCAGGGCGCCGCCGACGGCGACGACGACACCCCGGTCTCGATCTTCCACCCGTCCTATCTGATCCTCGGCGCGGGCATCTTCAACGCGTTCATCGCGGGCGACCTGTTCAACCTCTACGTCGGCTTCGAGATCCTGCTCGTCGCGTCGTACGTGCTGATCACCCTCGGTTCGACCGAGTCGCGCATCCGCACCGGCGTCGTCTACATCGTGGTGTCGCTGGTGTCGTCGATCCTGTTCCTTGCCGCGATCGCGATGATCTACGGCGCGCTCGGCACGGTCAACATGGTGCAGATCTCCGAGCGGATGGGCGAGCTGCCGCAGGAGACGCAGCTCATCCTGCACCTCATGCTGCTGCTGGCGTTCAGCATCAAGGCGGCGGTCTTCCCGCTGTCGTTCTGGCTGCCCGACTCGTACCCGACGGCGCCCGCGCCGGTGACGGCGGTCTTCGCCGGCCTGCTGACGAAGGTCGGCGTCTACGCGATCATCCGCACCGAGACCGAGCTGTTCCTCTACAACGACGTGAACCAGCTGCTGATGTGGGTGGCACTGGCGACGATGATCGTCGGCGTCCTCGGCGCCGTCGCACAGGCCGAGCTCAAGCGGATCCTGTCGTTCACCCTCGTGAGCCATATCGGCTACATGATCTTCGGGCTCGCGATCGCGACCCCGGCGGCCATCGGCGCCACGATCTACTACATGATCCACCACATCGTGGTGCAGACGACGCTGTTCCTCGCCGTCGGGCTCGTGGAACGCCGTGCCGGATCCACCTCGATCCTGCGCGTGAAGGGGCTGATGAAGGCGGCGCCCGTGATCGCGGTGCTCTACTTCATCCCCGCCGTCAACCTCGGAGGCCTACCGCCGTTCTCGGGCTTCATCGGCAAGTTCGCGCTGTTCGACGCCGCCGCGCAGGTGGGCACGCCGATCATGATCGTGCTGATGGTGGGCGGCATCATCACGAGCCTGCTCACGCTCTACGCCCTCATGCGCGCGTGGAATCTGTCGTTCTGGCGTGAAGAGGACGACTCGGCCGAGACCGAGGCGCGCATCTCGTACCTCGGCTCGGCTCCGGCGGCCGGAGTCGAGACCGAGCGCCGCGTCATCCCGAAGATCATGACGGCCGCCACGACGGGCATGGTCGCGATCACCGTCGCGCTCACGGTCTTCGCGGGGCCGCTCTACGACGTGTGCACGCGCATCGGCGAGTCGCTGCTGCAGCCGGTGTCGCTCACAGAGCTGCAGGACGACGTGCAGGGACCGGTGAAGACGCCGTGACCCCCGACCTGCCCCGCAACCGCCTGCGCCGCGCCACTCTCACGCTCTGGCGCCAGCTGCCGTTCTTCGTGTGGCTCATCGCCCTGTGGATGCTCCTGTGGGGCCAGTTCACCTGGCTCGCGTTCCTCACCGGCCTGATCGCGGCGATCGTCGTGACGCGCATCTTCCGGCTTCCGCCCGTCGAGCTCTCGGGCCGAGTGAACCTCTGGTGGGGTTTCGTGTTCGTGCTCGAGTTCATCGTCGCGGTGATCCACGGCTCGCTCACCGTGGCGTGGCAGGTGCTCGACTTCCGCCGGCAGCCCGGCGCTGCGATCATCGCCGTCCAGTTGCGCACCGACGACGACCTGATCATGACGCACACGGGCGTGACGGCATCCCTCATTCCCGGCTCACTGATCGTCGAGACCGATCGGGATCGCCGCATCCTGTACCTGCACGTCATCGGGGTGCGCGACGACGCGGACGTCGAGAGGCAGCGTGCCAGCGTGCACCACTGGGAGGAGCGCATCGTCCGCGCGGTGGGGTCGCGCGCGCAGCTGCAGTCAATCAGAGCGGATGCCGCGGCCCGGCGCCCTTCGACAAGCTCAGGGACCGCGGGTTGGGGCTCAGGGACCGCGGGTTGGGGCTCAGGGACCGCGGGGCGGGGCTCAGGGACCGCGGGGCGGGGCCCGGGGGCCGCGGGGCGGGGCTCGGGAACCGGGAAGAGCGGAGGGAGTGCCCGATGAACGTGCTGATGCTCGTGATCTACGTGATCTTCGGCGTCGCCGCACTGCTGACGCTGTGGCGGATCGTCATCGGGCCGTCGATCCTCGACAGGGCCGTGGCATCCGACGTGCTCCTCACCGAGGTGATGTGCGTGCTGGGCGCCGAGATGGCGATCAACCACCACACCCGGACTCTGCCCGTGCTCCTGATCATCGCGGCCGTGGGCGTGTTCGGGTCTATCTCGATCGCCCGCTTCGTCGCGAGAAGGGACCAGGGACGATGAACGAGATCCTGGATGTCGCGGCCCTCGTCCTGATCCTCATGGGCGCGCTGCTGTGCCTCACCGCCGCGATCGGCGTGCTGCGCTTCCGCGACGTGCCGAGCCGGCTTCATGCGGCGACCAAGCCCCAGGTGCTCGGCCTCATGCTGATCTGCCTCGCGATCGCGCTGTCGCTGCGCTCATGGCCGGTGGTGGCATTCCTCGTGCCGATCGTGCTCATCCAGCTGGCGACGGCGCCCCTGTCGGCGCACATGGTGGGGCGTCAGGCGTACCGCAACGGCACGATCGACGAGGGCGGGCTGCATGTCGACGAGCTCGCCGAGTCCAAGCGCACGCCTCCCGCCGCCGGGGGCTGATCACGGCGGCTGACGGCGGCCGAGTCAGCCGCGGTCACGTGGTCGAGGTGCTCGCGGCTCGCCGCGCCCAGGTCGGCGCCTTCTCGGGCCGGGGGCCGACGCCGATGATGAACGCCGGGATGACGGTCAGTCCGGGCAGGCGCCGGATGAGGCGGATGAGCCGGCGGGGCGGCGTGACACCCCTGCTGCTGAGCGCCGGCATGATGAGGCGCGCGTGGATGAAGCGCTGCAGCGCCTGGATCAGGATCGTGGGCATGGTCCGTCGGCGCTGCACGCGGGCGAGCACCCGCTCGCCGTCGCGCGCGGCGCCCCGGAACGTGCCCCGCCGCAGCGGGTTGGCGACGATGCGGGCGGCGGCGACGGCGTCCTGCACGGCGAGGTTGATGCCGACGCCGCCGACCGGCGACATCGCGTGGGCCGCGTCGCCGATGCACAGCACGCCGGGTGCGTACCAGCGGCGCAGGCGGTCGAGTCGCACGTCGAGATGCTTGACGTCGTCCATCGAGGCGATGCCGTCGACGTCGCCGGCGAGTTCGGGCAGCAGCTGCGCGGTGTCGGCGCGGAAGGCCTCGATCCCCCGGCGGCGGACGGCGGCGTCGGTGCCCTTGCGCCCGAGGGCCGCGACCTGGACGTAGCCCCGGCGGGGGATCGCGATGGCGACCCGCCCCTTGCCGATGCGGGGCAGAAGGGACTCGCCGAGCGGCTGCGCCGTGTTCACCCGGTACCACCAGACATCGAAGCCGACCGGGAACTGCCGCGCCGGAAGACCGACGGTGCGGCGGACCACCGACCAACGGCCGTCGCACGCGACAGTGAGATCGGCGAGAAGCCGGCCGTTGCCCGTCGGCGACGAGTACTCCACACCGACCACGCGGTCGCCGTCGCGGATGACACCGGTCACGTCGTGCCGGGTGCGCAGGGTGAACGACGGTTCGGCGGCAGCGGCGTCGGCGATGAGGTCGAGCAGGTCCCACTGCGGCACCATCGCGACATACGGATGCCGCACCCGCAGGCGCGAGAAGTCCGCCATCTGCACGTCCTGGCCGGCCGGCCCGGGCAGCACCACCTGGCTGATCCGCGAGTGCGGCAGGGCGTCGAACCGGTCGAACAGCCCGAGGTCGTCGAGCAGGCCGAGCGTGGTCGGATGGACGGTGTCGCCGCGGAAGTCGCGGAGGAAATCGGCGTGCTTCTCGAGCACCGTGACCTGCACGCCCGCCCGCGCGAGCAGCAGGCCGAGCACGAGGCCGGCAGGACCGCCGCCCACGATGGCGCACGTCGTTCGCATCGACGCGCCCGCTCCAGGATCGGCGTTCCTGTCGGCATCCGTCTCCCGCACCCGTCCGCTCTCCACGTTCGACGCCTCCTCGAGTCCTCGGGCTCCGGTGAGCACCGATTCGAACCCAGGGTACGACCGGCGCCTCGGCGAAGGGCTAGGCGCGTTCGACCGGCAGCCACAGCTCCGACGTCGCGGTGCTGAAGTCGTCGGCGCGGTCGAGGATCGCGACGATCGAGGGTCCCGGTCGCAGGCGCCAGGGGTTGGACGGGAACCAGTCGGTGGCGGTGGCGGCCCAGGTGGACTGCAGGGCGGCGGGATAGGGGCCCGCGGTGCGGAAGACCGCCCAGCTGCCGGCCGGCACTTCGATCACGTCGAGGTCGTCGGGGACGGTCGTGCCCTCGCCGACGGCGACGCCGTGCAGGTAGGTCAGCTCGCTGCCCTCGGTGTAGTCGGGCTCGACGTCGGCGCTCACCTGCAGCAGTCCTGCGGGCTCGGCGCTGCTCAGCGCCTTGAGACGCAGGTGCTCTTCGGCGGGGAGCGAGGCGATGTGCGCCTGGATATGCGGGTTGACCCCTTCGTGGATGAGGGGCACGCGGGCGGCGTGGCCGACGAGGCGGAGGTCGGTGAGGTCTGTGATGCGGGTGTCCATGGGTGTGTTCCCTTCTACGGTCAGGCGGAACCTGAGTTGCGGTTGCGTGCGAAGGGGACCGCCGTCGCGGCGCACGTCGCCGGGGCCGACGCCGTGCACGGCCCGGAACGCCCGGCCGAATGCCTCGGTCGAGCCGTAGCCGTAGCGGACCGCGATTCCGAGCACGTCGCCGCCGCCGATGACGTCGGCCGCAGCGACCGACATCCTCCGTCGCCGGATGTATTCCGACAGCGGCATGCCAGCCAGCGACGAGAACATCCGGCGCAGGTGGTACTCGGTCGTGCCGAGACTCCGCGCCAGGTCGGCGATGTCGACGTTCTCGGTGAGATGGTCCTCGACGTACCCGACGACCCGGTTGAGAATCGCGATCACGGTTCCTCCTTCGACATCCAGCCTCGCCGCTGACGTTCCTGCGCACCCGACTATCGCGGTCCGATTCGATCGGCCGCCGTGGACGCCTCGGAGCGTCTCGTCTCGCTCGCCGACCGGAACCCTACCCTCGGTCGTCGCTCGCTCGCTCAACGACCGGAACCCTACCCCCGGTCGTTGAGCGAGCGAGGAACGAGCGAGACGAAACGTCCCTCATGGGGCGCAGCACCGAGCTGTCGCGTCAGGGGGTCAGCACCAGGGTGTCGGTGGTGGCCGCATCCACGGCCTTCGGGGAGAACGCCCAGGGCGTCAGCTCGGCGTTCTGCCACGACTCGACCTGGTCGGTGTAGTTCGTGTGGAAGGCGTGCCCGCTCTCGCCGGTGAGCTGGTTCCAGCGCGAGTCGTCGAAGTCCGCGAGGTCGACGATCATGCGCATCGACGGCACGGTGACGGTCGCGAAGCTCTGCCCCAGGTCCCAGCCCGTCGCGTTGACCACCGACGAGCCGCCTCCGACCGGGTAGGGCCCGCGGTTGAAGAGCCATTCGATCGGCGCGATGCCCGACTCGCCGAAGCTGCCGTTGGTCAGGGGCAGTGCGTGCAGCGAACCCCAGTTCCAGCGGGACGGGTTGTCGCCCTGCTCGTCGACCAGACGCTCGTACGCGTCGATCGCCGAGCGTTTCAGCATGTCGGTCATGCCGGCGACGCCGAGCTCCTGGTTCGTCCACCACGGCGACTGGTCGTCGTCGAGCAGTGCGTCGACGACGAGGAACAGCCTGCCCTGGCCGCTGAGCGGCGCGGCGCTCTCGCGACCGTCGACGAACACGTTCTCGACCAGGGTGTCCCACAGCACGTTCGCGTAGGCGGCCGCGGCCGAGTCGGGGCTGTTCTGGGCATCCCATTCCTGCAGGAGGTCCAGCGCGGCATCCGTCTCGTCATCGCCCGTGGTGATGTCGGCGTACGCGGCGGTGAGCCGCATGCCGATGAAGGAGTAGTTGTCGGCCTGGATCGCGTTGAGGTCGTCGGTCGTCACGGGGCCCTTCGCGATCGCGCGCTGGATCAGCTCGTCGATGCGCGCGGCCCGCCAGCCGTAGTCCCAGTCCCTCGTGAGGCCGTACTTGTAGTCGGCGGTGACGATCGCGTTGTTCGCGGTGACGATGTAGCCCTCGGTGGGGTTGTACGAGACGGGGAGCTCTTCGAAGGGGATGTACCCCTGCCACGCGTACGCCGAGTCCCAGCCGGGCTGCGGCATCGAGCCGTCGCCGGCACCGCGGATCGGCAGCTTGCCGGGAGTCTGGTAGCCGATGTTGCCGTCCACGTCCGCGTAGATCAGGTTCTGTGCCGGCACGTCGAAGAGGGCGGCGGCACCGCGGAAGTCGTCGAAGTCCTTCGCGGTGTTGAGGGCGAAGATGGCGGATGCTGTCGTCCCGGGCTGCAGGGCGGTCCAGCGCAGGCTCACCGCGAAGTCCCCCTCCGGGGCGGCTGTCGGTGCCGCGACCGTGCCGGCGGTGCCGGTGTACGGGTTCTCGGCGATCGCGGTGAAGTCGTCGGTGAGCCCGGAAACGATGGGGCCGTTCGCGGTGGAGCGCACCTCGAGCTGGACGTCCTCGCCGCCGGCGACCTTGAACGTCTCGGTGTGGGTCTCGAGCGGCACGAGGGCGCCGTCGTACCAGTACGAGTCGCCCTCGATCTTCTCGAGGTAGAGGTCGGTGACGTCGGTGGTGAGGTTGGTGAAGCCCCACGCGATGCGGTCGTTGTGGCCGATGACGACACCCGGCAGACCCGAGAAGCCGAACCCGGCGACGTCGAACGGGCACTCCTCGGTGACGGTGGAGCACTTCAGCTGGATCTGGTGCCAGACGCTCGGCAGCGAGGCGCCGAGGTGAGGGTCGTTCGCGAGGAGCGGCATCCCGGACTCCGTGACGCTGCCCGACACCACCCACGAGTTCGAGCCGATGCCTTCGCCCGCGTCGCCCACGAGGTCGCTCACCGCGTCGAGCATGGTGTCGGCCTGGGTCCACTCGATCGTGGCTGCTGCGGCGGCTGAGGGGTCGCCCGCGGCGTCGCCGGCTGCGTCGCCGGCGGAGTCGCCCTCGTTCTCGCCGCCGTCGCCCTCTGCCGCACCCTCGGTGGCGAGGTCGGGCACCGTGCCCACCGCGGGGACCGCCGAGATCTTCGGCACGATCACGGGGTTCCGGTCGAAGGGGTAGCCCGGATAGAGGTCGTCGATCTGCGCCTGCGTGAAGTCCGAGGCGAGCACCGCGCGCTCCGTCTCGCTCTCGATGTTGCTTCGGAGGTCCCACGCCATCGCCTTGAGCCACGCGACCGAATCGGCGGGGGTCCACGGCTCGATCTCGTAGTCGGGGTTCTGGAGGCCCAGCACCGCGTACTCGAACGACGCGTCGGCGCCCTGATTGTCGGCGAGGTACGCGTTCACGCCGTCGGCGTAGGCGTCGTAGTACGCGCGGTCGGTCGCGCTCAGCGCCTCCACCTCCTGCTCGGCGGTGGCGTGCCAGCCGAGGGTGCGGAGGAACTCGTCGGTGCCGAGCTGCGACTCGCCGAACAGCTCGGAGAGGCGCCCGCTCGTGACGTGCCGGCGGAAGTCCATCTCCCAGAACCGGTCCTGCGCCTGCACGTACCCCTGGGCGAAGAACAGGTCGTGCGAGGAGTCGGCGGTGATCGTCGGGATGCCGAGCACGTCGCGCTGCACGGTCACCTCCGCGTCGAGGCCGGGCACCTTCGCTTCGCCGCTCAGCTGCGGGAACGAGCGCTGCGCCGTGAAGGCGACGAAGCCGACGGCGACGAGGGCGAGCACGACCACGCCGGCGAGGATGCTGAACAGCGTGATGCCGGCCGTCCGGCCGACGGACCGACGGGGAGCGGTGTCGTCGAGGGCGTAGGGGGAGGGCGGGGGCTTCGGCATTGAGAGCTTTCCGAGCGAGGGTGGGGGCACGCAGTGTCAGGCACGGCGGTATTCGGTCCCTGTGTCTTCGGGGTGCACAGGCGCCGCTCCCGCATGCTAACCCCGCCGCGGGCGTTGTGCCGAATCGCGCTCGCTTTTCACATTGCGACCGGGCTGTTGTCGGGCTTCGCGGCCGCGCGGGACGCCGAACCCCGGACGGATGCCGGTCCCTGCCTCAGCCGATCACGCTGGGCTGCAGGTCGCGCAGCGTTCGGAAATGAGTCATGCGCGTGACGCCGATCGCCGCGACCAGTCCCGCGCCGACGAGCCACGTGAGCAGCATTGTCAGGTCGAGCCAGACGCGGTCGGCGTTGCCGCCGTACATCACCTGTCGCATGGCGTCGACGACGTAGCCCATGGGCAGCACGTGGTGCAGTGCCGCCAGCGGCGCCGGCAGCGTCTGCCAGGGGAACGTCCCGCCCGCGGTCACGAGTTGCAGCACCATCAGCACCAGGCCGAGGAACTGCCCGACAGAGCCCAGCCAGACGTTGAGGGCCAGCACGATCGCGGCGTAGGTCGCGCTCGCGAGCAGCAGGATGCCGAGCGTCGCGAGCGGGTGCGCGAAGGAGAACCCCAGCGCGAGCGCGAGCACGCCGAAGAGCCCGACCATCTGCAGTCCGCCCAGGAGGGCCGGGGTGGCCCAGCCTGCGAGCGTGATGCGGATGGGGGAGTGCAGCGCCGTGACAGCCCGCTTCGAGACCGGCTTGACGATGAGGAACAGGGCGTAGATCCCGATCCAGCCGGCGAGGGCGGCGAAGAACGGAGCGAGGCCGGCGCCGTAGTTCTGCGCCTGCGTCAGCGAGGACCGCTCGATCTCGACGGGCGCGGCGAGCGTGGCGGCCTGCGCCTCGCGGGTCGCCGCGTCGAACGACGGCAGCTGGGCGGCGCCCTCGGAGAGTCCGTCGCGCAGCTGCGTCGCGCCGTCCTCGAGCTGGGTCAGTCCGTCGCCGAGCGCCGCGGCGCCCCCCTGCACCTGCGATGCCCCGTCGGCGGCGGTCGCTGTGCCCGTCGCGAGGTCGGCGGCGCCGGTGGACACCGTCGCCGCGCCCGCCGACACCTGCTGCGCGCCGTCGTTGAGTCGGTTGATCTGCGTGACGGCGCCCTGCACGCGCTCGTCGACCGCGGTGAGCCGATCGCCGACCGGGTCGAGCGCGGCCAGCACCTCGTCGATACGCGCCTGGTCGACACCGGCGTCGGTGAGAGCGGTGGTGATGTCGTCGCGCACCTGCGGCAGCGTCGAGGCCGCGTCGGACGAGGCGGTCCCGATCCGATCGGCGATCGCGTCGAGCTGCGCCGTGCCGTCGGCGACCTGGGCCGCGCCGTCCGCGACCTGCGCGGCACCGGCAGACAATTGCGCAGAGCCGTCGCGGAGCTGCGCGGTGCCGTCGGCGAGCTGTGTCGCGCCGTCGGTGAGCTGTGACGCGCCGTCGCCGGCCGAGGCGAGGCCGTCGACCAGCTGCGAGGCGCCGGTGGCGGCATCCGTCAGCTGGAGGCGAATGGTGTCGAGCGCGTCGAGCATGGTGAGCCCCGCCTCGGCCACGACCTTGTCGGTGATCGTGGTCTGGATGCGCTCGACCGCCTGCGTGCCGATTGTCGAAGCGAGGTAGTTGTTCGCGTCACTCGTGTGCAGCACGATGTCGGCGGTGCGCGGCTCGCCCGTCGTGATGGACGCGATGGATGCCGTGAAGTCGGCGGGCAGCTCGATCGCGAAGTCGTACGTGCCGTCGTCGAGGCCCGCATCGGCCTCGTCGGCGGTCGCCAGGTGCCAGTCGAACGTGCCGTCCTCGATGAGCTCCTGCGCGACCTCGTCGCCGAGATTGCGGTCGGTGCCGTTCAGCTGGGCGCCGCTGTCGGCGACGACGAGGGCGACCGGCACCTGATCGAGCTGACCGTAGGGGTCGCGGTTCGCCCAGAGGTACAGACCGCCGTACAGGATCGGCACCACCATCAGCGCGATCAGCGCGATGAGCGACATGCGCGTCGACGCGAGCCGGCGCAGCTCGGCGAGGATCATCTGGGGCACCTTCATGAACGGTCGCCCTTCGTGCGGGCCGTGAGGCGGCGG
This sequence comes from Microbacterium yannicii, assembly GCF_024055635.1. Taxonomy (GTDB): domain Bacteria; phylum Actinomycetota; class Actinomycetes; order Actinomycetales; family Microbacteriaceae; genus Microbacterium; species Microbacterium yannicii. The sequence continues at coordinate 29,552 of NZ_JAMXMB010000033.1, forward strand.
AGGCGGGGGCGCGCTGTCGCTGAGCGATGGGGCCGACCCGTCCCTGAGTGACTCGGCCGACCGGTCCCTGCCCGACTCGGCCTCCCGGTGCTCAGGCGACTCCGCTCACCGGTCCCTGAGCTTGTCGAAGGGCGCGCCATGGCCGGCTGCGCTTCGACAAGCTCAGCGACCGGGAATGTGGCCGGCCGGGCGACCGGGGATGTGGCCGGCCGGGCGACCGGGAATGTGGCCGGCCGGGCGACCGGGGATGTGGCCGGCCGGGCGACCGGGGATGTGGCCGGCCGGGCGACCGGGGATGTGGTCGGTCCGGCGACCGGCGCGGAGGCCTGGCCGGCGATCACCAGCACGGCGAGGCCGCGTGCCGCGAAGTCCTCGGCGATGGCCCACCAGGCGGCGGGCTCGCCGCCGTGGCGGTCGGGTGAGACGAGCACGATACCCTCGACGCCCTTGCGCAGCACGGCGAGTTCGCAGAGTGCCCGCACGCGGTCGGCGGGGTCGACGTTCGAGACGGGGAGGGATGCCGCGTCCCCGAGGCCCTGCGCCTCCAGCCACCGCCGCACGGCGAGAGGATCCGACCGGTGACCGGCGAACATCAGCTCCTCCGCGGCGACGCCGGCGAGCGTGACGTTCGGCTCGGGCTCGGAGATCTCGGGGGCGTCGACGAGCGCGACGCGGCGACGCAGCGCGGCCGGGTTCGCCCGACCGTCGACGGCGACGCGTCCGGTGTCTGGGCGCATGCGTCCCGAGGCGATGAGTCCGAGCACGGTGGGTCGCTGCTCGGTCTCGGCCACGACGAGGGTTGCGCGGCCGGTCTCGAAGACCGCCGACGTCAGGGGCAGTGCGTGTTCCCGGCGGCCCTTGCCGACCGCGTCGAGCTTGATCTTCACTCGCTCGCCGCCTCGGTCGTCGAAGCCTGAGCGGGCGTGAGCACGTCGGGGTTGGCCTCGAGCAGGGTGGCCGCCTCGCGCCACGAGAGGCCCGCGATGCTGAGCACGGCGCGCACCGCGAGGTCGCGGGCCGTAGGGGACGAGGCATCCATTCGCGTGATCACCGTGCGAGCGGTCTCTTCGACGAGCCGCGCGAGCGTCGGGGCGGTGACGTCGGTGCGCAGCACCTCCGCCTCCTGACCGTCGCGCACGATGCGCACCACCGCTCGCCGCAGCGGGGCCAGCGCGGTCGCGGTCTCTTCGAGGTGGGCCTCGTCGAGGGCGATCGCCGCGAGCACCTGCACGTGCGACGCCTCGGTCCAGAGCGCCGCGGCCAAACGGGCCAGTGCCACGCGTGCGTCGGCGTCGTCGATGGTGTCGGCGATCGCGTTGAACCGGGTGGCGCCCTGCGCGACAAGTTCGCGCACGAGGGCGTCGCGGTCGTCGAAATGGCCGTACAGCGCTCGCCGCGACAGTCCCGCCTGGCGCGCGATCGCGTCGACCGACGCACGCGGGTCGTGGGCGAGGGCCACGATCGCCGCCGCCAGGATCCCGGCGCGGTTCTCCAGGGCGTCGCGCCGCGGCCGGCGCACGGCATCCATCGAGGTGCTCATGCATCCAGGATAGCTATCTTGCACAACACTGTGCAAGATAATGTCGAAACGCAAAGCAGAGGCTCAGCTTCGGCGGCGCCCCTCGCGCGTGCGACCCGGCCGTCCCCGGGCGTGCCCATGCGGGGCCGGTCAGCGCGCGTGCCGCAACCCGACCGACGGCGTTGCTGGGCGCGCTGATCGTGGGCGCTCGGTGAGAGCGCCGGCTCTGGCCGTGCGACGTCCGGCGGGACGGGAACGTCTCAGTCGGTGCCGGAGTCGAACGCGGATGCCTCGTTCGCGGCATCCGTCGCCTCTGCGAGCTCTTCCTCCGCGGCGCTGAACCCTTCCGCGTGCTCGGTGATCTCGCCGGCCTCACCCTGCGTGAGGTGGCCGACGAGCTCGCCGGTCGTGCCGCCGATGATGCCCGCCGCCGCGTAGTGCTCGAGGCGCACGCGGGAGTCGGCGATGTCGAGGTTGCGCATGGTGAGCTGGCCGATGCGATCGGTGGGGCCGAATGCGGCGTCGCCGACGCGCTCCATCGACAGCTTGTCGGGGTGGTACGACAGCCGCGGGGCGGCCGTGTCGACGATCGTGTAGTCCTCGCCGCGACGGAGGCGCAGCGTCACCGTGCCGGTGATCGTCGAGCCCACCCACTTCTGGATCGACTCGCGCAGCATGAGCGACTGCGGCTCGAGCCAGCGGCCCTCGTACATCAGGCGCCCGAGGCGGCGGCCCTGCTCGTGGTACGTCGCGAGGGTGTCCTCGTTCAGGATGCCGTTGACCAGGCGCTCGTACGCGATGAACAACAGGGCCATGCCCGGCGCCTCGTAGATGCCACGCGACTTGGCCTCGATGATGCGGTTCTCGATCTGGTCGCTCATGCCGAGGCCGTGCCGGCCGCCGATGCGGTTCGCCTCGAACACCAGCGCGACCGGGTCGGCGAACTCGACGCCGTTGAGGGCGACCGGGCGACCGGCCTCGAAGGTGACCGTCACGTCCTCGGTCTCGATCTCCACCGCGGGGTCCCAGAACCGCACGCCCATGATCGGCTCGACGGTCTCGAGCGAGACGTTCAGGTGTTCGAGCGTCTTCGCCTCGTGGGTGGCGCCCCAGATGTTCGCGTCCGTCGAGTACGCCTTCTCGGCTGAGTCGCGGTACGGGAAGCCGTGCTCGACGAGCCACTCGCTCATCTCCTGGCGCCCGCCGAGCTCGGTGACGAAGTCGGCGTCGAGCCACGGCTTGTAGATGCGCAGGGCGGGGTTGGCGAGCAGTCCGTAGCGGTAGAACCGCTCGATGTCGTTGCCCTTGTAGGTGGAGCCGTCGCCCCAGATGTCGACGCCGTCCTCCTTCATGGCGCGCACGAGCAGCGTGCCGGTGACGGCCCGGCCGATCGGCGTCGTGTTGAAGTAGGTGCGACCGCCCGAGCGGATGTGGAACGCACCGCACGCCAACGCGCCCAGGCCCTCCTCGACGAGGGCGGGCTTGCAGTCGACGAGACGCGAGACCTCGGCGCCGTACTCGAGGGCGCGGTTCGGGATCGCGTCGATGTCGTCTTCGTCGGGCTGACCGAGGTCGCCCGTATAGGTGCAGGGGATAGCGCCCTTGTCGCGCATCCACGCGACCGCGACGGAGGTGTCAAGGCCCCCTGAGAAGGCGATGCCGACGCGCTCGCCGACGGGCAGGGACTGAAGGACCTTCGACATGGTCCCCAAGTCTAGTTTGGGCGGGGCGCGCGCCGCGGGCCGGCGCCCACCACGGCGGTGACGGATGCCGCGGCCCTCGGCATCCGTCATCATCCCCGCCCTGCCACCAGGTGAAGTAGCCACCCTTGCCGTGGGGTCGAGGAACAGGTAGGGAGCGCCGCTGATGTGGGTGAATTGTGCGGACGCCACAACGTCTACGCCGGTCGGGGGACAGAACTCACAAACGTCCGCGTGGAGCTATTCGCGTGCGTTCGACGGCGTGGGTGCTGCGGCCACGCGAGCGGCGGCATCCGTCCCGGCATCGGCGTTCGCCGCACCGGAACGGCGCCCCCACCAGACGACGAAGGCGCCCACCGCGACGATCGCGAGCGCGATGCCGATGACGTAGAGGACCACGGAGGGCCAGCCGCCGGGCGCGTTCGGGTTGAGGAACGGATACGGGTACCAGAACGGGTCGCCGGAGACGGGGTTGGTGACGAGGGGTCCGCGGATCATCGTGTAGATCACCCAGGCGATCGGGAAGGCCACCACCGCCCACAGGCTGCGCCAGGGCAGCGAGCGGCGCAGTGGCCCGAAGAACACGTCGGCCAACAGGAACAGCGGGCCGATCAGATGCAGCACCTCGTTCGACCACGGGATGGGCGCGCTGCCCTGGGGCAGCTCGATCCTGCGCAGCAGTGCGTTGTAGACGATGCCTGTGATGATCATGTAGCTGCTCGCGCAGGCGAGGGCGACGGCCAGCGCCGGCGGCTCGACGACGGCTCTGCGTCCGCGCGCGAAGTACCAGACCGCCGCCCACACGAGCACGATCGCCGCGACGGCGTTCGAGAGGATCGTGAAGAAGCTGAAGAAGTTCGCGACCGTCGTGGTGACGTCGCGGTCGAGCTCGGTCGCGGTGCGGATCGACTTCGACAACTGCGCTGTGATCGCCGCCACCGTGACGGCGGCCATCGCGAGCCGCAGCACCGTCCACACCGTCGCCCATGCCCGAGTACGCGTCATGGCCACACCATAGCGATGGCCGTGCACGGCGTCCTGGCATCGTGAGTCCCGGCGTGGCGCGAACCATCTCGGGCTCGCTTCGCGACGGGAACGCGGTCGTCTAGCATTCGGGAATGACGAATGCGGCTCCGATCGATGACGTCCCGATCGGCTCTGATGGCATCCGCCTCGGGCAGTTCCTCAAGTTCGCCGGGCTCCTCGACTCCGGCGGAGACGTGAAAGAGGCCATCATCGACGGCTTTGTGACTGTGAACGGCGAGGTCGATCGTCGCCGCGGACGGCAGTTGCAGCTGGGCGACGTCGTCGGATTCGAGGGTCGCCGGGTGCGCGTCTGCCCGTGAGGACGTCGAATAGACGGGGTCCACGACCACGCTTCGTTTACTGCCCATCCCGCGCCCGTTCGTCGTGGACAGGGTCACGACGTCGTAGGGGGTTCTGCCAGTACACGTCACGCCAGCACCTTCCCCACGCGCGACCCGGGGAGTGGAATGGGGGAGCGGGCGCGGAACGAAGCCGTCGTGGCGGACCTCGGTGCGCCCGACGAACTGGCTGGTCGACAGGAAGGCAGGGCACATGAGCACTCGGATGCAGCCGAAGACCCCGACGGTGAAGGGGCCGGATGAATGGTTCACCGGCGACGTGTACTTCAACGCGTACTACGCCGGTGAGGAGCCGTCGCGTGCGCGGCTGAACCTCGTCCGGTTCACGCCCGGTGCACACACGGCGTGGCACACGCATGCCGTCGGTCAGACCCTTCACGTCACCGAGGGGCGCGGGTACGTGCAGAGCCGCGGCGAGGACGTCATCGAGCTGCATCCCGGCGACACCGTCTACACGCCGGCCGGGGAGTGGCACTGGCACGGTGCCACCGCCGATGACTTCATGTGCCACCTGGCGATGTGGGAGGCGCCTGCCACCGGCGAACCCGAGACCGTCTGGGGCGACAAGCTCGCGCCCGGCGAGTACCCGCACCGCAACGAGGAGAGCGCTTCATGACGGCCTGGACGGCTGAGGAACTGCGCCGGATCGGTGACGCCACCGAACTGCGCGTGACCTCGCAGCGCCCGGACGGCACGCTTCGCCCCTTGACCACGATCTGGCACGCGACCGTCGGCGACACCCTGTACATCCGCTCCGCCCATGGTCCGGAGAACGGTTGGTTCCGCCGGGCGCGGCGGTCCGGCCTCGGCCGGATCAGCGCCGGCGGTGTCGAGGTCGATGTCACCTTCCGCCCGGCCGACCCCGAGGTGCGGGCGAGCATCGACAGCGCCCTCCACGCGAAGTACGACCGGTACGGACCCGGCCCGGTCGGAGCGATCACCGGCGACGACGTCCTCGAGACCACCCTGGAAGTGCTGCCCCGACGCTGAGCCGAACAGCCGGCGCCGAGGGCGGGCGCGCCGGAGTCTCCGTCACGATCGCGGTCTCCGGCGCGCACCCCTTGTGGGCGACCGAGCCGACCGACGTCAGCCGAGCCTGCCGAACGTGGTGTCGATGTCGGCCATCTCCATCGCCGCGGTGGCTTCGATGAGCGCGATCAGCTCCGGGTCGGCGCCGGGAGAGAACTCCTCGGGTCGCTCCGGGGCGATCTCGATCGGCACGCCCTCGGGGGCTTGCTCGGTGGCGTCGAGCTGCGTGCCGTCGTCCGAGGGTGACAGTCCCTGGAAGATCTTCCCCGCCTCGGACTGGTCGCCGAGGTCGAAGGAGTACTGCTTGCTCTGCAGGCCCAGGTCGAGCAGCCGCTTCACCTCGGGGAACCGCTCCGCGTTGGTCTTGGGGATCGGAAGCGCGGTCCTCCACTTGACGCCGAGCGTCTCGAGCGCCCGGGCGTAGGCGTTCTCATGCGCCTGGTCCCGCACGATCAGGTACGAGATCGTCGATCGGGCCGTCTTGTTGTCGGTCATCTCGTACAGGCGGCACTTCTGGAGGCGACCGGTGGATTCGAGCATGAGGTTGTAGAGCAGATCGAGGACCAGGTTTCCGGAGTTGTAGACGTAGCTGCCGCTCCACGGGTTTCCGGCCGCGTCGACCGGCAGCGCACCTTGGGCGCCGACCAGATAGTGATGGATGTTGCTGTGGTCCAGTGCGATGTTCAGCGGAGTCGCTCCCCCCGCTCCAGGGAGGTCGACCGGGTCGGCGGGCTTGCCCTGGTACGCGGGGGATCCGTCGAGCAGACGCGCGATCGTGGTGCCGATCAGCTCCACGTGACTGATCTCCTCCGTCCCGATGCCCTGCAGGAGGTCCTTGTAGGGCTTCGCGTTGGCGCCGCGGAAGTTGATGCTCTGGAACAGGTACTGCATCATCGTGCGCATCTCGCCGAACTGGCCGCCCAGCCCTTCCTGCAGGGCGTTGGCGGCGGCGGGATCGGGCTCGTCCTGTTCGATGGGGTTGATCAGGTTCTGCAGGTGGAAATACATGGGGTCTCCTCGATGTCGGCGAATGTACGCAACACCCTCTGGCCGCACGGCCGGGGTCGGCACCGGGATGGACACGACCAGACGCGACGCGTACTATCCGCCGCGGCGCGGATCCGGTGGCGACCTCACCACCCGCCGAAGGGATGTCCGCGGAGCCCCGATAGGATGGGGTGTAACCGTCCGATAACGGGGGAGTAGCCCATGCCAGGCATCGTGATCGTCGGAGTCCAGTGGGGAGACGAGGGCAAGGGCAAGGCCACCGACCTCCTCGGTGAGCGCACCGACTGGGTGGTCAAGTTCAACGGCGGCAACAACGCCGGCCACACCGTCGTGATCGGCGACGAGAAGTATGCGCTGCACCTGCTGCCATCCGGCATCCTGTCGCCCGGCGTCAACGCGATCATCGGCAACGGCGTGGTGGTCGACCTCGAGGTGCTGTTCGCCGAGCTCGAGGCGCTGCACGCGCGCGGCGTCGACACGTCGCACCTGCGGGTCAGCGCCAACGCCCACATCATCACGCAGTATCACCGCACGCTCGACAAGGTCACCGAGCGCTTCCTCGGCAAGCGTCAGATCGGCACGACCGGCCGAGGCATCGGCCCCGCGTACGCGGACAAGATCAACCGCGTCGGCATCCGCGTCCAGGACATCTTCGACGAGAACATCCTGCGCCAGAAGGTCGAGGGGGCGCTCGACCAGAAGAACCACCTGCTGGTGAAGATCTTCAACCGCCGCGCGATCACCGTCGACGAGATCGTCGAGGACCTGCTGTCGTACGCCGAGCGGCTGCGGCCGATGGTGGCCGACACCGGCCTGCTGCTGAACGACGCGCTCGACGCCGGCGACGTCGTCGTGTTCGAGGGCGGCCAGGCCACGATGCTCGACGTCGACCACGGCACGTACCCGTTCGTGACGTCGTCGTCGGCGACGGCCGGCGGCGCGGCGACCGGCTCAGGGGTCGGCCCCAACCGCCTGGATCGCATCGTGGGCATCGTGAAGGCGTACACGACGCGCGTCGGCGCCGGGCCCTTCCCGACCGAGCTCTTCGACGAGAACGGCGACTTCCTGCGCTCGCGCGGTTTCGAGTTCGGCACCACGACCGGTCGTCCGCGCCGTGTGGGCTGGTACGACGCCCCGATCACGCGGTATGCGACCCGGGTCAACGGCATCACCGATCTCGTGCTCACCAAGCTCGACATCCTCACCGGCCTCGACCAGATCCCGGTATGCGTCGCCTACGACATCGACGGTGAGCGCTTCGACGAGATCCCGGTGAACCAGTCGGACTTCCACCACGCGAAGCCGATCCTCGAGTACTTCCCCGGATGGAAGGACGACATCTCCCGTGCCCGCACCTTCGAGGATCTCCCCCTCGAGGCGCGGGAGTACGTGCTGGCGCTCGAGGCGATGAGCGGCACCCGCATCTCGGTGATCGGCGTCGGCGCCTCGCGCGACGCGGTCATCGTGCGCCACGACCTCGTCGACTGAGCCGGCGCCGTCCGACATGAGGTTCCTGCTGGGCGGGTACACCGCCGACATGGACGGCCGTGCAAGCGGGATCGGGATGCTGCTCGCCGGCGCCCCTGACGAGACCTCAGCGGGTGGCGCGCTCGCGTTCGCGGGTGATGTCGCCACCGCCGACTCGCCGTCGTGGCTGGCGCCGCACCCCGGCTCGGGGAGCGGCGACCGTTCCCTGAGCCTGTCGAGGGGCGATGTCGTCTATGCGGCGCTCGAGAAGCGGCAGCAGGTGCAGGCGTTCCGCCGCACCGGCGAGACGACGTTCGTCCCGTTCGGCGCGCCGGTCGCCGCCGGCGAGGCGGTGTGTCACGTGGCGGTCGCGCCCGACGCCCGCTCTCTCATCGCGAGCTGCTGGGGCGACGGTCGCGTGGTCCGGATGGAACTGGATGCCGCGGGCCGGCCTTCCGCGCCGGTCACGGCCCCTGCGGCGGTCGACCCCTACGGCCCCGACGCCGCCGACGCTCCGGCTTTGGCCGGCGACATCGACCTCGTCGCCGCAGCCCGCGCCCTGCGGGAGGCCGCGGGTGACGAGTACGCGCACCTCGTGCCCGACCACGACCGTGCCGAAGAGGCGAAGGACGACACCGACGAAGGCGAAGCCCGTCCGTCGCGGGCGCATCAAGCGGTCTTCCTGCCCGGCGGCCCCATCGCGACCACCGATCTCGGCTTCGACGTCGTCCGGTTCTGGCGCGATGGCGACCGCGGTCTGCGCCCGGTGCAGCAGGTCACGCTGCCGAAGGGCAGCGGGCCTCGGCATATGGTGTGGCATCCGAGCGGTCATCTCTACGTCATCACCGAGCTCTCGTGCGAGCTGTTCGTGCTGGCACCGTCGGCCGACGGCATCTGGCGACTGGTCGGCGGCACGCCGCTCGGCGCCGGCACGCTTCCGGGTGACAGCGCTGCCGAGCTGGCGCTCTCCCGCGACGGCGAGTTCGTCTACGCGGGCGTGCGCGGCAGCAACACCCTCGCGACGCTTCGCGTCCGCGGTGCGGGCGATGTGGTGGCTCCGGTCGCCCTCGTCGACGCCGGCGTCGACTGGCCGCGGCACCACGTCGTGGTCCGCGACATCCTGTTCGTCGCCGGTCAGCTGTCGGACGAGGTCGCCTCGCTGACCCTCGACCTGCGCACCGGCGTACCCGGACGCGTTCGGCATCGCGCCGACGCACCCTCGCCCACGTTGCTCCTGCCGATCCGCTGACGTCGGCCGGCGGGTGGACCACTGACCCGGCATCCGTTCTCACACCATCGACACGGATGCCGCGGCCCGCGGCGCCGTCTCGAACATCTGCGCCACGACGTAGCCGGCATCCCGGCCCATGCCCATGAGCGTCGGCGAGGCGACCGAATACTGGAACGGCAGCCCCACGAACGCGAGGCCCGCAACCTGGCTCGCCATGCCGCGGCGGTGGTCGACCGCGCCGTCGGCGCCGAACGCTGCGGGGATGTCGATCCACCGCAGGTCGGGAAGTGATCCGGTGCTCCAGACCACGGTGGCGGCATCCAGTCGTTCGCCGTCCTCGAGCACCGGACGGCCTTCCGCATCGACGCCCTCGACCCGCCCGACCTGACGCACGCCGGCCTTTGCGAGGTCGGCGACGTGGTTGCGCACCAGGTTCACTCCGTGGCCGCGATGCTCGGCCGCGAACCGACGCCCCCGCTCGGTGTCGAGGGTCAGGCCGCGCAGGCGGCGGATGAAGATGCTGCTGACGAGATTGCCGACGGGGGTGTCGATGCGGCCCGGCACCTGACCCGGGTGACGGCCGGCGAGCGTGGTCGCGTGACCGGATGCCGCGGACTCGAGGGCGATGTCGGTGCCGGAGTTCGCGGCCCCGACGACGAGCACCGGCCCGGGCACGAGGTCCTCGGGACCGCGATAGTCCAGTGAGTGAAGCTGCCGGATCGCGGGATCGAGCTCGCTCGCGAAGGTCGGCGTGATCGGCCGGTGGTGTGCTCCCGCGGCCACGACGACGTGCGCGGCGACGATCTCGTCGCCGGTCGACAGTTGCAGCCGGAAGCGCCCATCGGGCTCGAGCGACAGCCGGTCGACGCGGGTCGCCAGGCGCAGGGGTGCGCCGATCGCCGTCGCGCAGCGCTCGAGGTAATCGGCGAAGCCCGGCCCGGTGGGGTAGTCGAAGAAGCCGATGCCGAGCCGCACGCCCGGCAGCTCGGCCCACCGCCGAGGTGTGAACAGTCGCAGCGAGCGGTAACGCTCGCGCCAGGTGTCGCCGACGCGGGGATGCGCGTCGATGATCTCGAACTCCACGCCGCGCGCCGCGAGCAGGCGGGCGGCGTGAAGACCCGCTGCCCCTGCCCCGATGACGACCGTGTCGAGTGCTGTCGTGTCCATGGTGACCTCCTGCCTTCACGGTAGGAGCGCGCCCCTCGGCCGGCATCGGCAGAAATGACCAATTGCACCGCCGGGGATCGCCCCGCGACGCCGGATCTCTCAGCCGGCGGCGACGCCGTGCTCGAACGCGTACGCCGTCGCCGCGGAGCGGCTGGGCACGCCCAGCTTGGCCAGGATGCTGCCCACGTGCCGCGCGACGGTGCGCTCGCTGAGGAAGAGGTGCTCGGCGATGCGCCGGTTCGACCACCCGCGGGAGACGAGCACGAGCACCTCGCGCTCCCGCCGGCTGAGCCCCGGGTCGGCGACGGCAGCCGTGGCCGCAACAGCCCGCTCGAGCCGGGCCAGATCGGGGATCGCACCGAGCCCCTCCAGCACCCCGCGTGCCGCGTCGAACTCCAGTTCAGCCCCGTCGGCGTCGCCGATGTCGCGGATGGCCGTCGCGATCGAGATCCTCGTGAGCGCCGCGTCGTACGGCGCATCCAGGCGCCGCCACGCCGCCCAGGCCGTCCGCAGCGCCGTGAGAGCGTCCGCGGGGCGTCCGTCGGCGAGTGCCACCTCGCCGTGGGCTCGGGCAGAGAGCGCTCGCAGATACAACGTGTCGAACGACGCGGCGCACGCCGCGAGCTCGTGCGCCGCGGCATCCGCCTCGGCGACGCGGCCGCGGTCCAGCGCGACGCGCGTCGCGGCCGCCAGCACCTCGGCCCGCACCGCCGGTTGCACAGCCGTCGCTCGCGCAGCCTGGAGCCCGGCCCAGGCTGAGGAGAGATCGCCCGCGTCGCGGTGCAGCAGTGCGAGCGTGGGCTGTACTTCGCGCCCGAGCGCGGCGGCGCGACGCAGCGCATCATGGGCGGCGGCGGGGCGTCCGGCCACACGATGCAGATCCGCGGCGCGGTACCAGGCGTTCGCCAGCGTCTCGGTGCGCTTCTCGGTCGCGCAGACCAGCTCGGCGGCGGCGGTCGCGGCCTCCCACTCGCCCCCCAGCTGCAGCACGCTCGCCCGGTGCAGCGTGCACTCGCCGCGGAACGGCTCGAGGCCCCGCTGCGCGTCGCACCAGTCACCGAGTTCGCGGGTCCACACCCGGGCCCGCTCGACGTCACCGCGGCCGAGAAGGCTGGCGATCACCGCACAGTACGCCGGTCCCGCGGCGCGATCGCTCACCCGCCCGTCGGCGATGAGCAGCATGACGCGGTCGAGCTCCGCGAACGCCTCCTCGACGCGACCGACGGCGAGGAGAGCGCGACCCCGGCCCATCGTGGCGAGGGCCAGCGCGTCGGCGTCGGCCGCGGCATCCGCTCGCTCGATCGCGGTGCGGAAGAGCGGGACGGATGCCTCAGCGTCGCCCCGCGCGAACGCTCCGGCCGCGACGCAGAGGGCACGGGCCGCGTCGGTGGCCGGCGTGGCGTCGGCGCGCTCGCACAGCTCCATCAGCCGGCCCATCCACGCGCCGCCCCGCACCGCATCGCCGTGCTCGCTCAGCGTGAAGCCCAGCCAGAAGACGCAGCGCACGGCCGAGGCCAGATCGCCGTCGTCGAGGTAGCGCAGGTGCGCCCGCTCCCACGCCCGCACCGAGACGTCGTCGCGCCCGACGAACCAGGCCGCCTGGCCGAGCTCGTCGAGCTCGTCGCCGCCGAGAGCGGCCTCGTGGGCGGCGAGCTGTTCGAACCGGCCCGTCCAATCGACGACGCCGGCGTCGCGGAGCGCCATGCGCACAGTATGGGCGCGACCCGCCGCTTCGACAAGGCGCCTCTGTGGCCCGGCGGTCGCCGGGCCACAGAGTGTCAGACCTTGGCGTCCTGCTTCTTGAAGAACACCTGTTTGATGATCAGCAGGATCGACGCCGTCACCGGGATCGCGACGAGCGCGCCGATGAAGCCGAGCAGGGTGCCACCGATGAGCGCACCGATGACCACGAGCGAGCCGGGGATCTCGATGGCCTTGTTCATGACCTTCGGCGTGAGCACGTAGGCCTCGATCTGGATGTAGATCAAGTAGCAGATGGCGAAGATCAATGCCGCGATCGGGCTCGTGAAGAGGGCGATGACGGTCGCGACGATCCAGTACAGCACCGGTCCGATCAGGGGGATGATCGTGATCGAGAAGGCGAGCACGCCCATCAGCAGCGGATACGGGAGGCCCAGCACCAAGTGCAGGAGGGTCGCGACGACGGAGTTGAAGAACGCCAAGATGACCATTCCCATGAGGTATCCGCCGACGGAGTCCGTGATCTGGTCGGTCATGGCCCGCACGCCCGGGCGCCGGCGTGCCGGCGCGAACTGCATGAGCGAGTTCTTGATCCCGGGCAGTGAGGCGACGAAGTACAGGGTCAGGACGACGACGATCAGTCCACCCGAGATCGCGGTGGCGATGCCGGCGCCGACCTTCAGCAGACCGCCGGAGATCGCCGCGATGTTCGCCGGGTCGATGATCCACTTCTCGGCGTCGGTCACCAGTGAGTTCAGCCCGGTTCCGAAGATCCCCTCGAGCCACTTGAAGAAGTCGGACTTCTGGAAGTTGTCGATGGTGTCGGGGATGCCCGTGACGAACTGGCCGATCTGGGCGACCAGGGTCGGCACGACGAGAAACATGAGACCGACGCCGAGGATGGCGCCGGTCAGGAAGATGATGGCGATCGCCCACCCGCGCTTGACCCCGTGCCTGCCCAGCCACTTGACCACCGGATCCAGACCGAGGGCGGCGAACATCGCCAGTCCGATGTAGACGAGGATGGTCGAGATATTGGTGAGGGCGATTCCGAGGAGGAGCGCGACCAATCCGCCCAGTGTCAGCAGCAGCCCTGCGGCGAAAGGGTTGTCGATTCTCGCCCAGAAGGGCCGGCCTTGCTGGTTGTCGGCGAGGGTGAGCGCAGCTGGAGGGTCACTCACGACGATCGCGGCGGCATCCGTGCCCGCTGCGGGTTCGACGGCGAGCGGGTCGGCGGCTTCTGCGGCGCTCGCGCCGAGCGAGGACGAGGCGTCGGTCATGGGTCACACTCTAGAGCCGGGCGGCCGCCCAGACACGGAGGAGTTGCGATTTCATGCGTATCGCACGACGCCCGTCGACGTCCGGCCTTGCTGCGCCGCTCGGGTATCGTCGAGGGGCGAGGAGGACCGCCATGACCGAGGATCCCACGACGACGCTCACGCGGCTGCGCAGCAGCATCGACAACATCGACGCCGCGCTGATGTATCTGCTGGCCGAGCGTTTCAAGGCCACGAAGCAGGTCGGTCATCTGAAGGCCGACCACGGCATGCCCGCGTCCGACCCGGCCCGCGAGGAACAGCAGGTCACTCGCCTGCGGCGCCTCGCCGAAGAGGCCGACCTCGACCCCGCCTTCGCCGAGAAGTGGTTCAACTTCGTCGTGGCCGAGGTGATCCGCCACCACACCGAGGCCGCCGACAGCCGCTGAGACGTGAATGACGGATGCCCCGGCCCGGCGTCGCACGCCGGGCCGAGGCATCCGTCTTTCTTCGTCTGCGTCGGTCAGGGAATCGTGCGCCGCAATGTCAGATACGAGATCCCGCTGAGCAGCACGGTGACGAGCAGCCCCCACACGGCGAAACCGGCCGGCCCCTGCTCGACGATCGTCGTGATCACGTCGGTCCACATCTCGAAGCGGGTGATCGCCCAGACGGCGACGACCAGGAGCAAGCCGACACCCGACCAGATGAGCGCCACCACCATGGCCCCGGACCGCTTGTAGACGGTCGCCGACCAGAATCCGAGCATGAAGATCAGCAGCGCCAGGACGAAGTAGAACAGCGCCGCCACGAGCGGGCCGTCCGCGACCACCCAGTCCAGGGCGAAGAAGTACCCGTTGAGTCCCCAGCCGTTCGTCGCCTCCTCGATCATGCCGCCGACGGCGAAGACGGCGGCCAGCAGCACGGCGCACATCACCGCGGCGAGCATCGTGCCGAGGAAGAACTCCCTGCGGGTCACACTCATCGCCTGCGAGAACGGGAACGTCAGCGTCAGCGACGAGATCCCCACGAAGAGCAGCACCCACAGCGGCGCCTGCGAGCCGCCGCCGTAGAACGGGCCGGGAAGACCCGAGCTGGCGAGGATCGCGTAGATGGCGATCGTGATCGCGAACGAGGCGCCGAGCACGATCAGCGGCACCCAGACGAACGTCTGCTTGTTGATCAACTGCATGCGCACGACATTGACGGTGCGGTTCATCGCAGGGCTCCTTCGTCGAGGGCGGATGCCGCGTCGCGTTGGTCCGCGTGCGCCGTGGTCGTGCGCACGATGAGCTGCTGGAGCGACACGGGTGCGACGTCCAGGCCGGCCGCTTCGAGGCGCTCGCGGTCGGCGAGTGAAAGCGCGCCGAGCACGGTGACGGATGCCACGTTGCCGAGGCGCTCGCGGTGGATGACCTGACGGCCGGCGACGAACTCGTCGACGGCCGAGGCATCGCCCACGATGTTCGCGGCGCGGTCGCGGACGGAGTCGGTCGCCTCGTCCATGATGATGCGGCCGCGGTCGATCACGAGCACGCGCTCGATGAGGTTCGACACCTCGTCGATCAGGTGGCTCGAGAGGATCACCGTGCGCGGGTGCTCGGTGTAGTCCTCCAGCAGCCGGTCGTAGAAGATCTGCCGGGCGACGGCGTCGAGGCCCAGGTACGGTTCGTCGAAGAACGTGATCTCGGCGCGAGCGGCGAGGCCGATGATCACGCCGACGGCCGAGAGCTGCCCGCGCGACATCTTCTTGATCCGTGTCTTCGGCGGCACCTGGAAGTCCTCGATCAGCCGCTGCGCGAGGTCTTCGTCCCAGTTCGGGAAGAAGAGGCGTGCGGTGGCGAAGGCGTGCTTTGCGAGAGCGTCGTCGGGATACTTCTGGCTCTCCCGGACGAAGCACATCCGGCTGAGCACACGGGCGTTCTCGTAAGGCTGCTCACCGAAGATGCGCACTTCGCCGCTGGTGGCGAAGTTCTGGGCGGTGAGGATCGACATGACGGTCGTCTTGCCGGCACCGTTGCGGCCGAGCAGGCCGTAGATCGTGTTCTTCTCGATGGTGAAGCTCACGTCGTCTACCGCGACGGTGTCGCGGTAGCGCTTCGTGAGATTCTTCACCTCGATGACGTGCGTCCCGGTCGTCATCGTGGATTCCCTTCTGTGATGGTCGCGCCGCGCCCCGAAACGCGGTCGCGGATGAGCAGTGCGAGGTCGTCGGGCCCGAGCCCGAGCTTGCGGGCCTCGGCCAGCAGTGGATCGACGAAGCGGTCGGCGAAGACGCTCCGCCGCTCGGCGAGGAGCAGGTCGCGCGCACCGGGCGCCACGAACATCCCGATGCCGCGGCGCTTGTACAGCACGCCCTTGTCGGTCAGCATGGCGATTCCCTTCGCGGCGGTGGCGGGGTTGATCCGGTAGAAGGCCGCCAGTTCGTTCGTCGACGGCGCCTGGGCCTCCTCGGCGAGGGCTCCGTCGATGATCGAGTCCTCGACGCTCTCCGCGATCTGCAGGAACAGGGCCCGGCCTTCTTCGATCACTTCGCTCCTGAGTAGGTTGGTTAATTACTTGAGTAACTAACCACTGAAGTGCCGGCATTGTCAAGCGGTGCGCAGCATCCCACTGTCGAGAGACCGGCGGCCCGTGCCGCGACGGGCCGTGTTATCACGCGTGCGCGACCTACCCAAAGCAGCGACGGGTGTCCAATTTGCCCGCCCGTGGGCGGCCGTGAAACGGTTGATCAGGCCCCTTGCGGGGCTGTTCCCGACCAGTCCGCGGTCACGGGTGACGTCCTCACGGGACGCCAGACCGGTGAGCGTATGGTCGGCGGCCGAAGCGCGGATCCGACATCCGCTGCGTGTCCGGCCGCCACCCGGGCGCAACCGCTGCAGCTTCTGCACGGAAGCTGCCGAGGTGCACACAGTGACGCTTCCTCCTGCCATCGAGGCGCAGGGCCTCTTCAAGGTCTTCGGACGAAACCCCAAGGAGGCCGTCCGCCGGCTCCGTGCCGGCGCGACCCGCGCCGACGTCGCGGACGTCGGCTCGGCCGCCGTGATCGATGCGAGCTTCACGGTCCAGCCGGGCGAGATCTTCGTCATCATGGGGCTGTCCGGTTCCGGCAAGTCCACGGTGCTGCGCATGCTCAACGGACTGCTCCCGCCGACGGCGGGTGAGGTGCTCGTCCAGGGGCAGAGCGTCACGAAGGGATCGGCGAAGGCGCTGCGGGGCATCCGCCAGCGCTCGGTCTCGATGGTGTTCCAGCACTTCGCGCTGCTGCCCCACCTCACGGTGCTCGACAACGCGGCCTACGCGCTCGAGATCCAGGGCATCGGGCGCGACGAGCGGCGCGAGCGCGCCCGCGAGATCCTCGACAAGGTGGGCCTCGGCGACCGCGCCGATGCGATGCCCGACGAGCTCTCGGGGGGCATGCGTCAGCGCGTGGGCCTGGCAAGGGCGCTCACCTCCGGCACCGACATCCTGCTCATGGACGAGGCCTTCTCAGCGCTCGACCCGCTCATCCGGCGCGAGATGCAGGAGCAGCTCATCGAGCTGCAGCGCGAGCTCGGCCGCACCATCGTCTTCATCACGCACGATCTCAACGAGGCGATGTTCCTCGGCGACCGCATCGCGGTGATGCGCGACGGCCGCATCGTGCAGAACGGGACGCCCGAGGAGATCCTCACCGATCCGGCGAACGACTATGTCGCCCAGTTCGTGCAGGACGTCGACCGGGCACGCGTGCTCACCGCCGGCTCGGTCATGGCCCCGCCGGCGGCCACCACGCCGGTCAGCGCCGGGCTGCGTGGAGCGCTGCGTGTCATGCGCGACCTGCAGGTCGGGTCGGTGTCGGTCATCGAGAACCGCCGCTTCCTCGGCACGGTGACCGACCGTGCGGTGATCCGGGCCGTCAAGGACGGCCGCACCGACCTTCGTTCGATCGTGCACACGGCGCATGCGGCGGTGCACCTGGACGACCCGCTGACCGATGTCGTCGAGCGGGCGGTGGAGCGGCCGGTGCCGGTCGCCGTCGTCGACGACGCGGGCCGCCTCGTGGGCGCGATCCCCCGCGTGACCCTGCTCGCCGCGCTCGGCAACGTGCCGCCGGTCACCCGCGAGAACCCGATCATCGACCTGCCGGCCACGGTGCCGGCGAGCGAGATCACGCAGACGCTCGCCGCGGTCGAGCAGCAGCCCCTGGCTGCGACGCTGGCCTCCCGCTCGACGGCGCCGACGGTGGCCGCCCCGCCCGGCGGCCGACCCGCGACCGGGGCTCGCGCCACGACCGACACCCGCGCCACGACCGAGGGAGCCGCCCGATGAACGACGCCTTCCGCCTTCCGCTGGGTGACGTGGTCGAGACCGCCGTCCGCTGGATGATCGACGTGCTCGGCGGGTTCTTCGACGTCGTCGCCCTCGTCTTCAACGGCCTCTACGGCTGGCTCGACGCGTCCCTGTCGACCCCGCCGTTCTGGGTGGTGATCCTCGTGATCGCCGCATTCGCCTATTGGTCGAGAGGCCTGCTGCTCGCCGTGGGCAGCGCCGTCGGGCTGCTCGTGATCGTCGCGGTCGGGCAGTGGGCGAATGCGATGGACTCGCTCGCCCTGGTGATCCTCGCCGCGGCCGTGGCGATCGCCATCGCCGTGCCCCTCGGCATCTGGGCGGCACGGAACGACCGGGTGTCGGCGGCGCTGCGCCCCGTCCTCGACTTCCTGCAGACGATGCCCGCGTTCGTCTACCTCATCCCGGCGATGCTGATCTTCGGCGTGGGTCCCGTGCCCGGCATGGTCGCGACGATCGTGTTCGCGCTCGCGCCCGGCGTGCGCCTGACCGAGCTCGGCATCCGCGGCGTCGACCCCGAGATCGTCGAGGCCGGCCACGCGTTCGGCGCATCCCCCGCGCGCATCCTGCGCCAGATCCAGCTGCCGCTGGCGCTGCCGAGCATCATGGCGGGCGTGAACCAGGTGATCATGCTGAGCCTGTCGATGGTCGTCATCGCCGGCATGGTGGGTGCGGGCGGTCTGGGAGGCCAGGTGGTGCAGAGCCTCAGCCGCATCGACATCGGCCTGGGCGTCGAGGCAGGCCTGTCGGTCGTGATCCTCGCGATGATCCTCGACCGTGTCACGTCGGGCTTCTCCACGGCTCGTCCGCGAGTGGTTCGCCGGGTCGGCGCGGTCGCGGGGGGCACGCAGGACAAGGACACGGATGCCGCACGCCGGGCAGCAGTCGGCGCGGACGCGCCGACACTCGAGGCCGCGGCATCCGTCCCCGACGACGCGCCGGCCGCGCGACCCGAGCCCGCCCACGTCTGACCCGACACGAGAGGACTGACATGATCACGCGACGCATGATCGCCGCCGGCATCGCCCTGGCGGGAACCGCCGGGCTGCTCGTCACCGGCGCCCTCGCCCAGACCGGCGCGGGCGACGCCGGCAAGGGGCATCTGACCATCGCCGTCTTCAACGGCTGGGACGAGGGCATCGCCGCGTCCGAGCTGTGGAAGGCCGTGCTCGAGGAGGAGGGCTACACCGTCGACCTCACCTACGCCGACCCGGCGGCCGCCTACACGGGCATCGCGCAGGGCGACTACGACCTGACGCTCGACACGTGGCTGCCGCTCACGCACGCCGACTACATGGAGACCTACGGCGATGACCTCGTCGATCTGGGGGCGTGGAACGACGAGGCGAAGCTCACCATCGCGGTGAACGAGGACGCCCCGATCGACTCGCTGACCGAGCTCGCCGCCAACGCCGACCTGTTCGGCAACAGGCTGGTCGGCATCGAGGCCGGGTCCGGCCTGGTGACGGTCACGCAGGACGCCGTCATCCCCGGCTACGGCCTCGAGGGGATGGACTTCGTGACCGCCTCGACCCCTGCGATGCTCACCGAGCTGCAGGCCGCGACCGATGCCGGACGCGACGTCGCCGTCACCCTCTGGCGTCCGCACTGGGCGTACAACGCGTTCCCGATCAAGGACCTCGAAGACCCCGACGGCCTTCTCGGCGACGCCGAGGGCATCCACACGGTCACCTCGACCGCGTTCGCGGAGGAGCAGCCCGAGGTGTCGCGCTGGCTCGAGGACTTCCGGATGGACAACGAGCTGCTGTACTCCCTCGAGGACGCCCTGTTCGGCGCCTACGACGGCGACGACTACGGCCCTGTCGTGGCGGAGTGGATGGCCGACAACCGGGAGTGGGTCGACGACCTCACCCGTTGACCCGGAGACCCCTCCCGCGGCGCCGCGGGCGAAATAGGGTGTGGGCATGACGGTGGCGTTCGTGCTCGGCGGCGGGGGTGTCCGCGGCGCCGTCGAGATCGGCATGCTGCGGGCGCTCCTGGAGTCCGGCATCCGTCCCGATCTCGTCGTGGGCACCTCGATCGGCGCCATCAACGGCGCTCTCGTGGCGAGCGACCCGACGCCTGCCGTGATCGATCTCCTGCTCGACGCGTGGACCTCGCCCGAGGCGAACGCGGTCTACGGCGACTCCCTCTTCGCGCAGTTCACCCGGCTGGTCAGGACGAAGACGCATCTGAACTCTCCCGCCCCGCTGCGTCATCTGCTCGAGCGGTCGCTCGGCGCCGACACCCGGTTCGAAGACCTCTCGGTGCGCCTGCGGGTGGTGGCCGCGAGCATCGAGCGCGCTGCCGAGCACGTGTTCGAGTCGGGTCCGCTGATCGACGCCATCCTCGCGTCGGCGTCTGTGCCAGGACTCCTGCCCCCGACGCGCATCGGCGACGAGCACTTCATCGACGGCGGCATCGTGAACTCCATCCCGATCGCTCAGGCGCTGGAAGCCGGAGCCCACACGGTGTTCGTCCTGCAGGTCGGGCGCATCGAGACGCCGCTCGTCGCGCCCCAGTCGGCCGTGGACACCGCGCGCGTCGCCTTCGAGATCGCCCGCCGGCACCGGTACGCGCGCGACGTGGCGACGCTGCCCGAGGGCGTGGCACTCCACGTGCTGCCCAGCGGCGGCGGGCTCGACGACGATGACGACACGCTGATGTCGTACCGCCGCATGGACACCGTCCACCGGCGCATCGACGCTGCCTACGATGCGAGCCGGTCGTTCCTCGCCGAGCGGGGCTTCGGCGAGCGGCTCCCGGCTGGGAACACGGGCCGCAACGACGCCGACCAGGGCGACGCAATCCGCGGTCCGGACACCGCCGAGGAGGTTGAGGAGTGATGGGCGTGCCGCCCACGTGGATCCGCCGCATCGTGCTCGCCCCTCTCGTGATCGTCGCCGCCGTCGTCATGCTGGCGCTCACGCCGGTGTGGCTCATCCTCGCGCTGGCCCTCACGTCGCTGGTGCCCGGGCGGTTCCGGCTGCCCCGCGTGCTCTGGCTCGTGACGGTCTACCTGCTCTGGGATGCGATGCTCGTCGTGGCGATGTTCGCGCTGTGGATCGGGTCCGGCTTGGGGTACGCTCTCCGGCGCCCGGGCTTCGTGGCCGCCCACTACCGTCTCGGCGGCTGGGCGCTGCGGCTGCTGTTCTGGATCTTCGGCGGCGTACTGCGGCTCACCATCACCACGACGGGGTCCGATGCGGGCGACTCCGCCGCCGACCGGGCGGCGTTCGACCGGCTGTTCACCCCGGGCGAGCCGCTCGTCGTCGCCAGTCGCCACGGCGGGCCGGGCGACTCGTTCATCCTGATCCACACGCTGCTGAACGAGGCCGCCCGCCAGCCGCGCATCGTGCTGAAGTACACGCTGCAGTGGGATCCGGCGATCGACATCCTGCTGCACCGCGTGCCGTCGCGCTTCATCGTTCCGTCGGGCTTCGGCCGTGCGCAGAGCGGTGGGGGACTGCGGGTGGAGGAGGCGCTCGCGGACCTCGCCACGGGGCTCGGACCCGACGACGCGTTCGTCATCTTTCCCGAAGGCGGCAACGTCAGCGCGGCTCGACGCCTCTCGCGGATCCAACGGCTGCGCGACGCCGGACGCGAGGCGATGGCCGAGCGGGCCGAGGCGCTGCAGCACGTCATGGCACCGCAGCCGGGCGGCATGCATGCCGCGCTGGACGCCGCGCCGGACGCGGACGTGGTGTTCATCGCGCACACCGGGCTCGACCGTCTCGTGACCCTGCGCGACATCTGGCGCGAGCTCCCGATGGACAAGGGAATCACTATGCGCGCCTGGCGCGTACCGCGCGCGGACGTGCCTGAGAACCTGGACGAGCGCGCTGGGTGGCTGTTCGACTGGTTCGCGCGCATCGATGCCTGGATCGAGGCGCAACCCGAGGTCAACGCCTGACTTCGCGCCGTCCGAGCGGTGCTCAGCGGGTCAGTGGTGGGGCTTGGGGTGCGTCACCCGGCCGGGGGCATCGCCGGTGCCGCGCGACGGGATGGGCCACGGGGCGGCCGCCGGCGGCGTGGTGCTCGGGCGCTTCGGCGCGGGCAGCGGTTCGGCCACGGGCTCGGGGGATGCTGCGGGCGGTGCGGCGGCGGAGGACACCGAGGGCGCGGCGGCCGGAGGTGTGGCCTCCCCTGCGGAGGCGGTCGGGCCGAGCTCGAGCATCACCTTGTTCTCGAGCACCTCGATCGCCTCGTCGGAGATCGAGATCAGTCCGTCGAGCTCCTCCCGCACGCGCCGGTAGGCGAGCTGGCGCTCCGCCGGCGTCGCGGCCTCGTCGATGGCGACGGTCAGGAGCTTCTTCGCGGTGTCGAGCCGCTTTCGCTCGACCTCGGTGAAGCTCGAGTCGCGCAGTCGGCGGGCATCCCGTTCGGCGACGTCGAAGGCCACTTCGAAGTCGGCGACTGCATTGCGGTACTCGGTGAGCTGCTCCCTCGACAGATGCGCCTTGGCGGATGCGGGCCGCAGCCCGTCGGCGATGCGCTTGGCGCGCAGGAACGCGGCGGTGAGCGGCTGGCGACCGTCGCTCATCGCCGGGAACGCGATGATCTTGGCGACGTCGAGCTCGTACTCCAGCCAGCGCGCCGTGACCGCGTCGTGCGTGGCGAAGAGGCGCTCGAGCTGGGTGGTCTGCGTCTCGCGCGCCGGTCGTGCGGCCGCCCTGCCGGCGGTGACCGCGTCGTTCACGCTCTGCGTGATGGAGTCGGCATCGACGGGAGGAAGGGATGCCGCGGGCACGGCGTTACCGCGCGCCGCGGCTTGGGCGGCCTTGAGCTCCGCCTTGGCGTGCATCACCTCGAGGCGCCGCTTGTGCCGGCGTCTCGCGCTCTGCTCCCATGCATTTCCGGTGGCCGCAAGAATGCCGAACGCGGGGAACGCCAGCCACCAGTAGTTGCCCAGGAACTCGAAGATCGGTTCCACCCTGTCATGCTAACGGCCTCGCCGACCGCTGTGTCGGCCTCAGGGCACCCTGCCAGCGGGCGGCTCGCTCGTCCGCGGCGGCGGGAGCTTGGCGATCAGCGTCGGCAGTCGGTCGGCGAGCTCGGCGATCACGGCGGCCGCGGCGGTCAGCCCGGCGGCGGCGCTCGCCGCCGGCGAAGCGGGGCGAGCTGCTCCGACGACTCCGGCTCGCCGCTCCGCCTCGTCGAACGTGGACTCGAGATGGTGCACCGCCGCGCGGTACTCGAGGAACTGCTGCGGTGTCGCCCGCTCCCGCAGTGTCGGCCGCTTGGCGAGCGCCTCGCGCTGCGCGCGGAGGAACGCGACGGTGGCGGGATGGCGCACATCGGTCATCTGCGGATACGCCAGCGCCCTGTCGACGTCGGTCTCGTAGGCGAGCCAGCGCAGGTTGATCGCATCATGCGCGGCGTAGAGGCGGTCGATCGGCAGCGGGTCGTTCGCGGTCGCGGCGCGGTACTGGGCATAGCCCGCCCTCACGCGCGAGCGGCTGGCCCGCAGCGCCAGCGACGCGGTCTTCTCGGCCTGCTTGGCGGCGAGGAGTTCGCGCCGCGCGTCCCCGGCCTGGAAGGCCGGGGCGCCAGAACGGGATTTCGCCGTCAGGAGGTCGGCGTTCGCCGTGCGCACCCGCGCTTTCGCCGCGACGAGCTCGCGGTAGGCGAGCGATTCCTCCTGGCGCGCGGCATCCAGCTCGAGCCTTCTGGCCCGGCGGCTGCGCGTCGTCAGCCCGGCGTAGGTCGCCGCTCCGGCGCCGGCGGCGGCCGGAGCGATCCACCACCAGCCCGCGATGACAAGGAGGATCGGCTCCACTCTGCCATGGTAGCCGCGCGGTGCCGGCTCGAGCCCGGGAGTTCGCCGACGATCTGCCGACGGCTGATCCGCCGCAGCTCAGGTCAATGCGCGCCGATGTCCATCGACCCGCCGTGACGCCGGCGGTCGGTGGCCTCGAAGACGGGGTTGCCCGGTCCTTCGCCCGGTTCGCCGGGTCGCGCCTGACGGGTGTCGTACGACTCCCGCGGCGGCGAGACGAAGTTGCGCACCCGGGTCCACAGCGAAGGTTTTCGGCTCATGGCCCGAACGTACGGCATCCGCTCGCTCGAGGCGAGTGCCCGAGCGTCCTGCGGGCGTCAGCCGAAGAGGAGAGCGAAGACCGTGGCGCCGCCGCCGACGAGGATGAGGGCGACGATCGTCACCCACGCGATGATCTTGACGCGGCGCTGCCGGGTGTCGTTGTAACCGCTGTACTCGTCGTCTTCCGGCGCCATGGGTCCCATCCTAGGGTCCGCAGCGTTTCGTCTCGCTCGTTCCTCGGTCGCTCAACGACCGGCTGCGTGTTGGCGCGCGCACGACGAACGCGGGTGCGGCCATGGTGGCGCGCTGCAGAGACCGGTCGTCGAGCGACGGGCGCTCCGGCGCCCGACGAAACGCCCGGGGTCAGGCGGTGTGCTCGGTGACGATCGGGCCGAAGGCGTCAGGAAGGGTCGACGTAGAAAGGCGGCGCAGCTCGGCGAGGGGCAGCGTGAACAGTCCCTGCACCTCGAGGGCCGGCTCGTCGCCGTCCGCAGCGCTGTCGGTCACGCCGATGCGCAGCACCGGGTAGCCCCGTCCCTCGCACAGCCCGCGGAACTTCACGTCGTCCTCGCGCGGCACCGACACGATGACGCGGCCCGTCGACTCCGAGAAGAGGGCGGTCGCGGCATCCACTCCGTCCCGCTCCTGGATCTCGTTCAGCCACACCCGTGCGCCGACGCCGAAGCGCATGACGGCTTCGGCGAGGGTCTGCGCGAGGCCGCCGGACGACAGATCGTGCGCCGACGACACGAGCGACTGCTGGCCGGCCGCGTGCAGCAGCTCGGCGAGCTTCTTCTCCTGGCCGAGGTCGACCGCCGGCGGGCGGCCCCCCAGGTGGCCGTGGATCGTGCCGGCCCACTGCGAGCCCGAGAGTTCGGTCGACGTGACGCCGAGGAGGTAGATGTTCTCGCCCGCGTCCTGCCATCCGGACGGGATGCGGCGTCCGACGTCGTCGATGATCCCGAGCACGCCCACGACCGGGGTGGGGAAGATCGGCTGGTCGCCGGTCTGGTTGTAGAACGAGACGTTGCCGCCGGTGACGGGGACGCCGAGTTCGAGGCATCCGTCCGACAGGCCGTCGACCGCCTGCGAGAACTGCCACATGACCTCGGGGTTCTCGGGCGAGCCGAAGTTGAGGCAGTCGGTGACCGCCGTGGGCACCGCGCCGCTGACGGCGACGTTGCGGTACGCCTCGGCCAGCGCCAGCTTCGCACCCTGGTACGGGTCGAGCTGGCAGAAGCGGCCGTTGCAGTCGGTGGCGATCGCGAAGCCGAGACCGGAGTTCTCGTCGACGCGGATCATGCCGGCGTCGTCGGGGAACGACAGCGCCGTGTTGCCCATCACGTAGTAGTCGTACTGGTTGGTCACCCACGACGTGTCGGCGAGGTTCGGGCTCGCGACGAGGCGGGTGAACTGGTCGCGGAGCGTCTCGGCGTCGGTCGGACGCGGGAGAGCGGATGCCGAGTCCTCGCGCAGCGCGTCGATCCACGTGGGGTAGGCCACGGGGCGCTCGTAGACAGGCCCGTCGACCGCGACCGTCGAGGGGTCGACGTTCACGATCTCCTCGCCGTGCCAGAAGATCTGCAGGCGCCCGTCGCCGGTGACCTCGCCCAGGACGCTCGTCTCGACATCCCACTTGCCGACCACGGCGAGGAAGGCATCGAGCTTCTCGGGAGCCACGATCGCCATCATGCGCTCCTGGCTCTCGCTCATGAGGATCTCCTCGGGCGTGAGCGACGGATCGCGCAGCAGGACGTTCTCGAGGTCGACGCGCATGCCCGAGCCGCCGTTCGCGGCGAGCTCCGACGTGGCGCAGGAGATGCCCGCCGCGCCGAGGTCCTGGATGGCCTCGACGAGCTCGTCGCGGTACAGCTCGAGGCAGCACTCGATGAGCACCTTCTCGGCGAACGGGTCGCCGACCTGCACCGCCGGGCGCTTGGTCGGACCGCCGTCGGCGAACGTGTCGGAGGCGAGGATGGATGCCCCGCCGATGCCGTCGCCGCCGGTGCGGGCGCCGAAGAGCACGACCTTGTTGCCGGCGCCGGTGGCGTTGGCGAGCTTGAGGTCCTCGTGGCGCAGCACGCCGACGGCCAGCGCGTTCACGAGCGGGTTGCCCTGGTAGACGGCGTCGAACACGGTCTCGCCGCCGATGTTCGGCAGGCCGAGGCAGTTGCCGTAGAACGAGATGCCGGAGACGACCCCGTGCACGACGCGCGCGGTGTCGGGGTTGTCGATGGCGCCGAAGCGCAGCTGGTCCATGACGGCGACCGGTCGAGCGCCCATCGAGATGATGTCGCGCACGATACCGCCGACGCCGGTCGCGGCGCCCTGGAACGGCTCGATGTAGCTCGGGTGGTTGTGCGACTCGACCTTGAAGGTCACCGCCCAGCCTTCGCCGATGTCGACGACGCCGGCGTTCTGGCCCATGCCGACCATGAGCCGTTCCTTCATCTCGTGCGAGACCTTCTCGCCGAACTTGCGGAGGTAGATCTTCGAGGACTTGTAGGAGCAGTGCTCCGACCACATGACGGAGTACATCGCCAGCTCGCCCGACGTGGGGCGGCGGCCGAGGATCTCGCGGATCTTGTCGTACTCGTCGGGCTTGAGACCGAGCGCCGCGTAGGGCTGCTCCTTCTCCGGCGTGGCGATGGCGTTGTCGACGGTGTCGGCGACGGCGGTCGAAGAGGGGGTGGTCACGCGGCTCAGCTCCTGAAATTTCGGGGATGCCGGACCGGTCCAGTCTAGTTCGGCCGCGGCATCCGGTCGTCTCGTGCGACGACCGCCCCGAACCAGGGGAATCCGGGCGAGACCGGGGGCGTCGCCTTGCGTCTCGGGCGGAGTCCCCTGTCTCGGCGAGATTCGCCCGAGAAACGGTTGACGGATGCCGCATCCCGGCGTAACGTACAACCAAATGGTTGTACGAATCGAACTCACCGATGATGAGACCGACCGCGTGTTCCACGCGCTCGCCGCGGCGACCCGGCGTGACATCGTGCGTCGCACGATCGAGGGCGAGCTCTCGGTCTCCACGCTGGCGCGCGACTACGACATGTCGTTCGCGGCGGTGCAGAAGCACGTGGCCGTACTCGAGGCCGCCGGCCTCATCATCAAGCGCGCCGAGGGCCGTGAGCGTCTCGTCCGAGCGGATCCCACGATGATCGCCCGGGCGCGGGCGCTGCTGGGGCACTACGAAGACATGTGGCGCGGGCGCATCGACCGACTCGACGCGCTGTTGGCGGGTCCCCGCGGCTCAGGGCCCGCGATACCCCACTCCGAAACCGATCAATCCACGACGCAGCAACCCACGACACAACAATTCACGACACGAGGAGAATGACAATGCCCGTCACCGATGTCACCACAGATGCCGAAGCGCTCACCATGACGCTGACAGCCGATTTCACGGCCCCGGTCGAGCGTCTCTGGGAGGTCTTCACCGATCCCCGCCAGCTCGAGCGCTTCTGGGGCCCGCCCGGATACCCGGCCACCTTCACGTCGTTCGACCTCACCGTCGGCGGCCACGCGCGCTATCTCATGACCGGCCCCAAGGGCGAGAAGTACCACGCGACGTGGGAGTTCCTCGAGATCGACGGACCGCACTCGCTCGCGGTGCTGGACTCGTTCGCCGACGAGAACGGCAACGTGCGCGAAGACATGCCGACCTCACGCATGACTCTCGCTTTCGAGCCCACGGCATCCGGCGCGCGGCTCGAGAGCGTCACGCGCTTCACGTCGGCCGAGGCGCTGGAGCAGGTCGTCGCGATGGGCATGGTGGAGGGGTCGACCATGGCGATCAACCAGCTCGACCGGGTGCTGCAGGGCCTGCGCGACTACGCCGCGGGCAAGGGCACGCAGACCGAGATCCTCGACGACACCCACGTGCGGATCACGCGCCTCATCGAAGGTCCGATCGACCTGGTCTGGCGTGCGCACCAGGAGCCCGAGCTGCTCGAGAAGTGGATGCTCGGCCCCGACGGCTGGCGGATGTCGGTGTGCGAGGTCGATCCGTCGGTGGGCGGTCGCTACCGCTACGAGTGGGAGCCGATCGAGGGCACGGAGGGCGAGCGCTTCGGGTTCGACGGCGAGACCCTGCTGTCGGAGGCGCCGCGCCGCGCCGTCACCACGGAGCACATGACAGGCACCGACTACCCGTCGACGCTCAACGACCTCAACCTCGAGGAGGAGGACGGCGCCACGCTCATCACGCTGCTGATCGAGTACCCCGACATGCAGACGCGTGACATGGTGCTCGCCACCGGCATGACCGACGGCATGGAGACCAGCTACGCACGCCTCGAGGGCGTGCTGGCGTCGGTGTGACCGGAGAAAAGGAGACGATCATGACCGAGGACACCGCCACACGCCCCGTGACCACCCACGTCGTGGGGGCCGGAGAAGACGCGATCACCTACGACATCCACGGCGACCTGGCCGATGCGACCGTCGATCGCCCGGCACTGTTCCTCTTCGCCGGACCGATGGACGCGAGCGGGCTCGCACTCCTCGCCGCGCGCATGACGGACAGGCCGGTCGTGACGTACGACCCGCGCGGTGCCGGGCGGAACCCCGTCGACACGGCCGACATCACGCCCGAGCAGCACGCGGCCGACCTGCACCGCGTCATCGCGGCGCTCGGCGTCGGCGCCGTCGATGCCTTCGGCACCAGTGGCGGGGCGGTGCACCTGCTCGCGCTCGCCGCCGCCCACCCGGACGACCTTCGGATCGCCGTCGCGCACGAACCGCCGCTCGCCGAGCATCTCCCCGACCGCGACGCGGTGCTCGCCGTGATCGCCGACATGAAGCGCACCTACGCCGAGCAGGGCGATGGTGCCGCCATGGCGAAGTTCATCGCCTTCGTGATGTTCGAGGGGCCGGTGACCGACGGGTACCTCGACGGGCCCGCGCCCGATCCCGCGATGTTCGGCATGTCGGCCGAGGACGACGGCTCCCGCACGAATCCGCTGATGCGGAACATGCCGGCGACCATCGCCTATCGCATCGACATCGACGCGCTCCGAGCGCGGGGTGAACGCCTCGTCATCGCGGTGGGCGTGGAGTCGGGTGACGCGCTGGCCGCCCGCGGTGGCCGTTCGGTCGCCACCGCCGTCGGTGTGCCGGTGGCGGACTTCCCGAGCCACCACGCCGGCTTCACCGATCAGCCGGGCTACCCGGGCGACCCGGCGGGCTTCGCCGCCCGCCTTCAGGAGGTTCTCGGTTGACGGGGTGAGTCAGGGCGTCACGGCGCCACGAGTTCGACGGCGAGTCCCTGCCACCCGCAACCGGGAGGGCGTGCGCGTCGCGGTGTGACCGGAGAAAGGGAGACAACGATGGCAACGACGTTCGACGTGGAAGTCAGCCGCGAGTTCGAGGCGCCGATCGAGCGCGTCTGGGCGGCGTGGACCACGCCCGCCGACCTGCGGGAGTGGTGGGGACCGACGGGATTCACATGCCCTCGCGCGGAAGCCGACGTCCGCGTCGGCGGCGCGATCATCGTGACGATGCGGGCGCCGGCGGAGTGGGGCGGAGCCGACTACCACAACAGGTGGGACATCACCGAGGTGGAGGCGCCGACAACGCTGCGCTACATCATGCGCTTCTGCGACGAAGACGGCAGCCCGATCACGCCGGCGGAGGCGGGCGTTCCGGCAGACACGCCTGAGGACGGACGCCACGAGGTGACGCTGACCGACCTCGGCGGCGGGCGTACCCGACTCCACATGATCGAGCACGGCTACCCGACCGCCGAGGCGCGCGACATGTCGCGCGGCGGCCTGGACCAGTGCCTCGACAAGATGGAGCGCCTGGTCGCTGCGCATTGAACGAGGAAGGGACGGATGCCGCGGCATCCGTCCCTTCTTTCATGCAAGTCTGCTCAGGCGGTGCGGAACTTGTTCACCATGGGGCAGTCGAACGGGTCGCGGGCGGAGAGGCCGACGCGGTTCAGGTACGCGATGACGATGCCGTACGACTGGATCAGGCTCGTCTCGGTGTAGGGCACGCCGCGCGTGCGGCACTGCTCCATGACGATCTCGCGAGTCTTGGCGAGGTGCGGCCGGGCCATGCTCGGGAAGAGGTGGTGCTCGACCTGGTAGTTCAGGCCGCCCATGAGCGCCGTCGCCCACCAGCCGCCACGGATGTTGCGCGAGGTGCGCACCTGCTTGGAGAAGAAGTCGAGCTTCGCGTCGGCCGCGATGATCGGCATGCCCTTGTGGTTCGGTGCGAACGACGCGCCCATGTAGACGCCGAACACGGCCAGCTGCACGCCGAGGAAGGCGAACGCCATGCCGATCGGCAGGAAGAGGAAGAGCGGCGTGAGGTACAGGGCGAAGCGCAGGGCGATCAGCGAGAGCTCGGTCCAGCGGCCCTTCACCTCGCCGGGCGAGAGCAGGTGCTTGAGGCCGAGGAAGTGCAGGTTCAGCCCCTCGAGCGTGAGCAGCGGGAAGAACAGCCAGCCCTGTCTGCGCGTGATGAGCGCACCGAGGCGGCTCGCCTTGGCGGCATCCTCCTCGAGGAAGCGGATGGTGTCGACCTCGATGTCGGGGTCCTTGCCGACGCGGTTCGGGTTGGCGTGGTGGCGATTGTGCTTGTTGTTCCACCAGGAGAGGCTGATGCCCACGATCCCCGAGGCGAGGATGCGCCCGAGCCGGTCGTTCGCGGGCCCGGAGGCGAGGATCTGGCGATGCGCCGCCTCGTGCGCGAGGAATGACACCTGCGTGAAGATCACGCCGAGCGCGGCGGCGATCAGCAGCTGGTACCAGGTGTCGCCCAGCAGGATGAAGCCGGTGATGGCGCCGCCCAAGGCGAGCACGAGTGCGGCGCCGACGAGGGCGTAGAACCACTGCGCCCGGGCGAGGAGGCCGGTCTCGCGCACGACCTGTGAGACCTCGGTGTAGGCCCGGGCGACGGGCGGGAAGGTCTCGGTGCCGGCGTAGGTCTGTCGGACGGGGCCCAGACGGGCGGCCTCAGGTGCGACAGCGGTGATGGTGGCGATGATCGCACCTGCTCTGGTCGAATGCCGACCACCCTGGTCGACGCGGAGCCACAGGCGGATGCCGATCGCTAGGGCCCACACTACGCAGGTGCATATGGCCGTGGGGGAATGGGGTGGTGGATCCCCAGGATGTTGGCGGGGCATCCCCAGGCGGGGATCTTGACAGAGTTCGGAAGAAGTCCCGCCTCTACGATGACGGAGTGGACTTCTCCTTCGCCTTCACGCCCGATCTGATCGCCGTGTTCCTGACGCTGTTCGTCCTCGAGGTGGTGCTCGGCGTCGACAACGTCATCTTCATCTCGATCCTCGCGTCCAAGCTGCCGAAGGAGCAGCAGGCGCGTGCCCGCAACCTCGGGCTCACCCTCGCGATGCTCATGCGCGTCGTCCTCGTGCTCTTCGCGGGGTGGATCATCACGCTCAAGGAGGACGTCTTCTTCATCGGCGAGATGGGCTTCTCGTGGAAGGACCTCATCCTCATCGCCGGTGGACTCTTCCTGGTCTACAAGGCCGTCACCGAGATCCACCACAAGCTCGAGGGGGCCGAGGAGGAGCACGGCGGCGGGGGTCGCAAGGCGGTGACGTTCGGCTCGGTGATCGCGCAGATCCTCGTGCTCGATCTGGTGTTCTCGCTGGACTCGGTCATCACCGCCGTCGGCATGACGACGAACCTGCTCATCATCATCACCGTGGTCGTGCTGTCGTTCGGCATCATGCTCTTCGCCTCGCGCTTCATCTTCAACTTCGTCAACAAGCACCCGACGGTGAAGATGCTCGCGCTCTCGTTCCTCCTCCTCATCGGCGTGTTCCTCGTCGCCGAGGGCTTCGGCTTCCACATCGACAAGGCGTTCATCTACGGCCCGATGGCGTTCGCGATCTTCGTCGAGGCGCTGAACCTCTGGGCTGCCGCCTCGAGGGCCAAGCGGGAGCGGCGCGCACGCACCCCCGTGCAGCTGCGCCCCCAGTACCCCGACGTCGACGAGTCGGTGGCCGTCACGGCCGCCCTGTCGAGCGACCCGCACGCGGGTTCGGTGGGCCTGTCCTCCAAGCCGGTGGCGGGGGATGCCGCGCCCGCCGCCGGCGAGGAGCGCCAGGGCCTCGGCTGACCCGGTTCCGGCCGCGCGGGTGACCGCCCGCGCGGCAGCGCTCGCGAGCGCGGCAGTTTCCGGCGAGCGCGCTGTCACGCGGCGCAGCGCTCGCAGTGAACTGCCGCGCTCGCGTGCCGGGAGCTAGCGTCCTGGGCGAGGCCGTGACGTCGGGAGACCGGCGCCTTGCAGGATGTCATAGAGCATCCTCGGCGACCGGAGCGCGGGCAGCCGCCAGCGCGAGAACGCGGTGACCTGGCGGCGGAGCTCGTCCTCCCGATCCTTCTCCGCCAGCAGGACCTCCTCCGGAGTTCGACCCTTCAGCAGCCCCGGATCGCGGTACTTGCCCGCGCCGTCGAACTCGCCGATGTGGCGATGGTCCGGCCAGAAGAAGTCGCTGAACGCCTCGCGGCCGTCCGCGAGCGTGAACCGAGCCTGCAGCTGCGGCTCGGGAAAGCCCAGCAGTGCGATGAGCACACGGCTCTGCGATTTCGCGCACGCTGTCGGCGAGACTCGTGGCGAAGTCGGCGGCCCGAGGCGCTCGAGCCGAGCCGCGGCCCGTGACGCTGTGCGCGCGGTCCCGCAGCGCATCACACTCGACCAGCGCGCCACCCGGTCGTCTGTTCCACAGAGCTTGATCCGCCGCCACGACGCCCTCGAGGAAGCGTGATGACGCCAGGATATCGACCGCGGTCTGCAGCGGAGTGGTCACGCAATGCCTCTCCCACGGGTTGGTCTCGATCTCCGACAGAGGTCGAGCGTGGCGGCGGAAGGTGCCGCTCGACCTTCCGCCGGAGGCGGTGTCGATGCTCACGTCGATCGTCACCGGCCATCTTCCGAGCAGATCGATGCCGTGGAGCGCTGCCGCCCCCCAGTGCGACACGACGAAGGGGGACGCCGCTCGAGCGCCTGCTTCCCACACCCGCTGCGCGTGTCGCGCCATCGGCGTCAGGCGATCCCACTCGGCCCGCTCGACGTAGGCACCGCGAGCGATGCGGACGATCTCACCACCCGCCAGGCGTGCGCGCAGTCTGCGGTCGTTGACGGGCTCGCCGTCGTTCTCGCGGCGGCGGAACACGGTGGCCAGCGGAGGTCTGTCGATCCACACGCCTCAAGATTGCGGGCCCATGTCCGCCGAGCATCGCCGTGCCGATCCCATCGGTGGATGGAAGCGCCCGGGCATGCCCGTGGGGAGGAGGCGCGAGCGCGGCAGTTCCCGGCGAGCGCGCTGTCGTCAGGCGCAGCGCTCGCAGGGAACTGCAGCGCTCGCGAGCGAGGGAGTAGCGGGGCGGGCCACGGAGAGGGCGCGCGGCGTGGGCGGGACGCCAGGGTCAGGCGTCGGGGGAGTCGGTCAGCAGGCGGTAGCCCATGCCCGACTCGGTCAGCAGGTGGGCGGGGCGGCCCGGGTCGACCTCGAGCTTCTTGCGCAGCTGCGAGATGTACAGCCGCAGGTAGCCGGTGTCGGCGACCTGCTCGGTGCCCCAGATGTCTTTGAGGAGCGCCTGCCGGGTGACCAGCGACCCGGGGTTGCGGGCGAGGAACTCGAGGATCCGCCACTCCGTCGGCGTCAGGTGCACGCGCTCGCCGCGGCGCGTGACCGTCTTCGTCGACAGGTCGACGACCACTTCGCCGAACCTCACGACGGGAGTTCCGGATGCCGCGCCCACGCGCCGTGACAGCGCGCGCAGCCGCGCGAGCAGCTCGTCGATCTGGAACGGCTTGGTGACGTAGTCGTCGGCGCCGGCATCCAGCGCCTCCACCTTGTCGGCCGAACCCGTACGGCCCGACACGACGATGATGGGCGCCGTCGTCCACCCCCGCAGCGCCTCGATGACCTGGACGCCGTCGAGCCGCGGCATCCCGAGGTCCACCATCACGATCTCGGGATGCTCCTTGGCGGCCAGCGCCACGGCCGCCGCCCCGTCCGGAGCTGCGACCACCTCGTACCCGTGCGCGGCCAGCGTGATGCGCAGGGCCCGGACGAGCTGTGGATCATCGTCGGCGACCAGAACCTTCACGACTGCGCCCTCATGGCCGCAGGCTTCACGGATCGAGCCTTCATGCGAGCGGCCTCTCGTCGGCGGGGACAGATTCGGCGACGGGCAGTGCGATGACCATCGTGAGGCCTCCCCCGGGCGTGTCCTCGGGGGTGAGCGTACCGCCCATGCCCTCGGTGAACCCCTTCGACAGCGCGAGTCCGAGACCGAGACCTGCGGTGTTGTCGGTGTCGCCGAGTCGCTGGAACGGCGCGAACATGTCGTCGCGGCGTTCCGGCGGGACGCCGCTGCCGTGGTCGACGATGCGGATCTCGGCGGTGCCGCCGAGGCGGCTCGTGGCGACGCGGACGCGGGACGCCGCGGGTGCATGACGCACCGCGTTCGCCAGCACGTTCACGAGCACGCGCTGCAGCAGCACGGGGTCGGCCGCCACCGGCGGAAGGTCGGGATCGAGCGCGAGCTCCACCCCGTCGGGCCCCGCCCCCAGTTCGTCCAGCGCCGCGAGCACCACGCCCGGGGTATCGACGGACTGCAGCGACACCGCCAGCACCCCGGCCTGCACCCGGCTGACGTCGAGCAGGTCGGTGACGAGCGCCGACAGCGTGGCGAGCGACTCGTCCGCGGTGGCGATCAGCTCGGTGCGGTCCTCCGGCGAGAGGTTCGCTCCCGCGGCGCGCAGTCCGCCGACGGCCGCCACCGCGGCGGCCAGCGGCCGGCGCAGGTCGTGGCTGACCGCCGACAACAGGGCGCTGCGCACCTGGTCGGTCTCGGCCAGCACGCCGGCGGTGCGTGCGGTGGCGGTGAGGTCGCTGTGCTCGAGGGCGGCCGAGAGCTGCGCGGCCACGGCGTCGATCAAGCGGCGTTCGGACGCGTCGAGGTCGTGACCGTGCAATTCGAGCATCGCGGGCGGGCCGCCGTTGCGGCGAGCGACCGTGACGGCCTCGTAGCGACCGTCGCGCAGAGGCTCCCCGTCGGTGGCGACGACGGTTCCATCGGCATCGACGAGCCGCACGCCCGCGAGGCCGAGCGATTCGCGGGTGCGGCTGATGAGGGCCGGCACCGCCGACTCGCCG
Source organism: Microbacterium yannicii (assembly GCF_024055635.1). GTDB lineage: Bacteria > Actinomycetota > Actinomycetes > Actinomycetales > Microbacteriaceae > Microbacterium > Microbacterium yannicii. The sequence goes on from NZ_JAMXMB010000033.1 coordinate 64,527, forward strand.
CGCAGCACGCTGCCTGCGACGTTCGCCAGCAGCTCCGCCTCGGCCTCCGCACGCCGTGCGGCGCGCGCCGCACGCGCGGCACGGTCGACGATGAAGCTCACGAGCACGGCGATCACGACGTAGAGGATCAGCGCCCAGACGTTCCGCGGATCCGCGACCGAGACCGTGTAGTACGGCTGGACGAAGAAGAAGTTGAGGGTGAGCCCCGACATCACCGCCGCGAACACCGCCGGCCAGATGCCGCCGACGAGCGACACGAGCACGACGAGCAGCTGGTAGGCGAGCACGTCGCTGGTGATCGTGTCCTCGTTGCGAATCGACACCAGCAGCCACGTCAGCAGGGGCCCGCCGACGATCGCGAGCAGAAAGCCGAGCGCGCGGCGCTTCACGCTGAGCGCACCGCCCGTCATGCGCGGCAGCCGGAACCGGTCGCCGGCCGCGGCGTGGGTCACGATGTGCACATCGATGTCGCCGGATTCGCGGATGACCGTCGCGCCGATGCCGGGGCCCGTGAGTGCGGACATGAGCCTGCCGCGTCGGCTGACGCCGACGACGAGCTGCGTCGCGTTCACGGAGCGCGCGAACTCGACGAGCGCACGCGACACGTCGTCGCCGACGACCTGGTGATAGGTGCCGCCGAGCGACTCCACCAGCCTCCGCTGCTCGGCGAGGGCGCTCGGGTCGCCCGACCGCAGGCCGTCCTGGCTCGAGACGTGCACCGCGAGCAGTTCCCCGCCGGCCGACCGGGCCGCGATGCGGGCGCCGCGCCGCAGCAGCGTCTCGCCCTCGGAGCCGCCGGGGAGGGCGACGACCACTCGCTCCCGCGCCTGCCAGGCGCCTTCGATGCCGTGCTCGGCGCGGTAGGACTTCAGCGCGCTGTCGACCTCGTCGGCCAGCCAGAGCAGGGCGAGCTCCCGCAGTGCGGTGAGGTTGCCGAGCCGGAAGTAGTTCGAGAGCGCCGCGTCGATCCGCTCCGCCGGGTAGACCAGCCCCGCCGACAGGCGGTCGCGCAGCGATTGCGGCGAGAGGTCGATCACCTCGACCTGGTCGGCGGCCCTGACCACGGCATCCGGCACCGTCTCCTGCTGGGCGACGCCCGTGATCTTCTCGACCACGTCGCCGAGCGACTCGATGTGCTGCACGTTGACCGTCGTGATGACGTCGATGCCGGCATCCAGCAGGGCGTCCACGTCCTGCCAGCGCTTGTGGTGGGGGAGCCCGGGAGCGTTGGTGTGGGCGAGCTCGTCGACGAGGGCGATCTCGGGATGCCGCGCCAGCACGCCCTCGAGATCCATGTCGGTCAGCTCCACCCCGCGGTGCGAGACGGTGGCCCGCGGCACGACCGGCAGCCCCTCGGCGAGTGCCGCGGTGGCCGCGCGGCCGTGGGTCTCGACCACCGCGATGGCGACGTCGCGGCCGTCCTCGGCGAGCCGCCGTCCCTCTTCGAGCATCTCGTACGTCTTGCCGACCCCGGGCGCCGCACCGAGCAGCACCCGCAGCTTGCCGCGCTTCATGTGGTCACCCTATGTCCGCCGTCGTTCCTGTTGTCCGCCGCCTGGTGCTCATCGCGCCAGCGCGTCGAGGGCGAGGTTGAGTTCGACGACGTTCACGCGCGGCTCGCCGAGGTAGCCGAGATCGCGCTGCTGGATGTGCGCCTCCACCAGGCTACGCACGTCGGACTCGCTGATGCCGCGGGCGGCGGCGATACGCGGCACCTGGAGCAGGGCGTACGCGGGACTGATGTGGGGATCGAGACCCGAGCCGGACGCGGTCACCGCGTCGGCAGGCACGTCGGAGGGCGCGACGCCCTCGAGCTCGGCGACAGCTGCGCGACGCGCCTCGACCGCCGCGACGAGGTCGGCGTTCTCAGGGCCGAGGTTGGAGCCGCTCGAGGCCCCGACGTCGTAGCCGTCACCGGCGGCCGAGGGGCGCGACTGGAAGTACTCGGCGAGGGCACCGCCTTCGGGATCGGTGAAGGACTGGCCGATGAGGGCCGACCCGACCGGCTGGCCCGCGGCATCGTGTACCGGCGACCCGTTCGCCTGCCACGGCAGCGCCAGTTGCGCGATGCCCGTGACGACGAGGGTGTACCCGACGCCGAGAGTGATGGTGAACACGAGCATCGCGCGCACGGCGACGCCGATGGTGCGGACGGTGGTGCGGCTGGACGTCGCCATGGTGTCTCCTGTGGGACGGGGGTGTCAGAAGCCGGGGATGAGGCTCACGACGAGGTCGATGAGCTTGATGCCGATGAAGGGGGCGATCACGCCGCCGAGGCCGTACACGAGCAGGTTGCGGCTGAGGATCTGCGAGGCGCTCGCCGGACGGTACTTCACGCCGCGCAGCGCCAGCGGAATGAGGAACACGATGACGATCGCGTTGAAAATGATGGCGCTCATGACAGCGGATGCCGGCGAGCTGAGGTGCATGACGTTCAGCGCCGCCAGCCCGGGGAAGATGCCCATGAACATCGCGGGGATGATCGCGAAGTACTTGGCGATGTCGTTCGCCAGCGAGAACGTCGTGAGTGCGCCGCGCGTGATGAGCAGCTGCTTGCCGATCCGCACGATGTCGATGAGCTTCGTCGGGTCGCTGTCGAGGTCGACCATGTTGCCGGCCTCCTTCGCGGCGGAGGTGCCGGTGTTCATCGCGACGCCCACGTCGGCCTGCGCGAGCGCCGGGGCGTCGTTGGTGCCGTCGCCCGTCATCGCGACGAGATTGCCGCCCTCCTGCTCGCGCCGGATGAGGGCCAGCTTGTCCTCAGGGGTCGCCTCGGCCAGGAAGTCGTCGACCCCGGCCTCCTTCGCGATCGCGGCGGCGGTCAGCGGGTTGTCGCCGGTGATCATGACGGTGCGGATGCCCATGGCGCGCAGCTCGTCGAACCGCTCGCGGAGGCCCTCCTTGACGATGTCCTTGAGGCGCACGACGCCCAGGATCCGCGCTTCGACAGGCTCAGCGACCGGTGCTTGCGGCTCAGCGACCGGTGCCTGCGGCTCAGCGACCGGTGCCTGCGGCTCAGCGGCCGGTCTTCTGCCCGGTCCCTGAGCCTGTCGAAGGGTAGCCACGACGAGCGGCGTGCCGCCGGACTGGGCGATCGCGTCGGTCTCGGCGGCCAGCACTGCACGCGTGCCGGCGGACACGGGGGATCCGGATGCCTCGAGCCATGCGAGCACCGCCGATCCGGCGCCCTTGCGCACCTGCGTGCCGTCCGCGAGGTCGACCCCGCTCATGCGGGTCTGCGCGGTGAACGGCACGACTGTGGATCCGTCGGGTTCGGCGACCTGCTGCCCGCGCAGCGTCGCGAGCTCGACCACCGAGACTCCCTCGGGGGTGGGATCGGCGAGCGAGGAGAGGGCGGCCGCGCGGGCGAGTTCGGCGTCGCCGACGCCCGGCATGGCGACGAAGTCCGACGCGCGGCGGTTGCCGTAGGTGATCGTGCCGGTCTTGTCGAGGAGGAGCGTCGTGACGTCGCCCGCCGCTTCGACCGCGCGGCCCGACATGGCCAGCACGTTGCGCTGTACCAGCCGGTCCATGCCGGCGATGCCGATCGCCGACAGCAGCGCGCCGATCGTGGTGGGGATGAGACACACCAGAAGGGCGACGAGCACCGGGATGCTGACGGGGCTCGCTGCATAGGACGCAATGGGGTTCAGCGTCAGCACGACGATGACGAACACGATCGACAGGCTCGCCAGCAGGATGCTGAGGGCGATCTCGTTGGGCGTCTTCTGGCGGCTCGCGCCCTCGACGAGCGCGATCATGCGATCGACGAACGTCTCGCCGGGCTTCGAGGTGATGCGCACGACGATGCGATCCGAGAGCACCCGCGTGCCGCCGGTCACCGCCGAGCGATCGCCGCCCGACTCGCGGACGACCGGAGCCGACTCGCCGGTGATCGCCGACTCGTCCACGGTGGCGATGCCGGCGATGATGTCGCCGTCGCCGGGGATGAGCTCGCCGGCCGACACGATCACCACGTCGCCGAGACTGAGATCGCCCGAGGACACGTCGACGGTCTCGGCGCGGTGGGCCGCGGCATCCGTCTTCCCGTCGTACGAGACGACGCGGCGCGCGGTCGTCGAGGTGCGGGTGCTGCGCAGCGTCGCCGCCTGCGCCTTGCCGCGGCCCTCGGCGACCGACTCGGCGAGGTTGGCGAACAGGACGGTCAGCCAGAGCCAGACCGCGATCCCCCACGTGAAGCCGAAGGGCACCGGCGTGCCGCCCGACTGCTCCGGGCCGCCGAGGAACGGCTCGGCGATCGCGATCGCGGTGGTGAGGGCGGCACCGACCCACACCAGGAACATGACGGGGCTGCGCCACAGGGCGGCGGGGTTCAGCTTGCGCAGGGCTCCAGGCACGCCGGCCCAGAGCTGCGCCGCGCTGAACGCGCGCGACGATCCCGCCGGGCGAGGCGGCATCGAGCCGCCGGCGGGGTCCTGCAGGGGTTCGGTAGTCGAGACGAGGGTGGGGGTGGACATGAGTCAGACGAGCCCTTCCGCCAGGGGACCCAGCGTGAGAACGGGGAAGTACGTGAGTGCGGTGATCACGACCGCGACGACGGCGAGGAGGCCGACGAACTGCGGACGATGGGTGGGGAGCGTCCCGGCGCTCGACGGGGTGGACTCCTGCGCGGCGAGCGAGCCGGCGAGGGCGAGCACGAACACGATCGGCACGAAGCGGCCGAGGAGCATGGCCACGCCGAGTGCGGTGTTGAGCCACGGGGTGTTCGCCGTCAGACCGGCGAAGGCGGAGCCATTGTTGTTCGCCGCCGACGTGAAGGCGTACAGCACCTCGCCGAGGCCGTGCACGCCCGGATTCCAGATCGACGTCGACTCGACATCCGACCGGATCGCCGGGATGCCGAAGCTCAGCGCCGTGCCGGCGAGCACCAGGATCGGGGTCACGAGGATGTACAGGCTCGCCAGCTTGATCTGCGTCGGCCCGATCTTCTTGCCGACGTACTCGGGCGTCCGGCCGACGAGGAGGCCGCCGACGAAGACGGCGATGATGGCGAGCACGAGCATGCCGTACAGGCCCGAGCCCACGCCGCCCGGTGCGACCTCGCCGAGCATGATGTTGACCATCGGGATCATGCCGCCGAGCGCGGTGTACGAATCGTGCATCGAGTTGACCGCACCCGTGGAGGTGAGCGTGGTGGCGCCCGCGAACAGCGTCGAGCCGAAGATGCCGAACCGGGTCTCCTTGCCCTCCATCGCGGCGCCCGCGAGCTGCGGTGCGGTGCCCAGCCCGAGCGACTCGAGCCACGTCACCGCGACGATCGACACGACGGCGATCGAGCCCATCACGGCGAGGATCGCGTAGCCCTGTCGATCGTCACCGATCATGCGGCCGAAGGCGCGGGGCATCGCCACCGGGATCGCGAGCAGCAGCAGGATCTCGAGAACGTTCGACCAGGGCGTCGGGTTCTCGAACGGGTGCGCCGAGTTGGCGTTGAAGAAGCCGCCGCCGTTGGTGCCGAGCAGCTTGATCGCCTCCTGCGAGGCGACCGGGCCGCCAGGGACCAGCTGCGAGCCGCCCGTCACGGTGGCCACCTCGGTGAAACCGGCGACGTTCTGCACGACCCCCGCGACCACCAGAGCGATCGCGGCGACGAGCGCGAGCGGCAGGAGCAGGCGGGCGATGCCCCGGGTGAGGTCGATCCAGAAGTTGCCGATGGTCGCCGAGCCCCGCCGGGCGAACCCGCGGACGAGCGCCACGGCGACGGCGATGCCGACGGCCGCCGACACGAAGTTCTGCACCGCGAGGCCCGCGAGCTGCACCGTGTAGCCCATCGTGAGCTCGGGGGAGTACGACTGCCAGTTGGTGTTCGTGACGAACGACACCGCGGTGTTGAAGGCGAGACCCTCCGGTACGGGGGGCAGGCCGAGCGAGTACGGCAGCAGGCCCTGCAGGCGCTGCAGTGCATAGACGGCGACCACCCCGACCAGCGAGAAGGCCAGCACGCTCCGCGTGTACGCCTGCCACGTCTGCTCGGAGCGCGAATCGACGCCGACCAGCCGGTAGAAGCCGCGCTCGACGCGTGCGTCCCGACCGGTCGTGTAGACGCGGGCGATCCAGTCGCCGAGCGGCCGGTACAGCAGCGCGAGGATCAGCAGCACGGTCAGGAGCTGGAGGATGCCGGTGGCGACGGTTGCGGCATCCATCAGAACTTCTCGGGATCGAGGAGGGCGACCAGGAGGTAGGCGATCGCGGTGAGCCCGAGAAGGCCGGCGATGAGCGAGAAGACGATCATCCGCGTGCCTTCCGGCTGAGGAGGCCGCGCGACGCCGAAGGGCCGGAACGGCGGTCGAGCCGGTCGACCCCCAGGGCGATCAGTCCGACGAGCGCGAACAGCGCGAGCGTCGTGGCGAGGTAGAGGACATCGAGCACGTGGACTCCCGGTGACGGTGGTCCGCGCGGAGGGAAGCCACGCGGTCGTCCCCCGTGCGGAGGACGTGATGTCGATGCAACCCGCCGGCCGGTGCCCCGGTCGTCGTCCTCACGGAATCCGAACGACCTCGGAGCGGACCCTCACGCTCCCCTGACGCCGCCGCCGACGCGGGCGTTGCCGTCACGCCACCGTGATGTCACCTCGACGGTGTGTAGATCGCCAGGCGCGTCGCGGAGATCCAGATGCCGTCCCGTTGGGCGGCACGCAGATCGAATGACGTTCGTGTTGCGGCACTTCACGAAGAGCGCGATGTCGGAGTCCTCGCGTAGCGTCCTAGACACCTCGGAGCTTTCGAACCGCTGACCGATCGCTACGCGAAGAACCACGCTGCCGCCTGATGCGGCAGCCGTTTCGCAGATGGCTGATCAGACTCACCTGGTGAAAGGAGCACATGATGTACGTGGTTATGGGTGGGACTGGTCATGTCGGTTCTGCCACAGCTCGAGCCTTGCTTCGTCGAGGCGAGACGGTGACGATCGTCACGCGCAATGCCCACATGGCATCGGAATGGACTGGTGCCGGGGCAGAGATAGCGGTTGCTGATGCCGGCGACGTGACATCGCTGCGCACGGCTCTGCGCCAAGGGCAGCGCGCGCTGCTCTTGTGTCCGCCGGCCGATCCCGCAGGGGACACGGATGTCGAAGAGCATCGCGCGATCGACGTGATCTTGAGTGCCCTCGAGGGTTCTGAGCTGGAGAAGGTTGTCGCAGTGTCGACATACGGCGCGCAACCAGGGAGGCGTATCGGCGATCTCGGGACCCTCTGGCGGCTCGAGCAAGGGTTGGCGCAACAGAGTGTTCCCGCCGCGATAAACCGGGGCGCCTACTACATGACGAACTGGGACGGATACGTGGACGCCGCCCGCGACTCCGGCGTGCTGCCCTCGATGCTCCCCGCTGACCTCGTTCTGCCGATGGTTGCCCCATCGGACCTCGGCGAGGCGGCTGCCGAGCGGTTGCTGTCCTCGACCGACGACGTGGGCGTCCGATTCATCGAGGGACCGCGTCGATACACGGCAGAGGACGTCGCCGACGCTTTCGCAGCCGCGCTGGGCCGATCAGTCACGGTGCAGCAGACACCCGTGGAGCTCTTGGATTCCGCATTCGCCGAGATGGGCTTCTCCCCGGCTGCCGCTGCTTCCTACGCGAATATGACCAGACTCACCATCGCGAATCTCGATCTCCCCGCGGAACCATGGCGAGGCTCGGTCACCTTGCAGAGCCATATTGACGATCGAGTGAGTACCGCTCACGCGCGCCACCCCGACGAGCGCGGTGCTGTCGCCGGACGACCGGCTATGAGATCGCGAGATCCAAGGTGAAAACGACTCGGTCGAGACCGACGCCGTCGTAACCGGGCTGCACCTGGACGCCTCCGATGTCCGCCCCCGGCAAGCTCCTGAAGCCCATCCGAGCGTGGAATGCCTGCGAGGTGAGATTCTCAGGGCTGGTCAGGCAATTGACGTATCGCCGGCTCAGTTGGCGAGCCTGTTCGAAGAATCGGCTGTACAGGGCGGTGGCGATCCCCTGCATCCGGAAAGCGGGATCGACTCCTACGAAGTGGATGTACGCCACCGCTGGGTCGCTTTGCGAGAGGAAGCCGATGAGGAAGGCTGTCAGCTCACCATCCGCGCGCTCGAGCAGATAGCTGGTCGTCGTGAAGTGCTGAAAGTACAGCCGCGGCAGCAGAAGAACACGCTGTTGGGATCCAGCGTCGCCACCCAACCCACCCCACCAACGATCCAGCAACGCATGCACGCGAGGATGGTCGTCTTCCTGCGGGTGACGGAGGGTCATCCCGGCGGGAAACTCGATCGTCACCTTGACGCCCCTTCGGCTGCAAAAGAATCGGAACCCGCTGGAGGAGGGGGACCGGATCAGTCCCGAGCAATCAGTTGACCGCGTGACCCGCCGCCGCGAGGATGCTCCGCGCCCGGTCACTGTCCGAAGCGGGGACCATAAGGACGTCGCCGTCGAACGTCGAAACCACGAACACCGGGCACGCAGCTGCGGCGAGTGGGGCGACCAGTGACGCGACGACGCCTGTGAGGCCGAACGGGATCGGGCCACCCGCATACAGTCCCACCCAAGGTCCATCGAGCTCCGCCCCCGCGGGGGCAAGTTCGACAGGACAGACGATCGAGACTTCCTGAGGAGTACGGGTGAACGATACGAACGCGTCGATGGGATGTGCAGCAAGCAGTTCGCCAGGGACGGGACTGTCCGCGGGAAACCGTGCGATGACGTAGTCGTCGGGAAAGGACCGCAGTTCGACAGTGGGGGTGCGCATGCGTGCATCCTCGTGAGATCGCGCGGAAGGCCTCAGAAGAAGGCCACGGCATCGCGCCGAGCCAGTATGGCACGCCTGCTGAGAGCGAAGTTTGAGTGGTGTCGCGCGCCGCCGCTCGCGGCATTGACGTGACGCCATCTTGATGTCACTCTGACGTCATGCAGATCGCCAGTCATGTGGAGGAGCTCCAGCGGCAGCTCGCAGCGGCCGCGGCGGCCGGCGGGAGCGACACGGCCGAGCTCGCGGCCCGGCTCGCCGCCGCGCTCGAGCCCGCCGCACGGCTGGCGATCCTCGAGGCGCTGTCGGAGGCGGCGGGCGAGATCACGCGCGAGCTCGCGCCCGGCTCCGTCGATGTGCGCCTGCGCGGCCGCGAGGTCGATTTCATCGTGTCGCGCCCGGCCCCGGTCGCCCAGCCCGCCCCGAACCCGAGCGGCCCTGTCGCCGTCGCAGCGCCGCAGGCCGCGGCATCCGTCGACGACGCCGACGACGCGACTGCGCGCACGACCCTGCGCCTGCCGGACTCTCTCAAGGTCCGCGCCGAGGCGGCAGCCGCCTCCGAAGGCGTGTCGCTCAACGCCTGGCTCGTGCGCGCCGTCACGACGTCGCTGGATCCGCCCGCGGGTGCGGCCGCCGCCGGCTCGTCCTACACCGGCTGGGTCCGCTGAGAAGGGTGTGCTGATGACGACCTTCCCGGTGTCGGGTCCGGCCGCCGTGCGGATCGAACTGCAGATGGGGCGCATCGACGTGGTCGCCGAGTCACGCCGCGACCTCGCCGTCGAGATCGGGCCCGCCAACCCGCATCGGGGCGGCGACCGCAGCGCCGCCGACGCCGTGCGGGTGATCCAGTCCGGCTCGGATCTGCGCATCGTCGGCCCTGTGCGCTTCACCCTCTTCGGCTCCGGGGACTCCGTCGACGTCTCGGTACGCGTGCCGACCGGCTCCGATGTCTCCCTCGCGCTCAAGTACGGCTCGATCCGGGTCGCCGGTGCCGTCGGCACGGCGCGCATCGCCCTGGACTACGGCGACGCCACGCTCGAGCGCACCGGCCGCGCCGACCTCGGTCTGGGTCACGGCGAGCTGAGGGTCGAGCACGTGCGGGGCGACGCCGACGTGAGCATCAGCTCGGGGCGTGCGCGCATCGGCATCGTCGACGGCGCACTGCGGCTGAAGGGATCGGATGCCGGCATCGACGTCGGCTCCGTGTCGGGCGTCGCCGACATCGCGACCTCCAGTGGCGTCGTCCACCTCGGCGATCCCGGTCCGGCGCTGACCGTCCGCTCGGCCTACGGGCCGGTGCGCATCGGCGATCTCAACGGCGGTACGGCACGGGTCGAGGCGTCCTATGGTGCTGTGACGCTGGGTATCCGCTCGGGCACCGCCGTGTGGCTCGACGCCGCGAGTCAGCACGCCGCGGTGCGCAACGAGTTGGCCGTCGCCGCCGGCCCGGTCGACGGCGAGGCCTCGCAGGAGCTCTACGCGCGCACCGGTTACGGCGACATCACCGTGCACCGCACGCATCCCGTCGCCGGCTGACGTCCGCGCGCGGTTCGGTGCCTGAGCTTGTCGAAGGCGCTTCGACAAGCTCAGCGACCGACGTGGGGGCTCAGCGACCGACGTGGGGGTGCAGCGACCGACGTGGGGGTGCAGCGACCGACGTGGGGGTGCACCGACCGACGTGGGGGTGCACCGACCGACGTGGGGGCGCACCGACCGACGTGGGGGTGCAGCGACCGGCGTGGGGGTGCAGCGACCGGCGTGGGGGTGCAGCGACCGGCGTGGGCGTCAGGCGCGGGCGGCGGCGTCCTCGAAGGCGACCCACGCGAGCATCGCGCACTTCACGCGGGCGGTGAACTTCGAGACGCCCGACAGCGCGGCGGCGTCGCCGAACACCTCTTCGTCGAGCGGGATCTCGCCGCGCGAGCGCAGCGCCACGCGGAAACCGTCGACGAGAGCGGATGCCTCGGCCCGCGGCATCCGTCCCTCCTCCTCGATCAGTGCGGCCAGCATGGACGCCGACGCCTGCGAGATGGAGCAGCCGGCGCCGTCCCAGGTGACCTCGTCGACCGTGGTGCCGTCGTCGGACAGGCGCACACGGAGCGTGATCTCGTCGCCGCAGATCGGGTTGCGCTGGTACGAGCTCGCGACGCGGCTGCCGTCGGCCTCGTCCGCGGCGGCGGACTCGCCGGCGGCGACCTTGCCGTGCGGGCGCTTGGAGTGATCGAGGATCAGCTCCTGGTAGAGCGACTCCAGGCCGTTCATGAGGCGGCTCCGAAGAACGTGCGCACGCCCGACAGGGCGTCGAGGAACACGTCGACGTCGTCGGCGGTGTTGTAGAGCGCCGTCGAGGCGCGCACCGAGGCGGTGAGGCCGAACCGGCGGTGCAGGGGCTGGGCGCAGTGGTGACCGACGCGCACCGCGACGCCGCGCGCGTCGAGGAACTGCCCGACATCGTGCGCATGCACGCCCTCCACGTCGAATGCCCACAACCCCACGCGCTCCGCCCGTTGCCCGGTCGCTGAGCCGCCCCCGCCGGTCGCTGAGCCAGTCGAAGCGTCGCCGAGAAGGCGGATGCCGGGGATCGACCGCAGTCCCGCGCCCATACGTGCCTCGAGCGCCTTCTCGTGCGCGTGCACGGCATCCATCCCGACACCGTCGAGGTAGCGGACCGCGGCCGCCAGCCCGATCGCCTGCGACACCGGCTGCGTCCCGGCCTCGAACCGCTGCGGCGGCGGGAGGTACGACGCCTCGTCGAGCGTGACGGTGGTGATCATCGAGCCGCCGGTGAGGAACGGCGGCAGCGCCTCGAGCACGTCGGCGCGGCCGTAGAGGCCGCCGATGCCGTACGGGCCGAGCATCTTGTGTCCCGAGAAGACCGCAAGATCGACGCCGAGCGCGGGGAGGTCGAGCGGCAGGTGCGGCGCGGACTGGCACGCGTCGAGCACGGTCACCGCGCCGACGCCGCGGGCGAGGGCCACGAGCTCGTCCACCGGGTTCACGATGCCCAGCACGTTCGAGACGTGCGTGAAGGCGACGACACGGGTGCGCTCCCCGATGACGGCGGCTGCGGCATCCATGTCCAGCGTTCCGTCGTCGTGCACGGGGATGTGGCGCAGCACGGCGCCGGTGCGCGCGGCCAGCTCCTGCCAGGGGATGAGGTTGGCGTGGTGCTCGCTCTCGGTCACCACGATCTCGTCGCCGGCGCGCAGCGCGAACCGGGCGCTCTGCGGGGCGCCGCGGCCCACCGAGGCGTTGCCGATCGCGTACGCGACCAGGTTGAGTCCGGCCGTCGCGCCGCTGGTCCAGACGAGCTGCTCGGCGGGAGCGCCGACGAAGCCTGCAACGGTGGTGCGGGCGTCCTCGAAGAGTTCGGTCGCCTCGGCGGCGAGGGTGTGTGCGCCACGGTGGACGGCCGAGTTCGCTCGTGTGAGGAAGTCGACCTCGGCATCGATGACCGCCTGGGGCTTCTGGCTCGTGGCGCCCGAATCGAGGTAGACCAGACGCTCGCCGTTCACGCGCTCGCCGAGGATGGGGAAGTCCGCGCGCAGGGCTGCGGCGTCCGGGAGCACGGCCGGCGAGGAGGCGGGGGCGGAAAGGGTCACCCTTCCAGGCTACGCGGGATGCCGCGTCCCGGCGCCGGATCGACCGACGGGCCCCGGTTCAGGGCCTCGCGGCGATCCCCGGGCCCAAAGGGGTCAGGGCTTCGCCGCTACCTGCGGTTTGGGGGCATCCGCGCTCTCGGGCGGTCCCGCCGGGCGGATGACCCGCCGGCCCACACGGTGCACATCGGGCGCCGAGAGGTGTCCCGAACGGTCGTCGCCGGGAAGCGCCCGCGAGCGGCGGCCGTAGATCAGCTCGGACGAGTCGAGCAGCCACGGCACCAGCGTGATCGAGACGCCGTGCACGAGCATGAGCTGCTGCGCGATGCGGCGCGCCCGACGGTTGTGCAGCAGCGACTCCCACCAGTGTCCGACGATGTACTGCGGCAGGTACACCGTGACGACCGCCGACCCGTGCTGCGCACGGTACTGCTTCACGAACTCCGCGATGGGGCTGGCGTAGGTGCGGTAGGGCGACTCGATGATCTTCAGCGGGATGGGCATGCGATGCGCGCGCCATTCCTCCTCGAGGGCCGCCGTGTCCTCCTTCGTCACCGAGATGTGCACGGCGAACGTCTTGTCGTGCTTCGCAGCCAGGGCGTAGTCGACGGCCTTCACGACCGGCTTCTGCAGCTTGTTGACCAGGATCAGCGCGACATCGCCGGTGGAGCCGAAGTGCGTCTGGTCGTCCATCGCGATCTCGTGCTCGACGTCGCGGTAGTAGCGGTGCACCCCCACCATGAGGAACGACAGGATCGGGATCGCAAGGAACACCAGCCACGCGCCGTGCGTGAACTTCGTGATGGTGACGATCACGAGCACGGATGCCGTCATGGCGGCGCCGAGCGAGTTGATGAAGAGGCCCTTGCGCAGGCCGAACAGGTCGGTGCGGACCGCCTTGCTGTCGCGCTGATCGGCGGGAAGGAGGCGGATGTCTCGGAGCCCTCGCGTCCAGTGCCGGATCATGCCGATCTGGCCGAGCGTGAACGAGACGAAGACGCCGATGATGTACAGCTGGATCAGGTTCGTGAGGTTCGCCCGGTAGACGATGAGCACGGCGATCGCGACGAGACCCAGGATGATCATGCCGTTGGAGTACACGAGGCGGTCCCCGCGGGTGTTGAGGGCCTTCGGGGCGTACCCGTCGCGGGCGAGCACCGAGCCCAGCAGCGGGAACCCGTTGAACGCGGTGTTCGCGGCGAGCAGGAGTACGAGCGCGGTCGCCGCCTGGATGACGAAGAAGGGGATCGAGTTCATCCCGAACACCGCCGATGACACCTGGGCCATGAGGCTCGGCTGGGGGTTCGAACAGTCGAAGCCGATGAGGTCGCAGGGGTTCTCGGCGTAGTGCACGCCGGCCACGAGCGCGATCGCGGTGAGCCCGGCGAAGAGCACGATCGCGATGCCGCCCATCAGCGCGAGGGTCGTCTGGGCGTTGCGCACCTTGGGTCGGCGGAACGCCTGCACCCCGTTCGACACGGCCTCGACGCCGGTCAGGGCCGAACAGCCGCTCGAGAATGCGCGCAGCACCAGCAGGATGACGGCCGCCTGGGTGAGGTCCTGGGTCTCGACCGAATACTGGGCGCTCGATGCCACCGGCGGATTGCCCATGAGCACTTCGAAGAGCCCGACGACGATCATGACGCCGACCGATCCGATGAAGACATAGGTCGGGATCGCGAACGCGCGTGACGCCTCGCGCACACCCCGCAGGTTCACGACGACGATGAGGATGACGAAGCCGACCGCCAGCTCGACGCGGAACGGGTTGAGGCCGGGCAGCGCCGAGATGATGTTGTCCACGCCCGAGGCGACCGACACCGCGACCGTGAGGGCGTAGTCCACGGCGAGAGCGGAGGCCACGATCACACCGGGGATCTCGCCGAGGTTCTTGCGGGCGACCTCGTAGTCGCCGCCGCCCGAGGGGTAGGCCTTGATCAGCTGCCGGTAGCTGATGACGACGACGATGAGGAGCACGACGACGGCGGCCGCGACCCACGGCGCGAAGGCGAGGAAGGCCAGGCCGCCGGTCAGCAGGATCAGGAGCAGCTCCTGGGGGGCGTATGCGACGGACGAGAGCGCGTCGGAGGCGAAGATCGGCAGCGCCATCTTCTTCGGCAGAAGGTGCTCGTCGGTGTCGGTGGACGCCAGGGGGTCGCCGAGGATGAGGCGTTTGGCCTTCGGCGCCTCGTCTACCGACGGCTCGCGGCTTTCGTTCGTCACGGCGGGCCAGGTTACTCGCGAGGAGTTCGTGAGGACGCATCAGGATCGGCATCCTCACGAAATCCATGCGGACCCCTCTGGTGGGAGACTCGAATCGTGGATGAACAGGTGATTCTGGGGGTGCTCGCGATCGCCGCGGGTCTCGCCGCAGGCGTCTTCCTGTTCGTCCCGTTCGTCGCTCTCAGCTACCGCAGACGCGGCGGCTTCGGGGGTGGCCGGTTCGTCGTGTGGGGCGCCGCCCTGGTGTACCTCATGGCGATCTGGACGTACACGCTGCTGCCGCTGCCCGACCCCGACACGATCCGGTGCGCGGGCGTGAACCTCGACCTCACGGCCTTCGTCGGCGACCTCCGCGGGGCCATCGCGCGCCCGGGACGCACCCTCACCGACCCGGCGGTGCTCCAGGTGCTCCTGAATGTGCTGCTGTTCGTGCCGCTCGGATTCTTCGTCCGAGTGCTCGGCGGCCGCGGCATCCCGACCGCTCTCGTCGTCGGCCTCGGCGTCTCGGCGTTCATAGAGACCACGCAGCTGACCGGCGTGTGGGGCCTCTATCCGTGCGCGTACCGCGTCTTCGACGTGGACGACCTGCTGACCAACACGCTCGGTGCGCTCGTCGGATCGGTGCTCGCCCTCGCCGTGCCGCGGCAGCACTGGGGCACGCCGAAGTTCGCCGACGCCGATGATCCGCGCCCGATCACTCGCCGGCGCCGCTTCCTCGCGATGGTGTGCGATGTGCTGGCCGCCTGGGTGCTGGGCGGGGCGGCCGCCGTCGGGTTCCAGGTGCTGCTGTACGCCCTCGGCGCCGATCGGGCGGTACGCGACGGCACGGCCGCGTCGGTCGTCGCCGGTGCGGTGCCGATCGGGGTGTGGCTCGTCGTCACCCTCGCCACCGGACGCACGATCGGCGACCACGCCGTGCAGCTGCGGTACACCGGCGGGCAGCTTCCGCCCGCACTGTCCCGGCCGCTGCGGTTCCTCGGCGGCATCGGCGGGTACCTGCTGCTGAGCGCCCTGCCCGGAGCCTGGGGCGTCGTGACGGGCGCCTTCGCGCTCACCTCCGCCGTGCTGGTGCTCACCACCGACGACCGCCGCGGCCTCCCCGGCATCGTCTCGGGCCAGAGGCTCGTCGACGCCCGCCAGCGCGTCGACAGCTGATCCGCCGGTTGCATGAGCCGCGCTCGTCGAGCGAGACGGGACGAGCGGGACGGGATGCCGCGGCCGACGGTCGGCCGCGGCCGGCGGCATCCATTCGTCAGGAGTCGGACGATCCCAGGAACTCGCGCGCGGCGACGACGAGTGCGTCCACCCCTCGGCTCAGCGTCGGCTGCAGCACCGGTGCGAAGAACGGCGAGTGGTTCGTGGGGATGTCGTGCTCGACGGTGCCGGCGGCGAGTGCCTCGGCGAACGCTGTCGGGTCGACCCCGCCCCAGAACCAGAACACCAGCGGCACGCCGGCCTCGCGGGCGAACCACGAGACGTCCTCACTGCCGGTGAACATGCCCGGGTCGATCACGGTGCCCTCGCCGAACGCGGCGTCGAACGCGGCGACGAGGCGATCGGTCGCGGCGACGTCGTTGAGGGTCGGGGGGAGCGTGTGGTCGGTGACGATGACCGGGGGCTCCTCGGCGCCGGAGGCCTGTGCCTCGGCGCGCACGATGCGCTCGACCTTTTCGAGCACCCGCGCACGGGCCTCGTCGTCGGGGTAGCGCAGGCTCAGCTCGAGCTTCGCCTCCGCCGGGATGATGTTGTTCTTCAGCCCGGCGTGGATCGATCCGACGGTGACCACCGCGACGTCGCGCGGGTCGACCTCGCGCGAGACGATCGTCTGCAGCCGCATGACGGTGGCCGCCGCCATCACGACGGGGTCGATGGTCGCCTGCGGGCGGGAGCCGTGGCCGCCGCGACCCAGCAGGGTGACGGTGAGCCCGTCCGATGCCGCCATCTGGGTGCCGCTGCGCACACCGATGGTTCCGGCAGGCAGCGGCGTGACGTGCTGGCCGAGCACGATGTCGGGCTTCGGGAACCGGTCCAGCACGCCGTCGGCGATCATCGCCTGCGAGCCGGCGCCATACTCCTCGGCGGGCTGGAACACGGCGACGATCGTGCCCGACCACTCGTCCTTCGTGGCGACGAGTCGCTCGAGCGCGCCGAGCAGGGCGGTGACGTGCATGTCGTGGCCGCACGCGTGCATGACGGGAACGTCGGTGCCCGACGGGTCGGTGCCGCGCGCGGTGCTGGCGTACTCGAGGCCGGTCTGCTCCGGCACGGGCAGGGCGTCCATGTCGGCGCGCAGCCACACGACGGGGCCTTCGCCGTTGCGGATGACGGACGCGACGCCGGTCTTGCCGATGCCCTCCTCGAACTCGACGCCGAGCTCGGTGAGGTGCTGCGTGATGACGCCGGCGGTGCGGGTCTCCTGGAAGGACAGCTCCGGATGCCGGTGCAGATCGATGTAGAGCGCTTCGAGGTCGAGGGTCATGCCGTCGAGCCTATCCGCGGCGCACCGCGCGCCCCACACGGCCTTCGGGGTCGCGACGCGGGCCCGGCGGCGCCAGGGCAGGCGCGCGGGCGTCAGACGGGGAGGCGGGCCGTGGAGCCGCGCACGATGAGGTCGAACGGCAGTTCCCCCGGACGATGCGTCGGGGCCTCTTCATCCGACGACTCGAGGGCCTCGAGCATCGCGTCGGCCGCTCGCTCGCCTTGGCCGAGAGGGAACTGGTCGACCGTCGTGAGACGGAAGAACTCGCCGAGCTCGTGGCCGTCGATGCCGATCACCGAGAGGTCCTCGGGTACCCCGTAGCCGAGCTCGCGGGCGGCCAGGAGTGCGCCGATGGCCATCTCGTCGGAGGCGGCGAAGATCGCGGTCGGGCGACCGCCGGGCCGTCCGAGCAGCTGCTTGGCGGCACGGAAGCCGCCTTCGATCGTGAAGTCCGCCGGCTCGAACAGCGACGGGCGGACGGTGACGCCGGCATCCGCCAGTGCCTGCTCGAAGCCCTGGCGGCGCTGCGTGGGGATGTGGAAGTCGATGTCGAACTCGGGGCTCGCGCCGATGTGCGCGATCTCCCGGTGGCCGAGCGCGAGGAGATGCTCGGTCGCCAGGCGGGCGACCGCGACGTCGTCGACCGTCAGCGTGGTGAGGCGGGGGTTCGGCCCGCCGATCGCGATGACCGGCAGGTCGAGGCCGACGAGGAGCTCCGTCTCCTCCTGGCCGAGCTCGAGCGAGATGGCGATGATGCCGTCCACGCGCTGCCGCCGCAGGAACGTGTCGAAGATGTCGCGGCGTTCCGCGCGGTCCGCGGTGAGGCTGTACAGCGTGATGTCGTAGCCCCGGCGCATCAGTGCCGACGCGATGCCGCTCAGCACGGTCGAGAAGAACCAGCGGTCGAGGAACGGCACGAGCACGCCGATGTTGCGCATGCGGCCGGAGGCGAGGCTCGAAGCCGACGCCGACACCACGTAGCCGAGGCTCTTCGCGGCGGCTTCCACCTTCGCCTTGGCGCCGGCCGAGACGTGGCCCCGCCCGCTCAGCGCGCGGGAGACGGTCGCCGTCGAGACGCCCGCCTGGCGGGCGACCTCGTCGATGCTGACCACGTCGTCACCTCTCTTCGCTCTCGTTGACTTGCCCTATATGTACAACACGCCCCGCGTGTTGCGTGCATATACGGCAAGTCGACGAGGGGGGTTGTGCCCCTGGGTGCGTCACCGCGGGGGTCAGGCGGCTGACAGCCAGACCGTCGTGTCGGCGGGCAGCTTCCCGCCGGTGAGGGGACCGCTCGACGCGATCACGTTACCGTCCGGCAGGGCGATCGGCGTGGAACCTGTGTTCGCGATCACAGTGACATTTCCGTTGCGGAATGCCACGGCATCCGTCCCGTATCCGTCGATCCACTCGAGCGAGCCGGCACCGAGCGACCGGGCGCGGCGCTCGGCGAGCAGCGTGCGGTACAACTCGAGCGTCGATCCCTCGACGCCGGACTGCGCGTCGCGGGCGAGCGTCGCCCACTCGGCTGGCTGAGGCAGCCACGACGCACCGCTGTCGTTGAAGCCGTAGGCCGGGGCATCCGCGTTCCACGGGATCGGCACGCGGCAGCCGTCGCGGCCGTAGCGTTCGCCGTTCGTGCGGAACCAGGTCGGGTCCTGGCGGGCGTCGCCGGGGATGTCGATGACCTCGGGCAGCCCGAGCTCCTCGCCCTGGTAGAGGTATGCCGAGCCGGGCAGCGCCAGCATGAGCGTCGTGGCCGCGCGGGCGCGGGCCAGACCCACCTCGGGGATGGGCTGTCCGGGCGAGTCGGGACCGATGCCGTGCCCCTGCGGGTTCTCGGCGGTGAGCGCGAGCCGCGTGGCGTGGCGCACCACGTCGTGGTTCGAAAGCACCCATGTGCTCGGCGCCCCGACGCCCGGGAACGCCTTCAGCGACACGTCGATGACCTTGCGCAGGTCCGCGGCGTTCCACTCGGTCGACAGATAGGGGAAGTTGAAGGCCTGGTGCATCTCGTCGGAGCGCACCCACTGCGCCGTCCGCTCGGCGGTCGGCAGCCACGCCTCGGCGGCGAGGGCGCGGTCGCCCTGGTACTCCTCGAGGATCTTCCGCCAGTCGCGGTACACCTCGTGCACGGCATCCTGGCCCCAGTAGGGCACGTTCTCCTCTTCGCCGCCCATCGACCCGGCCTCGGGGTCGGGGATGTAGTCGGGAAGCCCCTCGGCCTTGATCAGGCCGTGGGCGACGTCGACGCGGAAGCCGTCCACACCTCGGTCGAGCCAGAAGCGCAGGATGCGGCGGAACTCCTCGCGCACCTCCTCGTTCGACCAGTCGAAGTCGGGCTGCGACGTGTCGAAGAGGTGCAGGTACCACTGGCCCGGCCGGCCGTCGACTTCGACGATGCGTGTCCAGGCGGGACCGCCGAACACCGACTCCCAGTTGTTGGGCGGCAGTTCGCCCTGCGCGCCCAGCCCGTCACGGAACATGTAGCGCGCACGCTCGGCGCTGCCGGGGGCGGCGGCCAGCGCCTGCTGGAACCACTCGTGCTGATCGGACGAGTGGTTCGGCACCAGATCGACGATGACGCGGATGCCGCGGTCATGGGCTCCGGCGAGCATCGTGTCGAAGTCGGCCAGCGTGCCGAACAGCGGGTCGACGTCGCAGTAGTCGCTGACGTCATAGCCGGCGTCCTTCTGCGGCGACCGCTGGAACGGGCTCAGCCAGATCGCGTCGATGCCGAGGTCGGCGAGGTCGTCGAGGTGCGAGGTGACGCCCGGCAGGTCGCCGATGCCGTCACCCGACGCGTCCGCGAAGGAACGGGGGTAGATCTGATAGATGACGGCGGTGCGCCACCACTCGCTGCCGACGGGGGCGAGGAACGCGTCCGTGCGCTCAGCGGTCTCTGCGGAAGTCATGCGGCCAGTGTACTGCAAGCGCTTACAGTGCCTCTGCACAGGGGTTGCGGCATCCGTCTTCCCTGTCCTCGGTTGAGGACGAGAGCAGGGACATGCGGCACCCGGCTCGCGTCCTCGATCGAGGACGAGAGCCGAGATGAGGACCGACTCGCCGTGCCTCGTCCCTCAGTCCCGCCAACATCCTCAGCTGAGGGACCATGCAGGGTCCTCAGTTGAGGAACGGCGCGGGTGCAGGTGGGCGATCTGGCGGGGTTGCGGCGTCCGCTCGCAATCGGCCCGCGCAGTTCCCCGAATTCGGGCGGCGGGGTGTGGCGGGAGGCCGGGCGTAGGGTGGGCGAGTGCTGTCCGAAGCCCTCACGCGCGCCGAATCCTTGATCCGCACGATCCCCGACTATCCGGAGCCGGGGGTGCTGTTCCGCGACATCACGCCCCTGCTGGCGGATGCCCGGGCGCTTCGCACCGTCGTCGACGCGATGATCGCGCCGTTCGAGGGGTCGTTCGACGTCGTCGCCGGCGTCGAGGCGCGCGGATTCCTGCTCGCCGGCGCGGCCGCGATGGAGGCCGGCGCAGGCCTGGTGCCGATCCGCAAGGCCGGCAAGCTGCCGGTGCCCGCGGCATCCGTCACCTACTCGCTCGAATACGGCACGGCGACGATCGAAGCGCACGACGACGTCGCGGGCGGGCGCCGCGTGCTCCTGGTCGACGACGTGCTCGCCACCGGCGGAACCCTGGTCGCCGCGCATCAGCTCGTCGAGGAGCTGGGCGGGGTGGTCGTCGGCACGGCCGTGCTCATGGAGCTCACCGCCCTCGGCGGTCGCGAGGTCGTCGGCGACGTGCACACGGTCTTCACCGCCTGACCTCTTCTCGAGCCGACGTTCTGCTGAGGTGCGGGCGTTTCGTCTCGCTCGTTCCTCGCTCGCTCAACGACCGGAATACAGCCCGCTCGCTGCTTGCTCGCTCAACGACCGGAATACAGCCCGCTCGCTGCTTGCTCGCTCAACGACCGGAATACAGCCCGCTCGTTCCTTGCCCGCTCGACGACCGAAACACAACCCGCTCGTTCCTTGCCCGCTCGACGTCCGGAACACAGCCCGTTCGTCCTTGCCCGCTCGACGACCGCGACACAACCCGGTCGTTGAGCGAGGGAGCGCCAGCGACCGAGACGAAACGCGTCGAGCCGACGAGCACATCCGGGTCAGACGAAGGCCGGCAGGTCGACCCACGCGCCGGGCGCGGCATCCACCCCATCACGCACGACGGTGCCCTCGATGAGGCCGTAGGGACGGTCGGCGGCGTAGAAGACCTCGTTCGGGTTCTCGAGGCCGAACGGCGCCAGGTCGTAGGCGAAGTGGTGCTTGTTCGGCATCGCGAAGCGCACCTCGGCGATCTCGGGGTGGGCCTCGATCGCCGCCTTGCCCATCGCGAACAGGGTCTGCTGCAGCGCGAGCGAGTGCACGGTCGCGAAAGTCGACAGCAGCACACCCACCACCTCGGTGTAGAGGCGGTTGAAGTCGATGCCGGCGTCGACGGCGTCGGGCAGGAACCGCCACCGTCCCGTGACAGAGGTCGCCATGATGCGGTCGGTCGCCTCGGGCAGGGTCGTGTAGCGGTCGCGCGGGAACCCCGAGAACTCCGAGCCTGTCGACTTCAGCACCGTGAGGTCCTTCACGCCACCGGTGACGTGCGTCGCGCCGTCGATCTTCTGCACGGTGGCGAGACGGGTGCCCTGACCCCGCCGCACGAACGAGTGGTCGTGCGGAACTCCGTCGACGAGGATGCGCTCCCACTCGTACTGCTCGGCCTGCCAGAGGCCGCCCTCGATCCAGTCGAACGCCGACACGAAGTGGTCGCCGAGCTTCAGCAGGTACTCCTCCGGAGAGGGGATGCCGTGCTCCTTCGCGAAGGCGAACGCCGTGTTCTTCTGCGTGTCGGTGGCGACGATCATCGCGTTGTCGCCCTCGAGGAACGAGCTCGCGAGCGCGGCTCCTCGCAGCTGCGACGTCACGCTCAGGTCGACGATCTCGTGGCGGGGGGTGTCGCGGTAGATCCGCACGACGCGGTTCTCCGCCTTGCCGTACTTGTTGGCGCCGAGGCTCACCGAGACCATGGCTAGCTCCCTCTGTAGGTCGAGTACGCGAACGGGCTGAGCAGCAGCGGCACGTGGTAGTGCCGGTCGGTGTCTTCGACGGTGAAGGTCACGGTGACGAGCGGATAGAACGACACGATGCCGCGGTCGGCGAACCACGCCCCGGTGCCGAAGGTGAGCGCGTACATGCCGGGGTCGAGGCGCTCGGGACCGAGGGCCGCCCGTCCGTCGGCGTCGGTGAACCCCTGGGCGACGCCGGAGGTGCCGCCGCCGGGGAGGTGGCGCGCGAGGGACACGACGACGTTCTCGGCGGGGGTTCCGCTCGTGGCATCGAGGACATGGGTGGTGAGGTGGCTGCTCATGCGTTCATCCTTGCGTCACGCTGACCCGCAGGCGCAGCAGTGCGATCTCCGCGAGCTGGCCCAGGGCTTCGCGGGCCTCGGTGTCGTCGTCGTTCGCGAGCCGGCGCTCGAGCTCCGCGAGCATCTCCTCCGGGGAACGGCCCGCGGCGCGGATCAGGAACACGCGACCGAACCGCGCCTCGTAGTCGGCGTTGCCCTCGGCGATCCGGGCGGCGACATCGGCGGCGGCATCCGTCATCGAGGCCTGTTCGCGACGCGATGCCGCGGCCTCGGCATCCCCGCCGGTCACGCGCGCGCCGATCCGGGGGTGGTGTGCGATCGCGGCGTCGAGATCCTCGCGCGTCCAGTCCCGTGCGGCGGATGCTGCGGCCTCCGCCAGCTCGTCGACGTCCCGGTACGGCCGTCCGTCGACGACGGCATCCACCCAGGAGGGGATCGCCGCCCACACCCTGACCTCGGCCCGCGCGGCATCCGTCTCGAGTGCGTCGAACTCGTCGATGCTCATCGCCGCCCTCCCGCACGTGACGCGTCGGCCGTGCCGGCGGCCCACTCACACATGATCGGCCACCGCGTGCACGAGGTCCGAGATCTCGCGCTTGTACTCGTTGAAGTCGGGGCTCGTGATGTCGCGCTCCGCGGGCAGGTCGATGGTGACGACGCGGCTGATGTGCCCCGGCACGCCGTGCGAGGCGCCGCCCGTCATCACGACGACGCGGTCGGCGAGGAAGACGGCCTCCTCGATGGAGTGCGTGACGAACACCACGGTGGTCTTCGTCTCGATGTGGATGCGCTTGAGCTCGGTCTGGAGATCCGACCGGGTGAGCGCGTCGAGGGCGCCGAACGGCTCGTCCATCAGCAGCACCGTGGGCTCGTTCGCGAGCACGCGCGCGATGGCGACGCGCTGCTGCATGCCGCCGGAGAGCTGGCCGGGGTACTTGTCGGCGAAGCGGGTGAGCCCGACGGTGCGGATGAACCGCTCGGTCAGCTCTCGCACCCGCGCCCGAGACAGGCGGCGCCGGCGAGGACCGTAGGCCACGTTCTCGTGGACGGTGAGCCAGGGGAAGAGCCCGTAGTCCTGGAACACGACACCCCGTTCGGGGCCTGGCGCGGTGATCGGCGCGCCGCCGACGGTGACCGTGCCACCGGTGGCGGGCTCGAAGCCGGCGAGGATGCGCAGGACGGTGCTCTTTCCGCAGCCCGAGGCGCCGACGATCGCGACGAACTCGCCGGACGCGATGTGCAGGTCGACGTCGGCGACGGCCTGCACCCCCGCACCCTCCGGCCCGTAGCGCTTGGAGAGCCCGCTGATGTCGACCTCGGCGGTGTTGATGGTGGTGTCGCTCATGGCGGCTCCTGTCACTTGATCAGCGGGCGGCCGCGGGTGAACAGCCGGAACGCGCCCATGAGGATGCGGTCGGAGAGGAAGCCGGCGACGCCGACGACCATCATGCCGACGACCACCATGTCGGTGCGCACCACGTCGCGGGCGAGGATGATGTTGGCGCCGAGGCCCACACTCACTCCGACCCCCTCGCCGAGGACGAGCACCACCCAGGCGATCCCCAGACCGACCCGCATGCCGTTGACGACGGCCGGTGCGGAGGCCGGGACGACGACCTGGGCCAGCACCTCCCAGCGCCGGGCTCCCAGCATCCGTCCGGCCTCGATGAGCCGCGGCGGGACCTCCTTGGAGCCGCTGATGGCCCCGAGGACGATCGGGAAGAACGCCGACAGCGCGATCAGGAAGATCGTCGCCTGATCGCCCCAGCCGATCAGGAGGCCGACGAGCGGCACCCAGGCGGTCGCGGGGATGGGGCGGAAGAGGTTGATGAACGGATCGAAGAGCGCGTCCATCGTGTAGTAGCGGCCCATCAGGATGCCGAGGGGCACGGCGATCGCCGACGCGATGGTGAACCCGACGAGCACGCGCAGCGAGGACGTGCCGAGGTTGACCCACAGGTCGCCCGAGAAGGCGTCGTCGTGGACGCCGCCGAACGCGTAGTCCCAGAGGGACGCGACGACCTCGGCGGGAGAGGGCAGGAACCCCATGCGGATGCCGACGACGGGGATCTCCCACGCCTGCTCGCGTCCGACCTGCCAGAGGATGAGGAACAGGACCGGCACGATGCTGCCGAGCAGCACGCGGTTCAGCGCCGAGCCGCGGGACAGGGGTCGGGGCCGACGACGTGGCGGCGCGGGCGAGGGGGTGGGAGCGAGGTCGGTCACGATGGCCTGGGCCACGATGACCTCCTTTCGAGCGGATGCCGGGTCCGGCGGTGATGCGGTGCGATGAGGCGGTGCGTGAAGGAAGGGCGGTGGCGGCGCGTGGGGCCCGCCGCCACCGCCTCACCTCACGGGGCGAACGTCGTGTCGACGATGTCGTCGCCCGTGGGTGCGTCCGTGATGAGGCCGATGTCGGCCATCGCGGAGGCGAGCGCCTCGAGCTGGCCGACGTACTCGTCGGACAGGTCGGAACGCAGCCAGAAGTTCTCGAGCGCGGAGGCGAAGACGTCCTCGTCGCCGCCGAACTCCTCGACCATGCCGGGCAGCCACTCGTCGATGTTGTCGGCCATGTACTCGGGCGTGGCGGCATGGGTGTCGACGACCTTCTGCACGAGCTCGGGGTTCTCCTCGATCAGGGCGCCGGTGGTGATGAGACCGATGTTCACCTTGCCGATGGGGGTCGAGTACGGGTCGACGACCTGGGTGCCGCCGTTCGCCTTCGCGATGGAGACGCCGATCTCGACGCCCATGAACGCCGCGATGTCGCCGGCGGAGAAGGCCGATGCCATCTCGGGCACCGGGATGACGGTGAGCTCGAAGTCCTCGGGGGTGAGACCGGCGTCCTCGATCAGGAGGCGCAGGGCGACCTCCTGCGCCGAACCCTGGACGATGCCGATCTTCTCGCCGACGAGTTCGTCGAGCGACGACTCGCCGTTGCCGATGAAGCCCGAGCCGCCGTCGGCGGCGCTGGCGACGACCTTGAGGTCGCGGTCCTGCGAGATGGAGGCGATCGTCGGCGTGACGCCTGAGATGGCGAAGTCGATCGATCCCGACACGAGGGCGTCCGAGAGCGCCGGTGTCGTGTCGAGCGTGACGACCTCGAACTCGACGCCGTCGACCGCGTGGTCGTTGTAGAGGAACGGCTGGTAGAAGTGCGGCTGGCCGCGCAGCGTGCCGATCTTGACCGTGACGGTCTCCTCGCTCGACGAGCCGTCCGACGATGCGTCTGCGGCGGACGAGGAGCCGCTGCAGCCCGCGAGGGCGAGCACAGCGGCGGTCACGAGCGCGGCCGTGCCGGCGAGACGGTGGGCGATGGTGCGATGGGAGAGGGGGCGCATGGATGACACTCCTGGATCGGGCTCCGGCGACGGAGGGCGGGATGCTGCGTGTGGGGCTGGCCTCATTCAAGAACGCCCGTTCGCGCGGGGCGTGAAGGCTGTGTAACGACTGTGTTAAGTGATCGCTTAACGCTGAGATGGGGCCGAACCGCCGACCGCTCGGCGTCACGGCGAGGCCTGCTGACGTCATACGATGTGGCGCACAGCCCGGCCGGCAGCCGGAGTCAGGAGACGCCGATGGGTGAGGTGCCCACGCAGATAGGACCGCGACTGCGCACGCTCCGGGTCGCCACGGGGCGGTCGCTGTCGTCTGTCGCGCATGAGCTGGGGATCTCATCGAGCGCCCTGTCGCAGATCGAGACGGGGGTCATGCAGCCCTCCGTCAGCCGGCTGATCGAGCTCGTGGGTGTGCTCGGCGTGCCGGTGTCGGCGATCTTCGACGACCCCGGCCCGTTCGCGCCGCGACCGCACGACGATCGCGCCGACGTGACGGAGCAGCTGCCGGGGGTGCTCGTCGCGCATGCCGGCGGGTCGTCGCCCGCGGAACTGGCCGAGGGGGTCACCTACCGTCGGCTCTCGCCGGCGTCGCTGCCGGGAGTGGACTGGTTCGAGTCCACCTATCCGCCCGGTTCGTCGTCGAGTACCGACGGCACGATGCTCGTGCACGCGGGGTACGAGAGCGGATGGGTCGCACGGGGCGAACTGACCTTCGAGTTCGCGGACGGGAAGGTGCGGCTGGGTCCCGGGGCGTCGCTCTCCTTCCCCGCATCCCGGCCGCACCGCGTCGTCAACGACACCGCCGAACCCGCGGTCGCGATCTGGCTCACGCTCACCGGCGCGGGCACCGGTGCACGCGTCGGCGTCACCGGCGACGCCGGCGCCGAGCCGTAGACACGAGGGTGTTACACGGGAGAAACCCGCGCGGCGCTATTAAGCAATAGCTTTACGGATGCCGCACCCCTGCGTCGCGGCATCCGCTCATCGACACCCTCTGGAGATCGCCATGACCTCTCCCGCCAGCGCTCACCGGCCGGGGATCGAGACGCGATGACACGCGGGCGTTCGGTCATCCGCGCCCAGCGCACGTGGCTCGAGGGGTCGTTCCGGCCCGCTGCGGTCATCGTCGAACGGGGTGTCATCGCCGGGATCGTCGATGTGCGGGCGCACGTCGCCGGCGCACGCACCGTGCTCGTGCCCGACGACGCCGTGCTGCTCCCGGGGCTCGTCGACTCGCACGTCCACGTGAACGAACCGGGCCGCACCGAGTGGGAGGGGTTCCGCTCCGCCACTCTCGCGGCCGCTGCGGGCGGCGTCACGACCATCGTCGACATGCCGCTGAACTCGCTGCCGCCGAC
The DNA here is from genome assembly GCF_024055635.1 of Microbacterium yannicii. GTDB lineage: Bacteria > Actinomycetota > Actinomycetes > Actinomycetales > Microbacteriaceae > Microbacterium > Microbacterium yannicii. The sequence continues at coordinate 91,624 of NZ_JAMXMB010000033.1, forward strand.
CACCACGGCGGACGCGCTCGAGGTCAAGCGGGCAGCGGCCGTGCCGTCGGCCTTCATCGACATCGGGTTCTGGGGCGGGGCGGTGCCCGAGAACCTGGGCGCCCTCGCGCCACTGCACGACGCGGGCGTGTTCGGGTTCAAGTGCTTCCTCTCGCCCTCGGGCGTCGATGAGTTCGGCCACCTCGACCGCGCTCAGCTGCTCGCTGCGATGACCGAGATCGCGGCCATGGGCTCGCGGCTGATCGTCCACGCCGAGGACCCGGCGCTCCTGCACGAGCACGGGGCGCTCGGCCGTGAGTACGGCGCGTTCCTGGCGTCGCGGCCCGCCCGGAGCGAGGCATCCGCCATCGACGCCGTGATCGATGCCGCCCGCCGGACCGGAGCCCGCGCCCACATCCTGCATCTGAGCGACGCCCACTCGCTGCCCGCGATCCGAGCGGCCAAGGCCGAGGGGGTCGCGCTCACGGTCGAGACGTGCCCGCACTATCTGACGATCGCCGCGGAGGAGATCCCCGAGGGTGCGAGCGAGTTCAAGTGCTGCCCGCCGATCCGCGAGGCCGCGAACCGCGACCTGCTCTGGGAGGGCGTGGTCGACGGCACGATCGACGCGATCGTGAGCGATCACTCGCCCTCGACCGTCGATCTGAAGCGCTCCGGCGGCGGCGACTTCGGCCTGGCGTGGGGCGGGATCTCCGGACTCCAGGTCGGTCTCGCGGCGGTGTGGACCGAGGCGCGTGGCCGCGGCATCCCGCTGGAGACGATCCTGCCGCTCTACACGACGGGCCCCGCCCGCGTCGCCGGCCTCGACGGCGTCGGGACCATCGAGGTCGGTGCGCCCGCGCACCTGACGGTCTTCGGCGTCGACGACCCCTTCGCGATCGACGCCGCGCGGCTGCTGCACAAGAACCCGATCACCGCGTACGACCGCCGCGTGCTCACCGGCCGCATCCGCCGGACGTGGCTGCACGGCGAATCGGTGTTCGACGTCACGGCGGGCGGCCCCGGCGAGGCGCCGCGGTTCCGGGGTGCGCCGCGCGGCCGGCTGCTGCGGCCGGCGGCCCACGGCAGCGCGGCCGGCCTGCCGCCCGACGCGCCGGGGACGAAAGAGCTGACGCCGACCCCGACGGCGCCGACGGTGCTGCAGCGCGGCGCCGGGCCGATCCCGGGCGATCACTACCTGCCCGCCTCGCCGGACACCGTGATGTGGGGCCGGCTGCCGTGCGAGACGGATGCCGCGGTGCTGACGATCGCGCCGGGTGACACCGTGACGTTCGACACCGTCAGCCACGAAGGCATTCTGGAGGATCAGGGCAAGGATCCGCTGGCGTTCTTCACGGGTCACGGCGTGGCTCCGGCATCCGTCCTCGACGATGCCATCGAGATCGCCGCGACCCTGTCGCGAGACCCCGCCGCCGACGGACCGCACGTCGTCACGGGCCCGGTGTTCGTCGCGGGCGCCCAGCCCGGCGACCTGCTGAAGATCACGGTGGAGCGGCTCGTCCCGCGCGTGCCCTACGGCGTGATCTCGAACCGTCACGGCAAGGGCGCGCTGGTCGGCGAGCTGCCCCGCGGTGCCGCGAACGTGAGCGTGTTCACGCCGGTCGAGGAGCGCGTGTCGGGACCGGTGGGCGTCCTGCCGGTCACCGAGGGCGGCCAGCGCGTCGTCGAGTTCCCGCTCGCGCCGTTCCTCGGCACGATGGGCGTCGCGGTGGCGCGGGCCGAGCGGCCGCACTCGGTTCCTCCGGGCGCGCACGGCGGCAACATCGACATCAACCTGCTCACCGAGGGCGCGGTGCTGTACCTCCCGGTGCAGGTGCCCGGGGCGCTCGCCTATGTCGGCGACCCGCACTTCGCGCAGGGCGACGGCGAGGTGGCGCTCACGGCGCTCGAGGCGTCGCTGCGTGCGACGCTGCGCTTCGAGGTCGTGCCTCGCGCCGCCGCACTGGCCGAGTTCGGCGAGGTGACCGGCCCGTTGGCCCGCGCGGGAGGCTATCTGGTGCCCACGGGTCTGGACCGCGACCTGAACGTCGCGATGCGCAACTGCGTGCGCGCGGCGCTGTCGCTGCTGCAGGCGCGCTACGGCATGGACGAGCACCTCGCCTACGCGTATCTCTCGGCGGCGACGGACTTCGACATCTCGCAGGTCGTCGACATCGTGTGCGGGGTGCACGCGCGCATCCGCGAGGCGGACTTCGCGGGGGTGCATCGTGGCTGAGCCCGTCCCTCCCATCGTCGTCCCCGGTTCCGAGACGGTGCCACCGGACCTGCTCGCAGCGTTCGAGCGGTACGAGGCGGCGATCGTCGCCGACGACGTCGCGGTGCTCGACGAGACGTTCGCGCCCGGCGCCGACACCCTGCGCGGCGACACCGCGGGGCTTCTCGTGGGGCACGACGCGATCTCGGCCTTCCGCGGCACGCGCGGCGGCGTCGCACCGCGGTCGATCGAGCGCATCGAGCACCGGGTGCTGGGGACGGATGCCGCGCTCCTGGTGTCGGTGTCGCGCTACGCCGGCGGCGGCCGGGGCTTGCAGACGCAGGTCTGGCAGCGCATCGACGGCGCATGGCACATCACCGCGGCACACGTCTCCCCGCGCCCCCAGCCGCTGGACCGCACCGTGTGGCGCACGGTCGGCGACCCGCTGTGGCAGGGCGCCTGGGAGGGCGCGCTGGCGGGACTCACGGTGGCGGTGAAGGATCTCTTCGCGATCAAGGGCTACCGCATCGGCGCCGGCAATCCGGCGTACCTCGACTCCGCGCGGCCCGAGACCACCACCGCGCCGGCGGTGAGCGATCTGCTGCGCGCCGGGGCATCCGTGCGCGGCATCGCGCGCACCGACGAGTTCGCGTACTCGATCGCCGGCGACAACGTCCACTACGGCACGCCCCCGAACGGGGCGCTGGCCGGGGCGCTCCCCGGCGGCTCGTCGAGCGGGCCGGCGACCGCCGTGGCCACCGGCCAGGCCGACATCGGGCTGGCGACCGACACCGCGGGGTCGGTGCGGGTGCCGGCCTCGTATCAGGGCCTGTGGGGGCTGCGCACGACGCACGGGCTCGTGCCCCGCCAGGGCCTCCTCCCGCTCGCGCAGTCGTTCGACACGGTCGGGTGGCTCACGCGCGACGGCGACACGCTGCAGCGCGTCGTGGACTGGTGCCTCAGCTACGACGGATCGTCGGCCGCGGGCGAGGACGGGCCTGAGGGAGAGTCGGGCGAGGAATCCGGCCGCGGACGCTGGGGCGAGTCGGGCACCGACCTGCCCTGGCGATTCGTCGTGCTCGACGAGGCTCTCGCCGCGGCCGAGCCGGCCACGCGCGACGCCGTCGAGGCGCTGCTCGCACGGCTCGCCGCCGCACCCGAGGGTCCGGCCGTGTCGCGGGCGTCGATCGGCGACCTCGACGCCTACCTCGTGCCGTTCCGCACGGTGCAGGCCGCCGAGGCCTGGCGCAACAACGGCCGGTGGGTGCGCGAGCACCCGGGCGCCGTCGGACCCGCCGTGGCCGAGCGCCTCGCCGCGGCTGCCGCCGTCACCGCCGAGGACGAGGCATCCGCTCGCGCCCTTCTCGCGCCCCTGCGCGAACGCGTGCGCGATCTGGTGCAGTCGTCGGTGCTGCTGCTGCCCACCGTGCCCGGCCCGGCCCCGGCACGCGGCCGGAGCGGTGCGGACATCGACGCGGTGCGTCTGGCGACCCTCCGCCTGACGACGCCGGCGGCCGTCGCGGGACTGCCCGCCCTGTCGGTGCCGCTCCTCACGGTGGCCTCCGTTCTCGGCCTCGCGCCGGTCGGGCTCTGCCTGGTCTCGCGGGAGGGCACCGACATCGCCCTCGTGCGCCTCGCGCGGCGCCTCGCCGCGACCGTCTCAGCTCCTGGAGTCACCCCATGACCGCGTTTCCCGGCCCCATCGACCCGCCCACGCGCCTGCTGATGGGCCCCGGCCCGATCTCGGCGTATCCGAGCGTGCTGCGTGCGATGTCGGCGCCCCTGGTCGGGCAGTACGACCCGTTCATGACCGCGGCGATGACCGAGACGCAGGAGCTCTACCGCGGCGTATGGGCGACGGGCAACGAGGCGACCCTGCTCATCGACGGCACCTCGCGCGCCGGCATCGAAGCGGCGATCGTGTCGCTGGTGCGCCCGGGCGACCGCGTGCTGGTGCCGGTGTTCGGCCGCTTCGGCCATCTGCTGGCCGAGATCGCCGAGCGTGCCATGGCCGAGGTGCACACGATCGAGACGGCGTGGGGGCAGGTGTTCCCGGTGTCGGTCATCGAAGAGGCGATCGTCCGGGTGAAGCCCACGCTGCTGGCGCTCGTGCAGGGCGACACGTCGACGACGATGAACCAGCCGCTCGACGAGGTCGGCGCCATCTGCGCGCGCCACGGCGTGCTGTTCTACACGGATGCGACGGCATCCCTCGGCGGCAACCCGTTCGAGGCGGACGCCTGGGGGCTGGATGCCGCGACCGCCGGCCTGCAGAAGTGCCTCGGCGGGCCGTCGGGGTCGTCGCCCCTCACCCTGTCGGACCGCGCCGTCGAGGTGGTCCGGTCCCGTACCCGGGTCGAGGCGGGCATCCGCGAGGCCGATGACGTGTCGGCGACCGACTTCGTGCGCTCGAACTACTTCGATCTCGGCATGATCCTCGACTACTGGGGTCCGCGGCGCCTCAACCACCACACCGAGGCGACGTCGATGCTGTACGCCGCGCGCGAGTGCGCGCGCGTGCTGCTGATCGAGGGCCGGGATGCCGTCATCGAACGTCACCGCGTGGCCGGCGCGGCGATGCTGGCCGGCGTCCAGGCCCTGGGCCTGGAGGTGTTCGGCGACCTCGCCCACAAGATGAACAACGTGGTCGCGGTCGAGATCCCGGCCGGAGTCCCGGGCGACGAGGCTCGCAGGGCGATGCTCGAGGACTTCGGCATCGAGATCGGCACCTCGTTCGGGCCTCTGCACGGCCGCGTCTGGCGCATCGGCACGATGGGCTACAACGCCCGGGAGGACGCCGTGCTGACGACGCTCGCCGCCCTCGAGGCGGTGCTGCGGCGGTTCGGCGCGTCGGTGCCGACCGGTGGCGGGACGGATGCCGCGGCCGACGTCTTCCGGAGCTCGTGACGATGGTCCTGCTGGCGGTGGACCGCGCCCGCATCGCCGCGGCCGCACGGCGTGTGATGGCGCGATGCGACGAGCTCGCGCGCGTGTCGGCGACGAGCGGCGGGATCGAGCGCGTGTACCTGTCGCCCGAGCACGCGCGCGTGAACCGGCTCGCGGCGGAATGGATGCGCGAGGTCGGCATGACGGCGCGCCAGGACGCCGCCGGCAACCAGCTCGGGCGGATGACACCGGCGTCGGGCGAGGTCGATGCGCCCGCACTGCTCCTCGGCTCGCACCTCGACACGGTGCCCGATGCGGGACGCTTCGACGGGATCGTCGGTGTGCTGATGGCCCTCGAGGTCGCGCGCCTGCTGCGCGTGCCCGACGATGGGCCGGCGCGCGCCGGCCTGCCGTTCGCTCTCGAGGTAATCGCGTTCTCGGACGAGGAGGGCACCCGCTTCGGCAAGGCGCTGCTCGGCTCGTCGGCCGTCGGGGGCACGTGGAACGACGACTGGTGGACGCTGACGGATGCCGAGGGCACGAGCCTGCGCGAGGCGTTCCTGGAGTTCGGCCTCGACCCCGCCCGCGTGGGCGAGGCGGCGCGCCGGCCGGACGAGCTCGTCGGGTACCTCGAGGCGCACATCGAGCAGGGCCCCCAACTCGACCGACGCGGCGAGTCGCTCGCGGTGGTGTCGTCGATCGCATCGGCGCGGCGTTTCCAGGTCGTCGTCGAGGGCGAGGCGCGCCACGCCGGCGGGACGCCCTACGACATGCGCCGCGACGCGCTGCTCGGCGCGTCCGAGGCCACGCTCGCGGTCGAGCGCATCTGCCGCGCCGAGCACCACATCATCGGCACCGTCGGACAGCTCGAGGCGTTCCCGGGGGCGGTCAACGTCGTGCCCGGCGAGGCACGGCTCTCCCTCGACCTCCGGGGCGAGTTCGACGGCGAGCGGGATCGGGTATGGCTCTCGATCGAACGCGAGCTCGACGCGATCATGGGGCGCCGGGGTCTGCGCTGGCGGGCGCACGAGGTGCACAGCGCACCCGCCGTGTTCTGCGCGCCGCTGCTGCAGGATGTCGTGCGCGAAGGCATCCTCTCGACCCTCCCGGGCGGCGGAGACCCCGCAGTCCTCTTCAGCCCCGCCGGCCACGACGGCATGGCGATCGGCGCGATCACCGACGTCGGCATGCTCTTCCTCCGCAACCCCGACGGCATCAGCCACCACCCCGACGAAGCGGTGTCGGCCGGCGACGTCGCGCGCGGCATCCAGGCACTCGCCGAGGCCGTGCTGCAGCTCGCCGCCGACCGCTGAAACCAGGCGCCGCTCCGGACGCCTCCGCGAGACCGGGGATTCTCGTCGAACCCGAGGACGTCGCCGTCTGGTTCGACGGGATTCCCCTGGTTCGCGTTCGCGAGCGCGCAGGGATCGCGTTCGCCGGTACCGCGGGGGACCGACCTCACCGTCCGGACGTGGGCATTCCCATGCGGGCCAGCACGACGTTCTCGACGACCTGGACGACGTTGTAAAGCAGCAGCGTCACGATCGTGATGAGCGCCACCGACGCCCACAGCTCGTCGAAGCGGGCGGAGGCGCTGAACTTCTGGATCATGCCACCGATGCCCTGACCGGTCGACAGCCACTCCGCGAGCAGGGCGCCGGTCACGGCTCCCGGCACCGAGACCCGGGCCGCCGCGAACAGCGACGGCAGCGCTCCGGGGACGTTCACCTTGCGCAGCTGCGTCGCGCGACCGCCGCCGTAGACGTGCACGAGGTCGAGGCTCTCCTTCGAGGCCCGGCTGAGGCCGAACATGATCGACGCGAGCGCGGGGAACAGGACGACGATCGAGCCGATGACGGCGACGGATGCCGGAGTCCCGCGTCCCGTGATCAGGATGATGACCGGGGCGATGGCCACGAGCGGCACCGAGCGCAGCAGTAGCGCGAGCGGCATCACGCCCATCTCGACCGAGCGTGACAGCGAGAAGGCCAGGGCGAGGACGACCGCGACGAGCATGCCCACCACGAAGCCGATCGCGGCGTCGGCGAGCGTCTGGGCCAGCAGCGGCATCATCTCTGCGCGGTTCGTGGCCGCCTCGTCGGAGGTGAAGAAGAACTCCCATACGTCGGCGGGGCCCTTGGCGACGTAGGGCGAGATGCCCGTGAGGTTCACCACGGCCCACCACAGGGCGAGCACGATGACGAACGTGAGCAGGGCGTTCAGGAGCGACCGGCCGACGGTGCGCGAGACCGCCGTTGCGCGCGCCGAGCGCGGCGCGGCGGCGGTCGTCGCCGAGGTGCTCGCGATCGTCGCGGTCATGCCGCCACCGCCTTTCCCGATACCCAGGGCGTCACTGCGCGGGAGACGAGCCCGACGAGCGCGTAGCCGATCAGCGCGACGACCGCCGACAGCAGGAACACCGCCCAGACGCGCGCCGAGTCGAGATCGCCCTGCAGGCGGATGAGGGTGATCCCGACACCGCGGTCGGTGCCTCCCATGTACTCGCCGAGGATCGCGCCCAGGAAGGCGGAGGGCACGGCGATCTGCAGCGCGTTGAGGATCGCTGGCGTCGCGGCGATCAGCCGCACCTTGCGCAGCTGCGTGAACCGCGAGCCGCCGTACACCCGCACCACGTCGAGGCTCGAGCGGTCCGCCGCACGGAAGCCGAGGAGGGCGCCGACCACCGTCGTGAAGAACACGGCGAGGGCAGCGAGGAAGATCGCCGTCGCACTCGGATCGCCGGCGCGCTTCGCACCGCCGAGCACCACGATCGCGATGCCTCCGACCGCGACCACCGGCAGGCAGTAGCTGACGACGGCGATCTGCACGACGACGGCCTCGATGCGCGGCACCAGCAGCACCGTGGCCGCCACCAGCAGCGCGATGCCGTTGCCCCACGCGTACCCGATGAGCGCCTCTGTGATCGTCACCTGGAACACGCTCCAGTACGCGGCCAGCCCGTCCTGCCAGATCGTCTGGAAGACGACGAAGGGCGACGGCACCGGGGTGAACGTGGTCCCCGGCGGTGGTTGGAAGACGGTGACCGAGAACAGCCACCAGGCGGCGATCAGCGCGATCGCGCCGATGACGCCCGCCAGCCAGCCGGGAAGGGAGCGCCCGCGCATCAGGACTCCGCAGCGGCGCGGCCGTCCGCACCGAAGAGCAGCTCCGACGCGCGGTCGACGAGGAGGTGGAACTCGGGGGAGCGCTGCATGTCGGGCGTGCGCGGATGCGGCAGGTCGACCTCGATGATCTCCTTGATGCGGCCGGGACGCGGCGACATCACCGCGACCCGATCGGAGAGGAAGATCGCCTCCGACACACCGTGGGTCACGAGGAGGGTGGTGGCCGGCTTCTCGGTCCAGATGCGCAGCAGCTCGAGGTTGAGGTTCTGACGCGTCATGTCGTCGAGCGCGCCGAACGGCTCGTCGAGTAGGAGCACCGAGGGCTTCAGGGCGAGGGCGCGCGCGATCGACACGCGCTGGCGCATGCCTCCCGACAGCTGCGCGGGCTTCGCCTTCTCGAAGCCGGTCAGGCCGACGAGGGCGATGAGCTCGTCGATATAGGCCTTGTCGACCCGTCGGCCGGCGATCTCGAAGACGAGCCGGATGTTCGCCGAGACGCTGCGCCACGGCAGCAGCGCGTGGTCCTGGAAGGCGATGCCCAGTTCACTGTCGCGGCGCAGTTGCGCCGGCGTCTTGCCGTCGACGAACACCTCGCCGGTGGTGGGCGTCTCGAGGTCGGCGAGGATGCGGAGGATGGTCGACTTGCCGCAGCCGGAGGGGCCGAGCAGAGCCAGGAACGACCCCTGGTCGGTGTGCAGGTGGGTGTCCTGCAGGGCGGTCACGCTCTGCCCGCGACCCGTCTGGAACGTCTTGCTGAGGCCGTCGATGCGGATGCCGGTGCCCGGGGCGGGCGCCGCCGGCGAGGTCTCCCCCGCCGACGGTGCCACGTCCGCGGCATCCGTCGCCCTGGTGCTGTTCAGGTGCGTGTCGGTCATGATGATTGCCGCCCGGTCGGGGACTACGGCAGGTAGTCCTTGAGCTCGGGGTTCTCCTCGTAGATCTCGTCGATGATCGTCGTGTCGAACAGGTCGTCGACCGAGACGTCCCAGCCGGCCGCGGCGAGCGATGCGACGGTCTGCTCCTTGAGCTCGTCCGAGATCGTGAACAGGCCGTTCGCCTCGGTCTCGTCGGTCGAGATCAGCAGCTTCTCGGCCTCGAGCCCCTTGGCCGTCTTGACCGGGTCGAGGGCGCCGAAGACGGCCTCCAGGCCGTCCTCCGACTCGGAGGCAGCCTCGTTGTAGTACGTCTCGATGAGCGAGACCGTGTCGTCGGTCGACTCGCGGAAGACGTCGGTCCAGCCCTTGATCTCGGCGATCAGGAACGCCTTCAGCAGGTCCTCGTTCTCGGCGAGGAACTGGTCGGTGACGCTGAACGCCTCGGCGACGTACGGCACGCCGTTCTCGGCGTACGAGAGGTTGGTGACCTCGTAGCCGGCGAGCTCGACCGTGAGGGCCTCGTTCGTGAGGTACGCCATGAAGCCGTCGACCTCGCCGTTCATGAGCGGGGTCGGGTCGAAGTCCACCGGCACGACGGTGACGTCTGCGGGGTCGATGTCGTTGGCGTTCAGCAGCGCGGCGAACACCGAGGCGTTGGAGTCCTGCACGCCGATGGTCTTGCCCACGAGGTCCTGCGGCGTGGTGATGTTGCCGCCGTCGGCGAGGGACAGGATCGTGAAGGGGTTCTTCTGGAAGGTCGTGCCGATGATCTTCAGCGGCGCCTCCTCCTCGGCGACCGCAGCGCCGATCGAGGCCGCGTCGCTCAGGGCGACCTCGACGGTGCCCGAGAGGAGCTTGGCGACGCCGGTGTCGGGACCGGAGATGCCGATCACGTCGTCGAAGCCGGCCTCGTCGTAGTAGCCGTTCTCGTAGGCGTAGAACTCTCCCGCGAACTCCTCGTTCTTGATCCACGAGTACTGGACGCTGATCTCGCCGTACGACGCCTCCTCTTCGCCGCCGCCGCTCGCACCGGGCGCGGAGCCCCCGGATGCGCAGCCGGCGAGGACGAGGGCGGAGGTGACGAATGCGGCCGCGGCGGCCGCGAGGCGGCGATACCGGGCCGGGTTGCTGTGTCGTGCCATCGGGTGTGGCTCCCCTTCTGATGCGATGTGATCTGAGCGACGCTATGACCTCGACGTTTCGCCTCGTGCGCCCCGGTGTTTCCGGGGTGTGACGACGTGCGCCGGGTAGCCGATCCGGCCCCCGGATGCTTCGCTTCAGCGGGCGACGGACGCCTCGAACGGGACGGATGCCGCATCCCTCGCGCCGTCGTTCACAAGCCGCCACACCCGCTCGCGGGTGAAGGGCTGATGGTATGGACGGCGGCCCACGGCACGTGCGATCGCGTTGCCCACGGCGGCGGCGACCGGGTTGTAGGGCGACTCGCTCATGGACTTCGCGCCGAACGGCCCGACCGAGTCGTGGGTCTCGGCCAGCAGCACCTCGGTCGTCGGGACGTCGGCGAACTGCGGCACGCGATACAGGCGGAAGGCCGGATTGGCGACGGCTCCCGCGTCGTCGATCAGCACCTCTTCGTAGAGCGCGCTGCCGAGTCCCTGGGCGGCGCCGCCCTCGATCTGCCCCCTGCACTGGGCGGGGTTCATCACGAATCCCGCGTCGGCGGACTGCACGGACTGCAGCACCCGCACGGTGCCGGTCTCCGGGTCGACGGCCACGCGGACCGCGTGGACGTTGAACGACAGGCTTCGCTCGTCGCCATGCTCGCTGCCGGTGCCGACGATGCCCTCCGCCGTTCGGTGTGCCGCCACGGCGGCTCGCACCAGCTCGGTGTACGAGACGAGGCGAGCGCCCGCCTGCACCCCGCCGGGGGCCAGTCGCACGGCATCCGTGCCGGTGAGGCGGCGCGCGGACTCGAGCATGCGCGCCTTCAGCTGCCGGCATGCGGCGGTCAGCGCCTTGCCCGCGCCGGTGACGCCGGCCGAGGCGAACGCTCCGGTGTCGTGGAGGACGAGGTCGGTGTCGGAACCGCGCAGCAGGATCCGCTCCGGCGTTGCCTCGAGCACGGTCGCCGCGATCTGACGCATCACGGTGCTCGTGCCGTTGCCGAACTCGGCCGTGCCGACCGCGAGTGCGATCGTGCCGTCGGTGCGGAGCGTCACCGACGTGTGCGCGTGGTGGCCGCCGGGGGCCATCGCGGCGATGAACGACAGCGCCATGCCCTCGCCGACGAGCCAGCCGTCGGGTGCCGGCACGCCGTTGCCTCGTTCGAGCGCGCCCTGCGCCAGGTCGAGGCACTGGTCGAGGCCGTAGCTGCCCCACACGAGGTCTTCGTCGTGCTCGTCGCGCACGGTGAGGAGCGGGTCGCCCGCCCGCACGGCGTTGAGGCGGCGCAGGTCGAACGGATCCATGCCGAGCCGCTCGGCGAGCAGGTCGAGCGCCGACTCGACGCCGAGGATCACCTGGCCGAGCCCGTAGCCGCGGAAGGCTCCGGACGGCACGTTGTTCGTGTAGACGACCTCGGCGTCGACGCGCTTGACCGGGCAGCGGTACACGTTGATCGATTCGGCGCAGCCGTGGAACATCACGCCGATGCCGTGGTTGCCGTAGGCGCCGGTGTCGCTCAGCACGTCGAGTCTGATCGCGGTGAGCACGCCCTCCGCTGTGGCGCCGAGGGTCACGCCGACCCGGAACGGATGCCGCACCGAGGCGCGCCGGAACTCGTCGGCGCGCGTGAACTCGTACGCCACCGTGCGTCCGGTGCGCAGCACGGCGAGGGCGACCAGGTCTTCCGCGAACATCTCCTGCTTGCCGCCGAAGCCACCGCCCACGCGCGCCGCATGGACCCGCACGCGCTCGCGGGGCAGTTCGAACAGCCGTGCCAGCTCGTCCCGCACGAGGAACGGCACCTGCGTGCTCGAGCGGATGACGAGCCGGCCCTCCTCGTCCAGGCGGCCGACCGCGCCGTGCGTCTCGAGCTGCGCGTGCGAGACGCGGCTCGTCTGCCACGTGCCGGTGACGGTGACCGCGCTCGCCGCGAGGGCTGCCTCGACATCACCGCCGATGCCGTCGTGGAGCGTCGCCAGCACGTTGCGGGATGCCTCGGCCACGCGATGCTCGGCCGTCAGACCGGGGTGCAACACCGGTGCTCCCGGGCGCCGCGCCTCTTCGGGATCGAAGACCGCGTCGAGCACGTCGTACTCGACGGCGATCAGACGACAGGCCTCGTCGGCGGCCTCCGCCGTCTCTGCGACGATCGCCGCCACCCGCTGCCCGACGAAGCGCACCACGTCGTCGAGGATGCGGGTGTCGTCGGGGTCGTCCTCGCGGTGCTCGTGCCGTGCAGTGGAGAACCGCCGCGCCGTGACGTTCTGGTGCGTGAAGACGGCGACCACCCCCGGCACAGCCCGGGCGGCCGTCGCATCGATCGAGACGATGCGGGCGTGCGCATGCGGCGAGCCGACGACACGGAGCACGAGGGCGTCGGAGGTGTCGGTGTCGAACGTGAAGGGCTCGAGCCCCTGCACGATGCGGCGGCCGGGCTCGGGTCGCACGGACTGCCCGACGAGCCCTTCGACAGGCTCAGGGACCGGGGCCAGGGTCTCCGAGCAGCCGGTCGCTGAGCCTGTCGAAGCGCACCCCGCGTTGCGCACGGGATCGGAACCCCCGGTCGCTGAGCCTGTCGAAGCGCACCCCGTCTCACGCACGGGATCGGAACCCCCGGTCGCTGAGCCTGTCGAAGCGCACCCCGTCTCGCGCACGGGATCGGGACCCCCGGTCGCTGAGCCTGTCGAAGCGCACCCCGCGTTGCGCACGGGATCGGAACCTCCGGTCGCTGAGCCTGTCGAAGCGCACCCCGCCTCGCGCACGGGATCGGAGCCCCCGGTCGCTGAGCCTGTCGGAGCGCACCCCGTCTCGCGCACGGGATCGGAACCCCCGGTCGCTGAGCCCGTCGGAGCGCACCCCGCGTTGCGCACGGGATCGGAACCCCCGGTCGCTGAGCCTGTCGGAGCGCACCCCGTGTCGCGCACGGGGCCGAGCACCGCGGCCTGGATCGCGTCGCGGATCGGCCGGTACCCGGTGCAGCGGCACAGGTTGCCTTTCATGCGCCGGTCGAGATCGGGCAGGTCGTCGGCGCTCAGCGTCGAGGCGGTCACCGCCATCCCGGGGGTGCAGAACCCGCACTGGAAGCCGAAGTGCTCGACGAGGGCCTCCTGCACCGGGTGCAGGCCGTCACCGGGAGCGAGCCCTGCCGCCGTCGTGACGGAAGCGCCCTCGGCCCGCACGGCCGGGATGATGCACGAGTGCACCGGCATGCCGTCGAGGATCACGCCGCACGCGCCGCAGTCCCCGGCATCGCAGCCCTTCTTGACCTCGTGATGACCGTTCTCGCGCAGCAGTGTCCGCAGGCACTGCCCGGCGCGGGGCTCGGCCTCGAGCGGCTCGCCGTTGACCTCGAGCCTCATGCCGCGCGCTCCTGCCGTGCGAGATCGCCGCGGATCCGTTCGGCCAGCACGACGCTCACCGCTCGGCGCCAGTCGGCGGCGCCGAGCGAGTCGCTGTAATACCCCGGAGCTCCTCCGACGACCTCGGCGAGGATCGCCGCATCGGGCACCTGCGGGAATCGGAACACGACGGGGCGCTCTGTCGACGCCGTCACCGTGACCACGACTTCGCCGTCGACGTCGAGCCGCCCGGTCACCACCGCGCCCGATCGTCCGTGCTCGGCGAGGGCGATCTTGCGCAGCAGCACGCGCGACCGCATCGCGTGCTCAGGCAGGTCCACGGCGCGCAGCACCTCCCCACGCCGCAGCGAGTTCTCGCCGTTGCCGGTGATGAGGTCCGCGACGGGAAGCGTGTACTTCCCCCCTCCGGCGGTCCACACCTCGCCGGTGCCGTCGAGGGCGACGGCCAGCGAGATCATCGCACCCGCGGCGAACGAGCGGCACACGTTGCCGCCGACAGTCGCTGTGTTCCAGATCTTGAACGACGCGAGCAGCGCGTTCGCCGCGTCCGGAATGACGGATGCCGCGGCCCACCCCGCAGGCACGCCCTGCGCCCCGCGGCCTTCGGCCCATGCGACGAGGTCCGCGATGGTGCACGTCGCTCCGATGCGAAGGCCCTGGTCGGTGATCTCGAGGGCGGGCCATCCCATGGTCGTCAGGTCGACGAACCCCGTCGTTCCGGGCTGCGGCTCGCTCATGAGCCAGGTGCCGCCCGCGAGGAACGTCTCGCCTGCGACCAGGCGCAGGTCGTCCCGCCCGCGCGCCCGGCGGTACGAGGTGACCGAGGTGATGTCCACGCGTGCGTCCTTCCGCTGCGACTGCCGGCGTCGCCCCTTCGAGGCGGGGCGCTGATCCGACAGTCAAGCAATGCGCGGTTTCACCGGTGTTTCGCCCGATTGCGGGCGCGCGCCGATTCTGCGGTGACGGTCCGCCGAGGAGCGCGAAGACGTCTCAGTCGCCCTGCGCGCCGGCGGCATCGCGCTGTGCGCTGCCGGCATCGTCCGGGTGAGTCGAAGGGTCGGGGCGTGGGCCGCGGTGCGGGATCGGCTGCGGCGACTCGCCGCGGGACGGACGTGGCGGCTCGGGCGGGGCATCCGCTCGGACGCTCCCCTCGAAGGGGATCAGCGGATCGGCGCGTCCGGAATGCTTCGGGAAGCGCCGGCCTGTCACGGTGCTCGCGGTGATCCTGATCGCGAAGAACTTCGGTGTCGGGCTCCAGGACTCGAGTTCGCGCACGCCGCTGCGGCGGATCTCGTCGTCGCTCGTGACACGGGCAGCTCCGCCCCGGACGACGACGCTCCAGAGCGAGTCGTCCGTCTCGCCGTCGACCTCGAACGCGACGAGCGGATGCTGTGCGATGTGCAGGAGCTTCGCGTCGCGGGCGGTGCGCACGAAGAGCGAGCCCTCGTAGGTGGTGAAGTTCACGGGGAAGACGTCGGGTGCGCCGTCCGCGTGGATCACGGCGAGCCGTCCCAGTCGCGCTTCCTGGAGCAGCGACCAGCATTCCGACGTCGCGAGGCGCTCCACCTGCGCGGTCCCGCGGGGAGCAGCTCCGACTCCGGCCGATGAAGCCGCCGGGTCCGTCTCGCGCCCCGCCGATCGGGAAGCATCCATCGCCGCCTCCTCTTCCTCCTTCGGTCATACCCCCGACCGGTGCGTTACGGAAGGGCCTGCGGCGCGACGGACGGCGCGGCGCGGCATCCGTCTCCCGTCCTTCCGCACCCCGCCCCCAATGCCACTGGGGTCGAGGCTGTTCGTCAGAGACGCTCCGCGAGAGCGACGGATGCCGCGGCCACATCCCGCGCGAGACGTCCCTCGTCGGCGGTGACCAGCGTCGCGTCCTCGACGACGGTCCTGCCGCCGACGTAGAGGCGCTTGAGTGGCGGCAGGGCGCCGAGGCCGAGCGCGGCCACCGGATCGAGGATGCCGGCGTGCTCGATGCGATCGACCTCCCACACGGCGATGTCGGCGAGCTTGCCGGGCTCGAGCGATCCGATCTCGTGCTGTCTGCCGAGCACGCGCGCACCGCCCATCGTCGCGATGCGCAGCCCGTCGCGGACGCTCATCGACTCCGAGCCGGTGCGCAGGCGGTTCATCAGCACCGATTCGCGGATCTCGACGCCGAGCTGCCCCGACTCGTTCGAGGCCGAGCCGTCGACACCGAGCCCGACCGGAACACCGGCGTCGAGCAGCGCGCGCACCGGCGCGATGCCGGCGGCGAGCCGCGCGTTCGACGACGGGCAGTGCGCGACGCCCGTGCCGGTCGCGGCGTAGCGCTCGATCGCGGGGGCGTCGAGGTGCACGCCGTGCGCCATCCAGACGTCGTCCCCCAGCCACCCCAGCTCTTCGAGGTACTGCGTCGGCGTCCGGCCGAAATGCTCGGCGCAATATGCGTCCTCTTCGACCGTCTCGGACGCGTGCGTGTGCAGCCGCACGCCGAGCGACCGGGCGAGCACCGCCGCCTCCCGCAGCAGGTCGGCCGTCACCGAGAACGGCGAACAGGGGGCGACCGCGATCCGCACCATCGCGTCGAACGACGGGTCGTGGTAGCGCTCGACCGCCTCCTGCGACGCCTGCAGGGCGGCATCCGTCGTCTCGACCGCGAAGTCGGGCGGCAGCCCGCCCTGCGACTGCCCGAGGTCCATCGACCCCCGCGTCGCGTGAAGGCGCACGCCGATGGTCGACGCCGACTCGACGAGCGCGCCCACGATGTCGCCCGACCCGCGGGGGAAGACGTAGTGGTGGTCGCCGACCGTGGTGCAGCCGGACCGCGCGAGCACCGCCATCCCGCCCGCAGCGCCCACGCCGGTGAGCTCCGCGTCGATGCGCGCCCACAGCGGGTACAGCGCCGTGAGCCAGTCGAACAGGATCGAGTCCTGGGCGTACCCGCGCGTCAGCCACTGGTAGAGGTGGTGGTGGGTGTTGATGAGTCCCGGTGTCACGAGGCACCCGCGCCCATCCACGATGTCGGCGCCGTCGCGCCAGCGGTCGTCCGCGCGTCCGGGGCCGACCGCGGCGATGAGTCCGTCCGAGATCACGACGTGCCCGCCGGCGTGCTCGGTGGCGACGGCGTCGACGGTGACGACGTGTGCGTTCTCGATGATCGTGCGGGTCATGAGGCTCCTGCCGGGAGGGGGATGCCGCAGCCCGAGGTCGCGCGGGCGGCAGGGGACTGCGGCGCAGACGCTGTGGAGATCGTGGCGCCCGCCGACGTCTCGCTCGAGGGCGCCTGGTGAGAGGGCGACTCCGCAGCGTGCGGCGCTGCGGCGGCGCCCCTCCGGTGGAGCGGCCCGGAGCGCGTGCTCAGCGGGACACCGGAGCCTCCGTGCCGTGTGGCCACGATCTCGGCGAGCACCGAGATCGCGGTCTCCTCGGGGCTCGCGCCGCCGAGGTCGAGGCCCAGGGGCGACCGCACCCGTGCGATCTCGGCCGCCGTGACCCCGGCCTCGCGCAGCAGCGCGTTGCGGTGTGCCACGGTGCCGCGGGCTCCCATCGCGCCGACGAACCCGACGGGGAGGGCGAGGGCCGCGGCGAGGGCCGGAACGTCCAATCGCTCGTCATGGGTCAGGACGCAGACGGCCGTCCGGTCGTCCACGACGGACGCATCGAGCGCTGCCAGGTGCTCGTGCGGGAGTCCGACGACCAGCTCGACAGCCGCGGGGAAGCGCTCGCGCGTCACCAGCGTCTCCCACACGTCGCACACGGTCACGGCGAAGCCGGCGGCCGCGGCCACGCGGCACAGGGCCGCCGCATGCTCGCCGGCGCCGATGACGATGAGATGGGGTGCCGGGGCGTGCGAGAGCACGAGGACGTCGTGGCCGTCGAGGGCGCCGGCGACCACGACGGTGTCTCGATCGCGGATCGCGGTCTCGAGTGCGGCCGCCGCCTCGGACGAGCCCGCCGTCGCAGAACGCAGTGCGCGCTCGTCCAGCACCGTGCCTGCAACCGGCCCGGCGAGCACGAGCCCGACCGTGACACCGCGGCCCGCGGCGGCCGCCTCGAGCGCGTCCATGACCGGAGGCTCGGAAGGCACGGCGTAGGCCGCGACATCCACGCTCCCGCCGCAGGCGAGTCCCGCGGCGTGGGCGGCGTCGTCCGAGAACCCGAGCCGCGCGGTCCGCGGCGCGCCATCGAGGCGGGCGCCGTGCGCCAGCAGGATCGCGTCGCCTTCCACGCACCCGCCGGAGATCGATCCGATCACGCGTCCGTCCGCCGTCACCGCCATCGTCGCGCCGGCGCCACGCGGTGCGCTCCGCGCCACCCGGGTGACGGTCACGGCCGCGAGCGAGTCGCCGTCGCGCAGCAGCGGCAGCAGTTCACGGGCACGTTCGAGCATGCGCACACGCTAGGCCCGCTGTGTTTCGTGCGGACTACGCTCAGGAAACGCCGTCGGCACCGCCGCGGCATCCCATGCGGAGGAGGCCGGTTCGTGCGCATCTGCGGGATCGTGCTCGCGGCGGGAGCCGGAACCCGATACGGGTCGCCGAAAGGTCTCGCGCGCACGGCGGACGGCGAGCCATGGGTCGCTCGCGGCGTCCGGACGCTGCAGCACGGCGGGTGCGATCAGGTGCTGGTCGTCGTCGGCGCCCGTGCCGACGAGGTCGCCGCGCTCGTGCCGGACAGCGCCCGCGTGGTCGAGGCCCGAGACTGGGCCGCCGGACTCTCCGCGTCGCTGCGAGCGGGACTGCG
The DNA here is from genome assembly GCF_024055635.1 of Microbacterium yannicii. Taxonomy (GTDB): domain Bacteria; phylum Actinomycetota; class Actinomycetes; order Actinomycetales; family Microbacteriaceae; genus Microbacterium; species Microbacterium yannicii. The sequence continues at coordinate 109,916 of NZ_JAMXMB010000033.1, forward strand.
CGCGGCGCAGGGCTCGGCCTCCAGCGATCCGGTGACGGGAGCCGATCAGGGTGCGTTCGACGCGGTGGTCGTGCTGCCCGTCGACACCCCCGACGCGCCGGCCTCCGTCGTCCATCGCGTCATCGTGAGCCTTCGTCGCGGAGCGCCCCTCGTTCAGGGGGTGTACGGCGGTATGCCGGGGCATCCGGTGGCGATCGAGCGCTCGCACTTCGCCACGCTGAGCGACGCAGTGGAGGGTGACCGCGGTGCACGACCGTATCTCGTCACCCGCGGCGTCGTCGAGGTCGAGTGCGGCGACCTCTGGTCGGGCGCCGACATCGACCGCCGCTGACGCCAGGCGGCGCGGCTCCCACCGGTCGTCGAGTGCGGCGAACGCGCCCCTGTTCCGGTCGTTGAGCGAGGGAGCGCCAGCGACCGAGACGAGACGCCTTGGGTCTCCCTGTTGCCCCGGGTGCGGCGCGTTTCGTCTCGCTCGTTCCTCGCTCGCTCAACGACCGGGTGGCTCGCGTTCGTCGTGTCTTCTCGCGCGCACGACGGCATACTCCTGTTCCGGTCGTTGAGCGAGGGAGCGCCAGCGACCGAGACGAAACGTCTCTGGTCTCGCTGCTGCCCCGGGTGCGGCGCGGGCGGTCAGAGCAGGAGCGTCACGATCAGGACCGCGGCGCCGAGGAAGGCGCACCAGCCGCGCACGTGGTTGCCGATCGTCCATTCGCGTGCCGTCGCCTGCCAGGTGCGCCGGGCCGCCGCGTCATCGGGCGACAGCCGCTCCACGGCGGTGTTGCGGGGGATGTGGAAGCCCGCGGTCACGAAGAAATGCGCGACGATCAGCACATCGCCGACGAGACGCCAGGCCGAGACCGCGCCCTGCCACGCGACGAGCTCCGCGATGGCCGAGGCGACGGCCACCGCGGTGGAGCCGACGAACAGCAGCAGGAACACCGGCCTGACGGACCGGTTGATCTGCTGCATGACACGCAGCGCCGCGTCATCGGGCGAGCGGGAGAGGCCGGGCATGACGAGCAGCGAGAAGCCGAAGTACACGCCGCCTATCGCTGCGCCGAGGAGAGCGGCCGCCGCGGCCAGTGCGTTCTGGATGTCCACGTTCCGTCCGCCGAGGTCAGGCGCCGAGCACCACGTTCAACGGCGGCTCACCCGCGACCAGGCGTTCGATCTGCGTGCGCACCAGCTTCGCGACGCGCGGGCGCATCGCGCTGGAGGCGCCGCCCACGTGCGGCGTGATGAGCACGCCCGGGAGGCTCCAGAGCGGGTGTCCCTCGGGCAGCGGCTCGGGATCGGTGACGTCGAGCGCGGCGCGGATGCGGCGACGGCCGACGTGATCCACGAGCGCCTCGGTGTCGATGAGTGAGCCGCGGCCGACGTTGATGACCAGCGCGCCGTCGGGCAGGGCCGACAGGAACGCGTCGTCGACCAGCTTCTGGGTCGCGGCGCCGCCGGGCAGCGTGAGGATCACGATCTCGGCGTGGGGGAGCAGTGCCGGCAGCTCGTCGATGCCGTGCACGGCGACGCCGTCCTCGTCGCGCGCATGCGAGGCGACGGGCGTGAGCTCCACCTCGAAGGGTTCGAGACGCGCGGCCACGGCCTTGCCGACGCCACCGTATCCGAGCAGCAGCACACGGCGGTCGGCGAGGCTCTGCGCGAAGACCGGTGCCCACCGGCCGGCGGCCGTGTCGACGGCGAACCGGTCGAAGTGACGCTGCGCGGCGATGGCGAGGCCGACGGCCAGCTCCGCCGTGGAGGTCTCGTGCACGGAGGCCGCGTTGGCGAAGGTGAGGCCTGCCGGCAGGATGTCGGCGACGCCGTCGTATCCGATCGACTGGCCCTGCACGAGCCCGACCTCGACTCCCTCGAGGCGCTCGAGCACGCGCGCCATCGACATGTAGGGCGGCACGACCATGTCGAAACGCTCGCGCGGGGCTGCGGCATCCATCGGCCATACCACCAGCTCGACGCCGGCGGGGAGCTCCCCGAGATCGGCGGCGAGTTCTTCGGTGGGGACGCTGACGACGAGATTCGGGATGCCGGTGCTCACCCTGTCCACGCTACCCGCGCGGTGCGGGTCGGGCGTCCCCGGGCGGCGCTACGCTCTCGCCCAGCGAGCGCCGTCGCTCGAGCGGCGCTGGCAGAGGAGGCGGACGTGGTTCCTGAGATCAATTACTGGGCGGTGCTGATCGCAACAGCGTCGAGCATGGTCGTCGGCTCGATCTGGTACACGCCGAAGGTGTTTGGCACCCGATGGGCGAGACTCGCGAACGTCGACATGGATCGGCCGGGCGCGAGCGCCGTCGTGCCGATCGTCGTCACCGTCGTCGTGAGCTTCGTCACAGCGTGGGTGCTCGCCGGCGCGTCGTCGATCGCGTGGCACTTCTACGGCGGCAGCTACCTCTGGTCGGCGCTGGCCACCGGCGTCATCCTGTGGGCGGGCTTCACGGCCGCGCGGTTCATCACGCACGACCAGTTCGAGGGCAGGCCGTCGTCGCTCACGGTGCTGAACATCGCCCACGAGCTGGTGACGATCGTCATCATGGCGCTCATCATCGGCGTCTGGCCGCCCGCCGGCACGGTCTGAGCCATCCGACTCCACGCGAGAGTGCAGCCGGTGGACGAGGGATAGGGAACGCCCCTACCCCTCGGCGCCGAGATGCACTCTCACGGAAGGGGACGCCGCGGCTCAGGCCGCCGCGCCGACCACGGCGGCGATGGCCGAGGTGAAGAACGACAGGCCGTCGACGCCCGACCGCATGGCGACCGCGGTGTCGGGGCCGAAGCCCGGCTCGACCGCGTGCTCGGGGTGCGGCATCAGGCCGACCACGTTGCCGCGCTCGTTGGTGATGCCGGCGATGTCACGGAGCGAGCCGTTGGGGTTGACCCCGACGTACCGGAACACCACGAGGCCTTCGCCCTCGAGACGATCGAGCTCGTCCTCGGAGGCGATGTACCCGCCGTCGGCGTTCTTCAGCGGGATGACGATCTCCTGGCCGGAAATTAAATCGCTGGTCCACGCCGTGTCGTTGTTCTCGACGCGGAGGCGCTGGTCGCGGCGGATGAACTGCTGGTGCGCGTTGCGGATCAGGCCGCCGGGCAGCAGGTGCGCCTCGACGAGCATCTGGAAGCCGTTGCAGATGCCGAGGACGGGCATGCCCTGGGCCGCGGCATCCTTCACCTCCGACATGATCGGGGCGAGCGCCGCGATCGCGCCGGCGCGCAGATAGTCGCCGTAGCTGAAGCCGCCAGGCAGGACGAGTCCGTCGACGCCGTCGAGGTCGTGCGAGCCGTGCCACAGGGCGACCGGCTCGCCGCCCGCGATCTCGATCGCGCGCTGCGCGTCGCGGTCGTCGAGCGAGCCGGGGAAGGTGATGACGCCGATGCGGGCGGTCATTCCACGACCTCGATGCCGACGACGTCCTCGATCACCGCGTTCGACAGGATCTCGTCGGCGATGCGCTGGGCCTCGGCGAGCACCTCGTCGGTGACCTCGCCCTCGACGGTGAGCTCGAATCGCTTGCCGATGCGCACGGCGCTGAAGTCCGAGACCCCGAGGCGTGCGAATGCGCCCGAGACGGCCTTTCCCTGCGGGTCCAGAAGCTCGGCCTTGGGCATGACGTCGACGACGATGGTGGGCATGTGATAGCTCCGGATGTCGCGGGCAGGGGTCCCCTCCAGTCTACGGGCCGCGGCATCCGTCGTATCGACGCCCGGATTTCCGGGCCGTGACGCAACCGTGACCAAACCGTGGGAGCGCTCCCTTGACTTCGTGGGAGCGCTCCCGTAGCGTGACCTCTCGATCGATGGGACCGCTCCCACGGTCGCACCACGGCACGGATCGCTCCGGGCCGAACCTGCAAACACACGACCCTGACAACACAAAGGAGTGACAGTGAACGCACGCGCCTTCCGCAGAAGCGCTGTGGCAATCGCCGCATTCTCGGCTTCGGCCATCGTTCTCGCCGGCTGCGCCAGCAGCAGCGGCAACGACGACGCCGGCAGCGAAGACGGCCAGATCACGCTGACCCTGGCGACCTTCAACGACTTCGGCTACGACGATGAACTCCTCCAGGAGTACATGGACGAGAACCCGAACGTGAAGATCGTCCACAACAAGGCGGCCATCACCGATGACGCCCGCACGAATTACTTCGCGAAGCTCGGCAAGGAAGGCCTGGCCGACATCGAGGCCGTCGAGGTCGACTGGTTCGCCGAGGCGATGCAGTATTCCGACCTGCTCGCCGAGGTGCCCGACAGCGCCAAGGGCCGCTGGGTCGAGTGGAAGGAAGAAGCAGCGACCGACGCCGATGGGCGTCTCGTGGGCTTCGGCACCGACATCGGACCGCAGGCCGTCTGCTACCGCGCCGACCTGTTCGCCGCCGCCGGACTGCCCTCCACGCCCGACGAGGTCGCCGGCGCGATCGACGGCGACTGGGACACGTTCTTCGACCTGGCCGACCAGTACAAGGCCGCGACCGGCAAGCCGATGATCGACGCCGCGAACTCCGCGTTCCAGGGCATCGTCAACCAGATCGAGTTCCCGTACGACGAGCCCGACGGCACCGTCGTGGCGACCGACAACCCGGACCTCGAGGCGGCGTACAACCTCGTCGTCGAGCGTGGCATCCCCAACTCGGCCTACTCGGGCCAGTGGTCGGACGACTGGAACGCCTCGATGGCCAACGGCGAGTTCGCGGCGATGCTGTGCCCGCCGTGGATGCTGGGCATCATCTCGGGCAACGCGCCCGAGGTCACCGGCTGGGAGATCGCCAACGCGTTCCCCAACGGCGGCGGCAACTGGGGTGGCTCGTACCTGACCGTCCCGGCCAACGGCAAGAACGTCGATGAGGCGCTCAAGCTCGCTGACTGGCTGACCGCTCCCGAGCAGCAGGAGAAGACCTTCGTCAACGTCGGCGCGTTCCCGAGCGCCATCGACGCGCAGGCCGCTCCCTCGATCACGGACTCGACGAACGAGTACTTCGCCGACGCCCCGACCGGCTCGATCTTCGCGGAGCGGTCGGACGCGATCACGGTCACGCCGTACAAGAGCGCTGACTACTTCAAGTACAACACCGCGCTGCAGGACGCCATCACCCGTGTCTTCGACGGCACGGAGGACGCCCAGACGTCGTGGGACAACTACGTCGCCGAAGTCGAAGCGTTCTGATCGGTCGACACCGATGACATGTCCGCTCGCGCGGCCATGATCTGACAGCAGTACCGGGGTG
>NZ_JAMXMB010000034.1 GCF_024055635.1 Microbacterium yannicii
GACCCGCACGCACTCCCCCCAGCGCCCACCTCTCCATCCGGATCGGAGCCCCCCGGTGACCTCGACCGCAACCCGCCCCACGGCATCGGGGCCGGCCGATCGGCCCACACCCGAACGCGTCCCGCGCGTCCTGTCCTTCTCCCACCGCGTGAGCCGCTGGGATCTGAAGTTCTCGCCCTACCTCTACATCTCGCCGTTCTTCATCCTGTTCGCGATCGTGGGACTCTTCCCGATCGTCTACACGGCGGTCATCTCTTTCCAGGAGTGGGACCTCGTCCGCAACTCCGGCACGTTCGTCGGCTTCGACCAGTACATCTGGATCCTGTCGCAGGCCGACTTCTGGGTGGCCCTGCGCAACACGTTCAGCATCTTCCTGCTGTCGTCGGTGCCGCAGCTGATCCTCGCGCTGTTCATCGCGGCGATGCTCGACCGCAACATCCGGGCCAAGACCTTCTGGCGGATGAGCGTCCTGCTCCCGTACGTCATGGCACCGGTCGCCGTCGCGCTCATCTTCAGCAACATGTTCGGCGACAACCACGGCCTCGTGAACAACATCCTCACCAGCATCGGGCTCGACCCCATCGCATGGCACAAGGACCCGTTCTGGAGCCACATCGCCATCGCCACGATGGTCAACTTCCGTTGGACCGGCTACAACGCCCTCATCCTCCTCGCCGCCATGCAGGCCGTTCCCCGGGAGTACTACGAGGCCGCCACGGTCGACGGCGCGAACGCGTTCCGCCAGTTCTGGAGCATCACGCTGCCGTCGCTGAAGCCGACGCTCATCTTCGTGATCATCACCTCGACGATCGGCGGACTGCAGATCTTCGACGAGCCGCGCATGTTCGACCAGACCGGTCGCGGCGGCGCAGCCGGCCAGTGGCTCACGATCACGCTGTACCTCTACAACATCGGCTGGGGCGAGTTCAACTTCGGCCGCGCCGCAGCCCTGGCATGGATCCTGTTCATCATCATCCTCGCCATCGGACTGATCAACCTCGGCATCACCCGTCGCCTCGTGCGCGACGAGGGCGGTCGCGGCGTCATCCAGCGTCGCCGTCGCCGGAAGGGAGCCCAGCAGTGAGCGCAATCAGCACCCCGCCTCTCGCCGTCGTCGAGGAGAACCTCCCGAACGCGCGCGGCAGCCGTCGCACGACCAAGATCCGCGGCGTCCGCGCCGGGTTCTGGGTCTACATCGGCCTGGGCGTCGTCATCGTCTCGGCGATCTTCCCCTACTACTGGTCGTTCCTGATCGGCTCGGGCGACGCCAGCACCATCAACAACCCCAACATGTCGTGGCTGCCCGGCGGCAACTTCATCGCCAACGCTCTGGCCGTCGTCAACGACCCCGCCGTCAACTTCTGGCTGGCGCTCTGGAACTCCATCTTCAGCTCGACCGTGATCGCGGCATCCGTCGTCATCTTCTCGACGCTCGCCGGCTGGGCGTTCGCGAAGCTCCGCTTCCCGGGCGGCAAGTGGCTGCTGGCCTTCGTGGTCGCCACCATGGCCGTGCCCATGCAGCTCGGCGTGGTGCCGCTGTACCTGCTCTTCTCCGACCTGGGCTGGACCGGCCAGATCGGTGCCATCATCGTCCCCGCGCTGACCAGCGCATTCGGGGTGTTCTGGATGACGCAGTACCTGTCGCAGACCGTGCCGGACGAGCTCATCGAAGCGGCACGCGTGGACGGGGCATCCATGATCCGCACGTTCTGGACGGTCGGCGTCACCGCGGCCCGCCCCGCGGCGGCCATGCTGTTCCTCTTCACCTTCGTCGGCGCCTGGAACCAGTTCTTCTGGCCCTTCATCGTGCTGGACCGGCAGAGCCCCACGCTGCCCGTCGCGCTGTCGCTGCTGCAGTCCAACTACTTCGTCGACTACTCCATCGTTCTGGCCGGCGTGCTGCTCGCCACGATCCCGCTGCTCATCCTGTTCGCCTTCGCGGGCAAGCAGCTGGTCAGTGGAATCATGGCCGGTGCCGTCAAGGGCTAGGCCTACCGCCTCGGCGCGGCCTCAGTCATCCTGAATTCAATGCATCCAGAGAGGACCCTCCCCTCATGACGACCGCGATCCCGCGCGCCTTCCCCTCGGACTTCCTGTTCGGCGCCGCCACCGCTGCGTACCAGATCGAGGGAGCCGCCCACGAGGACGGCCGCCGCGACTCCATCTGGGACGCGTTCAGCCGGGTTCCGGGCGCGGTCATCAACGCCGACAACGGCGATGTCGCGTGCGACCACTACCACCGCTACGCGGACGACGTGGCGCTCATGAAGGACCTGGGGCTGCAGACGTATCGCTTCTCGACGTCGTGGTCGCGCGTGCGGCCCGACGGCGGGGCGGTCAATCCCCAGGGCGTCGACTTCTACAAGCGACTGGCCGATGAGCTGCTGGATGCCGGCATCCTGCCATGGCTGACGCTCTACCACTGGGACCTTCCGCAGGCACTGCAGGAGAAGGGCGGCTGGGCGAACCGCGACACCGCGGACCTGTTCACCGAGTACGCGCTGACGATGCACGACGCGCTGGGCGATCGGGTGAACGTCTGGACGACGCTGAACGAGCCGTGGTGCTCGTCGTTCCTGAGCTACACCGCCGGCATCCACGCGCCGGGCCACTACAGCGTCGAAGAGGGCGTGCTCGCCGCGCACCACCTGCTGCTCGGCCACGGGCAGGCCGTCCGCGAGCTGCGGGCGCGCGATTCGTCGCTGAAGCTGGGCATCACGCTCAACCTCACGGTCGCCGAGCCGGTCGACGAGAACGACCCCGCCGACGCCGACGCCGCCCGTCGCATCGACGGCCAGTTCAACCGGTGGTTCCTCGACCCGATCTTCCGTGCGCAGTACCCCGCCGACATCGTCGAGGACATCCGGAAGGTGGATGCCGCAGCCGTCGCCGCGTGGGAGTCCGCCGTCCGTCCGGGCGACCTCGAGACGATCGCGACGCCGATCGACACGCTCGGCGTCAACTACTACCACGGCGAGTACGTCGGCGGTCACGAGCCCGTCAACCCGCCGATCGGCGGCGACGCCCCGACCGACCGCCCCGGCCACTCGCCGTTCCCCTCGCACGAGGGCATCTTCTGGCACGAGCGCGGGCTGCCGCGCACGCCCATGCAGTGGGAGGTGCAGCCCGAGGGGCTCACCACCCTGCTGCACCGGGTGTGGGACGAGTACGCCGAGCCTGCGGGCACGGTGCTCTACGTCACCGAGAACGGCGCGGCGTACGACGACGAGCTCGTCGTAGACGGCGGCGAGAAGCGCGTCCACGACGCGGATCGCGTGGAGTTCCTGCGCGGCCACCTCGGGGCGATCCTCGACGCGGCCGAGGCCGGCGTCGATGTGCGGGGATACTTCTACTGGTCGCTGCTCGACAACTTCGAGTGGGCGTGGGGGTACGAGAAGCGGTTCGGCATCGTGCGCGTGGACTACGACACGCAGGAGCGCACGCCGAAGGACAGCGCCCTCGAGTACCGCCGGATCATCGGCGCACGTGCCCTCGACCTGGAGTCCGCCCGCGCGGCGGCCACCACGCCGTAGCGGCCCCGGCCCTCACGTCGGGCCGTAGCATTCGGGAGGAGGACAGATGAGCACCGAGATCATCCGATCGGCTGTCACGATCGAAGAAGTCGCCGCCGCGGCGGGCGTCTCCCGCTCCACCGTGTCGCGCGTCGTGAACGGCTCGACGGCTGTCAGCCCCGAGGCCCTGGAGTCGGTCAAGCGCGCCATCGCCGATCTCAACTACGTCCCCAACCGGGCCGCGCGGTCGCTGGCGAGCCAGAAGACCCACGCCGTCGCGCTCATCGTTCCCGAAGACACCACGAGATTCTTCGGCGACCCCTTCTTCGCCGCCATCGTCTCGGGCATCAACTCCCGCCTGAGCCGCTCGGACTACGTCCTCAACCTGTTCATCGCGAGCGACGACCCGGGCGACAAGACGACCAGCTACGTCCGCAGCGGCGCCGTCGACGGCGCCGTGGTGGTCTCGCATCACACCAGTGACACGTTCATCGACCGCATCGCCAGCGTCGTGCCGGTCGTCTACGGCGGCCGGCCGGTGCGCGAGCGCGAGCGCGACTACTACGTCGACGTCGACAACGTGCGAGGGGCGTACGACGCAACGGTGTACCTCATCGAGAGCGGGCGGCGTCGCATCGCCACGATCACCGGTCCGCGCGACATGCCCGCCGGCATCGACCGGCTGCAGGGCTACCGCGACGCGCTCGCGGCGTGGGAGCTCGACGAGATCGCCATCGAGGACGGCAACTTCACCGCCGACGGCGGCGCCGACGCGATGCGGCGGATCCTCGCGACGGGCGCACAGCCCGACGCGCTGTTCGTCGCGAGCGACCTGATGGCGCGGGGCGTCCTCACGGTGCTCGCCGGGGCGGGGCTCCGGGTCCCGGAGGACATCGCCATCGTCGGCTTCGACGACTCACCCGTGGCGACGTCGGTCACTCCGCAGCTGACGACGGTGCGCCAGCCGTCGTTCCAGCAGGGGGAGCGCATGGCGTCGGTGCTGATCGATCTGCTCGCGGGGCGGCATCCGCGTCACGTCACGATCCTCGAGACCGAGCTCGTCGTCCGCGAGTCCGTCTAGCGCCGCGTTTCCGCGGGCTCCGGCGGGCCCTCGGGCCCGTGGTCTCGTCGAGACGGGGGATTCGCGCCGAAACCGGGGGCGACGCCCCCTGGCTCGCCGGGATTCGCCTGTCTCGGCGAATCCGAGGTGAATCCGCCGGCCGGATCGCCGGGCGCGGGACGGCTCCGGTCAGCCGCGGCCGGGAACGGTGGCGTGCAGGAGGTTGCGCCAGGGGTCGTCGAACGACAGCGTGCGGCCGTCGTCGCGCACCTCGAGGCCGTGGTGCCGCAGACGCTCGGCGAGTGCGCCGAGCGCGTCGGCGTCGGGCAGCGACAGATCCACCCGGCCGAGGCCGAGCGCCGGCATCCGCGGTCCCGCGCCGCGCGAGTTCCACACGTTCATCGCCATGTGGTGGTGGTACCCGCCGGCGCTCACGAACAGCGCCTGATCGCCCATCGCGACGGTCTGATCGAACCCGAGTGCGTCGACATAGAACGCCCGCGCGCTCGCGACGTCGCCGACCGACAGGTGCACATGACCGACGGATGCCGCGTCCTGCCCGCTCGCGCCGCTCAAGGCTCGCTCGGTGAGATGCTCGCGCAGGAAGGTGTTGGGATCGAGGTAGAGGGTCGCCATCTCGATGCTGCCGTGGGTCCACGACCACTCGGTGCGGGCGCGGTCCCAGTACAGCTCGACGCCGTTCCCCTCGGGATCCGTCAGGTAGAAGGCCTGGCTGACCAGGTGATCCGCCGAGCCGGTGAAGGTCTGCGGCGCGTGCTGGGCGACGCTGTACAGCGCGGCGGCGAGGGCCTCCTGGGTCTCGAAGAGGATCGCGGTGTGGAACAGGCCCGCCGCGCCCGGCGCCGCATGGCGCAGCGCCGGCTCGTGGCGCAGCATCACGACGGCGCGGCCGCCGCGGCCGAGCACGACCTCGTCGCCGTCGGCCGCGAGCACCTCGAGCGTGATGACGTCGCGGTAGAACGCCGTCATGCCGTCGAGGTCGCCCACGAGGAGCGTGACGGCTCCCATCGAGGTGTCGGCGGCGAGACGGTCGGGCACCGCGAGTTCTGCATTCACATGAATGAGAACCTCTCGCCTCCGCCCTTCATTCCCCCGCCCGATGGCTCCAGGTGGCCCGGAGGCCCCGGGGTCATCTGGGTTTGGGGCGCGCCGCGACCGTTCGGGGCGCGCGCGGCACGCCCCGAACGGCCGCCGTGCGCCCCAAACCCGAGAAGGACGACGGATGCCGCCACCCGGGGTCGACTCGACGGCCGGGGTGGCGGCATCCGCTGTCCGGCTACTGCGGGTCGCCGCCCAGCTGACCCACCGCGGGGATGGGGCCGCCGTCGTCGGCGCCGGTCTTGCGCCAGCGGGCGATGGCGTTGCCGAGGTGGTAGATCAGCAGGGCTGCCGCCGCGCCGATCACGATCGCGCCGAGCTGGAAGTCGCCCCACTGCATGGTGAAACCGGCGATCGCGATGACGAGCGCGACGGCGCCGGTGTACTGGTTCACCGGGCGCGAGAAATCGACGCGGTTGTCGACCCAGATCTTGATGCCGATGATGCCGATGAGACCGTACAGCGCGGTCGTCACCCCGCCGAGCACGCCGGCAGGGATCGAGTTGAAGACCTCGCCCACGACCGGCGACAGCGACAGCAGGATGGCGAACAGTCCCGCGACCCAGTACGCGGCGGTCGAGTACACGCGGGTCGCCGCCATGACGCCGATGTTCTCGCCGTACGTCGTCGTGCCCGAGCCGCCGAAGCTGCCCGCGAGCACCGTGGCGGCGCCGTCGGCGATGAGTGCACGGCCGGTGTACTGGTTGACGGAGGACTCCGTCATCGTCGCGACGCCGCGCACGTGGCCGACGTTCTCGGCGATGAGCACGAGCACCACGGGGAGGAACATCGCGATGACGCTCCAGGTGCCCGGGTCGCCGAACGTCGGGAACGCGAAGGTCGGGAGGCCCACCCACTGCCCGCTCGCGACGAGCTCGTCGACGGCGCTGAAGTCGACCTCACCGCGCAGCAGTGCGACGACGTAGCCGACGATCACGCCGAGGAAGATCGAGATGCGTCCCAGGAAGCCGCGGAACAGCACGCTGAACAGGATCACGGCCACGAGCGTGATGGTGGCGGTGATCGGCGCCTGCTGGAAGTTCGTCCACGCGACGGGTGCGAGGTTGAAGCCGATGAGCGCCACGATGGCACCGGCGACGACCGGCGGCATGAGCTTCTCGATCCAGCCGAGGCCGGCGAACTGGACGATGAAGCCGACCGCTGCGAGCAGCACGCCGACAGCGACGATGCCCGCGAGCGCCGAGCCCATGCCCTGCGAGGCGGTGGCGGCGGTCACCGGCGCGATGAACGCGAACGATGAGCCGAGGTAGCTGGGGAGCCGGTTCTTCGTGATGAGCAGGAACAGCAGCGTTCCGATGCCCGAGAATAGCAGCGTCGTCGAGACCGGGAAGCCGGTGATCGCCGGCACGAGGAACGTGGCGCCGAACATGGCGATGACGTGCTGCGCGCCGATCGCGACGGTGGCGGGCCAGTTCAGACGCTCGTCGGGCTTCACCACCTTGCCGGGTTCGACGGTCCGGCCGTTGCCGTGAATGGTCCACGTTGGCATGTGCGCTCCTTGCGCTCGGGGGATGGTGCGAGCATCACCCTAGCGAGCGCCGGCGGGCTGCGAGTTGCCCTGGCGGCGCGGCATCCGAGAGGCTGGTATGACGCCCCCGGCGCCGACGCGTGCGAAACCGATGTGACGGAGAGATGTGACCGATCCAGCGATGCCCCCGACCTCCCCGCCTCCGGCCGCCCCGGGTCCGGCGCCCGCACCTGCGAGCGCGGGCGTACCTGCGGCGTACGCTGCTCCGGCGAGCGCCGGTGTCCCTGCCGCGGACGGAGCGCCGGCGGCCTTGGAGCTCCGCGGCCTGCACAAGCGGTTCGGCCAGAAGGTGGCGGTCGAGGATCTGAGCCTGCGGGTGCCGGCCGGGTCGTTCTACGGGCTCGTCGGGCCCAACGGCGCCGGCAAGACCACGACACTGTCGATGGCGACGGGTCTCCTCGCACCCGACGCGGGCCAGGCCTTGGTGCACGGGGTCGACGTCTGGCGTGATCCCGTCACCGCCAAGGCGATGCTCGGAAACCTCGCCGACGGCGTCAAGCTGTTCGACCGGCTCACCGGCGAGCAGCTCGTCACCTACAACGGCCTGCTGTTCGGCATCCCGCACGATGAGATCGGGCGCCGCACGACGGACCTGCTGGCACTGATGGATATGACGGATGCCGCGGGCACGATGGTCGTCGACTACTCGGCGGGCATGACCAAGAAGATCGCGCTCGCGTGCGCGCTCGTGCACGCGCCGCGGCTGCTCGTGCTCGACGAGCCGTTCGAGTCGGTCGACCCGGTGTCGGCCGCGAACATCCAGGACATCCTGACGAGCTATGTCGCCGGCGGTGGCACGGTGATCGTCTCGAGCCACTCGATGGACCTCGTGCAGCGCATGTGCGACCACGTCGCGGTCGTCGCCGCGGGACGCCTGCTCGTCGCCGGGCGCGTCGACGACGTGCGGGCCGGGCAGTCGCTGCAGGACCGCTTCGTCGAGCTCGTCGGGGGCCGCCGCCACACGGAAGGGCCGGAATGGTTGCGACGCTCCTGAGGCTGCGCTTCCGGGTGCTCGGCAATCAGCTCGCGCGGAGCCCGTGGCAGCTCGTCGGCTTCATCTTCGGCGCCCTGTACGGCCTCGGCCTGCTGGTCGGCATCGCCGTGGGGCTGGTGCTGCTCGGCTTCGGCACGCTGCCGCTGGCGAGCAGCGTGATCGTCGGAGTCGGCTCGGTGGTGACGCTGGGGTGGGCCCTCGTGCCGCTGGTCGCCTTCGGCGTGGACACCACGCTGGATCCGGCTCGGCTCGTGGTGTTCCCGATGTCGCTGTCGCGCATGATGGTCGCTCTCACGTTCGCGGGGGTCTGCGGCATCCCGGGCATCATCACCTCCGCCGCGGCGATCGCGACGATCGCCACCTGGGTGCACTGGCCGGCGGCGATCGTCGGCTGGCTCGTCAGCACGCCGCTGGCCGTGCTGACCGCCGTCGTGGCGTCGCGCACGGTCGCCTCGCTCGCCTCCGGGCTCGGCGGAGGCCGCCGCTTCCGCGAGGCCGCGGGCATCGTCGTCTTCATCCCGCTCATCCTGGCCGGGCCGATCATCGCCGGGGTGGCGACCGGCTTCGCGGTGAACGTCGACACGCTGGCGTCGACGATCCCGGTGCTGGGCTGGACGCCGCTCGGTGCCGCGTGGGCCGTCCCGGCGGCTGCCGCAGCGGGTGATCTCGCGGGGGCGGCCGCCAAGCTCCTGATCGCCCTCGTGACGCTCGCGGTGCTCTGGCTGGTGTGGAAGGCGTCGCTCGGAAGGTCGCTGGCACACCCTCGCCAGACGTCGGCAGCCCCGGTGCGCGCCGGCTCCATCGGCTGGTTCGGCCGGGTGCCCACCGGTGCTGCGGGCGCCGTCTTCGCGCGCGCGGTCACCTACTGGACGCGCGACCCGCGCTACCTGCGCCAGCTCATCGGCGCGCCGCTGGTGCCCGTGCTGCTGTGGTTCTACGCCCGCGACGGCGACCCGCTGATCGCGCTGACCTTCTCGGGTCCGATCATCGCGATCGTGATCGGCATCGTCGTGTACGCCGACATCTCGTACGACGGCACGGCGTTCGGCACCGAGCTCATCACGGGCGCCCCGGGGCGCGCCGACCGGATCGGCCGCAGTCTCGCCGCCGCCGCGGTGGCGCTGCCCCTGGTGCTGCTCGCCGTGATCGTGCCGATCGCCCTGTCCGGCGAGTGGGAGCAGTTCCCTGGCATCCTCGGCATGTCCGTGGGCATCCTGCTCACCTGCTACGGAGTGTGCGCGGTCACCTCGGCGCACCTGGTGGTGCCCGTGTCCGCCTCCGGCGACAACCCGTTCAAGCGGGTGCCCGGCACGACGTTCCTGCAGGGCATGGCGTTCTTCGGCATCTGGCTGGTCGCGCTGGTGCTGTCGGCACCCGTCGTGATCGTCGGCCTGATCGGCTACTTCACGCAGAACGCGACGCTCAGTTGGTTCGCGTGCGCGGTCGGGATCGTCGTCGGCACCGCTGTGCTCGTCGGCGGCATCCTGATCGGCGGCCGCGCACTGGACACCACGGCGCCGGTGCTGCTCTCACGGCTCAAGGCGATGAAGAACGCCTGACGCGTTTCGTCTCGCTCGTTCCTCGCTCGCTCAACGACCGGCATCGTCCCGCTCGCTCAACGACCGGCATCGTCCCGCTCGCTCAACGACCGGGATCCGGAACGGAGCGCCCCTGGCCCGGTATTGCCGCGGCCGGAGGTCAGGCGCCGGTGAGGCGCTCGAGCAGCTCGCGGTAGCGCGCGGTGGTGCGCGCGACGATGTCGGCGGGAAGCGCCGGCGGCTCGCCCTCGCGCGGCGCGGGCCAGTTCGCGGCGAGCCAGTTGCGCACGATCTGCTTGTCGAAGCTCGCCATGCGCTCGTCGGGGGTGGTGCCCGAGGCCCAGGCCGCGGCATCCCAGTACCGTGACGAGTCGCTGGTGAGCACCTCGTCGGCGAGGGTCATCACGCCGTTCTCGTCGAGCCCGAACTCGAACTTGGTGTCGGCCAGGATCACGCCGTGCGCCTCGGCCGTCGAAGCGGCGCGGGCGTAGATCTCGAGCGACAGGTCGCGCAGCTCAGCCGCACGCTCGGCGCCGACGAGCTCGACGGTGCGCTCGTACGAGATGTTCTCGTCGTGCTCGCCCATCGGCGCCTTGTAGGCGGGCGTGTAGATCGGCTCGGGCAGCCGATCGCCGTTCGACAGGCCGTCCGGCAGCGTGATCCCGCACACGGTGCCGCTCTCGCGATACTCCGACCACCCCGAGCCGGTGAGGTACCCGCGGACGACGCACTCGATCGGCTGCATGTCGAGACTCTTCACGACCATCGCACGCCCGATGACGGCATCCGGGATCAGGCTCTGGAGGTCGTCGGCGGTGTTGGCCTCGCCGTCGGCGCCCAGCGTGAGGGTGTGCGATGCGGCGAGATGATTCGGGATGCTGCGCCCGCCGTCGGCGCCCGCCAGCTGGTCGAACCACCAGAGGCTGAGGGTGGTGAGCAGCTCGCCCTTGCCCGGGATGCCGGGCGAGAGCACGTGGTCGAATGCGCTGACGCGATCGCTGGCCACGACCAGAAGCCGCGCGGGGTCGCCGCCCTCGGGCGCTGAGCCTGTCGAAGCGTCGGCCGGGACGTAGAGGTCGCGCACTTTGCCGGAGTACGCGTGGCGCCAGCCGGGAAACTCGGTCGTGGGGGTGGGGGTAGCCGTCACCCGCCCCATTATCCCGGCTGGCGGTCGCGGATGACGGGTGGGCGCGTGATCCTCCGGGTCGGGTCAGCGTGATCGGGTCACGGGGTCATCGCGTCTACGTGCGCGAAGGCCTCTGCGACGAGCGGGGCCCACAGGTCCGCGGCATCCGTCCCCACGGTCGCCCATTCGCGCATCGGCCTGCCCCGCATGACCGCCGGCTGCGCCTCGTTGGCCTCCGCCAGCTCGCCGACGCGGCTCTCGGGCAGCTTGACCATCAGCTCGCCCGCGAAGGTCACGAAGGCGAACACCTTGCCGCGGACGTTCAGACCCTCCGAGCCGAACATCGCCCCCAGGGCGACGTCGGGGCGCGCGGTCCATTCCGCCACGATCGGGTCGAAGATCGCGTAGGACTCCGGGAACTTCTGGCGGCGCACGACGGCCTTGTCTGCCATGCCCTCACGGTACGACGCCCCTGTGACATCGCACGAGGGGTGACGGCATCCCGATTCGAGAGGTATAGTCCATGTGGACTAATTGACATGGAGGATCACTGTGACGGACGCTGTCGCACGCCTGACCCCGCTCGGGGTGGCCGTGCTCGCCCTCCTCAGCGAGGGTGACATGCACCCGTACGAGATGATCCGGCTCATGCACCTGCGCCGGGACGACCGCCTGGTCACCATCACGAACGGCACGGTCTACCACACGGTCGCGCGCCTCGAGCGTGCGGGGCTCATCGCCGAGGTCGGCGTGGACCGCGACGGCAATCGCCCCGAGCGCACCACCTACACGCAGACGGATGCCGGAGCCGCCGCGGTGCTGGAATGGGTGCGCCGAGAGCTCTCGCGCGTCGATCGCCCAGCCGAGTTCCGCGTCGCGCTCGCGGAGGCGCACGGCCTCGCTCGCGAGGAGGCGGTCGCTCTGCTCGACGCGCGCCGAGCGGCGCTCGCGGACGCCCTCGACTCCCTGGCCACCGGCCGCCGCCACGCCGTCGGCAAGGGCGTGCCGGAACAGTATCTCCTCGAGCTCGGCCGCGAAGAGGCGCTGCTCCAGGCCGAGCTGGCCTGGATGGACGCGACGCTTCCGCGTATCGCCGCTCCCGATTTCCCCTGGGGTCCTGACGTGACGCCCTCGGAACGCTATTTCGCCCAGAGAAAGGCAGCACGCCAGTGACCGACGCATCGACAAGCTCAGCAACCGGGGCACGCGGCCCGGAAGCCACCCGCGCCGCGGGCGCGGCATCCGGGACCGCCTCGGCGGCACACCCGCCCACCGGTGCCTACGCCGCCGGACACAAGCCCCGCAGCCCGTGGCCGGCCCTCTGGGCCCTCGTCATCGGGTTCTTCATGATCCTCGTCGACACGACGATCGTCTCGGTCGCCAACCCGGCGATCAAGGCCGCGCTCGACCCCGACACCAACAACCTGGACAACGTGGTGTGGGTCACCTCCGCCTACCTGCTGGCCTACGCGGTGCCGCTGCTCATCACCGGGCGGCTCGGTGACCGGTTCGGCCCGAAGTACATGTACCTCGGCGGCCTCGCCGTCTTCACCCTCGCCTCGCTCGCGTGCGGGCTGTCGCCGACGCTGGGCGCGCTCATCGCGTTCCGCGCGGTGCAGGGCCTGGGTGCGGCGCTCATGACGCCGCAGACGATGGCGATCATCACACGCACGTTCCCGCCGAACCAGCGCGGTGCGGCGATGGGACTCTGGGGCGCGACCTCGGGCGTCGCGATGCTCGTCGGGCCGCTCGCCGGCGGCCTGCTCGTCGACGGCTTCGGCTGGGAGTGGATCTTCTTCATCAACCTGCCGGTCGGCGTCGTGGGCTTCGTGCTGGCGTGGATCCTCGTGCCCAAGCTCGAGACGCACCCGCACAAGTTCGACCTCGTCGGCGTCTTCCTCAGCGCCATCGGCCTCTTCCTCATCGTGTTCGGACTGCAGGAGGGCGAGACCTACGACTGGGGCGTCATCTGGGGTCCGATCACGGTGTGGGGGCTGATCATCGCGGGGGTGCTCGTGATGGGGCTGTTCATCTGGCAGCAGGCGAAGACCAAGAGCGAGGCGCTGGTGCCGTTGGAGCTGTTCCGCGACCGCAACTTCTCCGTCGCCAACATCGGCATCTCGACGGTCGGCTTCACCGTCACGAGCATGTCGCTGCCGCTGATGTTCTTCCTGCAGCTGGCGCGCGGGCTCACGCCCACGGAGTCGGCGCTGCTCCTCATCCCGATGGCCGTCGCGGCCGGCGTGCTCTCGCCGCTCGCGGGCCGGTGGCTCGACCACACCGACCCGCGGGTGCTGCTCGTTCCGGGTCTGTTGCTGGTGGCCGGTGCCCTCGTCCTCTACTCGGTGCTGATGAACCTCGACACGCCGATCTGGATGTTCCTCATCCCATCGCTGATCATGGGCATCGGCAACGCCGGCATGTGGGGGCCGCTCGCGACCACCGCCACTCGCAACCTCGCTCCGCGGCAGGCGGGCGCCGGTGCGGGCATCTACAACACCACGCGCACCATCGGCTCGGTGCTGGGCTCGGCCGCCATCGCGGTGTTCATGCAGAGCCGCATCGAGGCGAACATCCCCGGTGCCGCCGACGCGGCCGGTGGCAGCTTCGGCTCCGGCGCGCTGCCCGAGGTCGTCGCCGAGCCCTTCGCGACGGCGATGGCGCAGTCCGTGCTGCTGTCGGCGGCCGTGATGCTGATCGGCGTCGTCGCGGTGCTGTTCCTTCGCCGGCCGAAGGCTACGTCGACCGAGGACTGGCAGGCCGCGAACGCGGCGGTCGCCGCCGACTGAGCCTGACCGCGGATCCACCCGCTCGCCGCCGGCGAGCGGGTGGATCGCGACCTCGGCGCCTGGCTCAGTCCGGGTCGGACGGGTCGATCGGCGCGTGGTGATCGAAGCCGGCAGCGCCGCGTTTCCAGTACCCGCTGAGCGAGACCTGCTCGGCCGGCAGTGCGAGCGTGCGGCGCAGATGACGGCGGACGGGAATGAGAGCGGATGCCTCGCCCGCCGCGAAGACGAAGGTGGAGGCATCCACGCCCACCGTGTCGAGAGCCGTGACGAGCGCGTCCGGGTCGCCGGCGTCGGGCCGGTGCACCCTCACGTCGGTGCGGCCGGACGTCTCGGCGATGTACGCGTCGACCCACGCGCCACCGTCCGCTGCGGTCGCGACGAGGTCGACCGTCGTGGTGGCGGGCACTTCGGCCGCCCACCGGGTCGCCGAGGGCAGGGCCGTCTCATCGACGACGAGCACGAGCCGGGCCGCGCCCTGGGGCGCCGCCTGCGAGCCGCGCGGACCCACGATCACCAGCTCGTCGCCGACGCGCGCGTCGCTCGCCCAGCGCGAGGCGGGACCGGGCGACGGGTGGAGGTAGAAGTCCAGGTCGACAGCGACCTCCGCCTCCGCCGTGGTCACGCGCAGCGGCGTGAAATCGCGGGCGTGCATCGGGGCCTCCGGCCGTACGATGCCGTCCTGACCGGGGCCGGCGGCGGTGGGTGCGACGAGATCACCGGTCTCGGGATCCGGGAAGAACACACGCACATGGTCGGCGGGTCCGCCGCTCTGGAAGTCGGCGAACTCCGGACCGGCGACGCGCACACGGAGCAGCACCGGCGAGACCTGCTCGACCGAGACGACGCGCGCCCGGCGGGCCGTGAAGCGGTGGCGGCCGCCGGCGCGGTAGAAGGGCGAGGTCGGGTCGGGGCCGGGCCGGGCA
This sequence comes from Microbacterium yannicii, assembly GCF_024055635.1. Lineage (GTDB taxonomy): Bacteria > Actinomycetota > Actinomycetes > Actinomycetales > Microbacteriaceae > Microbacterium > Microbacterium yannicii. The sequence continues at coordinate 14,611 of NZ_JAMXMB010000034.1, forward strand.
GCGCGGGGGCTCTGCGCGGAGGTCGCGGTCGGGGCATCCGTCATGGTCTTCTCCTCACCGGGGCGGCACGAGCCGCCCGTTCCAGCAAACCACGCGACGCTATGGACGGGCTGCTCGAGGCTGAGATGGGCCTAATCCCGACGAGGTGCGGTTGTCAAGCGGTTGGCCCGAGCGCCGGCATCCGGCCACGATGGTGTCATGACCGGACTTGCAGTGATCCTGCTCATCGTCGGAATCGTCCTGCTTCTGCTGGGTGTGTTCATTGAAGCGGCGAAGTTCCTCCTCTGGATCGGCCTCGTCATCATCGTCATCGCGGTGATCGCCTGGCTGATGCGCTTCATCCGCCGCCAGACCTGATCCCGCCTGGAACGCGTTCTGGCACTGCCGCAGCGCGTGACATCGGCGTAGCCTGACCGATAGGGACGTCCCGGACCCCGACATCCGCGGACCGCACGCGCGTGCGGCCGGAGGATCGGGGGCGAGCACATGACCGACCAGCTCACCGGAGGCGTTCGCGCCACGGTGGCACGAACCCCCCGAGCGGGCAACGACTTCACGGACCTTGCCAAGATCATCGGCGCCAGCGGTCTGATGCGCCGGCGCTACGGGTACTACTGGACCAAGCTCGTCGGCGCGGTGGTTGTGCTCGCCGCAGCCCTTGTCGTGTTCTTCCTGATCGGCGACACCTGGTGGCAGCTCTTCACGGCCGCAGGTTTCGCGATCCTGTTCACACAGATCGCCATGCTCGGTCATGATGCCGCGCATCGGCAGATCTTCGTCTCGGGACGCTGGAACGACTGGACGTCGATGGTGCTGGGCAACCTGCTGGTCGGGATGAGCTACGGCTGGTGGCAGCACAAGCACACGCGCCACCACGCGAATCCGAACAAGATCGGCTCCGATCCCGACATCGAGCTGCCGGTCGTGTCGTTCACGAGCGATCAGGTCGAGCAGCGCGCCAAGAGGTACGGGCCCGGGCTGGCGTGGGTCATGGCCCATCAGGGGATGTTCTTCTTCCCGATCCTGCTGCTCGAAGGCCTGTCGCTCCATGCATCCAGCGTGCGCCGCGTCGTCGCGCGTGAGCCGCTGCGTCGACGCAGCGCCGAGATCGTCTTCCTCGTCCTGCGCATCGGCGGCTATCTCGCCCTGGTGTTCCTGGTGCTGTCGCCCGGTATCGCGGCGGTCTTCCTGGCGGTGCAGCTGGGCCTCTTCGGCGTCTACATGGGAATGGCCTTCGCCCCCAATCACAAGGGGATGCCGCTGGTGCCGGCCGAGGTGAAGGTCGACTTCCTGCGCAGACAGGTGCTGATGAGCCGCAACATCCGGGGCAGCAGGCTGCTCGACGTGGCGATGGGCGGGCTCAACTACCAGATCGAGCACCACCTCTTCCCGTCGATGCCGCGTCCTCATCTGAGGACGGCCTCCGGAGCGATCAGGGACTACTGCGCGGCTCACGACGTGCAGTACACCGAGACAGGGCTCTGGGAGTCGTACCGGATCGTCACGCGCTACATCAACCGGGTCGGGCTCGGGGAGCGCGACCCGTTCGAATGCCCCCTGCTGCAGCAACGGCAGGCGGTCTGACCGGCCTGGGGCCGGGTGCGAGCTCGGGCGTCCTCCGCGACCTGCTGTGGGGTCGAGTCGCGGACGACGGGTCGATCTCCCGCCCGGAGTGCCGGCTCAGGCGTCGTCCGCGACCCGATGTTGGGGGACGGGTCGCGGACGACGCAGGGCCTCGGACGGACCCGCGGAGAGAGTCCGACCGCCTTCATTCAGGAGGGCGGCTCCGTCCCGGTCCCCGTGCGGGTGCGCCTGGGTCTCGGCCCGATCGTCGCCGCACCCGGGGACGGGTCCGCCCGTGGAGCACCGAGATAGTGATCGATGATGTACTCGGCGATCGCGATCGAGCTGGTGGCGGCAGGCGAGGGGGCGTTCCGCAGCAGCGTGACGGGCCCGACCTGGTCGACGGCGAAGTCGTCGAGGAGCTCGCCGGCGCGGCCCCATGCCTGCGCGCGAACGCCGGCGCCGTGCTTGTGGGTGAGGTCGGACGCGCGCAGCTCGGGGATGAAGCGGCGTGCCTTGCGGAAGTACAGCGGCTTGATCAGCGACCCGGAGATCTCGTCGACACCCATCCGCCAGTGCTGCTTCGCGAGCGGCCACGCACCCGGCCAGCGGAGGGACTCGACGGTGTCCTTCACCGACCACTGCAGCCAGTTGTACCCCTCGCGGGCGAGCGCCGGCACGGCATTCGGTCCGACATGCACGTTGTCGTAGACGCCGCGGGTGAAGTGCACCCCGAGGAACGGGAACCGCGGGTCGGGCACCGGGTAGATCATGCCCTTCACCAGGTCGGTGCGCCCGGGAGCGAGCTCCCAATATTCGCCGCGGAACGGCAGGATCTTGGGCGATTCGTCGGCGCCGACGAATCGGGCGACGACGTCCGACTGCAGACCGGCGCACACGATCACCCGGTCGAAGAGGTCCTCCGACACCGGCGTCACCACCCGTACCCGGCCGTTCTCCAGCGACATCGCGGTCACCTCGTGCCCGAGCCGGATCGTGCCGCCCGCGACGCGAACGTCCTGCGCCATCGCCTCGGTGATCGACGCGTAGTCCACCACCGCAGTGTGCGGCGAGTGCACCGCCGCGACGCCGGCGACGTGCGGTTCGATCTCCCGCAGCTGCGCGACGTCGTCGATGCGCGCAAGATCCGGCACGCCGTTCTCCCGCGAACGCCGCTCGATCTCCGCCAGCGCCGAGAGCTCCGACTCGTCGACCGCGACCACGAGCTTGCCCACCTCGCGGTACGGCAGCCCTTTCTCCTCGCAGAACTCGCGGATCGAGATCCGCCCGGCCGCGCACAGCGTCGCCTTCAGCGAACCCGGCTTGTAATACAGCCCGGCGTGCACGACACCGGAGTTGTGCCCGGTCTGATGCTGCGACAGCCGCGACTCCTTCTCCAGCACCGTCACCTCGTCGCCACGCGCACTCAGCGCCCGCGCCAAAGCCACCCCGACGATCCCGCCGCCGATGACCCCGGTGCGTCGGGCGGTTCCTGCGTCCGGCATCAACAGTCGGCCCCCGTGGCGGTACCCACTCCGACGCCTGAGTGAAGGCGTCCGGGTCGGCGAGTGTGGAGGAGTCGGCGCGTCTCCGCGTGCCGGGCGGGTTTGCCCTGTGCACCGGTCGGGGAGCGGCCCTCGTCGAGATGAGGGTGGAAAAGCGCGCTCACAGATCCTCCGATCACGACTCCGCCATATGCCGGAGTCGGCGAAGGTGGTTCGACCAAGCTTCGCAGGAGAGTGGCGAGGCAGCAACGCGGGTGCTTTCGCCGATGACGAGGCCAGGACTGAGCTCCCATCTCGTAGCCCGGCGCCGCTGGACGTCCCCACCGCCGAGGAACCGCGCCGCGACCCCGTAGTGTCGGACTCAGACATGGCAGACGACGAGGGGAAGTCCGTGACCGGTACCGGCGGGACGAACAGGTGGAAGCGCTTCTGGGAGCGGGGCGGATGGTGGCGGGCGCTCATCCTCGTCGTGGGGTACTTCGTGCTCTACCAGGGCGCAGGGCTCGCGCTTGCCCCGATCGCACCGTCGATCGACGACACCGAGAGCGCCGGATACGTGCTGTTCTTCGTCGCCCTCCCGATCTTCATCGGCGGGGTGATCCTCGTCCTGTTCGCCCTGTCGGTGGGCTGGCTTCGAGAGCTGTTCGGCCCTCAGCCGATCCGCGGCCGCGGATGGATGTGGATCGCCGTCGCCGTCGTGCTGCTGTTCAACGTGCTCCGCTTCGCCACCGTCGATTACGCCGAGCTCGACTTCGGCTACGTGGCGGCGTGGCTTCTGGCGGGCCTGTGCATCGGCTTCGCCGAAGAGGTGCTCACGCGGGGCTACGTCGTCAACCTGATGCGCAAGGCGGGGCACCCCGAGATCGCGGTCGCGCTCGTGTCGGCGGCGCTGTTCTCCGTGCTGCACGCCAGCAACCTGCTCACTGGTCAGTCGCTGTTCGCCACACTCCTGCAGCTGCTCTACACCTTCGCGTTCGGCATCTGCATGTATCTCACGCTGCGGGTCACGGGCAACCTGATCTGGCCGATCCTGCTGCACGCCAGCACCGATCCCAGCATCTTCCTGCAGGGCACCCACCACGTCGACGGTCCGCTCGCGACCATCGCGGGGTTCGGGAACATCCCCGTCATTCTGGTCGGCCTGCTGGCGATCATCTTCATCCGCGGGCGCGTGACGACCGACACGGATGCCGCGACCGTCGTCGGCGGTCCCACTCCGGCCTACGACCGCTGACGTGAACGACGGGCGCCCCTGATCCAGGGGCGCCCGCCGTCCTTCTGAAGCTCGTGGAACCGACCGGGCTCAGAGTCCCTCGGCGACCCGCGCGGCGATGTCGGTGCGGTGCTGGCCGCCGTCGAGCCGGATCTTGCCGAGCGCGCGATAGACGTGCTCGCGGGCCTGCGCGAACGTCGTGGCGACGGCGACCACGTTGAGCACGCGGCCGCCGGTGGCGACAAGACCGCCGTCGGTCTCGGCGGTCGCGGCGTGTGCGATGTGCACGCCGTCCGCTGTCGCCGCTTCGCGAAGACCGGTGATCGCGCGCCCGGTGATCGGCGCCGCGGGGTAGCCCTCGCTCGCGAGCACAACAGCCACGGCGACATCGTCGGCGAACGCGGGACGGGGGAGATCCTCCAGATGACCGGATGCCGCGGCCAGCAGCAGCTCCGACAGCGGGTCGACGAGCCGGGGGAGCACGACCTGGGTCTCGGGATCGCCGAAGCGTGCGTTGAACTCGATGACCTTGACGCCCGTGTCAGTGAGGATGAGCCCGGCATAGAGCAGTCCGATGAACGGCGTGCCCTCGGCATCCATCTGGCGGATGACCGGCTCGGCCACCTCGCGCGTGACCAGGTCGACGAACTCGCGCTCGCTGCCGAACTTCCCGTCGAGCCACGGCAGGGGCGAGTAGGCGCCCATGCCGCCGGTGTTGGGGCCCTCGTCGCCGTCGAGCAGGCGCTTGTAGTCCTGCGCGGGGCTGAGCGGCAGCACGTGGTCGCCGTCGCTGAGGAAGAAGAGCGACACCTCGGGACCGGCGAGGAACTCCTCGACCAGCAGGGGACCCGACGGCAGGTAGTCATCGGCGTGGGCGAGCGCCGCGGAGCGGTCGGACGTGACGATGACGCCCTTCCCCGCGGCGAGGCCGTCGGCCTTCACGACGTACGGGGCGCCGAGCGCGTCGAACGCGGCCTCGACCTCCGCGCGGTTCGTCGCGCGTACGGCCCGTCCCGTCGGCACGCCCGCGGCATCCATGATGCGCTTGGCGTACGCCTTGGACCCCTCGAGCTGCGCAGCTGCCTTGCCCGGCCCGAAGACGGGGATGCCCCGCTCGCGCACCGCATCGGCGACGCCGGCGACCAGCGGTGCCTCGGGGCCGATCACGACCAGGTCGATGTTGTACTCGTTCGCGAAGATCGTGACGGCGGCGGGGTCGTTCACATCGAGGGCGACGAGCTGCGCGTCCTGCCCGATGCCGGCGTTGCCGGGAGCCGCGAAGACCTCGTGCTCGGTCGCCTCCGACCGCAGCGCCAGGATGATGGCGTGCTCCCGCGCGCCCGAGCCGAGAACCAGGATCTTCACGCGTTCCAGCCTACCGACGCGCTTCGCGGGGTTTCGGGTCGCGCCGCGCTGCTGCACGAATTCCTCAAGCGCGGCCGGCTTCGGCGCGTTCGTCGCGGGAGGCCGGAGATCGCGGCCGGATCTGAGGAGTTCTGGGCGGCGTACGGTGGAGGGCGTGGCACGCAAGATCTCGATCGACGACGGCCGCGCCGCGCTGAGCGCCGTTGCGGCGGCGGCCGCGGCATCCGTCCCACCCGTCCGCACCGACAATGCGACAGCGGTGCGGTATCTGCTGCAGCTGCTCGCCGAGAAGGCGCCCGGCAACTCGGTCGAGGTGCGGGTGCCGCCGTTCGGCGCGGTGCAGATCATCGAAGGGCCGCGGCACACCCGGGGCACGCCGCCGAACGTGGTCGAGACCGACCCTGCGACCTGGATCGCGCTGGCGACCGGTGCCGAGCAGTGGACGGATGCGGCAGCCGCCGGCCGCATCAGCGCCTCGGGCACGCGCGCCGATATCTCCGACCTGCTCCCGCTGCGTCCCTGACGGCTGCCGTCGTCGGCGTCCCTAATCGAGGAGCTCAGCGGCGGGGCATGACGACCGGCGTGCCGGTGCCGGGGTGCGGGAAGACGTCGACGGCCTGCCCGTAGACCTCCTCGATGGCGCTCGCCGTGAGCACCTCGGCCGGTGCGCCGGAGGCCACCACCCGCCCCCGCGAGAGCAGCGTCACGCGATCCGCCACGCCGAGTGCGGCGTTGAGGTCGTGGAGCACCACGGCGACCGCGGCGCCCTCGTCCGCGCGGTGGCGGGCGATGCGCAGGACGTCCTCCTGATGCTTGAGGTCGAGCGCCGCGGTGGGCTCGTCGAGCAGCAGCACGTCGCACCCCTGCGCGAGCACGCGGGCGAGCGCGGCCCGTGCGCGCTCGCCGCCCGACAGCGATGTGACGCCGCGAGCGGCGAGCCCCACGAGGTCGGTGACCTCGAGTGCCCGGGCGACCGCGGCGTCGTCGTCGTCCTCCGCGGCGGTGCGCGCCCACGGCGCTCGCCCCATCCGCACCACCTGCTCGACGGTGAACGGGAACGACACCGCGTTCTGCTGCAGCAGCACGGCGCGCTGCCGGGCCAGCTGACGGGGAGGGATGCCGCTCAGCGGCGTCCCGTCGAGGCTCACGTCGCCCGCGTCCGGCGTGATGTCACCGGCGAGCACGCCGAACAGCGTCGACTTGCCGGCGCCGTTCGGACCGACCAGGGCGTGCAGTTCACCGGCGCGGACATCGATCGCGGCGTCCGCCAGTACCGGTCCGGGCGCGCCGGCGGGAGTCACCGTAAGGCCGCGGGCGGCGAGGCGCACCGGGCCGGGCGCGGCGCCGGGCGAGGGTGTGGCGACCGTTCCGCTCATCCCCATCCTCCGGCCCGGCGGCGCGTCCGCAGCAGCAGCCAGAGGAAGAACGGGCCGCCGACCAGCGACGTGATCATGCCGATCGGCAGATCGGCGAGGGGGACGGCGGTCCGGGCGATGAGGTCGGCCACGGCGATGAGCAGCGCCCCGCCGAGCGCGCTCGAGATCATGAGCGGCAGATGGGCCGGACCGATCGCCATGCGCATCAGGTGCGGTACGACGAGCCCGACGAATCCGATGATCCCGGCGAAAGCCACAGCGGCGCAGACCAGCAGCGCGACCATCACGATCACCGTGACGCGCAGCAGCTCGACCCGCACGCCGAGGTGGCGTGCGGTGCGCTCGCCGAGGGCGAAGAGGTCGAGGCGACGCGCGACCGCGACAGCTGCCGCGACGCCGATGGCGACCAGCGGGGCGACGAGGGCGATGTTCTGCCACAGCGCGCCGTTGAGACTGCCGAGCTGCCAGAACACGATCTGCTCGCGCGTCGCCGTTGTACCGAGGAATGTGAGGAACGCGAGGCCGGCACCCGCGATCGCGTTGATCGCGATGCCGGTGAGCAGCAGCGTGACGACCTCGGTGCGCCCGCCCGACCGGCTGATGAGGTAGACGGAGAACACCGCGACGAGCCCGCCGGCGAAGGCGAAGGCCGGGGTGGTCCACATGCCGAACACGGCGAGTCCGAAGGTGAGGCTCGCGGCAGCCCCGAACGCGGCGCCCGATGAGACGCCGACCACCGCCGCGTCGGCGAGCGGGTTGCCGAAGATCGCCTGCATCAGCACGCCCGACACCGCAAGGGCGGCGCCGACCAGCAGCCCCAGCACGATGCGGGGCAGCCGGATGTCGAGGATCACGCCCGCCGCCATCGGCGCGTCGGGCGCCCAGGCCGTCTCGACGCCGACCGCCTGCAGCAGCACGCCCGCCACCTGCGTCGGCGTCAGCCAGTACTGGCCGAGGCCGAGTGACACGATCACGACGACCGCGATCGCCGCGGTGAGGGCCGCGACGACGATCGCGAATCGGCGAGCCCGGTGCGTCGTGGGCACCGCCGTCACCACCTCCGCCGTCGCGACGTCGGCCGTCACGACGCGGGTTCTTCGGTCGGCGTCGCCGCGGCGGGTGTCGGCGCCGGGGCATAGACCGCTCGCGCGAGCGCCCGGATGACGTCGGCAGTGCGCGGCCCGAAGCTCAGGATCTCGGCATCGGCCATATCGACCACTCGCCGATGCGCGCCGGCGGGAGTCTGCTGCAGAGCCGGGATGCGCTCGAGCAGCCCGTCGACCCCGCCGACCGACGCGAGACCGTCCGTCATCATCACCAGCACGTCGGGCTGCGCGGCGGCGAGCGCCTCGGCGGTCATCGGCTTCATGCCCTCCCAGCCGATCTCGCTCGCGACGTCGACGCCGCCGACGGCCTCGATGAGGGAGTCCGCGCCCGAGTCGCGGCCGAAGATGTAATACACGTTCGCGCTGCCCCGCACGTAGAGGAAGAGCATGCGGGGGCGATCGGATGCCGCGGCCGGCGCGATCGCACCGACTTCGGCGACTGCGCCGGCGACGTCGGCGTCGAGCCGGGCCGACAGGTCGTCGCCCCGGTCGGGAACGCCGAGCGCCGCGGCGATCTCTCCGACCAGTTCGGAGACGGTGTCGGCCCGCCGCTCGCTCGAGACCACCACGACGGCGATGCCGGCGTCGCGGAGCTGCTGGCGCACCTCCTTGGGGCCGATCGAGGTGTCGGTCAGCATCACCGTCGGAGCGAGCTCGAGGATGGCCTCGGGGTTGAGAGTGTGGCCCGACTTCGTCACCACCGGAAGGTCGTCGGTGCCGTCGAACGACGTCGACGAGTCGCGTCCCACCACAGCATCGCCCAGCCCGAGCCCGAACACCGTCGCGGCGATCGTGCCCGAGATGTCGACGGGCAGGATGCGGCTGACATCGGTGATCTCGACCTCGCGGCCCTCGGCATCCGTCACGGTCGCGGGCAGCTCCGGCGCCTCGTCGGCGGCGACGGCCTCGATCGCGTGCGACGCCAGGCACGCGGTCGATGGACCCGTCGTCGCGCGGGGATCGCCGACCAGGGTGAGGGACGCCAGAGGCCGGTCGGCGTCGGGGCAGTCGGCGTCGGCCGCGTCGGCGCTGGCGGCCGCGCAGCCCGACAGGATCACGGCGGCCGCGAGCAGTGCGATACCGCTCGCAAGACGTCCGGTGGCACGGTGAAGAGAGGTGGAGGAAAACATTAGGTGAGCCTTACCTTAGGCTTGACGTCGGCTGTGAAAGTGCCATACGTTCGAGTCGATATTAGGTTAGCCAAACCTAAGTGACCAACCCGAATCGCACTGATGCGCCGGTGCGCTTCGGCGATCCGGCGCCGGAGACACCGTGAACACGCAGCCGTTCCTCGAGCGCAGCCGGGCGCCCCTGGCCGCCCTCCTCGCCTTCCTGCTCGTCATCGCAGGAGCCCTCACCGCCGTCCCGGCCTTCGCCGCCGGGCCTGCCCTGTCAGCGCCGCCGCTTCCCCGCGACGGGGGCACGATCACCGTCACGGGAACCGGCTTCGCCGGCACCGCACCGGGCATCTACCTCGGGATCGGGCCGGCGGGGCTCGCCGGCTTCTACGCCGGCTCGTCGCAGATCACCGAGGTCGTGTGGATCGCGCCGGGCAATGCGGACGGCTCCTCCGGCATGGGCCGCACGGCCCCGATGAGCGTGGACGGCACCTTCAGTGTGCAGGTCGCGGTCCCCGCCCACACCGAAGGCGCGCAGTACGCGATCTACACCTCGAAGGCGCACGGACAGGGCTTCGCCGATCCGAGTCAGAACACCACGACCCCGCTCGCGTGGGAGGCGCTCCCCGCCGTCGCGACGGCAACGACGCTGACCGTCGATCCCGACGGATCGAGCCCGGCCGGCGCGAGCTTCACGATCCGCGCCGACGTCGAGCCTGCGGCATCCGGAACCATCACGTACTTCGACGGCGAGACGCCGCTCGGCACCTCGCCGGTCGGCGGCACGCTCACCATCAGCATCCCGACCGCCGGCACGGCCCTGCTGAAGGCCGTGTTCACGCCGGACGACCCCGCGGCCTTCGTCGGGTCCACGTCGGCTGTCGTGCCGTACGAGATCACCGCCGTACCGACCGCGCCGCAGCCGAAGCTCGTGCTGTCGAAGTCGACCGGCCTGGACCCCGCGGGGGAGACCATCACGGTGACCGGCACGGGATACAACCCGGATCAGCCCATCTATCTCGCCATCTGCACCGACATCCCGCTGGCAGAGCTCTCGTTCTCGTTCATCTCGGCCGGCTGCACGGTCGGGGCCAAGCAGGTCACGAGCACCCCGACGACACCGACGCAGGTGACATTCGGCGCCGACGGCTCGTTCACGACCGAGTTCCGGGTCGCGCCGAAGACCGGCTCGACTGCCGTCTACACCCTGGCGAACCACACGGCGATGAACGACCGCTCCCAGGACGCGAAGGTGTCGCTGACGTTCGCCGCACCGAAGCCGGTCGCCACGCTGTCGGTCTCGAAGACCGACGGCCTCGACCCGGCCGGAGAGAGCATCACCGTCACGGGAACCGGGTACGAGATCAACCCCGGCGGCATCTACGCGCAGATCGGCTGGATCATCGAGGGTGCGTGGACGCCGCTCTCGGCATCCGACACCCGCGCCTCGAACCGGTCCAGCGCCTTCGCTGCGCTCGTCGGCTCCGGTTACCCCGGTCAGCCCGCGTTCTCGGTCGCCCCCGACGGCTCGGGATCCTTCTCCTGGACGGTCACGGTCGACAAGGCGAAGCTCGACGCGAAGAAGTTCGAGGGCGGCACGCTCGCGGTGTTCACCCTCGGCTCGCACTCGAACTGGGTCCAGCCCGCGAACGAGCGTTTCGTGCCCCTCTCGTTCGCCGACCCCGAGCCCGTCGCCTCGCTCGACGTGACGGTGACGGATGCCGCGGCCACCGTCGGCGCGAAGATCCGCGTCGTCGGCAGCGGGCTCGGCGACGTCGCCGGCGCGTATGCGGCTGTCATCGAGAAGGGCACCGAGTCGCAGGTCACGGCGGCGGGCGGCTATACGGCGTTCGCGCTGCCGTTCCCCGCGGTCTCGGACGGGAACACGGACTTCACGGTCGTGGCGCCGACCGCGAGGCTCGATCGGACCAAGGAGTACGAGGTCCTCGTGTGGCGACAGCACTCGAATCCGACAGCCGAGACGATCTACGCCCGTGCCGGTGTGCCGTTCACCGCCGACCACTGGAAGAGCCTCTTCCCCGACGTCACCCCTCCGACCGATCCTGAGCCGCCGGTCGATCCGGCGACGCCCGTGACCCCGCCGCCTGCGGCGCAGGGCGGGGGCTCGCTCTCCTGGGCGATCTCGTCGAGCTTCGCCGACTACATCACCGAGGGCGCGGCGCACGGATCGATCGTGGTGACGGGCGGCGCGACGCGCGCCGGCGGGGTGTTCCAGTTCGGCCAGGCGACCGGCAGCACCTACGACGCGGCAACGGGCACCGGAACCGTCTCGTACAACGGCTCGGTGCGCTTCACCGGCCATGCCGGACTGCTCGACGTCACCATCGCTAACCCGCAGGTGCGCGTCACGTCGGCGGACGCCGCCACGCTGTCCGTCACCAGCGGCGGCTCGCAGGTCGCCTTCGCGACGCTCGACCTCGCCGCTGCCGTGCGCACCACGGCCAACGGCGTCGTCACGTACTCGCGTGTGCCCGCCGCCCTCACCGCGTCCGGTCGCAGCCAGGTGTTCCAGGGCTATACGACGCAGCTCGACCCGCTGACGTTCACCATCGGCGCCCCCGCGGCCGCGCCCGCCGGATCCACCGGCACCGTCGCGACGGCCTCCGCCACGACGCGCACGACCGCGCTTCCTGCGACTCCGCCCGCCTCCGCGGGCATCGAGTTGGACGATGACACGCTCACTGCCCTCCAGAAAGGCCAGCCGGTCACGGTGTCCGCATCGGGCTTCGCCGCGAACGAGGAGGGCATCCAGGTCGTGGTGTACTCGACGCCTACGCTCCTCGGCGAGGTCACGGCGGACGCCTCCGGCACCGCCACGTGGACCGGCTCACTGCCGGCGACCCTGCCCGCTGGCGAGCACACGCTGACCTTCCAGGGGTCCGTGGACCGCGGCATCCGCTTCACCCTCGCGCGGGCGGCGACGGATGCGGGGTGCGTCGTCGATGCGGCCTCCCTCCGCTGGGGCTTCAAGGAGAGCTTCCGCACGTACATCGAGGGCATCGCGGCGGGCGGCTGGGAGCTCGCCGACGTCGCGTACGAGTACCCCGAATACGTCTGGAACGCCGGCACGGGGACGATGGATGCCGCGGCCCGCACCGGCCTCGTGACCTACGGGGGCAGCATCCGCTTCACAGGACACGAGGGCGCGCTCGACACGACGCTGGCCAACGCGCGGGTCGAGCTCGCGGGAGAAACCGGCTACCTCGTGTTCGACGTCAGCGGCACGACGCAGGCCGGTGAGCCGGTCACCGCGGCCGGCGTCCGGTTCGCCGAGTTCGCCGTCCCCGACCTCGAGGTGACCGACGATGGGCTCGTGCTCGACGCCCTCCCCGCGACGCTGACAGAGGCGGGCGCCGCCGCGTTCGGCACCTACGCGGCGGGCGATGAGCTCGACGCCGTGTCAGCCGTGCTTCCCGTGACGGCGGACTGCGCCGTCGCGCCGGTCGCCGTCGAAGCCGAGACTCCGGTCGCCGAGGTGACGGAGGCCACCCAGGCCGAGGCGATCTCCGTCGAACAGGCGCGGGCGCCGGTGTGGCCGTGGGCGGTCGGGGGCATTGCCGTGGCCCTCGCCATCGGCGCCGTGGTCTGGATCGTGGTCACCCGCCGCCGTGCGACGGCCGGCGGCAGTGGAGACCAGACGGCCGCGTGAGGTCGGCCGTCAAGGGGACGGCGCCCGCGTGGCTTCCGCGGGCGCCGTCCCTTTCTCGTTCGCGGCGCGATCCGGGGCGTCGAGTGGGACAATGGATGCATGCCCGAGCACAGCCAGGACCACATCGAGACCGCGCGCGTGCGACGTGCGCCGAAGATCTCGGTGTTCCTCATCCTCGGCGCCCTGCTCGGCGTGCTCGTCGCGATGATCCTCACGTTCGCCTTCAACGGCACCGCCGAGGCGAGCCCCAACACCGGCGTCGAGTACTCGCAGGCCCAGGTGTTCGGCTTCCTCGCGCTGATCTGCGGCACCATCGGCCTGGCGCTCGGCGCCATCGTCGCGCTGATCTTCGACCGTCGCTCCCGGCGTCATACACACGACATCGCCGTCGGCCACTCGTCGGTGCACGTCGATCCGGAGCCGGGATCGAACGGTCACGGCTCCGCGCACTGACGCCGCGCGCTACGCCAGCTCGGCGATGATCGGGTGGATGGCGGTGTCGAAGGCCGCGACGTCTCCGCGCAGTCCGTCGGTGACGGCGACCGTGAGGGATCCGATCCACCACACGCCGCGCTGATTCAGCGGCAGCACCTGCACGTTGAGCTCGAACGAGTGCGCCCGCCGCCCGACCTGCCGCTCGTGCTCCGCGATCGCGCCGGCATACGCGCGATACGACGTGCCGGTGCTGTGCGAGGCCTCCTTGCGGTACCGCGCGTGGGCCTCCCGCGCGTACGCGAGAGCCTCGGTCGCATGCGGGATGAAGGCGGATCGCAGCTCGTCGCAGCCCTCGACGGGCAGCGCGAGCACGGTGTCGAATCCGTCGACCAGATCGAGGGGAACCTCTGACGGATGCGCCTGCGGCTCGACCGTCATCGCCCAGTACTGGCGCCACTGCCGTTCGAGCGTCGCCTGCGCCTCTTCCGACCGGTCGTTGGCCCGCGGCGGGATCCCGCGCAGGTGCGGCAGCTCATCCGGTGAGCGGATGCCGAGTACCTGACGCAGATAGAGCGCAAGAAGCACCGGCTGACCGGCGTCTTCGCGGATCAGCCACTCCGGTGCACCGGCGCCGCCCATGCCGTCCATTCTAGATCCGGCCTGCGACTCCCGCCCCGTTGCGCGGCATCCCGGTGCCCCGGGTTCCCACATCCGTGGCGGCGAGCGGGCGCGGGCGGCGTCGTCACCCGGCGTCCGTCCAGGTGCGTCGCCGGTAGGCTGGTGACCGTGGCCTCATCCGAACGCGATGCCCCCTCCCGCCCCGCACAGCCCGTGAACCCGTACACGGCTGCCGGCGTCGACACCGCCGCCGGCGACCTCGCCGTCGAGCTGATGAAGTCGGCGGTGCGCCGCACGCAGGGCCCCGAGGTGCTCGGGGGCGTCGGCGGATTCGCCGGGCTCTTCGACGCGAGCGCGTTCAAGGCCTACGACAAGCCGCTGCTGGCCACCAGCACCGACGGCGTGGGCACGAAGGTCGCCATCGCACAGGCCATCGACAAGCACGACACGATCGGCCAGGACCTCGTCGGCATGGTCGTCGACGACATCGTCGTGGTCGGCGCGAAGCCGCTGTTCATGACCGACTACATCGCCTGCGGCAAGGTGTTCCCCGAGCGCATCGCCGACATCGTCCGCGGCATCGCGGCCGGCTGTGCCGAGACCGGCACGGCGCTCGTCGGCGGCGAGACCGCCGAGCACCCCGGCCTGCTGGGAATCAACGACTACGACGTCGCGGGGGCCGCGACCGGCGTGGTCGAGGCCGACCGCGTGCTCGGCCCCGACCGGGTGCGCAGCGGCGATGTCGTGCTGGCGCTGGCCAGCTCGGGCCTGCACTCCAACGGCTACTCGCTCGTGCGCCACATCGTCGCCGGCGCCGGCATCCAGTACGGCGACAAGTCCGCCGACCTCGGGGCGACGTGGGGCGAGGCTCTGCTCGAGCCGACGCGCCTCTACACGCGTCCGCTCCTGCGTCTCATCGCCGACCACGGCGACCGGGTGCACGCGCTCAGCCACGTGACCGGCGGCGGCATCGCGGCCAATCTGGCACGCGTACTGCCGCAGGGCACGTGGGCCGAGCTCGACCGTTCGACATGGTCGCCGTCGCCGGTGTTCCGTGTGCTGGCGGACCTCGGCGACCTCGACCTCACCTCCACCGAAGGCACCTGGAACCTGGGCATCGGGTTCCTCGCCGTCGTGGCGGCCGACAAGGCGGAGGCCGCGGCATCCGCCCTCTCCCAGGAGGGCATCGCAACCTGGCAGGTGGGTGTCGTGCGCGACGGCGAGCGCCCGGAGGGGCACTGGGAGCAGGGCGCCAAGGGCGTCGACGGCGGCGCCGTGCGCCTCGTCGGCTCCTACGCCGACGACGCAGCACCTGCAGACCACCCGGCTCACTGAGCCGCCGGAACGACACAAACCCGGCTGAACGACACGCCGGCTGAACGACAAGACGGAGCAAGCGACACCCATGTGCGGAATCGTCGGAGTGGTGGGCCGTGGGTCTGCGAACCAGGAGATCTACGACGCGCTTCTGCTGCTGCAGCACCGCGGTCAGGACTCCACCGGCATCGCGACCGCCGAGCGCAACGGGGTCGTGCACCAGCACAAGACCCGTGGCCAGGTGCGCGAGTCCTTCCGCACCCGTGACATGCGGGCGCTGCTCGGCGAGATCGGGCTCGGCCACGTGCGCTACGCCACGAAGGGCACCGCGTCCAACGAGGAGGAGGCCCAGCCCTTCTACGTGAACGCGCCCTACGGCATCGTGCTCGTGCACAACGGCAACCTCACGAACACGCGGGAGCTCACCGAGGAGCTGTTCCACAAGGACCGCCGTCACCTCAACACGTCGTCCGACACCGAGCTGCTCGTCAACGTGCTGGCGAACGAACTGCAGGCGTCGATCTCGGGGCTCGAGCTCGACCCCACCCAGGTGTTCCAGGCCGTGAGCCGCGTGCACGACCGCGTCGAAGGCTCGTACGCGGCCATCGCCCTGATCGCGGGCTACGGTCTGCTGGCGTTCCGCGACCCGTTCGGCATCCGTCCGCTCATCCTCGGCACGCGCAAGCACGAGGACGGCCACTACGAGTGGGTCGTCACGAGCGAGTCGCTGGTGCTCGAGAACGGCGAGTTCGAGATCGTCCGCGACGTCGATCCGGGCGAGGCGGTGTTCATCGACCTCGAAGGCAACCTGCACACCCAGCAGTGCGCGACCGACCCGAAGCTCGTGCCGTGCTCGTTCGAGTACGTGTATCTCGCGCGGCCCGACTCGGTCATGAACGGCATCTCGGTCTATGAGGCGCGCCTGCGCATGGGCGACCGGCTCGCCGACACCATCGCGAAGTTCACCCCGCGCGAGGCGATCGACGTGGTCATGCCCATCCCCGACTCGTCGCGACCCGCCGCCATGCAGGTGGCCCGCAAACTCGGTGTGGAGTACCGCGAGGGCTTCTACAAGAACCGCTACGTCGGCCGCACGTTCATCATGCCGGGCCAGGCGGCGCGCAAGCGCAGCGTGCGCCAGAAGCTCAACGCGATGTCGAGCGAGTTCAAGGGCAAGAACGTCCTGCTCATCGATGACTCCATCGTGCGCGGCACGACGTCGAAGGAGATCATCCAGATGGCACGGGATGCCGGGGCCAAGAGCGTCACGTTCGCCTCGGCGGCGCCGCCTGTGCGTTACCCGCACGTGTACGGCATCAACATGCCCTCGCGTCAGGAGCTGGTCGCCCACGGGCGCACGATCCCCGAGATCGCGCAGGAGCTGGGAGCCGACTTCGTCGTGTACCAGGAGGTCGACGACCTGAAGGCGGCGATCCTCGAGGGTTCGGACGTCGAGGACCTCGACATGAGCTGCTTCGACGGCCGCTACATCACCGGCACCGTCACCGACGAGTACCTCGCCTGGGTCGAGGGCTCGCAGGAGAGCTGACGCTGCCCCGCGAGCCCTGACCGCGGGCGTGGCCTCGGGTCAGCGCGGGAGGAGCACCCGCACCTGACGGCGGATGTCGTCCACGATCTCGTCGACCGTGAGGGCGATGTTGACGGTGGCGGCCATGCCGACGAACATGATGGCCGAGACCACGTGTGCGAGCGTGGCAGCGTCTTCGGGACTCGTGCGCCCACCGCGCTGCAGCACGCTCGCGACCGCGTCTTCGGTCTGCACGGTAAGAGCGAGCGCCTCGCGGTGGTGGGGCTCTTCGGGGTCGCCGAACACGATCTCCCGCAGGTACGTGCGCCCGTTGTCGACCTGCACGCGATTGCACTCGACGACTGCCCGGATGATCGCGATGACGGCCTCGAGCGGATCAGCGACGCGCTCGGCCTCGGCCCTGCCCTCCGCGAGGGCGTCGACGTAGCTGGAGTTCTGCACGAGCAGGAGCAGCTCGCCCTTGTTCTTGGCATACAGGAACAGCGTGCCCGTGCCGATGTCGGCCTTGTCGGCGATCTGCTGCGTCGTGACGTCGTCCACGCCGTGCTCCAGGAAGAGCTCTCGAGCCGCGGCGGTGATGCGCTGAAGCTTGTCCTGCTTGTTGCGCTCCCGTCGACCGACCGGGGGAGTGTCGATGGCCATGACGTGATCCTCCCGGAATAAACGCTGACTGACTTCAGTTCTGATTGTAGTCAGAAATGTGTGGACTCGGATGCTCTCTATCCATTCTTCCACGGACGTTCCGCACCACCTCGGTGCCGATCTCGCTCAGCAGACAAAGGAATGCTCACATGCCCTCACTCAACGGAGCCGTCGTGCTCGTCACCGGAGCCAACGGCGGGATCGGGACGCAGTTCGTCCATGACGCGCTGGCTCGGGGGGCGAGCAAGGTCTACGCGACGGCTCGCAACCCGCGCGCGTGGGACGACGACCGGGTCGTGCCCCTCGCGCTCGACGTCACCGACGCGGCCTCCATTCACGCCGCAGCGGAGGCCGCCCGTGACGTGACGGTGCTCGTCAACAACGCCGGTGCTCTTCCCGCCACGGCGAGCCTGCTCACTGCCAGCCCCGACGACATCCGCGCCACGATGGAGACGAACTTCTTCGGGCCTGTCTTCGTGGCCCGCGCCTTCGCAGCGATCCTCGCCGCACGACCCGGATCCGTCCTGGTGGATGTGCACTCGGTGGCCAGCTGGTACGCCATGGGCGGGAGCTACAGCGCATCGAAAGCCGCCCTCTGGTCCGCCACGAACTCACTGCGGGTCGAGCTCGCGGCCGTGGGGGTCCACGTGATCGGCGTGCACATGGGCTACGTCGACACCGGCATGGCGGCACATGTCGACGGACCGAAGATGCTCCCCGAGGAGCTCGTCGCCCAGGTCTACGACGGCGTGGGGGCCGGGGCTTACGAGATCGTCGCGGACGGCATCTCGGCTCACGCGAAGGAGGCGCTGAGCGGCCCGGTCGAGGCGCTCTACCCCGAGCTGACGGCCCTGAGCATCGGGCGTCCGTGATGACCGCCGCGGTTCGGGTCGGGATCGGCGGAGAACCCGTTCCGAGCTGAGGTATGCGGCACCCAACCCGCAGACGACATCGAGGGCCGCGGCGCGCGCTGCCGCCCTCGATGTTCGTTGTCTGCTCCCGCGCCGCGTGGCGTTCACTCCCGATCATTGGGCAGGATGACCCGGGCTTCCTGAGTCATCGAGAGGACTGAAGCGAGCGCGATGGGGTCCCGGGTGTCCGCATCCACGCCCACGACGTCGCTACTGCCCTGACCTATGTCAACGGCTGGGGAATGTGCCGCCAGCCGGATGCCTGACCCCGCTGACGAACCGGTGTCTCGCCCGGCCACCTAGGGTTGATAGGTGAGCTCCTCCTCGTCCCGACCTCTCTGGCAGGTCCGAGCGCTCGCCCTCGTAGGCATCGTGCTGTTCGCCTTCTCGCTGCGTTCGGCAGTCGCGTCGCTGTCGCCGCTGTACGACCACATCGCGGTCGACTTCGACGTGCCGGCCGCGGTGATCGGCCTCATCGGCACCGCACCACCGGTCTGTTACGCGGTGTTCGGCCTGCTCACGCCGGCCCTCGAACGTCGATTCGGCCTGGAACGACTGGCGGTCGTGGCGATGGTGATCGTGGCGATCGGCCTCATCGTCCGCAGCCTTGCACCGGGCGACGGGGTTCTGCTCGCCGGCACGGCCCTGATCTTCGCCGCGGTCGGGGTGGGCAACATCCTGCTGCCGCCGCTCGTCAAGCGGTACTTCCCGGACCGCGTCGGTCTGATGACGACGGTGTTCTCGACGACGATGGCACTCGCGACCTTCCTGCCGCCGCTCGTGGCGGTGCCGGTGGCGGATGCCTCGGACTGGCACGTCTCGCTGGGGCTCTGGGCCGTCTTCGCGCTGGTGGCCACCGTGCCGTGGATCGGACTGGCCGTGCGCCAGGCGGGCGTCGAGAAGAGCCGTGCCGCAGCGGCAGCAGCGTCGGACGACGACATCGAGCAGCCGAGTCCACGCGCCTTCGGCCGCATGTGGCGGCTTCCGATCGCGTGGGCGCTGCTGGTCGGCTTCGCCGTGTCGAGCACCCTCGCCTACACCGCGTTCGCGTGGCTGCCGACGATCCTCGTCGACATCGCGGGCGTGACGCCCGCCGTGGCCGGCGTGCTGCTGGCGCTGTTCGGCTTCATGGGACTGCCGGCATCGTTGGCCGTGCCGCTGCTCGTCACGCGCGCCAACGCGACGCGGGTGCTGTTCGGCGTCGCCGTGGGTACGGGGCTGGCCGGTATCGCGGGGCTGCTCTTCGTTCCGACCATCGCGCCGTGGCTGTGGGTCGCGCTCTTCGGACTCGCGCCGCTGCTCTTCCCGATGATCCTGGTGCTCCTGGGGCTGCGGACCCGCACGCACGAGGGCGCGGTGGCGCTGAGCGGGTTCGTGCAGAGCGGCGGCTATGCCATCGCCGCCCTCTTCCCCGTCGGCATCGGGCTCCTCCACGACGCCACCGATTCGTGGACGGCTCCGCTCATCGTGCTCGCCGCCGTGGTGGCCGCCGCGATTCCCGCCGGCGTCGTGGCGGCGCAGCCGCACACCGTCGAGGACGACTGGGAGCGGCGACACGGCGCCTGGTGAGGCATCCGAAGCTCACAGACGGTTCGCGATATATCGTGTTACGGTCCCGGACGTGACCACTGCCGATCCTGCCGAGACCCCCGTGACGCCTGCGTCTCTCGAGACCCGCGTGCGCACCGACATCGCCGCTGCGGAGGTGCCCCACCGCCCGATTCGGCGGATGCTGCGCCGTGCGCGCGCCTGGATCGACGGGCATCCACGCCTCAACCGCGCCTATCGGTTCGGGGTCGGCACGGTCGGCGGCGTCCTCGCGGTGGGCGGGCTGCTGCTCGTTCCGCTGCCGGGGCCAGGCTGGCTGGTGGTCTTCCTCGGGCTCACCGTGCTCGGCACCGAGTTCCACTGGGCGCGGCGGACGGCCGCGGCGCTCAAGCGCATGCTCGACCGTTTCTGGGCGTGGTGGCGAGCACGGCGCGCCGCGCGCGCAGGCGACACGGCCTAGCGACGCGCGGACCGGGACCGCCACGGCGATGCCGGTATGCGGGCGCGCTACGCACCCCGCACCCGCGCACGAATGCGGGGTGAGGGTGCGGCGACGAAGGAGCCTACGCCTGCGACGACGACGAGACGGGCGAGGTCTCGTCCTCGTCTTCGTCGTTGTACTGGTCGGCCCACTTGTCGACGAACTCGTCGTCATGGTGACCGAGCTCGCGCTCGAGTGCCGAGTAGTTCACGTTGTACGTGTCGTACTTCAGCTCACGGGCGATCTTGGTGTGCTTCGCCTTCTGACGGCCACGCCCCATGCGAGACCCCCTCATTTAAGGTCGCGGGCTATTCTGCGGGCTCTGAGCCTCGCAAACCCGGGCATTCACGAATCCGGCTTCGAACCGGTAAGAGTAGCATTCAGGATAACACGGAGCCCCGGTAACCCGGCGGCTGCGGCCCCACCGGCGTAGGAGGAGTGCGGACATATGACCGATGAGGCATCCGAGCCGCAAGGCGATGCGACGACCGACGAGAGCCTGCACGGTGCGGTCATCGCGGGAGTGATCCCCGACCAGTCGCCGCGGGTCCTGAAGGAGGCCGCACGCTACGCGAAGCTGCTTCAGGTGCCGCTGGTCGTGGTCCACGTCGATGTCACCCGTTTCGTCACTTACGAGGACCCCGACGGGTACGTGCACTCGGCGCCGATCGACATCAACATCGCCGCAGGCGAGGGCGAGCTGGCGAAGGTGCAGGATGCTGCGGCATCCGTTCTCGAAGCAGCAGGGCCGCACTGGACCGTGCGCCAACTGGTCGGCGATCCCGCCATGGCGATCAAGAACTTCGCGGATCAGATCGACGCGCGGCTGATCGTCGTCGGCACCCGCAAGCGCGGTTTCGGCGAGTCGGTCCGCGAGTTCTTCACCGGGTCGGTCGGCGCGCGCCTGGCGCACCGGCAGCACCGGCCCATCCTGATCGTGCCTCTCGGCGAGCCGGTGCCCGACGACGAGGAGATCTGGCCCGCCTGAGCGGTCGACGCAGACGCACAAGGGTGGTCCCGCCGACGGCGGGACCACCCTGGTGCTTCGAGGAGCCTGTGCGAGCAGGATGCCGCGACTCAGCCGCGCAGCGTGCGCGTGATGTCGCGGGCGACGCGGTCGAGCTCGCTCGCGACCTGGTCGACGAGCGAGGCGGCGAGCTCACCGCCGCGCGCCACGTGCACGCGGACGTCGCCGCGAACGTTCGCGCGGAACTCGTTGACGACGGCGTCGAGCCGCTGCATCTGCTCGCGGCTGCGCACGCGCGGGTCGTCCTCGGGGGACGGCTGCGGCGTCGTCTTGCGCTCGTCGCGCGAGGCCGCCGCCAGATCGGCACGAAGGCTCTTCATCGCCTCGCGGACGCTTCCGCGCACCTCGTCGGCGATGAGACGCACCGAATCGGCGAGTCCGGCCTCGATGCCCTCGAGGTCGCCCGAGCGCGACTGCACCTCGGCGTGACCCGCCTCCGTGATCTCGTACACGGTCTTGCGGCCGTCGACGGACTTGGTCACGAGACCTTCCTCCTCGAGCTTCGCCAGGCGCGGGTAGATGGTGCCGGCGCTCGGGGTGTACGTGCCCCCCGTGCGGTCCGACAGGGCCTGCATGATGTCGTAGCCGTGGCGAGGCCCTTCATCGAGCAGGTTCAGCAGGTACAGGCGCAGATCGCCGTGTGAGAAGACCGGGGTCATCACACTTCTCCTCGGTCGAAACCGGCCGCCGCTTCACGGGCAGCCGACTCGTCGGCAGCCGTGTCGCCGGAGGGGGCGGGTGGAGCGGACGTGGTCGGTTCGGGTGCGGCCGCCGTGACGGGCGTGGCGTCCGGGGCAGGGGACGAGGCGCGGCGCAGCACCGTGATGTCGCCCGAGACGCTGTGTGCGCGGACGTCCGCGAAGCTGCCGCTCAGCTCGCCGACCGAGCCGGCGTAGTTCGTCGTCGGGCCCGCGCCATTGCCGCGGCGAACGACGCCGTCGACCTGGACGCGGCCGCTCACGCTGCGGATGACGTAGTTGGCCGGGTAGCCCTCGTCGAGCCGCACGGTCGAGCTGCCGCTCACGGTGTTCAGCCCCACCGAGAGGATCTCACCGGTCGAGTCGACCAGCACGGCACCCGACACGGTGTCGATCGTGGCCTTGCGGAGGGTCCCCGTCGCCGCGACGTCGCCCGAGACGCTGTTGGCGTTCAGCGCGCCGACGAGCTCGCGCACCTGCACGTCGCCCGACACCGCGTTGACCGACAGGTCGCCGGTGAGGCCGTCGACGATGATATCGCCCGAGACGGTGTTGAGCGAGGCGTCGCCGCGGAGGCCCGAGACGAGGGCGCTGGCGCTGACCACGCCGAGAGTGAGAGCGACGTCGCGGGGGACGGCGACGCTGATCTCGGCCTTGGGCCCGCCGGCTCCGAAGTTGCGGAACACCTCGAGGAAGTTGTCCCACCGCAGCTGCGGGTGGTCGATCTCGACGTGGTCCTCGGCCACCTCGATGCGGAGGTCCTTGACGGTGACGTCGTGGACTTCGATGCGGATGCCGGGCTCGTCGTGGGCGATCACGTCGATCTGTCCGCCGACGAGTCCGATCTTGAGCGTGCGCACGGTCTCGATGTCGATGACGCGCGTCTCGCCCGGGTGGATGATCCACTTCTCCAGGGTCATGACTGTATCTCCTGCGTATCTCTGGGGTGATCCGAAAATCGCGATATATCGCGTCTGAAGAGAGTAACACGATATATCGCGACTTTGTCAATGTCCGGTTCCGAATCTTCAGGTTCTTCCGGGTTTGGGGCGCACGGCGGACGTTCGGGGCGCACGCCGCGCGCCCCAAGTGCACGCCGCGCGCCCCAAACCCCGTGGTGACCAGGTGCGGACATTTGACATTGCCGCTACGTCAACCTTTAGCGTGGTGAGCGAACCACGAGAGGAGGCGACATGGGCGAGCAGGAATGGTCGATCCAGCAGATCGCGAAGCTGGCGGGCACCACCAGCCGCACGCTGCGCCACTACGACGACATCGGGCTGCTCCCGCCCTCGAGCATCGGCCACAACGGCTACCGGCACTACGACCGGACGGCGCTCGTGCGGCTGCAGCGCATCCTGCTCCTGCGCGAGCTGGGGCTGGGGCTTCCGCAGATCGCAGACGTGCTCGAGCGCGAGAGCGGCGAAGAGCCGGCCCTCGAGGCTCATCTGGCGTGGCTGCGTCAGGAGCAGGACCGGCTGACGCGGCAGATCGCGTCGGTGCAGAACACCATCGATGCACTGACAGGAGGTGAAGGACTGATGGCAGAGAACATGTTCGACGGCTTCGACCACACGCAGTACAAGGACGAGGTCGAGCAGCGCTGGGGAAAGAAGGCGTACGCCGACAGCGACCGCTGGTGGCGCTCGATGAGCGCCGACGAGAAGGCCGCGTGGCAGCAGCGTGTGGCCGACCTCGGCCGCGACTGGATCGCGGCCGCGGAGGCCGGGATCGCGCCCGACAGCGACGAGGCGCAGGCGCTCGCGAAGCGCCACGTCGAGTGGCTGACAGGGATCCCGGGAACGCCGGCATCCGCCCCCGGCGGAGATGTCAAGGGCTACGTGGTCGGTCTCGGCGAGATGTACGTGGCCGACCCGCGCTTCGGCGCCAACTACGCGACGAGCGAGGGCGGCACCCGCGGCGCCGAGTTCGTCCGTGACGCGCTCCGCGTGTACGCGGACGCGCAGCTGTAGTACGGCAGTCAACCCCGCGAAGACAGACGGATGCCGCGGCCCACTTCGGCCGCGGCATCCGCTGTCTTCACATCTGTGGTGCAGATCAGGTGTTGCGGTTCCCGCTGATCACTCTGAACAGGAATGCGATCAGCGCGATGACTCCGACGATGATGGCCACCCACAGCAGCCAGCTCAGTGCGGAGTTGAGGCCGCCGACGATCGCGAGGACGATCGCGACGACGATGATGATGATCAGGGCGAGGTTCATGGGAGGTTCTCCTTCTGCTTCGTCGATGCACGGGATGCATCGCATGCCTCGTGGGCATGAACCGACACTGGCACCCTGGCGGCGGCGTCCGTAGGGGCTTGACGGCGCTGGTTTTCCGGTGATAAGTCGCCTGGAAGCCACGACTAAGGCCGGGCGGCGGGGATGTCAAGCCCCGTGAGAGAGCGCGCGTGCGGCCGTATTTTCGCCGATATGAGCACACCCTCCGATCCGACGACCGCCCACCACGACGGCTCGTTCCCCGCGCAGGACCAAGAGCAGCCGGGCCTGACGGACGAGACCACGCCCGAGCCCGATCACGGCGAGAACTCGTATCGCGGCGCGCAGCGCCTGAGCAAGCGGCGGGCGCTGATCACGGGCGGCGACTCGGGCATCGGCCGTGCGGTGGCGATCGCCTTCGCGCGCGAGGGCGCCGATGTCGCGCTGACGTACCTTCCCGAGGAGCGCGAGGACGCGGACGAGACGGCCCGCTGGGTGACGGACGCCGGGACTCGCGCCCTGCCGATCGTCGGAGACCTCCGCGAGGAGGACTTCTGCGCCGAGATCGTCGACCGCGCCATCGGCGAGTTCGGAGGCCTCGACGTGCTCGTGCTGAACGCCGCCTACCAGAAGGACCGCGACGGCATCGAGAACATGGAGACCGGCGAGTGGGACCGCGTGTTCCGCACCAACCTGTACGCGCAGATGTTCACGGTGCGTGCGGCGGTTCCCCACCTGCAGCCCGGGTCGTCGATCATCGTGACGACCTCGATCCAGGCGTTCAACCCCTCGCCCGGACTCATCGACTATGCGATGACCAAGGCCGCGCAGGTCGCCTTCATCAAGGCGCTGGCGCAGGAGCTGGGGCCGAAGGGCATCCGTGTGAACGGCGTCGCCCCCGGGCCCATCTGGACACCGCTCATCCCCGCGACGGGATGGGATGCCGAGCGCCTGGAGTCGTTCGGCCAGGACACGCCCCTGGGCCGGGCGGGTCAGCCCGCGGAGCTCGCTGGTGCCTATGTGTACCTGGCCAGCGACGACGCGACGTACACGTCCGGGGCGATCCTGCCGGTGACCGGGGGAAAGGGCTTGTGACACCCGCCCACGAGGCGGTGACCGAAGGAGGAAGCCATGCCAGGAGGACGCGGGTCGAACCTCAAAGACCGCGACATGTACGAGGAGCTGCGAGATCAGGGCGCCTCGAAGGAGAAGGCCGCGCGCATCTCGAATGCCGCCGCGAGCCAGGGCAAGAAGACCGTCGGCCGTCGGGGAGCGACGGCGAAGGACTACGACGATCGCACCGTGCCCGAGCTGCGCAAACGCGCGAAGGAGCTCGGCCTCAAGGGGTACTCGGGCAAAAAGAAGTCCGAGCTCATCTCGATGATCCGCAACCACTGACCGCCTGGTCGCCGGACCCGTCGCCGCATGCGCCGTGGCGTATTCCCACGCGCTCCGCGGCGGGCCCGGCGAGCCGGGGAGCGTGATCGGATGGCGAAACTCGTCCGCTCGCGGCCCTACGAGGATCCGGGCTTCCGGCGCCTGCGCTCCGGATCCGGGTTCCGGTACGTCGATGCCAAGGGTCGTCCGCCGGCGGCCCGGCAGCTGGACCGCATCCAGGGACTGGTGATCCCGCCGGCGTGGCAGGACGTGTGGATCAGCGCGCGACCCGATGGGCATATCCAGGCGGTCGGCGTCGATGACGCGGGTCGCCGTCAGTACGTCTACCACCCGGACTGGACGGCGGGACGAGACCGCGGCAAGTTCGCGCGGGCGCTGGCGCTCGCCGAAGCGCTGCCCCGCGCGCGCGCCAGGGTGACGACATCGCTGCGGCGGGACGAACTGGACCGCGAGCGGGTGCTGGCGGTCGCCTTCCGGCTGCTCGACGACGCCGCGCCGCGCATCGGCTCGGAACGCTACCTGGCGGCGCACGGGAGTCGGGGCCTCACGACCCTGCAGCGACGCGACGTCGCGTCGATGGCCGGGAGCGTCGTCACCTTGTCCTTCCCCGGCAAGAGCGGCAAGCACCAGCTCCTCGACATCGACGACGCCGACCTGGCTGCCGTCATCGAGCTGCTCGCCGCCGGACGGCCTCGCGCCCCCCTGCTCGCGTGGCAGCGCGGCTCGCGCCGCGTGGGGCTGACGCCCGCCGAGGTGAACGCGTACGTGCGGTCGCTCACGGGTGGCCGGTTCACCGCGAAGGACTTCCGCACCCTGAGGGGCACCATCATCGCCGCGGAGTCCCTGGCGC
The DNA here is from genome assembly GCF_024055635.1 of Microbacterium yannicii. Taxonomy (GTDB): domain Bacteria; phylum Actinomycetota; class Actinomycetes; order Actinomycetales; family Microbacteriaceae; genus Microbacterium; species Microbacterium yannicii. The sequence continues at coordinate 41,221 of NZ_JAMXMB010000034.1, forward strand.
GCATCGGCACGGTCGACACCAAGACCGACCTCAAGCGCGCGGAGGTGCTGGCGGTGCGCGCGACAGCCGAGGCCCTCGGCAACACGCCCGCGGTCGCGCGCGGCTCGTACATCGACCCGCGCGTGTTCGCCCGGTATCGCGACGGCCACCTCCTGGATCTGTCGATCACTCCCGAGTCCGCGATCCGCGGTCTGCTCCGCCCGGGCCGCTGAGCCCTTCGGCCGGCTCAGGGACCGATGGGCTCCGGATGACGACGCCCGCTGCACCACCCGGTCGCTGAGCCTGTCGAAGCGCGCGTCGACAGGCTCAGGGACCGGAGCAGGCTCAGGGACCGTGGCCGTGGGCTCAGCGGGCGTGGGTCCCGGAGTAGCGTGAGGGGATGCCGCAGCCCGTCGACCCGCGCGTGCTCGGGGCGACCGTGGCGGGCGGTGCGGTCGGCGTGCTGGCGCGTGCGCTCATTCTCCAGCCCGTCGGCGATCCCAGTGCCGTCGCCTGGGTGACATTCGGGATCAACGTCGCCGGATCGCTGCTGCTGGGCGTCGTGGTCGGCTGGCTGGACGACCGCCGTCCGCTCCTGCGGGCGGCCCTCGGCACGGGGGCTCTGGGCGGCTTCACGACCTACAGCGCGTTCGCCGTGGCGACGGCGCTGTGGATCTCGACGCCGTGGCTCGCGGCGGGGCTGGCCGCGGCATCCGTCATCGCAGGTGTCGGCGGAGCGATCGTCGGACTCTTCCTCGGACGCCGGATCTCGGACCGGCCGGGCCGGGTCGAACTTCCCGAGGACGCCGAGTGAGCCCGTGGCTTCTGCTGGCAGCGCTGGCCGGCGGTGCCGGCGCGGGCCTTCGCTACGTCGTCGACCGGCTGCTCACGCCGGCGGCCGGCATGCGGTTCCCGTGGGGGATCCTCGTGGTGAACGTCTCGGGATCCCTCGCACTCGGCGTGATCACCGGGCTCGGTGCCGCCATCGCACCCGAGCTGTCGCTGGTGCTCGGGCTCGGTCTGCTCGGCGGCTACACGACCTTCAGCACCGTCTCGGTCGAGACCGTGCTGCTCGCCCAGCGGAGACGTCGGCGGGATGCCTTCCTCAACCAGCTCGGCACGCTCGCGCTCGCGGTGCTCGCCGCAGGGCTCGGCGTGCTGTTCGGCGCCTGGCTCGCGGCGGCCTGAGGCCAGCCGGGCTCAGGAATCTCATATGAGAACAGCATGAAATACTGACAACCGATACATCTCCGTATCGTGCGGGCTCCCGCATCCCTTGCACCACCCCACCAGCGAAGGCCTCCGTGTGTCGAACCTCGCCGTCCTGAGTCTCAAGAACCGCGCCCTGATCGCGCTCATCACGATCGTCGCCGCCATCTTCGGCGGGCTCGCGCTCACGAACCTCAAGCAAGAGCTCATCCCCTCGATCGAGTTCCCCGCGCTCGTCGTCGTCTCCACCTACCCGGGCGCGTCGCCCGAGGTCGTGAGCAACGACGTGTCGGTGCCCATCGAGACCGCCATCCAGGGGGTTCCGGGGCTCGAGTCGTCGAGCGCGACGAGCACCACGAACGCCTCGATCGTGCAGGCGTCCTTCACCTACGGCACCGACCTCGCGACCGCCGAGCAGAAGATGACGCAGGCGATCAACCGCATCAAGAGCCAGCTTCCCGAGGGGGTCGATCCGAACGTCATCTCGGCGAGCATCGACGACTTCCCGGTGATCCAGCTGGCGGTCACCGGATACGACGACGAAGCGACGATCCAGGCCCAGCTCGAGGCATCCGTCGTTCCCGATCTGGAGGATGTCGACGGCGTCAACGCGGCGCAGATCGTCGGCGGCGTCGGCGAGCGCATCACGATCACGCCCGACCAGGCGGAGCTGGCCGCGTCGGGCTTCACCCAGCAGGCGATCAGCGACGCGCTCGAGCAGAACGGCGTGCTGTTCCCCGGCGGCGAGGTCACCGAGAACGACGAGACGCTCACGGTGCAGACCGGCTCGAAGATCACGTCAGTCGACGAGATCGCGGCCCTGCCGCTCGTGCCGTCGACGGGCGAGCAGCTGCAGGCCGGCGCGACGACGATCGGGGATGTCGCGACCGTTGTCGAGGAGACCGATCCGGTCACCACGGTCTCGCGTGTGAACGGCGAACCTGCCCTGACCATCGCGGTGACCAAGCTGCCGTCCGCCAACACCGTCGACGTGTCGCGCGGCGTGCTGGCGATCCTTCCGGACCTCGAGGACTCGCTCGACGGCGCCGAGTTCACTGTCGTCTTCGACCAGGCCCCCTACATCCAGGAGTCGATCGACACGCTCGCCAAGGAGGGGCTGCTCGGCCTCGTCTTCGCGGTCCTGGTGATCTTCATCTTCCTGCTGTCGGTGCGCTCGACGCTCGTCGCGGCGATCTCGATCCCGACGAGCCTGCTGATCACGTTCATCGGCCTGCAGGCGTTCGGCTACTCGCTGAACATCCTGACGCTCGGTGCGATCACCATCGCGATCGGGCGCGTGGTCGACGACTCCATCGTCGTCATCGAGAACATCAAGAGGCATTATGTCGGCGACGCCGACAAGAAGACCGCGATCCTGCGCGGCGTCCGCGAAGTGGCCTCGGCCATCACGGCGTCGACGATCGTGACCGTCGCGGTGTTCCTGCCCATCGCCTTCGTCGGCGACGTCACGGGCGAACTGTTCCGTCCGTTCGCGATGACCGTCACGATCGCGATGACCGCGTCGCTGTTCGTCGCGCTGACGATCGTGCCGGTGCTGGCCTACTGGTTCCTCAAGCCGGGAAAGCAGATCCTCGATGCCGAGGGCGCGGCGATCGACCCCGAAGACCCGTCCGCACCCCCGAGCCGCCTGCAGAAGGCGTACCTGCCGATCCTGCGCTGGACGCTCAAGCACTCCTGGGTGACGCTCGCGCTCGCCGTCCTGGTGCTCGTCGGCACGATCGCCCTGGCGCCGTTCATGAAGACGAACTTCCTGGGCGACTCGGGTCAGAACACCTTCACCATGACGCAGGACATCGGTCCGTCGCCCTCGCTCGAGGCCGAGAGCGCCGCGGCGGAGCAGGTCGAGGAGGTGCTCCTCGACATCGACGGCATCGACACGGTGCAGGTGTCGATCGGCTCGAGCGGCTCGGCGCTGCGCGACGCCTTCTCGGGCGGCGGCAGTGGCATCACGTACTCCATCACCACCGATTCCAACGCCGACCAGGTGGCACTGCGCCAGGAGGTGCAGGACGCCGTCGCCGAACTCGACGACGCAGGGGAGTTCAACGTCGCGGCGGGCGGCGGCGGATTCGGCTCGACGGACATCGCGATCGACGTGACGGCTCCCGATTCCGACACCCTGCAGACGGCGACGGATGCTGTCATCGCAGCGGTGGACGGCCAGGACGGCGTCGGCCAGGTCACGAGCAACCTCGCGGCCTCGCTGCCGTACATCGCCGTGACGGTGGACCGCGACAAGGCCGCCCAGCTCGGCCTGTCGGAGGTCGCCGTCGGCGCGCTGGTGTCGAACACGATGCAGCCGCAGTCCATCGGCACGGTCGAGATCGACGACACGTCGCTCACGGTCTACCTCGCGGCGTCTGAGACGCCGGCGTCGCTCGATGAGCTGCGCCAGCTGCAGGTGCCGAGCGCCACCGGCCCGATCGCGCTCGAAGAGGTCGCGACGGTCGAGCAGAGCGAGGGGCCCGCCTCGATCACGACCGAGGCCGGTGAGCGCACGTCGACCGTCACGGTGACCCCCTCGACCGACGACCTGGCCACCGCCTCCGCCTCGGTGACGACCGCCCTCGCCGACGCCGACCTGCCCGCGTCGGCCGACGCGACGCTCGGCGGTGTCGTGACGCAGCAGCAGGACGCGTTCTCGCAGCTCGGCCTCGCGCTGCTCGCCGCCATCCTGATCGTCTACATCGTGATGGTGGCCACGTTCAAGTCCCTGCGCCAGCCGCTGCTGCTGCTCGTGTCCGTGCCCTTCGCGGCGACGGGTGCGATCCTGTTGCAGATCATCACGGGTGTGCCGCTCGGCGTCGCCTCGCTCATCGGGGTGCTGATGCTGATCGGCATCGTGGTGACCAACGCGATCGTCCTCGTGGACCTGGTCAACCAGTACCGCGTGAAGGGCCTCACGGCCCACGACGCGACAGTCGCGGGCGGCTCGCGACGTCTGCGCCCGATCCTCATGACGGCGCTGGCCACGATCTTCGCCCTCACGCCGATGGCGCTCGGCATCACCGGGCAGGGCGGCTTCATCTCGCAGCCGCTGGCGATCGTCGTCATCGGCGGTCTGGTGTCGTCGACCGTGCTGACGCTCCTGGTGCTCCCGACGCTGTACAACCTCGTCGAGGGCGCCAAGGAGCGGCGCGCTGCCCGCCGGCGCGGCGACGACCAGGGTGGCGACGGCGGCCCGGCTCCGGAAGACGACGGTCCGACGGACGGTACGGATGCCGCGGACGAGCGCGAGCTCGTCGGCGCCGGTGTCGGCGCGGGAGTCGGCGCTGGGCTCGCTGCTGGTGCTGGTGCTGGTGCTGGTGCGGCGGGTGCCGGTGGTGGCGGTGCCGGAGGTGCGGGCCTCGCGGCCGGTGCCGCGGGCGCGGCCATGGCCGAGACCCGGCGTGCGCGGCGGCAGCGCGAGCGCGGCGGGGCGGTCGAGGCTGCAGAGATCGCCGTGCCCGTGATCGAGGAGGGGCCCGACGTCGAGGTGTCGGAATCGGCGCCCGCGCCCACGATCGTCGACGCCGCGCCCGGGCAGCCCGAGGAGCAGCCTGAGGCGTCCACCGAGTCCGACGCGCCGCTCGACGCCGGGGCCGACGTGCCGGTCGGGTCGCCGGCGCCCGTCATCGATGCCGTGCCGGCCGCTCAGCCCTCGGGCGACGTGACCGCTCAGCCGCTCGAGGTCACGGATGCCGCCGGCTCGGATGCCGCTGGACAGAGAGCCGCGGCCGCTGCGGAGGCGTTCGCGGTCACGGCTTCGGATGGTGCCGACGAGCCCGTCGCCGCACAGCCGGACGAGCCCGATGGGGTGAACGCGGACACGTCCGAGGCGGAGGCCGATTCGGCGGAGTTCACGGCGGTCGAAGCGGAAGGCGAAACGGGCGCCCCTCTCGAGTCCGACAGTGCGCCCGCAGAGCAGCTCGACACCCCGGCGGGCGAGCCGCAGCACGAGTCCTCGACCGATGCGGAAGACGAGCGCGAACACCAGTCCGAGGCGGTTTCCGTCGAGGAGCCCGAGACCGCGGCTGACGTCCAGGAGTCGGAAGCCGAGCCCGTCGTGGACGAGGCGCGTCCCTCGGACGAGCCCGAACCGCTGCAGACCGACGACGTCGAGGCGCGCCCTGGGTTCTCACCTGAGCCCGAGGCCCAGCACGAGCCGGAGGCCGACCGCGAGCAGCTGGCCGACCGCGAGCCGCAGTCTGAGGCGGAGGCCGAAGCCGAAGGTCAGCCCGGCGCCGCCGAGGAATCCGAGACGAACGAGGAGCCCGCTTCCGGCCGCGAGAGCGGGGACGGCGACGGTCGCCACGACGGCTGACGCCGGCCTCCAACGAGGCTGAACGGGGACGGTCCCCGCGCCCGCCGGGTGCGTGGGACCGTCTCCGTCTCCGCCCCGTGGGCGCGAGCTGTGACGTGACCCGCGGCGCGCCGGAGCCGGCAGCCGCTCGCCGAGCAGTCCCGCCGGCGGGTCGTCAGTTCTTCTTCAGCTCCTGGGCGAACATCACGAGGATGCCGCTGGGACCGCGGAGATACGTCAGCTTGTAGACGTCCTGATAGTTCGCAACGCCCCGGAGCGGATAGCAGCCGTGCCGCGCGGCGATCGCGAGCGCTTCATCGATGTCGTCGACGGAGAAGGCCACCCGGTGCATGCCGATCTCGTTCGGGAGAGTGGGCTCCGTCTCGATGGCCTCGGGATGGATGTACTCGAAGAACTCGAGCTGGCCGTGGCCGTCGGGCGTCTGGAGCACCGCGATCTTGGCGTGGTTGCCGTCGAGGCCGACCGCGGTGTCGGCCCACTCGCCGCTGACCGTGTCACGGCCGAGCACCGTGAGACCGAGGTCGGTGAAGAAGTCGATCGTGGCGTCGAGGTCGCGAACCGCGATGCCGACGTTTTCGAGTTTGATGGGCATGGGGGAATGCTACTGACCGCTCCCGACGCGGCGGTGGGAACCCTGTCGGACATCCCGGGAGGGCGACCGCGGGCGCGCGGTCGCACCCTGCCATCTAGTGCGCGGTCAGCCCCGACTGCCACCGGTGCTGCTCGCGGGCGAAGAGCATCGCGAAGATGCCCCACACGCCGATGTCGTCCGCGAAACCCAGCGGGCCCAGCAGCAGCTCGGGGATCAGGTCGATCGGCGCGAACGTGTAGACCACCGCGGCGATCGCGACGACCCATGTCGTCGGCGCGACGCGGTGCTCGCGACGCTTGACAGCTCTGAGGAATCTCCACCACATGCACCCAGTGTGCGCGTGCCGCCTGTCGGTCGGCCCGTCGAGACGGAATCGTGATCGTTCAGACAGCAGACACACAGCCCAGGTCAGCGGGTCACGGCTCTTCCCGGTCGGTCTCCTCGTCGGCCTTCTCATCCTCTTCCGGCTCGAACGTCGACGGTACGCCGGTATGTCCGGCCGCCACGCCGTCGGGCGCGTCGGGGATCGTGCCGTCGCGACCAAGGCCGCCCGGCTTGCGGGTGCCCTCGTCGTCCGTCGTCGGCTCTTCTGCGTTGCGGTCCATGTGAGGTGCCCTTCGTCGGTGGTGGAAAGATACGTCTGCCCGCGGTCGCACGGATCCCGCTTGACAAACGCGGCAGTGGCCTGGTTCGTGTGCGTGTCCGGTGACCCGACGCCGATGTCGGGGCACCGGCTACCGTGGGATGCATGGTCTTCGCGAACGCAGGGAGTCTGGGCGCTGCGCCGGGCCGGCGTGATGAGCTCGTGCACCACCTCACGCGTCGCAGCGACCATCTGCGCGACGTCGGCTGCCTTCTGTACGAGGTGGGCGTGAACGACGCGGAGCCCGACACGGTGTACGTGGTCGAGCTCTGGGAGAGCGCCGACGCACACCGTGCCTCGCTGGCGCTCCCCGAGGTGCAGGCCTCGATCGCAGCCGCCCGCCCGCTGCTGTCGGGAGAGTTCGGGGGATTCCGGTTCGAGGTCGTCGGGTCCCCCCTGCGGGACGGGCCTGCTCCCGGCCCCGCGCCGAAGCACGTTCCCGCGCCGGATGAGCCGAGCATCCCCGAGCTCGAAACCGATGAGACCATCGCTCCGCGCCCCGAGGAGGAGATCGCCGACATCCTGCGCGCCGAGCCCGATGTCGAGGACCACAGCCGCCGTCCTGGCTGAGCGCTTGCCGCGGCAGTGATCGGGATGCCGCGGGCCGCGGCATCCGTCCCTCTCAGTCCTGCTGGCCCGCGACCCCGAGGAAGCGGATGAAGACCGCGATCCACCCGAAGATCAGCGCGAACACGATGATCTCGAAGGCGGTGAGCGAGAAGAAGCCGACCGCCGGGATGAAGAGGATCACCGAGGCCGCCATCGCCGCGAGGAACGCCCACGATGCGACGAAGTAGGTGCGCGGCATCCCGCGGAGGAAGTTCGGCCCGCCGATGAGGAGGACCAGGAACATCGCCGCCATGCCGGACGCCGAGAGGTTGTGCAGGGCGAGGTTGACGTCGACGGGGAAGATGCCCACGCACGCGAGCATGATGCCCATCACCGCGAAGAGCACCGGCACGATGCGTGGGCCTCGCGGGTTCTCGAGCACGCCCGCGGCGGCGAGGGTCCGCATGTCGTTGGCGATGTAGACGGCGAAGGTCGTCACGAGCAGCCCTGCCGCGATGAGGGTGCCGTTGAACACCCAGCTCGACAGGTCGTCCTCGAAGGTGCCGAGATGGCTGAAGTGGATCGTCCACCACTTCGGGTCGGGCGTCGTGACCATGGCGGTCAGCGTGCCGATCGCGATGAAGGCGAGGAGCAGCGACGACATGCGCTGCGTCGTCATCGCCGAGACCGACAGGAAGACGACCCACGTGGTCATGCCCAGCGTCACCGCCATCAGCACGACGGACCAGAACGTCACGATCGGCAGTCCGATGAAGCCCATCGCGAGCACGCGATACAGCGCGTACACCGCCACGAACGCCAGCGCCGTGTGGACGATGACCACGGAGACGGTGTTCACGATGAACTTCCACGACGGCAGCGTCTGCCGCCACTCCTGACCGGGACGGTTGCGGGCGCGCCAGTACTCGGTGGTCGAGGCGGCGGCGGCGACCACCGCCGCGCCGCACGCCGCCCACACCCCGAAGGAGTCGGCTTGGCCGGCGATCTGCAGATCCGGTGCGAACACCCCCACGAGGAGTCCGTAGACGGCGCCGATCGCGCCGGCGGCCAGACCGGCGTAGACGGCCTGGGACTCGGCCCGGCGGCCGGGAGTCGGCGCCACCGTGTCGGGCAGCGGCGACGTGTTGCTGGTGCTCACGAGGTCAGAGTACGACCGCCGCCGGGCGTGCGGGGCGTTCGGCGCGACACGATCTCGCAGAGATGCGAGGGCGGCGCGTCTCGCGGGGGCTCAGGCGCCGCGCTGCAGCCAAGGACGCAGCATCCGTGTCACCCATGGCAGCACCGCGTACGTCATCACCGGGGTGAGCAGCACCGTCGCCAGCAGCACGCGTGCGATCAGCGGCCACTCCGAGAACCCGGGGACGAAGCCCAGGAGCCACGACGCGAGGAGATTCGTGGGGAAGAAGCCGAGCCAGATCGTGACGGCCTGCTTCCAGCGCGGCGGGGCGGGCGGGATGGGCTGGAGAATCGGTCCGGTGGGCGGTGACGCAGCGCCATGCGGATGCCGCGACTCGACGTCCGTCGCGAACGGAGCGTCGAACCACCCCTCGATGCCGGTGCGTCGCTCGACCCTGACCTCGTCCGCGAAGGCGCGCCCGGAATCGAGCCACCACGAACGCTGCGGCGAATCCTCCCAGGCCTCGAGGGTCGGGATGTCGCGGAAGCGGTAGAGCATGTACCAGAGGTCGCTGCCCTCGCCGGCGCGGACCCAGCCCGAGCCGAGGAAGCCCGCGAAGCCGGTCGCGAGGTCGGTTCCGGCTTGCATCCAGCTGGTGGCTTCGGCAGTGCGGGAGGGGTCGATGCGCCGTTCGATCGCGACGGTGATGGGGTGGGCCACAGGTTCTGCCATGGCACCCATTCTGCGGTCGAGCGCGTCCTCACGCGGCGCACGCGGGCGGGCGCGCGGGTGGCGGGGGCCATCGCGAGGGTGCGGGGGAGCGCCAGCAGCCAGGCGCCCATCGTCACGAAGGCGACGAACTCGAAGAGGGCCAGCGTGATGAAGCCCGCGGTCAGCACGACCATGCCGGCGGCGAGCAGTGCGACGCAGTACGCGGTGATGCGGCGGAACCGGCGGCTGCGCCCCGGAATCGCGAGACCGGTGGCGACGGTCGCGAGGAACGACAGGCCCAGGCCTGTCGCGATGAGGTCGTGCATGACGGCGCTCACCGGGATGGGAACGAGTCCCACGGCGGTGAGGTGGAGGCCCGCCGACGTGACCGCCCCTCGGAAGCCGCGAGCCGTGCGGCGACCCATGCCCGTGGGAAGCGCGACGGCGACCAGCACGCCGTAGGCGGCCAGGAAGAACCCCGAGAAGATCGTGACGGAGTTGAACGCACGACCCGAGAAATCGGAGTGCGTGCCCAGCTGTGAGAAGTGGTGGTGCCACCACGTCGGGTCGTGGCTGGTCAACACGGAGACGAGGACGCCGACCGGGAGCGACAGCACGGCCAGTCGTCCGACGCGGTGGGCCAGGACCGCATGGTCGGCGGTGCGAGCGGGCGGCGCCTCCGCAGGCGTCGCGGCGGGTGCGGCATCCGGTCTCGGTGGGTCGGCGTCGTCCGCCGTCGCCGCGTGAGCGGCCCGGGGCGAGGGGGCGGTGGCACGGTGAGCGGTCGCGCGCGGGCGGGCGGCTCGGATGGCAGCGGCGCTTCCAGGCGGCAGCATGGCGGCCGCGCTGGGTGCGTCGGAAAGGGTCGTGGGAGGCATTCGACTCACGATCGGTTCTATTCGACGCACCCGATGCCGACATCCCCCAAAGACCCCGACACCGAGGCCCGCCGGTTCTGACGACAATTCCCCAGTTCAGCAACGAGTGCTGTTCAGCGGCGAGCCGCTGGATCTTACAGTAGCCGGGTCTCGTGGGAGAATGCCCCGCGGAGGTCGGACCGGTTGTGCACGCGGTGCACAGCGCTCGTGCAGGCGGGGCCGGGTACGCTTGCGATGTCGGCTCTGGACACCGCGCGTGGCGCGGATGGGTTTGTGAGTCTTTGGGGCCGATGGTCTGGGCACGTCCGCCCTGACGACCATCACATCGAATGGCCCCCGGCCCACGAAGAGTCCGGGTTACTCCCCGCCGCTGAGAGCGGCATCGCGCCGCGCGCAGGGGAGCGCTGTTCCGCGAGAACAACCCAGCGAAGGACACCACCGTGCCCAAGAACAAGAAGCCGGCCGGCGGCCGCGCCGCCAAGAACTTCGAGCCGCGCTACGGCGCGAAGTCGAGCTATCAGGATCGCAAGCGCCGTCCCGGCGAGTCGTCGTCCGGTCAGGCGGGCAGCCGCAGCGCCGGCCACCGCGGCCACCGACCTACGGAGACGGATGCCGTGGCCAAGGGTCGCTGGAACGCCCAGGAGCGTGCGGGCCGAGACGAAGCACGCGCCATCCGCACTCACGCCCGCGATGACCGCCCGGCGCGTTCGCAGGGTGACCGTCCGGTGCGTTCGTACGACGACCGCCCCCGCCGCGACGACCGTCCGGCGCGTTCGTACGACGACCGCGCCCGCCGCGACGACCGCCCGGCGCGTTCGTACGACGACCGCCCCCGCCGGGACGATCGTCCGGCCCGTTCGCAGGGTGACCGTCCGGTCCGTTCGTACGGGGATCGCCCGGCGCGTTCGTATGACGACCGCCCGGCCCGTTCGTACGGTGAGCGTCCGGCTCGTTCGTACGATGACCGTCCCCGTCGGGACGATCGTCCGGCCCGTTCGCAGGGTGATCGTCCGGCCCGCTCGTACGGGGATCGTCCGGCTCGTTCGTATGACGACCGTCCCCGCCGGGACGATCGTCCGGCCCGCTCCCAGGGTGACCGTCCGGCTCGTTCCTACGACGACCGTCCCCGTCGGGACGACCGTCCGGCCCGTTCGTACGACGACCGTCCCCGCCGGGACGACCGTCCGGCCCGCCCGCAGATCGATCGCCCCCGTGGCGACGGGGCGGCGAATCGCTCGGATTGGAACGCTCCCGCCCGCACCGCGGCCTACGACGCGCACGTCGACGTCGTGCACGAGCGCCTGCAGGCCGAGGCTGTCCAGGCGGGCGAGGTCGCCGAGACGACCTTCGCCGATCTCGGGCTCGGCGACAACATCGTGGGCGCCCTGGCCGAACTGGGCGCCGCGGCGCCGTTCCCGATCCAGGCCGCGACGATCCCGCCGATCCTCGGCGGCAAGGACGTGCTCGCGCGTGGCCGCACCGGTTCCGGCAAGACCATCGCCTTCGGCGCGCCGCTCGTCGAGAGCGTGCTGCGCTCGCAGGCCGGGAAGCGCCGCGAGTTCGGTCGCGCCCCGAAGGCGCTGATCCTGGCCCCGACGCGCGAGCTGGCGCTCCAGATCGACGGCACGATCCAGCCGATCGCGCGCAGCGTCGGCCTGTTCACGACGCAGATCTACGGCGGCGTGCCGCAGGGTCGTCAGGCGGGCGCGCTGAAGCGGGGCGTCGACATCGTCATCGGCACCCCCGGCCGCATCGAGGATCTCGTCAACCAGGGCAAGCTCGATCTCTCCGAGATCCGCATCGTGGTGCTCGACGAGGCCGACCACATGTGCGAGCTCGGGTTCCTCGAGCCGGTGCAGCGCATCCTCCGTCACACCGCCGAGGGCAGCCAGAAGCTCCTCTTCTCGGCCACGCTCGACCGCGAGGTCGCAGCGCTCGTCGACGAGTTCCTGGTCGAGCCCGCCGTCTACGAGGTGGCCGGTGAAGACCAGGATTCCGGCACGATCGAGCATCGCGTCCTCGTGATCGAGCACCGCGAGAAGGCCGAGATCCTCGATTCGCTTGTCAGCCGCAGCGGCAAGACGCTCGTCTTCGCCCGCACCCGCGCCTACGCCGAGATGCTCGCCGACCAGTTCGACGACGCCGGCATCCACGCGGTCGCGCTTCACGGCGACCTCAACCAGGCCAAGCGCACCCGCAACCTGGAGAAGCTGACCTCCGGCCGGGTCAACGTGCTGGTGGCGACGGATGTCGCGGCACGAGGCATCCACGTCGACGACATCGATCTGGTGATCCAGGCCGACGCGCCCGACGAGTACAAGACCTACCTGCACCGTTCGGGCCGCACCGGCCGCGCCGGACGCTCGGGCACCGTGGTGACGCTCATCACGCGTCAGCGCCGCCGCCGCATGGGCGAGCTGCTGGATCGCGCCGAGATCGACGCGCCGTTCGAGGAGGTCGCCCTCGGCGACGACCTGCTCGAGGAGCTCTCGGGTCGTCAGCTGGCGGACGTCGACAGCTGATCGCGCTGCCCGGCGAAGCCGAGCATCATGGCGAAGGCGGGCGTCCCTCCGGGGGTGCCCGCCTTCGCCCGTCTCGCGGAGACGGCGTTCGGTTCGGGAGGCGCGTTCTGTTGCTTCCGCGTCGCGGTTGCCGCGCGTCGTGACCCCCGAACCGGGCCATGACCCCCCGGGAGTGGGATGCCGGCGGCTGTCGTCAGTCGGCGGCGGCGGCGCCGATAGACGCGACCAGGGTGGGGTTGGCGCCGAGAGCCGTCAGACGGGAGCGCAGCGCGACCTCGGCGCGGCGGTAGGGCTCGTCGCTCACGTAGAGCAGGGAGCGGGTGTTCGCCGCCTCGAGGAAGGACACCATCTCGAACGTGAGCTGAGCGGCGTCGTCGAGCAGGGGCAGCTCGCCGGCCGCCATGGCGTGCTCGATGCTTCCGGTGAGGTAGTCCTCCCAGTCGACGGATGCCGCGACGATGGCGTCACGGACGATGCCGGGCTTGGCGTCGAACTCGACGGAGGTCGCGGCGAAGAAGCACCCGCCGCTGAAGACCCGGTCGCGTGAGTACGCCAGCCAGTCCGATAGCAGTGCGCACACGCGCGCGAGGCCGCGAGGCGTACGCGCGCGCGCCGGTGCCACCACGCGATCGATGAACACCTCGCGGGCCGCAGCGACCACAGCGAGCTGCAGCTGCTCCTTGGAACCGAACAGGGTGGCGATCCCGCTCTTGCTGTGCCCCGAGGCATCCGCCAGCCGGCCGATCGTCAGCCCGTCGAGCCCATCGACCGTAGCCGTGTCGACCGCGTGCGCGAGGACCGCGCGGCGAGACTCATCGCCGCGGACGCGGCGGCGATCGATGGGGGCTTGTGTCACGTCCCGAGGTTACCGTACGATCGTTCGTATTCATAAGTACGATCGTTCGTATTCATCGGATCGGAGCACCATGAATCCCGCCTTCGCCGCAGCCGGCGCCTCCATTCGCGCGGTGAGCGCGCTGTCTCCGCGAGCCGGGGCCGCTATCGCCATGCCCCTGTTCGCCTCTGTCGCGAAACCGCGCCCGGTGCACGACGACGACGCCGCCACGATGTCGCAGGCTCGGCGGCGCACGGTGCGCATTCCGGGCGTCGATCGACGCGGCGTCGAGGTCGTCACCTACGAGTGGGGACGTGGTCCGCGCACGGTGGTGCTGTCGCACGGGTGGCTCGGTCGTGCGAGCCAGTTCTCGCGCCTCGTGCGTGAGCTCGTCGCCGAGCAGTATCGCGTGGTCGCCTTCGACGGTCCCGCGCACGGCGAGTCTGGCGGACGCCAGATGTATCTCGTCGACTGGCTCGATGTGTACGCCGATCTGCAGCAGCGCCATGGTGCCTTCGAGGCGATGATCGGCCACTCGTTCGGTGGGCTCGCGACGCTCGTCGCCGTCGCCGGAGGGACGGATGCCGCACGGGTCGTCACGATATCGTCGCTGGCCGATGCCGACGAGCTGCTGCGTCAGTTCCAGCGTATGGTCGGGTACTCGGATGCCGTCACGGTGCGCCTGCGTGAACGCTTCGCCGCCCGGTACTTCCCCGGCGACCCCGATCCGTTCGCGTGGCTCTCAGCCGTGCGCCGCCCACTGCCCGCCGGGGTGCCGCTGCTGATCACGCACGACGAGAGGGACCGTTTCGTGCCGTTCGGCGAGTCGGTGCGCATCCGGTCCGCGAACCCCGATGCGACCTTCCTCCCGACGACGGGTCTGGGGCACAACCGGATCCTGGGGGCGGACGTCGTCCTCGACGCGGTGCTCGAGCATCTCGAGTCGCCCGTCGGCGCCCCGGCTGGCGTGCTCGAGCGCCCTGCTGCGACGGTCGAGCCGGGGATACCGGTCGACCAGCCGGCGACACCGGTCCCCGTGTAAGTACCGGCGGTTCAGAACAGCCGGGCGGATGCCTCCTCACCCGGTGTGAGACGAGCCGCCGCCGCGCGCAGCGAAGTGGCGGCCGCGCGTCCGCGCGACGTCGTGACGATGGGCGGCGCGCTGCGGGCATCGGCTCGGTCGGCCAGCCCGGCGACGGGTGTACCGCGAGGGCTCTCGTCCTCGGCGCTGCCGTCGAGACCGTGCACGCGCAGGAGGGGTCGGACCCGCCTCGCAAGCCATGCGCGGTACGCCTTCGGGGCGGTGGTCGTCACGCCGGGGTAGAGGCCGCGGTAGGACGACACGAGCTCGGGGTGGCGCTCCGCCAGCCACTGCAGGAACCACTCCTTCGCACCGGGGCGCAGGTGCAGGGCGCCGTACACGACGCGCACGGCGCCCGCCGACTTGATGCGGCTGAGCGCGTGGTCGATCGCGGCGATCGAATCCGTGAGGTGCGGAATGATCGGCATCAGGAACACGGTGACGCGGAAACCGGCCTCGGTCGCCGCCCGCACCGTCTCGAGGCGCGCGGTCGCGTTCGGCGTGCCCGGTTCGATGAGGTGCTGCAACTCGTCGTCGAACACCGCGATCGACATCGCGAGCGTCACGTGCACGTCTGCCGCGGCATCCTTCAGCAGCGGCAGATCGCGCCGCAGCAGCGTGCCCTTCGTGAGGATCGAGAACGGCGTCCCCGACTCCGTCAGCGCCGAGACGATGCCGGGCATGAGCTTGTAGCGCCCCTCGGCACGCTGATACGGGTCGGTGTTCGTTCCGAGCATCACCGGATCGTGCTGCCAGCTGCCGCGACGCAGCTCTTTCTGCAGCACATCGGCGACGTTCACCTTGACGACGACCTGGGTGTCGAAGTCCCGCCCGGCGTCGAGCTCGAGGTATTCGTGCGTCCCCCGCGCGAAGCAGTTGTGACTGATGACGCCGTTCGCGATGAAGTCGCCCGTGCCGGTCGTGATGTCGACCATGTCGATGTCGTGCCCGAGGTCCTCGATGCTGACGATCTTCAGATCGGCGACCGTCTTCACCGCGGTTCCGACGATGTCGAGCTTTCGCGTGATGGCTGGCTCGGTGGGCCCCAGAGCTGTTCGACCGCCCAGACCGAAACCCATCAGGCGGTTGCTGGTCGTGAGATAGGGGCGCCGATCGCTGCCGCTCATCGCGCCGATGACGTGTTTCCATCCACGTTCGGTCAGGAATCGATGGTCACCGCTCGCGACGAGCTCCGTTCCGTCGGCGAGCGTCACGCGGAACGCACGCTTGCGGGTGGCCCACTTCGCCCTCACCTCTGTGCGGACATAGCGTCGGTAGTCACCGCTCTGCTCCGTTCCGATGATCTCCTGGCCGATCGTCAGCTCGTCGATGCGCCGCTGGCGGCCGTCTGCGCAGAGCACGAGAGTGTCGGGGCTGACGCAGTAGACGCAGGCATGGCTGCAGCCGCGGTAGGGATTCACCGTCCAGTCGAAGGGCATGGCCGAAGCGCTCGGCACACGGTTGAGCGCGGACTTGCAGAGCACCTCGTGGAAGGTCACGCCGGCGAACTCGGGCGTCGTCACCGAGCGCACCAGACCGTTCAGCTGTTCGAGGCCGGGCAGGGCTGCGGCATCCGATACACCCAGTTCTTGACCCTGCCAACGCATGGATCCATGAGAACAAAGCTTCGAACTTAAGTCAAGACGCCGCGCGAGTGAGTAGAACATCGACGGACAGGACGCCGTCCGACTGGTCAAAGCGCCTCGTCACGACCAGAATGGCAGGCGTGACGGAGCCTGGCGGGCTCGCTACCCCCCGAGCCGCCCCGATGACTCGTCGTGCCGCTCGAGCGATGCGCGAGGAGGCGGATGGCCGCGCCCGCAGCGCGCAGGTCCGGCCCAGAGCGGACCCGGTGGTGGCCTTCGAATCGCCGGGCGAGGACTTCGTGCCGAGCTCGCTGTCGGATGCCGCGCCTTCGGCGCTGCCCCCCGAGCTCCGCCCCCCGTCAGCCGAGTCCGCACCCGCGCCGCCGGCCGCCTCCCCACCCGCGCCCGACACGCAGCTCGGAACGTCGGCCGCGCACGCTGTGCCGCCCCTCGGCGTTCGGCCACGCGGCCGGATCGGGAGTCCGGGGCGTCGCGCCGTCAGCGAGCGGCGGGCTGCCCGCGCCGCCGAGCTGCTGGCGGTCGACGAGACGGCACTCCCCGTGCGCCATGCCCGGCCGCGGCGGATCACGCGGCGGCTCGTCGTCGTCGCGGGTCTCGCCACGGGTGCTGCCCTGCTGCTCGGATCGGCGGCGATGACCGCCATGATGCTGCCCACGCTGCCCTCCGGCGCCGGCGACGCCGCGCTCTCGCTGACGGCCGAGCCGCGCCACGTCGATCAGCTCCCCGTGCCGCAGGTCGAGCAGTCGCCACCTGCCGCCGACATCTGCACGCTGCCTGCCGTGACAGCCGCGATCCAGGGCGGCGATGACGCCGCGGCGATCCTCGCGGCCGGCGGCGGTGAGGCGTTCCGCTCCGCCGTGGTGGACGGCCGGGCGCCCTGCGTGAACCTGGGCGACTCCGCCCGCATCTGGACCGTCGTCGACAAGATCCGCCCCACGAGCCCCGTCGACTACCGGCCGAGCGGGCTCGTCCTTCCCGACGGGGTGCGCAACGTCGAAGGCGGCGCACTGCGCTCGGACGCGGCATCCGCTCTCGCGTCGCTCGTCACCGGTGCGCGGACCGCAGGGGTCGGCGAGATCGCCCTCGAGAGCGGCTTCCGTTCGTACCAGACGCAGCAGGAGACCTACGAGCGCCATGTTGCCGAACGCGGCGACGGGGCCGACCAGGTGAGTGCGCGCCCCGGCTACAGCGAGCATCAACTCGGCCTCGGCGCGGACGTCGTGGCGTGCGCGGGCGCGTGCGGCACGCTCGACGACCTCGCGGCCTCGGCGCAGGGCCAGTGGATCGTCGAGCACGCGTGGGAGCACGGCTGGATCGTCCGCTATGTGGAGGGCGCCACTCCGGTGACCGGGTACAACCCCGAACCCTGGCATCTGCGCTACATCGGCACGGAGCTCGCCCAGGCCTACCACGACGGCGGGTGGACATCCCTCGAGGAGTTCTTCGGCCTCGACCCGGCGCCGGCGTATCTCGGCTGACGCCGTCGTTCCGACCTCGCCTCGGCATGGTCACGGCGCCGGCGACATCGCGCCGCTGCGGCGGCGACCCCTGCCCCAAC
This sequence comes from Microbacterium yannicii, assembly GCF_024055635.1. Lineage (GTDB taxonomy): Bacteria > Actinomycetota > Actinomycetes > Actinomycetales > Microbacteriaceae > Microbacterium > Microbacterium yannicii. The sequence continues at coordinate 58,847 of NZ_JAMXMB010000034.1, forward strand.
GAAGGCGCTGCCGAGCCGCTCGTGGCATCTGTCCGGTGAAACTGAGTACCATATGCGGTGAGATGCAATTCCAATCAGGAAGCGTCTCCACGCACTCGAACTCAGCGAAGAGAAGACCGACGAGAGGAAGGCGCACCAATGGAGCGCGACATCTACGACGAAGATCACGAGGCGTTCCGCGACGTCGTCAAGGAGTTCGTCAAGCGCTATGCGACGAACGAGGCGCGTGAGCGCTGGGACGCCGAGGGCGAGATCGACCGCGCCACCATGCTCGCCGCCGGCGAGTCGGGCCTCATCGGCCTCTCGGTGCCGGAGGAGTTCGGCGGCGCCGGCATGCTCCAGGACTACCGATTCCGCACGATCGTGAACGAAGAGGTCATCGGCGCCGGCGCCGGATCGCTCGCGGGCGCCTTCGGCATCCAGGACGACCTCGCGGTGCCGTACATCGTGCACATGGGCACGCAGGAGCAGAAGGAGAAGTGGCTGCCGGGCATGGCGACCGGCGAGATCCTCGGCGCGCTCGCGATGACCGAGCCGGGCGCGGGCAGCGACCTGCGCGGCATCAAGACCACCGCGAAGCGGGTCGAGGGCGGCTACGTCGTGAACGGCGCCAAGACCTTCATCTCGAGCGGCAAGACCGCCGACATCGTGGTCACCTTCGTCAAGACCGGCGAGGGCAACCGTCCCGACGCCTTCAGCCTGCTCATCATCGAGAACGGCATGGAGGGCTTCGACCACGGCAAGAAGCTCCACAAGATGGGCTCGCACGGCCACGACACCGCCGAGCTGTCGTTCAGCGACGTCTTCGTGCCGGAGGAGAACCTCATCAGCGGCAAGGAGGGTCAGGGCTTCATCCAGCTCATGATGAACCTGCCGCTGGAGCGCCTGTCCATCGGCATCGCCGCGGGCTCGGCCGCGCAGGCTGCCCTCGCGTGGACCGTCGACTACACGAAGAGCCGTGAGGCCTTCGGCGAGCGGATCATCGACTTCCAGAACACCCGCTTCAAGCTGGCGGATGTCGCCACCACCGTCGACGTGATGTGGGCGTACCTCGACCGGGCGCTCCTCGCCTACAAGGACGGCAAGCTGTCGGCTGAGGAGGCGGCGAAGGTCAAGTTCTGGACGACCGAGCGCGAATGGGAGATCCTCGACACCTGCGTGCAGCTGCACGGCGGCTACGGCTACATCACCGAGTACCCGATCGCCCGTGCGTTCCTCGACGCCCGCGTCCACCGCATCTACGGCGGCACGAACGAGATCATGCGCGAGATCGTCGGTCGTCAGATCGCCGGCAAGCGCTGAGTCCCAGCGGTCCCTGAGCCTGTCGAAGGGACGGATGCCGCGGC